>DATFFM010000073.1:0-144757 GCA_035250005.1 Vicinamibacterales bacterium | reverse complement strand
GCCCGGGCGAGCGCCGCGCGCGCGGCCTTCGTCCGCAGGCGCCGCATCGCGATCCCGGCCGCCACCAGGTCGTGGACGGCCCGCAACGCGGGCGGGAAGGGCACGGGATCGAGCCCGGCAAGCGTACGCTCGGCATCGTCGAGGCGCCCTATCAGGAGGAGACGGCGGACCTCGAGATATCGTGCGTGCGCGGCGTTCACCAGGTCGCCGTGCTCCTCGAGCGTCGCCCGCGCCGCGTCGAGCGCCTTCGCCGGCCAGCTCAGGTCGCGCGAGACGAGCGCGATCTCGGCTTCGGCGACGACGCACCGCGCGCGGGCCATGGCCTCTTTCGGACCGAAGGCTCGCGCGGCACGTCGCAGGAGCGTCTTCGCTCGAACGAAATCGCCGAGCTGCGCCATCGCGATGCCCCGAAGCGCGAGCGCAGGCGCGTCGTCGCGCAGGGCAATCCGCTTCAATGCGCCGAGGGGATCACCCGCCGCGAGCGCACGCGCCGCGGCGGTGATCAGCGAGTCCATTTCTCACCGGGGGACTTTGTCCCCCGGACCCCCTGACACGCTCGTTCGCGGGGCCCCCTCATGCCCCGCTCCACTCGCGTGGCTCGCTCGTGACACTCGCTCGCCGGCCGGTTCGTCGCTCGGACCCCTGACACGCTCGCACGACTCGCTCCCAGCCCGAGGTCACGGAATCCCGTCACACTTGTCACTCCCATCGTTCGAGGCTCAGCGCTCAATCTATCTCATGACCAACGACCACGAGGTCGTGTCGAGAAGCGAACGGAATTGGAGGAGAACAGCGATGACGAAACACATGACCGGGACCCGGACCGAGTGGCTGGCAGGGCGGCTCGAGCTGCTCGAGGCGGAAAAGGAATTAACGCGGCGCAGCGACGAGCTGGCGCGGCGGCGGCAGGAACTGCCGTGGGTTCGAATCGACAAGGAGTATCGATTCGAGACCGACGAGGGGAGTGCCTCGCTGGCGGACCTCTTTCAGGGGCGCTCGCAGCTCCTCGTCTACCACTTCATGTTCGGGCCCGACTATACAGCGGGGTGTCCGTCCTGCTCGGCGATCGCGGACGGGTTCAGCGGCTCCGTCGCCCACCTGGCCAACCATGACGTCACGCTTTCGGCCGTGTCGCGGGCGCCTCTCGCCAAGCTGCAGGCGTACAAGCGGCGGATGGAGTGGACGTTCCCGTGGGCCTCCTCGTTCGGCGGAGATTTCAACTTCGACTTCAACGTCTCGCTGACCGAGAAGCAACAGCGTGAGGGAACCGTCGAATACAACTACCGGCGCGAGCCGGCGTTGGCAGAACGTGGGATCGGCGACGCACTGACCAAGCAAGGCGAGGGGCCCGTCGCCGAGATCGCGGCCGGGATCGGAACCGACGTCGCCACTTACACGCGCGAGCGGCCGGGCATGAGCGCGTTCGTGGTCGAGGACGGCGTCGTCTACCACACCTACTCCACCTATGCGCGCGGACTCGACGGTCTCTGGGGCATGTACCAGTGGCTCGACCGCGCTTCCAGGGGGCGCAACGAGACCGGCGTCTGGTGGCGCCGCCACGACGAGTACGGCACGCGTTGAGCGAGGTCATCATGGCTTCCGAGCGAGCTTCCCATCAGGCCTTCTTCGGAGTTTCAGCGCTGCTCTTCGCCGCCAGCGCGGCGCTGACCATCGTCTGGTGCGCGTCGATGTCGGCGATGGGTGGCATGCCGATGGCCGGCGGCTGGACGATGTCGATGGCGTGGATGCGGATGCCCGGACAGACGTGGCCGGGCGCCGCCGCGTCGTTCCTCGGTATGTGGGTCGTGATGATGGTGGCGATGATGCTGCCGTCCCTGGTTCCCATGCTGCGGCGCTACCGCCAGGCGGTTGGCACTGCAGGCGAGACGCGCCTCGGTCGTCTGACCGCGCTCGTCGGCGCAGGCTACTTCTTCGTGTGGACCGCGTTCGGAATGGCGGCGTTTCCGCTGGGCGTCGCGCTGGCAGCGGTCGAGATGCGGCAGCCGGCGCTGGCGCGCGCCGTTCCGATCGGGGTCGGTGTGGTCGTCCTGATCGCCGGCGCGCTCCAGTTCACCGCGTGGAAGATGCGTCATCTTGCCTGCTGCCAGGAGGTACCCCGGCGCGGCCGTACCTTGCCATCCGACGCCGGCACGGCCTGGCGACACGGCCTGCGCCTCGGCCTCCACTGCAGCTGCTGCTGTGCCGGCCTGACCGCGATCCTCCTGGTCATCGGGGTCATGGACCTTCGCGCCATGACTGTCGCGGCGGCAGCCATCACCTCCGAACGTCTCGCACCGGCCGGTGGGCGGGTCGCGCGAGCCACCGGGGCCGTCATCGTCGGGGCAGGGTTGTTTCTGATTGCGCGCGCAGCCGGCCTCGGCACGCCGTAGCTCGAATGGCGGAGGCGCTCGGATGACACATCCGGATCGTGGATGGATACAATGGCGGACAGCGCCTTGGTCACCCCGGCCGGACCGCTCATTCGCACGGCTCTCGATCCGGTCCCGAAGCTGGCTCGGCGGATCTTCGTCGTACTGGCCCTCCTGCTCCTGCCAATCATGATCGTGGCGTCGTTCGACTTTGGCGTCACGTGGGACGAAGACAGCCGGAGGACCTACGGGCACAAGGTTCTCGACTTCCTCCGGGGGCTGCGGACCCGCGAGGAGTTCCGCGAAACGGGCGGCCACCTGTATCCGGGTCTGTTCGATACGATTTGCGCGGCTCTCGAGTTGTGGATCCCTGTCAACAAGTGGGTCCTGCGTCACGTCGTCAACGCCATCTTCGGCTGGGTCGGGGTCGTGTACTGCGGACGGCTTGCGGGGCGCCTGTTCGGTTGGTGGTCAGGCGTTCTGGCGCTGGTGCTGCTGGCGCTATCGCCCCGTTATTTTGCCCACTCGATGAACAACCCCAAGGACTTGCCGTTCGCGGCCCTGTCGGTGGTTGCGCTCTACTACATCTCCACGGTATCCCGCCGATGGCCATACATTTCCCTGTCCACTGGCAGCAAGATTGCGGTGTCCCTCGCACTGGCCCTCGGGGTCCGGGTTGGCGCCCTGCTCTATCTTGGATACTTCGGTCTCGTCATTGGTGGGCTCGTCATTGCCGAGCGGATCACAAACTGGCGACAGCTGGCTGATACTGCCCTGCGCGTGGTCGCCATTGCGGTGGTTGTACTGCTGCTCGGCACCGTCTTCTGGCCGTGGGCCGGCGGCGCGCCACTGACCCGACCGTTCGTAGCGCTGCTGGGGGTGTCCAACTATCCCTGGGAGGCATTCGTTCTGTACCGGGGATCCGAGCACCTTTCGACCGAGCTGCCGTGGCACTATGCGCCGTGGTGGTTGCTCATCTCCACGCCGCCAGTCGTGCTCGTTGGCGTGGCATGCTCTCTGGTCTTCATTCCCAACCGCGCCGACTTGCGACGCAAGGCGGTCGTGTGGGCCATCGCGATTATTCCCATCGTGGCGAGCATACTCAGGAGCTCCACGCTGTACGATGGTATCCGCCACCTGCTGTTCGTCTACCCCGTGTTTGTCGTGCTGGCGGCCGCCGGCTGGGCGGGCGTACACTCCCGGGCACGGACGCTTCTGCAGCGCCGGCTCGTCATGACCGCTCTAGCTATCGGCGTCACCGGCGCGTTGGTCGTCATGATCCGGTTCCACCCCAACCAGGTCGCGTATTTCAACGCACTGGTTGGCGGACCGAAGGGAGCCTTCAAGCAATACGACGTCGATTACTGGGGCAATTGCATGCTGCAAGCAGTGAAATGGGGAGCGGAACGGGCCCGGTCTTCGGGAGTGACCGTCAGGATGTCGGGGCATCCCAACCACCTTGTTCAACAGAATGCTGAGCGGTACCCGGAGGTGGTTTACGTTCACGATGACCTGAACAGGCATCACCTCGAGGTATTGCTGGCGCGGGGCGCCAAACGCGACCTGGGACGGCTGGCGGCGCGCCCCGCACTCCACCATGTGACGACTGCCGACGGGGCACTGCTGTGCATCATCACGGCGGGGCCCGCCTTGCCCGAGTTCGGACGGGCTCGCGAGGGGGCCACGTCACCCGAACCGGTTGCGCCCTCCAAGTGAAGTCGGAACAGACCAGCCCGGCGACCGTTCCGATGCTGTCCGTCGTCGTCCCTGTGTACAACGAACGAGAGAGCCTAGCTGAGCTCCTCGCGTCGATCCACCGGTCGGTAACGCCGTTCACCGACAAGTACGAGGTCGTGTTCGTGGACGATGGCTCTACGGACGGGACGTTCGATGCGCTCGAGTCGATGGCGGCCGCCGACGACCGCATCCGGCTGTTCTCGTTCAGGCGGAATCTCGGAAAATCTCCGGCGCTTCTCTGTGGATTTCAGAAGGCGCGCGGGCAGTACATCCTTACGATGGACGCGGATCTGCAAGACGACCCTGGGAATCTCCAGCGCATGTACGAGATGCTGATCGCCGAACGTGCCGGAATCGTGAGCGGCTGGAGGCGCGAGCGGCAGGACAACCGGATCAAGGTGGCGGCCTCCCGGCTCTTCAATCGATACACGGTCCGCCTGCTGTTCGGCAGCTCGTTCGAGGACGTGAACAGCGGGCTCAAGCTGTACAACGCCGAGGTCGCGAGAGAGCTCAATCTGTATGGCGGCATGCACCGCTTCATTCCTGTGATCGCGACCGAGATGGGCTACCGCGTCGCTGAGTGCCCTGTTACCCACAACGAGAGAAAGTATGGTGTTTCGAAGTACTCGGCTCTGAAGACCCTGAGAGACATGCCGGATCTGCTCACCGTCTTCTTCCTCATCAAGTACACGACGAGGCCCCTGCATTTCTTTGCGCGAATTGGATCCTTTCTGATCCTGATCGGCGTACTCTGTCTGGCGTATCTGACCTTTCTCTGGACCCAAAGCGTCCCCATCGGCACGCGGCCCCTTCTCACATTTGGCGTGCTGCTGGTCGTGATCGGCGGCCAGACGGTTGCCACCGGGCTCCTGGCCGACCTGATCGTCAACGTGAACCAGAGCAGGAGTCGGGAGTTTCCTCTCAAGTACGCCTCGGAGCCGACTGCTGGTCCGCGAACTTCCCTGTGACCTCGATGGGACGGCTCATCCCGGCTGGCAGTGACCGACGTGCGGCCAGTTGACCTGAATAGACCGACGCCGCACGCCGTCCCCGACGGCGTGGACGGGCGACCGGCGAACCGCTGGTCAGGCAGATTCTGGCTGACGACCGCACTCGTCGTGGCACTGCTCGCCGCCATGATCGTGCATCTCGCCGGCACCGCTGAACTCGCCTCCGTCCGGCGGCTGTCCATCGGGTTGCTTGGTGTCGCGTGCCTGCTTCAGCTCCTGTCGCAATTATTTCTGAACGCCTCGATGCTGCTGCCGCTCCGGAGCTCGCTGAGGGACCTCGGCTTCTGGGAGCTCTACCTCGTGCGGACGGGTGGCTTTCTGGTCGGCTCGCTGGTGCCGGTCGCCGGAGGTGTCGCCGTTCGTCTCGCGTATCTCCGGCAGCGCGGCGTGACCTATCTCGATTTCACATGGGCGACGCTGGTGAGCAACGTGCTGGGCCTTGCGGCCGGCGGTCTCGTCGCGGCGGCGGCCATGGCCGTGTTCTGGGCGATCCACCGCCGCCCACCGGCGGCCATCCTCGGCGTCGCCGCGGCCCTGCTCGTGCTCAGTGCGGCTGCGATCGCCGTGTTCGAATCGATCCCCCGGGCAACGAGCTACTCCGGCCTTCGTCGATGGGCGTGGCTTGCGGGCATGGCTGGCCTTCGAGCCAATCCCGCCATGGCGGCCGGCGTGTTCTTTTATTCGGTCGGCCGCCACTGTCTCAACTTCCTCACGTTCGGATTGCTGACGCAGTCGCTCTCGCATACCCCCGGCGACTTTCTCAGCGGCGGCCTTCTCTACGCCCTCACCAGCCCGGTGCGAATGGTCAACATCACGCCGGCGAACCTGGGCGTGACCGAGTGGGTCGTGGCGCTGGTCGGCGAGGCGCTTGCGTTCGATCTGACGATTGGGCTGATCGCGGCGCTGGCGTTCAGAGGAATTTCGCTCGTTGCGGTGGCAATGGGGATGGTCCTGGCGTCCGCGTCGGTGGCGCTCGCGAGAGGACGATCGACGTGAGGATCCTCGTTCTGCACGCCTGGCTGAAGGGCAACCTCGGTGATGTGCTCCAGCTCTCCGTGCTTCTGAGGGCGCTGCGAAATCTGAAGCCGGGCAGGCTGGACCTCGCAGGGTTCCCGGCGCGTCCGGCTCTGGAGACCGGGGAGGTGCTGCACCTGGTCGATCGCTATCTGCCTGACACCTTTCCCTGGTACTGGAGCATGTCGCCGGCACTGGCGGGGCGGCTGATGTTCGAGCCGTGGTGGGCGTCACGGCGCCGCTCAATGTTCGCCGGCTACGATGCGATCGTGTGTGCGCCGGGCCCGTACCTGGCCGACTACGACCGTCGCGCCTCGAGCGCGCTGTGTGATCTCGCTGTGGCGCGAGAGCTTGGCAAGCCGGTCGTGCTCGCGAGCCACTCGATAGGTCCGCTGCAGCCGCCTGCTCTGTCGACGGTGGCGACCGCTACGCTGCGCGTTGCCCGCGAGCCGTCGACCTTCAAGTACCTGAGCGACCACGGCATCGCCGCGGTGCGGTCGGCGGACCTGGCGTTCCTCTACCCCTACCAGCCGCCCGCGGGGCGGGCGCCCGGCCGAAGCTATCGGCTCGTGTTCCTGCGGTCGAACAACCTCGATGCGCGACAGCTGAGGTGCGAGCAGGGGGCGCTCTTCGACGGTCCGCGGCTCATCGCGGCGGCCGCCGCCGACCCGATCGTCCTGGCCACCAGCGACTACCGGCGCGACGCGCGCTTTCTGTCGCGGGCGGCACGCGGGCTCGGCGTACCCTTCGTCGCCTGCCGTAGCGTCACCGAGCTGGTCGCGCTCGTGACCGGCTCCTCGGCGGTCGTGTCCGACCGGTATCATCCGGCGATCTGCGCCGCGGTGCTCGGCAAGCCGGCCCAGGTCGTTCCAAACCGCGAGCCTCACAAGATGCGGGGCCTGGAATGCCTGCTCGGCGACAACTCGCTCGAGGCATTACAAACACTGGCACGCGCCGGGCTGAACGCCGTGTGCGATGCCATTCGAGGCCATGCATGAGAGAGAGCCCCCTGGGGCGACCCATCAGGCTGTTGTCGGTGTATCCGACGTTCTGGCCGCGGCAGGGAGGCGGACAGATGGTGCTGGCCGCCATCGCGCAGGGCCTGTCGCCGCAGATCTCCAACGTGGTGCTCACGAGACGTCTGCACGACACACCGGCGCGCCAGGAGTACGAGTATCTGTCGGTGGAGCGCTTCTGGAATCCGGCACCGGCAATCTGGAAGGAATACGCGACCGGTGTTCACCACGTGTCGTTCTGGAAGCGCTGTGTCGTCACCGGCATCGACATCTTCTGTGCGCTGGTGCCGCTGCGGCGGCTGATGAGGCAGGCGGACCTGGTGCACCTGCATTTCCCCCTGCCGCTCGGCATCAGCCTGGTGCTCATGCGGGCGCTGGTGAAGCGTCCGCTGGTCGTCACCGTTCACGGCAACGCCGACGTGTATGAACTCCCCCGCGCGATGGAGCCTGTGACCCGCGCCATCCTGCAGCGCGCGGATGTCGTCGTGAGCGTGAGCCGCGACCTCGGCGAGTACCTGGAGCACGTGATGAAGGTCTCGAACGTCACGGTCATTCCGAACGGTGTCGACGTCGATTTGTTCCGCCCCTCGGCGAGCTCGCGTTCCGCGCTCACGCTGTTCTCCATCTCCCGCCTCGTCCCGCGGAAGAACGTGCACGTGCTGATCGCCGCGGTGGAACAGCTCGTCGCCGAGGGCGCGCCCCTGTCCCTCATCATCGCGGGCACGGGCCCCGAGGAAGCACGCATCCGTGCCCTTGCCGAGCGATCGTCCGGCGCCGTACGATTCGTCGGCTTCATCGACGAGGAGCGTAAGCGCAGCCTGCTCAGCGAGACCGACGTCTTCGTCCAGCTGTCGACCCGCGAAGGGCTGTCGATTGCGACGCTGGAGGCGCTCGCCTCCGGCGTGCCCGGTCTCGTCTCCAACCTTCCCGGTGTGCGGGAACCGATCGATGCCGGTCAGACCGGCTGGTACGTGGACGATCCCGAGGATGTCGGCAGCGTGGTCGCCGCGCTGCGACTGGTCCTAGCCGACCGGAACCGGTTGGACGAAATGAAGCGCGGCTGCCGCGCCGTCGCCGTCGAACGCTATTCGCTGCAAGCCATGTGCGACGGGTACTGGAGCGTGTTCACCGGCCTGCTGGGGCACGCGCGTGAGTGAAGCCCGCAATCGCCGCACCGTGTTCGTCACCGGCGGCGCCGGGTTCATCGGGTCTGCCCTGTGCCGCCGGCTTCAATCGGACGGCCACCGGATCGTCGTCTACGACGATCTCTCGCGCGGGCGGCGCTCGCTGCTCCCGCCGGACGTCGCCCTGGTCGAGGGCGACATCCGTGATGACGCGCGTGTCCGGGCCGCGATCCTGGCCGAAGAGCCGGATACGGTGATCCATCTCGCGGCCATGCACTTTATCCCCGACTGCGTGGCCAGGCCACAGGAGACGGAGCAGGTGAACGTCGAGGGCACGCGGCGCCTGCTCGACGGTTGTCGCGCCAGCGCCGTGCGCCACTTTATTTTTGCCTCCACCGCCGCCGTGTATGCGCCCGTGGATCAGGCCTGCCTGGAAGATAAAACGCCTCTTGGACCGCTCGAGGTATATGGAGAATCCAAGCTGGCCGGCGAACGGCTTGTCCGCGCATTTCGTGACGACAGCGGCATCTCGTGCAGCATCCTTCGGTTGTTCAACGCGATCGGGCGGAACGAGACGAATCCACATGTGCTGCCGCACGTCTTCGAATCGCTGCAAGCCTCTGATGTGATCAGGCTCGGCAACATGACCCCCCGGCGCGACTACATCGATACACGCGATATCGCGGATGCGATCCTGGCAGTCATGCAAACCGCGCAGGGCCTTCGCGTCCTCAACGTCGGCAGCGGTACCGCTCATTCCGTCAGCGACGTGATCGGACGGCTCCGGCTCATCCTCGGCCGCGAGATAACCGTCGTGCCGGATCCGGATCGGACGCGGGCAATCGACCGGATGCGCCTGCTTGCCGATACCGGGCGCACGCGCGATGCCACAGGCTGGGCGCCCCGCTTCTCTCTGGATGACACGCTGCGCGACCTCGCGTCCGCGTACGGGCTCCGCATCGACGCCACGATTCGTCCCAACACAGTCCTGTGAACGGCAGTGAGGACGGTCACGTCTCCCCGACGCGACACCTCATCCATCCGACCGGCCCTTGCTCATGAAGACCTCTACTCGGAACAGGGCCGCAGCGTTGGCGCTGAAATTGCCGCACCGCAGCACACGCGCCAGAGCCTGCCGGAAAAACTTCGAGTTTTCGATGCGTCTGAAATTCGTGTGCCTGTTTGTGGCTGCCGGCATCCTACTCACGGAAGATACAGCCCCCGCATCGGACGTCGTTCACCTGGCTGCGAGTCTCATCGGGCGACCGTACGTCTGGGGCGCGGAGGGTCCGAACTCGTTCGACTGTTCGGGGCTGACGCAATACGTCTTTCGTGAGTTTGCCGTCGATCTTCCGCGCCGTGCCGTCAGCCAGTCGACAGTTGGGACTTCAACTGGCCGACGAATGCAGCGGGGCGACCTGGTCTTTTTTTCGGATGACGCTCGTAAGGCGCTCGTCACGCACGTCGGCATCTACGAGGGATCGGGACAGATGATCGAGGCCAGCAAACGCGCCGGGCGCGTTCGTCGCAGCAATCTGAACGACGCGTTTTGGATTGAGCGATTCATGGGCGCCAGGCGCATCATGGCCAGTGCGGCGCGTCCGGACGTCGCCGGCGATCGCCGCCGGTCCGACGATGACACGGGAGCGGGTCCGCCCACGCGCA
Organism: Vicinamibacterales bacterium; assembly: GCA_035250005.1. Lineage (GTDB taxonomy): Bacteria > Acidobacteriota > Vicinamibacteria > Vicinamibacterales > 2-12-FULL-66-21 > JACDCA01. The sequence continues at coordinate 134,822 of DATFFM010000073.1, read as the reverse complement.
AGCGCGACGTGCGCAACGCAGCGATCCGCGCTCTGGAGGAGCTCGCAGGCGCCCTGCTTCGACGGTCGCGCCGCTGATGCTCGTGCTCGCTGCCTGACATGCATACCGTGGCAGCCCTGAAGGGCTGCGCTACGCGGATGCTGTGGCAGCCCTGAAGGGCTGCGCTACGCGGATGCCGTGGCAGCCCTGAAGGGCTGCGCTACGGCCTTCGATTGCCGATGGCCCAGAGGAACGACGCCGTCCGCATGAACAGCTGGCCGTCGGAGACCGCCACGGTGCTCAGACAGTACGGGGAACAGTCGTCCGCCAGTTTGTTCGACGACAGGATCTCGAACTTCGGGCCCGCGCGGTAGACCGTCGTGATGCCTTCTTCCTCGGTGGTCACATAGATCTTGCCGTCAGCGAGTATCGGCGAGGCGCTGTAGTTGCCCGACGGCAGCCGCTCCGGTCCGTAGACGGTTTCGCCGGTCTTGACGTCGAGCGCGAACGCCACGCCGCCATCCCGGACGATGTACAGCAGCTTGCCGTCGCTGACCGGCGTGGGGACGTCGGGTCCCTGGGCGAACGTCCACACCACGTGGCTGGCTGCCACATCGCCCTTGCCGCCGGCGCGAATCGCGACCATCGGGTTGTTCCTGGTCGGGGCGATGATGAGGTCGCCCACCACCGTCGGGGACGCCACGATGCGGTAGTTGCGCGATCGCTGCGGGTTGAGGACGTCAGCGCGCCAGTACTCGGCGCCGGTGGCCGGGTCGTGACCGGAGATGACGTCTCCCCCCGTGATGATGAGTTCGGCGCGGCCATTCACCTCCGCCCACGCCGGCGTGGTGTAGGCGTCAGGCGACTCCGATACCGCCTCGGTCAGCCGCTCGACCCGCCAGATGGTCTTCCCCGTCAGCGCATCGATCTTCAGCAGGTACGACGGGTCGTCGGTCTTCATCCCGTGGAGGACCTGGACGTACAACGCGTTGGCCTTGAGCAGCGGCGACGAAGCATAGCCCCAGTTCAGGCCGAACTTGCCGTAGTCCTCCTGGATCTGGCGCGCCCAGAGTTCCTTGCCCGAGAAGTCGAAAGCCTTGAGCGACCCGACGCCGGTCATGACCCAGACATGCTTGCCGTCGGTGACCGGCGACGGCGACGACATGTTCTGCTTGCGCTCCATGTGGTTGGTGTCGGCCAGTGGCCTCTTCCACGAGACGGTCTGTTTGCGTCGATCGATCGCCCACAATTCGAGCGTGCCGGTGTTGGCGGCGGTGGCGACGTTCAGGAAGATCGTGTCGCCCGAGATAATTGGCGTCGAACCGCTGTAGGCGGGCAAGGGAATCTTCCATGCGACGTTCTGGGTCTCGAGCTTGTTGCAGTTGAACGGCGTCAGGGGCCGGCCTTCGCGCCCGCCACGACCTCCTCGTCCGCGCTGCCCTCCCCCCGTTGGCGGCGTCGCGGCCGGCGGTTCAACCGGGGGAGCCGGCGTCGCGACGGGCGCATCCGCGCAGGAGGCACCCCAGGTGACCGGGAGCCCGGTGTCGGTGCTGACGCCGTTGTTCGATGGCCCGCGCCAGCTCGGCCAGTCGGAGCCCAGGAGGGCGGCCCCCGCCGCGACCGTCAGGATCGAAGTCAGGCTGAATAACGCGCGCATCGAAGATCCTCCATTCCCCTCAGAATACGCCTGAGCGGACCGATCTGCTGCAGGCGCGCACGCTCGCCGCGTGACCTTTCTGGCGCTGCCGAACGTACACGAGCGGATACACGATCAGGTGCAGTTCGTCCACGAGATCGTGCGCGAGCAGCGCGTGAATGAGCTGGCTGCCGGCCCGGGGGCCTGGAGCGAAACCGTCAGGGAGTCTGCGGCTTCAAGGCGAGGATCATCCACGAGGTCCCGAACTTATCTCTGAGCATGCCAAAGCGGACTGCAAAGAACGTTTCCTCCAGCGGCATGAACACCTGGCCGCCGTCCGAGAGGAGCGCGTAGATCCGTTCCGCCTCGTCTGCACTGTTGACAGTGAGACACAGGTACACGCTGCGCATCGGCTGAAAGCGTTCCGGCGCAACGTCAGCACCCATCAGCTCCGTCTCGCCGATGTTCATGACGGCGTACTGGATGGACTGTTCCCAGCCTGGCCAGGTGTCAGTCTGGTTGGGCTGCTCGGCGCGCCGCATCAGCATCGTGATCTTTCCACCGAGATGCTGTTCGTAGAAACGAAAGGCCTGTTCGCAATTGCCTCCAAAGTTCAAATAGGTGTTCAGTTTCATCCGACCGGTCCTTTGCTCCGCGCGCTCGTGACCGAGCCGCGGGCCGCCCGAAGCGGTTCACGTGCGATTACTGAATGTTCCTTCTTTCGGACCGCGAGCGGCGCTGGCGATCTGCCTGGTCGCGCCGAGATGATACGCCAGGTGTGCGATGCTTGCGATCATCCCGGCCAGCTCCAGCGCCGACGCCTCGCGTGGTGAACCGAGCGCCTGCAACCAGCGGTTGCTCTCCAGTTCGAGCCCGTCTCGAATCGACCGCCACTCCCGATCGTCGACCCGGGAGGTTTTCCACGCCTCGTCCCACGCCGCGTCGGCAAAGGGGTTTCCGCCCTCCCGCGCCCAGCGGTTCATGAGCGAAAGCCCGTAGTGCAGGTGCCGCGCGTGCGCCGCGATCGTCGCGCCCCCGTTCACCGACTGAGACGCATCGGCTGCGGAGAGCTTCTCGAGCGATCGCAGGAGCCCGGCGTCCCCCGAGTTGAGGATGAAGGCTCCTCCGCCTTCCGGCACGCCGTTGGCCAGTTCAGCGAAAAGCTGCGCGAGCGTGGAGCTCAGCTCGGTCGTCTGCATGTCGTACTCCTTACTGACGGCGCCGAAGTGTTCATGTGGCAACGCCGGTCTTCAAAACTCATCTGCTGAGCGCGCGGCGTCGGGTAGCTGCCGATCGAGCGACTCGCGATACTTGAGGCAGCCGCGCAAGAACTGCGGCCACGCCGGAACGATCGGCTGCGGATCGGTCTGCTCCGGCAGAAGCCCCCAGAGCCGCGGATGATGCCAGCACAATCGGTGGCCGGACGCGTCACGGTGTTCGCGGATACCAGCACGCAGTCGCTTCACTTCCACTACTAACGCCTCTCGATCCAGATGTTCCAGGTCCTCATCCACTGCAGCCTCCTTCACGGCAGCGTAATATGCAACGTTCGGCACACGCGGTAGAATGAGTTTCCTTCCCTGGATCTCCGATACCCATGGCCTTCGCTGGTTTTCATCCCGTCGTCCGTCAGTGGTTCACGACCGAAGTCGGTGAGCCGACGTCCGCCCAGCTCAGCGGCTGGGACTCGATTGCCGCCGCCCGGCATACGCTCATTGCCGCGCCCACGGGATCAGGAAAAACACTCGCCGCGTTCCTCACCGCCATCAACCGGCTGCTCGAAGAGAGTCAGACAGCGCCGCTGCCGGACGAAGTCCGCGTCCTCTACGTGTCGCCGCTCAAGGCGCTCAGCGCCGACATCCACAAGAACCTCGCGGAGCCCCGCGCCGGCATTCAGCAGAGGGCGGAAGAAGCCGGGCTGCGGGCTCCCGGGATCACGGCTGCCGTGCGAACAGGCGACACGACGCCAGCCGAGCGGGCCGCGATGGTACGGACGCCCCCTCACATTCTGGTCACGACCCCGGAATCACTGTATCTGCTCCTCACCTCGGACCGCAGCCGGCAGATGCTGCGCACCGTGCGCACGGTGATCGTTGACGAGATCCATGCCGTCATCGGCTCGCGCCGGGGCGCACACCTCGCGTTGTCGCTCGAGCGGCTCGTGGCTGTGGCCGAGAATCCAGTGCAGCGTATCGGACTGTCGGCAACCCAGACCCCGATCGAGGAGGTTGCCAGGTTCCTGACCGCCGGCGCCGCAGCCGGCTGCACGATCGTCGACGCGGGCCACCGGCGCCAGATGGACCTCGGCGTCGAGATGCCACGTTCCACGCTCGAGGCCGTGATGTCCCACGAAGTCTGGGACGAATACTACGATCGCCTGGCCGCGCTCGTGACGGCCCATCGGACGACGCTGGTTTTCGTGAACACCCGGCGCATGGCGGAGCGGGTCGCGCGGCATCTCAGCGACCGGCTCGGCGACGATGCGGTGTCGGCGCATCATGGCAGCCTGTCGAAGGAGAAGCGGCTGGACGCGGAAACGCGGCTGAAGTCCGGACAGCTGAAGGCGCTCGTCGCCACCGCCTCGCTCGAGCTCGGCATCGACATCGGCCACGTGGACCTGGTCTGCCAGATCGGATCACCGCACCGGATCGCCACGCTGCTGCAGCGCGTCGGACGCTCGGGCCACACGATTGCCGGCACACCGAAGGGCCGGGTGTTTCCGGTGTCGCGCGACGACCTCGTGGAATGCGCGGCGCTGCTGCGTTCGATCCGGTCCGGTCGGCTCGACGCCATCGTCTCCCATGACGCGCCGCTCGACGTGCTGGCGCAGCAGATCGTCGCCGAGTCCGCATGCCGCGACTATTCGGAAGCCGAGCTTTTTGCGCTGGTCACGCGCGCGTGGCCTTATCGCGCCCTCGACCGCGCGTCGTTCGACAGCGTGCTGCGGATGACCGCGGACGGCTTTGCCACCCGCCGCGGCCGCCGCGCCGCCCTGGTCCACCGTGACGAGGTCAACGGGACCCTTCGCGGACGCCGTGGCGCGAGGCTCCTCGCCCAGACTTCGGGCGGCGCGATCCCGGAAATCGCCGACTACCGTGTCGTTCTCGATCCCGACGACACGGTCATCGGCACGCTCAATGAGGATTTCGCGATCGAGAGCAGCGCCGGCGACATCTTTCAGCTGGGCAACGCGTCGTGGCTCATTCTGCAGGTGGCCGGCGGCGACGTCCGGGTCGCCGATGCGAAGGGAGCCCCTCCGACCATCCCGTTCTGGCTCGGTGAAGCGCCGGCACGCAGCGACGAGCTCTCGCGCGCGGTGAGCGACCTTCGAGCCGAGGTCGACCGACGAGCTGGCGACGTCCGCGCAATCGAGTGGATGATGGCGGAAACCGGCATCGAGAGGGACGCCGCCGACCAGGCCGTGTCGTACCTCGCGGACGGCCGTCGGGCGCTCGGCGTGATACCTTCGCAGGAGACGCTCGTGCTCGAGCGGTTCTTCGACGAGTCGGGCGGCATGCAGCTCGTGCTGCATGCGCCGTTCGGCAGCCGCATCAACAAAGCCTGGGGCCTTGCTCTGCGCAAGCGCTTCTGCCGGCAGTTCAACTTCGAGCTGCAGGCGGCAGCGACCGAAGACGCGCTGATGCTGTCGCTGGGCCCCCAGCACTCGTTTCCGCTGTCGGATGTCTTCCGTTATCTGCATCCCGAAACGACCCGGGACGTGCTGGTTCAGGCCTTTCTCGACGCGCCCGTGTTCAAGACGCGGTGGCGATGGAACACGACCATCTCGCTGGCGGTGCCGCGCGCCAGAGGCGGACGCAAGGTCGCACCCCAGATCCAGCGGATGCTGGCGGACGACTTGATGGCGGCCGTGTTCCCCGATGCGGCCGCCTGTCTCGAGAATATCCCCGGCGATCGCCAAATCCCGGATCATCCGCTCGTCTCACAGACCGTGCGCGATTGCCTCGAAGAGGCGATGGACTTCGAAGGGCTTCGTGCCGTGCTCGGCCGGATCCACCGCGGCGAGCTGCAGCTGATTGCCCGTGACACGCCGGAGCCGTCGGTCTTTGCGCACGAGATTCTGAACGCCAGGCCCTACGCGTTTCTCGACGATGCCCCGCTTGAGGAACGGCGGAGCCATGCGGTGCAAGCGAGGCGGGCCACCGATCCCGCGTCGGCCGGCGATCTCGGCGCCCTCGACGCGGAAGCCATTGACCGGGTGCGCGAGGAAGAGCGCCCGGATCCGCGCGACGCGGACGAACTCCACGATGCGTTGCTGACCGCAGGATTCCTGAGTCATGGCGATCTGGATGGCGTGCGACCGGAGCTGCTCGCCGGGCTGATGGCGTCGCGGCGCGCCGGCCGCGCCACCGGCAGCGCATCGACGCCAGACTCGTGCCGAATGATCGTCGCGTGCGAGCGGCTGCCGGAGCTGCGCGCGATTCATCCGGACCTCGTCGTCACGCCGTCGCTCCAACCGCCGCCCTCCCGGCTCGCGAGATCATGGACGCGGAGCGACGCGATCGCCGAGGTCGTGCGAGGCCGGGTCACGCTGACCGGCCCTGTGACCGCTGCGGCGTTGGCTGATGCACTTGGCGTTTCGTCTGCCGATGCAGACGCCGCGCTCCTGCTGCTCGAAGCGGACGGGGTGGTGCTTCGCGGACGTTTTACGCCTGGCGCGACAGCGCTCGAATGGTGCGACCGGACGCTGCTCGCGCGAATTCACCGCTACACGCTGAACCGGCTTCGCGCCGAGATCGAGCCGGTCAGCCCGGCGGATTTCATGCGCTTCCTCTTCCGCTGGCAGCACGTCGAGACGTCGTGCCGGCTGACCGGACCCGACGGCCTGAGGGAGGTCGTCGCCGCGCTCGACGGATACGAGCTCCCGGCGGCGGCGTGGGAGCGCGGGGTGCTGCCGGCGCGGCTCGATCGGTACGATCCGTCGATGCTCGACATGATCTGTCTTTCTGGAGAAGCCGGATGGGGGCGTCTCTCGTCCACCCCCTCGTCGCCGCCCACGCTGGTGCCGGCGACGCCGGTCGCGCTCTTCCTTCGCGAGCATGCGGGCGCGTGGCGGACGCTGCGGATGAGCGAGGGGGAGCCGCCGCTCGGCGAGGCGGCGCGCGACGTGCTGTCGGTGCTCCGGTCGCGGGGCGCATCGTTCTTCGGCGATCTTACGACAGCCTGCGGGCTCGACGCCGACCAGCTGCGGCATGCAATCGGTGCGCTGGTCGCCTGCGGCCTCGTGACATCGGATGGATTCGCCGGATTGCGTGCGCTCGTGTGGGCGGCGCGCGGGCGCCCGGCGCAGCACGATCGTCGAAGCACCTTTGCCGGCCGGTGGACGGCCGTCGCGGCCGGCGGCGACGGGGTCAGGCGTGAGGAGGCGGTGGAGCTGCAGGCATGGGTTCTGCTTCGACGCTACGGCGTCGTGTTCCGGCGGCTGCTCACCCGCGAGACCAACGCCGCGACCTGGCGCGAGCTCGCGCGCGTCTACCGGCGTCTCGAAGCACGCGGTGAGATCCGCAGCGGCCGGTTCGTGACCGGCATGTCGGGCGAGCAATTCGCGCTGCCGGATGGGGTCGAACGGCTGCGCGAGGTCCGGCGGATCCCGGCCGACGGCAGTCTGCTCACGATCAGCGCCGCCGATCCGCTGAATCTCACGGGGATCGTCACCGCGGGAGAACGGATCCGGACCGCCGGCCGGAATCGAATCGTCTATCGCGACGGCGCGCCGCTCGCCGTCGACGAAGGCGGTTTCGTGCGGGAGCTTGGGCCGATCGACCCGCGCATCGCCGCCGACGTGTCGCGCGCACTCAAGGCGCGGCGCCTGCCGGCGCTCGCCGCGCACTAGGGCGCATGTCGGCACGGGCGGCCGATGATCAGATGCGAGTCCCCGAACTCGTGCCACAGGTATCCGGCCGCCTGCGCCTCGCCGTAGGCGCGCTCGAGTTGCGCCGCTGGTGCGGCGCCGCCGGCGGCGGCAATCACCCGCTTCACCATCGCCAGATGGGTAGCGCGTGGTTCGTGGAAACCGGTGATCATCCCGGTCACCGCGCGCAGCGGTCGTTCCTGCGTGATCACGAGATTCGTCCAGCCCTCTCCCGGAAACGTCGTCCCGCCGCCGTCGGTGACCGTCTCGAGCGCACGCACGACGGTCGTGCCGACGGCGATGACGCGATGGCCTGCGCGCCGCGCCGCGTTGACGCGCTCCGCGGTGCCCGGCGGCACGCGAAAGTACTCCTCGTAAGGTGGTTCGTGATCCTCCAGGCTCGCGACGCCGGTGTGGAGCAACAGCGGCGCGATCTGAATCCCGCTCGAGACCAGCCGCGTCACCAGCTCCGCAGTGAACGGACGCCCGGCGGATGGCATTTCCGCGCTGCCTGATTCGGTGGCGAAGACGGTCTGATACATCGAGCCCGGCCACGAAGCTGCGACGTAGCTGTACCGGATCGGGCTCCCGAACCGTTCGAGATACGTCAGCACCGGTTCGGCCAGATGCAACGCCGCCATCCATAATCGCGATTGCGCGTTCAGCGCGCCGGCGAGCGGGTAAGGCGCGAGCAGCGTGATCTCGCCGCCGCCCTCCAGGTGGAACGTGGTGCCGGCGCGCGCGTCGTCAAAAGGCAGCGACGCGACAGGGCCGAGGCGTCGCACCTCGACGACCCAGAAATTCCCGGGCAGTCGGGTGGAGAGGTGCAACTCGAATCTGTCACCACGTGTGGTCCAGGCCGACAACGCGGCGTTCAGGGTGCCGCTCGTGTTCACGACCAGGAGGTCGCCGGGTGACAGCCACTGCGGCAGATCGCTGAAGCGGGAGTGATGGATCGAATCGGTGTCGATTCGAGAGATGAGCAGGCGCACCCCGTCCCGGCTCAGACCGCGCGCCTCCGGCGGCTCGGTCGCCTCGAGATGAGCCGGCAAGGTGGACGGATCGGTTACGCCGGTTGCAGCCAGGGGGCAGCCTCCTGTTGCGCGACGAACCGTTGGCCGTGGATTTCGTCCGGCCTCTGACCGAACAGCCAGTTCCAGAACGGCACGGTGACTTCGGGCAGCGGCCGATCGGAGATGTCCTCGCCCGGAAATGCCTCCTGATGCATGCGCGTGCGCATGTCCCCCGGGTCCACGAGAATGGCGGATACGCCCAGCTCGCGCAGCTCGGTTGCGAGGGTGCGCGTCAAGAGCTCCAGCGCGGCCTTGCTCGCGCCGTACGGTCCCCAGCCCGGATATGCCGCTGTCGCCGCGTCGCTCGTGATGTTCACGACGAGCCCGCGGCGCTCGGCCAGCAGCGGCACTGCCAGTTGGATCAGGACCATTGGCGCACCGACGTTGACGGGGAAGAGCCGGCCGAAGCGCGGCACGTCAAATGTCAGGAGCGGCCCGATGCCTCCCAGCTCCGAAGCGTTGTTGACGAGCACGTTCAGGCCGCCCAGCCGCCGGGTCGCGTCAATCAGCTTCGCGCGCACCGCCGCATCGGTAATGTCGCCGGCGACCGGCAGCACGGCGGGCGCATGGCGCGACAACTCCGCGGCAGCGGCCGCGAGGGCGTCCGGATCGCGGCCGCCGATGACCAGGCTGTATCCACGGCTCGCCAGGACACGCGCAACCACCTGCCCGAGCCCGCGGCTGGCACCCGTAACAAGAGCGACTCGAGTCGGTTCAGTCATCTGCATCACCTTTCATGTCTCATGTAGCGCAGCCCTTCAGGGCTGCTGCCAGAGTCGCCGTAGCGCAGCCCTTCAGGGCTGCCCCCAGGGTCGCCGTAGCGCAGCCCTTCAGGGCTGCCCCGAGCCAGCACTGTTCCAGCGTGGAACTTCAAGTGCACTTGAAGTCAAGAAAAAAGTGGCGCAGACTGAAGACGTGGCCGACGTACTGACTATCGGTGAGGTGGCGGCGCGCAGCGGCGTGGCGACCTCGGCGCTGCGCTTCTACGAAGAGCAGGAGTTGATCGCTTCGCAGCGAAACGATTCCGGGCACCGCCGGTACCCGCGCGGCGTGCTTCGCCGGGTCGCCTTCATCGTGTTCGCGCAGAAAGTCGGTTTGTCGCTGGAAGAGATTCGCGTGGAGCTCGCGAAGCTCCCCCGCAACCGCACACCCGAACGGGCCGACTGGTCGAAGCTGTCGGCCGGCTGGGCGAGCAGGATCGACGAGCGCATCGCGGAGCTCCAGCGGATGAAGGCCGGCCTTACCGAATGCATCGGGTGCGGCTGCCTCTCGCTCGACCGCTGCCAGTTCGCCAATCCGGGGGATCGTGCCGCGCGCCGCGGCGCCGGCCCGCGCTACTGGATCCAGCCCTCGAACCGCTGACCCTCGGGCGCCGGATCGCGCAGCGGACGGGTCGTCAGCACCGCCATCCAGAGCAGAGAAGCGAAGATGCAGATGCGCCCGGTGACTCCGGCCCACGGCGTCGGGAGGTCGGCCGCAATGTGTGGACCCGCCAGACCTTGCGGACTTTTCCCCTGTTCTGAGAGCTAAACGAGCAGCGCTCGACGGAGATCCCCGGGATGTTGCGCCGAGAAACGCCATTCCGTCTGGAGGATGAGAACGGACTCGCGGACCGTCGCCGTCCGCTATAATCCGGCGTCTCCTTCCTCCGCGTTGAACCGCATGGTGCTCGACACCGGATCGCGCGTCGGTTCATGCGAGATCGTCGCCGCCATCGGCGCCGGCGGGATGGGCGAGGTATATCGATCGCGCGACACCAGGCTCCGGCGCGAGGTCGCGATCAACATCCTGCCGCAGAAATATGCGCAGGACCCTGAGCGCGTGGCCCAGGTCTGGCTCGTCCCGCACGACGGAAAGAGGCCGAAGAAAATTGTCGGCACGCCCGCCGACGACCGACGGCAGCCGCTTCGTCATGCCTGACGTCGAGACGCGAGGAGGTCTCGTGGCCATATTCGATTGGGTCGACTCGTTTTCGAAGGCGCGAACCACCAGGTGATCGGCCGCGCGACAACGTGAGCTTCGACCTGCACGGGCGCGGCACCACTCCCGCGCGCGAGGTGCGCGGCGGGATTGCCACGTTCCTGACAATGGCGTACATCCTGTTCGCCAACCCGTCGATCCTGGCAGCGGCGGGGGTCCCGTTCGAGGCGGCAGCTGCGGCGACGGCGGCCGCAGCCGCGATCTGCACGGTCCTCATGGGCCTGGGTGCCAACTTTCCCATCGCGCTCGCGCCCGGCATGGGGCTGAACGCGGTGGTCGCGTTTCAGGTGGCGGGGCAGACCGGCTCGTGGCAGTCGGCCATGGGCCTGGTCGTGGTAAACGGCCTGATCGTCCTCGCGCTCGTTCTCATGGGGGTGCGCGAGGCGGTGATGCGGGCGATTCCGCTCGACCTGCGCCGGGCGATCAGCGTGGGCATCGGCCTCTTCATCGCCCTCATCGGTGCGGTGAACGCCCGGCTCGTCGTCGTGCCCGCCAGCTCGGTGGCGGTACTCAACACCGATCCGCTCGCGACCGTTCCGCCCGTCACTCACGGATCGTTCCACGCCGCCGAACCGCTGCTCGCGTGCGCCGGACTGCTGACCATCGCGTTCCTGCTCTCGAGAAAGGTCCCCGGCGCGATCGTGATCGGCATCCTGGGCGCCACCTTGGGGGGGCTCCTGCTCGGTGTTTCCCACTGGCCGGCCGGCGCCTGGTTACGGATGCCGCGGTTCGACACGGTGTTCCAGGCGGACCTGCGGAGCGCGTTGAACATCCAGCTGCTGCCGCTGCTGCTGTCGATCGTAATGGTCGATTTCTTCGACACGATCGGCACCGTTACCGCCATCTCCGAAACCGGAAACCTGCACGACCGGGAGGGACGGATTCCGCGGCTCCGTGCGATCCTCGCCATCGACTCGATCAGCGCTGCGATCGGCGGAGCGTTCGGAGTGAGCTCGGTGACGTCGTACGTCGAATCGGCCGCCGGCGTGGCCGAGGGAGCGCGCACCGGCCTCCACAACGTGGTCGTCGCGGCGCTGTTCGGCGCGTGCATGTTCGCGGCCCCGCTGATCGCCATCGTGCCGGCGGCGGCCACTGCACCGGCATTGATCGTGGTCGGGTTCCTGATGTGTCAGCAGATCGTCCGGATGGATTTCACGGCCCTGGACACCGCCATCCCGGCGTTCCTGATCCTGCTGATGACGCCGCTCACGTTCTCGATCTCGCACGGGATCGGCTACGGCTTCATCGCCTACGTCGGCATCAAGCTGCTCCGCGGGCGTCCCGGAGACGTGCAGCCAATGATGTACGCGGCGGCGGCGCTCTTCGTCGTGTATTTCAGCTCGACGTAGTCTGGCCTCAGACTGGTCCAGATTCCGGCCGTGTGATGGCATGCCTTCGCCTGCCATCTGGAGACAGCGCGCGATGTATGCAATCGAGTTGACCGGCACGGCGGTGTTCGCGATGACCGGGGTGCTTGCCGTTTCGCGACGAGGTCTCGACGTCGTCGGCGCCCTTGTGCTCGGCGCGGTGACGGCGGTCGGTGGCGGCACGATCCGCGACTTGTTGATGCGGTATCCGATCTTCTGGTTCGGTGACTTCAACTACCTCTGGGCTGCTCTTGCCGGCGCGGTGTTCGCCTTTTTCCTGAGTGCCGTCGCGCGGAACGCCTCCCGCGGATTGCTCTACCTCGACGGTCTCGGCGCCGCGCTGTTCGCGATTGCCGCAACTGACAAGGCGCTCGTGGGGGCGGCGCTGCCTGGCCCGATCGCCGTCATTCTCGGCGTCGTCACCGGCATCGGCGGCGGGCTGCTCCGGGATGTCCTCGCGGGCCGGCCGACGCTGCTGATGTCCCGGGAGATCTACGCCACGCCGATTGTGCTCGGCTGTACGCTCCACGTCCTCCTGCGCGACGTGGCGCTGGTTGCGCCGCAGGCTGCCCTAGTCAGCACGATTTTCATCTTTGCGTTCCGGGCGACCGCCATCTGGTTCCATCTCGAGATGCCGGCCGCGCTCGTGCAGCACCATTCATCCGGCGACGAGGGATGACGGGTTCCTGCAGTGTCATTTCAGCTCGACATAGTCCTCGGCGACGGTCTGGTCGCTTCGCGCGCCGAGCCGCGCGAGCAGCTCGACGATGATGGCGGCCTTGTCCTGCGCATCGCGCCGGGACCACGTCCGTGACTTCAGCTCCAGGAAGTACCCGTCGGTGGCGGGATTCAGCAGGCGATCGAGGTGCACGTAGAACTGCACGCCCCGATATCCCACCAGCCACCGGCGGCGGTCCTTTTCGATCTCGCGTTCGCGCTCTGGCCTGAAATACTCGCGATAGAAGCGAGGGGAATGGGTCGCCGGCGCGAGGAAGCGGGACCGGAACAGCAGCACCGACCCGAACGCGGCTTCGTGCGAGCGTCCAGTGAGCGTCAGCCGCGCGCGAACGCTCGCGACATTGTTGCTCTCGTCGAGAGACGCATCCTCACGGTAGCGCAGCCGTCCCTGTTCCGGATCGTCAAAGAAAAAATACGTGTCGTACTGGTGGTAGTGAACGGAGCGGAGGACGGTGATCTCGTCGCTCTTCAGCGCCTCGAACGCCGTTTCGGCAGACGCCAGGCGTGCCTTGACCTGGACCTCGAAGCTCTCCTCCTGGGTCGCACCGCCGATCGCGATCAGCTTCTGGAGGACGCTTTGCTCGCGCTGCAGCAGAAACCGGTCGACGCGCCGCGCGATGCCGGCGGCCGCGGACCGAAGCTCGTCCTCGTTCAGGGTGAGCAGCCGGCGGTCGCGCATCAGCCATCGTCCGTTGCACATGACGTCGACCACGTCGCACGCCTTGCTGGCATACACCAGCTGGGCGTAAACGCTGTTCGGATCCCTGGCAAATCGCGGCACGTTGTGCGGCTGATCGAGGTCGACGACGATCAGGTCGGCCCGCTTGCCCGGCTCGAGCGAGCCGGTGATCGCGTCACAGTGCAGGGCCCGCGCGCCCAGGCGCGTCGCCATCGCCAGCGCCTGACGGGCCGGCAGCGCGGTGGGATCACCGCTCACGCCCTTGGCCAGCAGCGCCGCCAGCCGGATCTCCTCGAACATGTCGAGATCGTTGTTCGAGGCGGTCCCATCGGTGCCGATGCCGACGGCGGCGCCCAGATCGAGCATCTTCACCACCGGCGCCACCCCCGAGCCGAGCTTCAGATTGCTGGTGGGGTTGTGCGCGATCCCCGCGCCGGCGTCCTTCAGAGTCCGGATCTCTCCCTCGTCCACATGCACGCAGTGGGCGGCGAGTACCCGAGCGTCGAACAGCCGTTGTTTCTTGACCCACGGGACGACCGGCATGCCGTGCTCGCGCCGGGACTGCTCCACCTCCAACGACGTTTCGGAAAGATGCGTATGAACCGGCACATCGAATTCGCAGGCCAGCTCTGCGCATGATCTGAGGATCTCGGTGGTGCAGGTGTACGGCGCGTGAGGCGCCACGGCGGGCACGATCAACTCATGCCCCTTCCAACGCGCGATGAACTCGCGGGCGCGGGCGAGGGCATCTTCGAAGCTGGCCGCGTCCGGTGAAGGAAACTTGAGCACCGTTTGGGCGCAGAGGGCGCGCAGGCCGGCGGCGGCGGTCGCTTCGGCGACCGATTCTTCGAAATAGTACATGTCGGCAAAGCAGGTCGTGCCGGACCGAATCATCTCCGCGCAGGCCAGGCTCGTCCCCAGCGCGACGAACTCGGGCCGGACGAACTCCCGTTCCACCGGCATCATGTAACCCATGAGCCAGACGTCCAGGCGGAGGTCGTCGGCGAGCCCGCGGAGGAGCGTCATCGGCGCGTGCGTGTGCGCATTCACGAGGCCGGGCAACACCACGCGTCCCCCGCAGTCGACGGTGTCGAGTGGCTCGTATTGCGAGTCGATGCTGCCGATCCCGAGAATCTCGCCGGCGCCGATGGCGACCGAACCTGGCGCATGGACCCTGAACTCGTCGTCCATCGTCAGCACGTGCGCGTTCGTGAGGAGGAGGTCGCAGGGGGTCCGCATCACCTTTCGGCAGTCTAGCGCGCCGACCGGCCGGCCGATAACCAGGCCTCGGAACAAGCTGTAGACGCTCTACGTCTAAGGCTGTAGACGATCTACGGCCATGGCAAAGACCCCTCCCGACCGCCGCCTCGAGCTCCTCCAGGGGACCCTCGACATGCTCATTCTCCGGACCCTCCAGTGGGGGCCGCAGCACGGTCACGGTATCGGCCAGACCATCGGCGCGCAGTCCGACGACCTGCTCAAGGTCGAAACCGGCTCCCTCTACCCGGCGCTGCACCGGTTGGAGAAGCGTGGATGGCTGAAGTCCGAGTGGGGCGTGAGCGAGGCCAACCAGCGGGCGAAGTACTACCGGCTGACGGACGCAGGCAAGGCTCAGCTGTTGCGCGAGCGGGACCGGTGGTCGCAGCTCGTCAACGCCATCGGCCGCATCATGAACCCGGCCCCCGGGAACAACGAGTAGCCGATGCGGCCCGACGACAACGAGCTCGACGCCGAGATTCGCGGCCATCTGGCGCTCAGCGTGAAGGAACGGATCGAGCGCGGCGAGGATCCGGAGGCCGCGCGCCTGGCCGCGCTCCGGGAATTCGGTTACGTGCCGGCGATCCGCGAGTCGATGCGGCGCGTCTGGTACAGCCGCTGGTTCGACGCGGTCGTGGGCCTCGGGCAGGATATGCGCATCGGCCTTCGCTCGCTCCTGCGCGCCAGGGGGCTGGCCGCCACCGTGGTGGTGACGCTCGCGCTCGGCATCGGCGCCAACGCGGCGATCTTCAGTGTCGTCCGCGGCGTGCTGCTGCGCCCGCTGGTCAATCGTGGCGAAGACCGCCTGATCTACATCCGCCAGAGCGCGCCGGGTCTCGGCGCCGCAAATACGACGTTCTCGGTGCCGGAAATCGACGACTTCAAGTCGCGCGTCACCACGGTCAGCGCCTTCGGCGATTTCTCGACGATCGACTTCACGTTGATCGGCCTGGGCGAACCCCGCGTGGTGCAGGCGGGTGTCGTCGGCGGCGCGTACTTCGAGGTGATGGGCCTGCGCCCGGTGCTCGGCCGGCTCCTCAACGCGTCGGACGACGGCCCAGACGCCGCGGGCGCGGCGGTGCTGACACACCGCTTCTGGACCACCGCCCTCAACAGCGATCTCACCGTGATCGGCAAGGCCATCCGCCTCGGGCCGCGGACCGCGACGATCGTCGGCGTTCTCGAGCCGTCAGTGCCCTACCCGGCCGACACCGAAATCATCGCGAACGTCGTGACCAGCCCGCATCATCTGGGCGCGACGATGACCACCCTCCGCACCCATCGTATGACCGAACTGTTCGGCCGTCTGGCGCCGGCAGCGTCGGTCGAGGAAGCGCGGACGGAACTGACAGCCGTGCACGAAGCCATGGTGCGCGAGCACCCCGAAGCCTACTCCGCAAACGCGGACGTGCGTCTCACCGTCACGCCGCTTCGCGATCAGCTCGCGGCGCCGGCGCGGACGATCCTGCTCCTGCTCCTGGCCGCCGCCGGGATCGTCTTCGTCATTGCGTGCTCGAACGTCGCCAATCTGATCCTGGCGCGTTCGGTGCGCCGCGAAGGCGAGCTGGCGGTCCGGGCGGCGCTCGGCGCGAGCCACGGCGCGCTGCGTCGGACGCTGCTGGCCGAGAGCCTGGTGCTGTGCGGCGCCGGCGCCGTGCTGGGGGTGGTGCTGGCGCGACCGCTCGTGGCCGTCGTCGCGCGCTTCGCCGCGACCTTCTCGGTGCGCGCCCTCGAGGTCACCGTTGACGCCAGCCTCCTCTGGGTCGGTGCCGGGCTCGCGATGGCCGCCGCCGTGGTACTCGCGTACATCCCGCGGTTACCCTCGCCGCCCGCACCCGCCTCCACCCCTTCGAGGGTGTGGCGGCCGCGTCGTCATCTCGGCGAAGGCGGGCCTGCCGGACTGGGACTTGCGAGCGGCAGCATCCGGATCACCCCGGGCACCAACCGCCGCCTGCGCCTGTTCGCGACAACGCAGATTGCGTTCTCGTTCGTGCTGCTCGTCGGCGCGGGCATGCTGCTCAGCGCGCTCATCGCCCTGCAGAGGGCCGACACCGGCTACAACATGCGGCAGGTCCTGGCACTCGATCTCCCCACACCGTCGATCGTCATCAGGAACGCGCAGGAGATGGACTTCTATCAGGAGGTGACGAGGCGCATCGGCAAGCTGCCGGGTGTTCAGGGCGTCGCGCTCGGGAGCTTCGTGCCGTGGCGCGATGCCGGCAGATACGGCTCGGGATCCCAGTTTGCCGTCGAAGGCTACACGCCCGCCGACGGCGAAGAGAACCCCCACGCGCGATTGAGGATCGTCTCGCCTGGTTTCTTCTCGGTGCTGGGCGTGCCGCTGCTCGCCGGCCGCGACTTCAGCGCCGAGGACCGCGGCGATGGCGAGCTCGTGGTAATCGTCAGCCAGAGCGTCGCGCAGCGGCTGTTTCTCAACGGCGTCGCGGTGAACCGGAAGCTGTGGTGGACCGATCCGGTTTTCGGCAAGCCCCACCCGCGCCGGATCATTGGTGTCGTCGCGGACGTGGACGACGAGAACGTCGTGCGCGGACCGGCGCTCACGATTTATCACCCGGTTCAGCAGATGCGGGTCGCCGGCCGTCTGTTCGTGCACGCGTCGGGCGATCCCTACGCACTGGTGCCGGAGGTGACGCGAATCATCCGGCAGATGTCGGCGAGCCAGCCGGTGGAACGCGCCGCGACGCTCGAGGACGTCCGGGCCGAAGTGCTCACGCCGGACCGTCTGAACGCCTTCGTCCTGTCCGGATTCGCCGGCGTGGCGCTGCTCATCGCGGTCGTGGGAGTGGGGGGCGTGCTGGCGTTCTCGGTGAGCGCGCGCACGCGTGAGTTCGGCGTGCGGCTGGCCGTCGGTTCGTCCCCCCGACACCTGCTGATGCGTGTCCTGTCGGAAGGCGCGTCCATTGTCGCGGTCGGGATCGCCGCGGGCGCCGCCGGCGGTTACGCGTTCGCCGGCATCGCCGCGAGCTACATCGAGAACGTGCGGCTGCCCGGTCTTGTGCCCATGCTCGAGGCGGCCGTGGTGCTCGCCGTCGCCGCCGTCCTGGCATCGCTGATGCCCGCCGCACGGGCCTCGCGCGTGGACGTGCTCCAGGCGCTGCGGTCGGAATGAACCCGCTCGGAAACACCGGACCCTTCAAAAGATGACCACTACACACATCAGCGAACCGACTTCTCGAAAACCGCTTCGGCTGTGGCCCGGTGTCGTCGCCGCGGTGTTGCTGGTGCTGGTCAGGTTCGTTCTGCCTGTGGTTGCGCCAAAGGCGGAGTTCTTCGGAATGGACGCCCCGTTGGTCGCCATACTGGGGGGGCTCGTGATCGCGCTTGCGATCATCATCTGGTGGGTCTTCTTCAGCCGCGCGCCGTGGTCCGAGCGTCTGGGCGCCGTCGCCGTGATGGTGGTTGCGGTGGTTGCGACGTGGCCCTTCATCCACATCTCGATTCAGAACGGGATGATGGGGAGGATGTTCTTCATCTACGCCGTTCCTTCGACCATCACCCTTGCCCTGGTTGCCTGGGCGGTGGCGAGCCGTCGTCTCTCGGGGGGTCCGCGGCGCGCGGCGATGGTCGTGGCGATCCTGATTGGCTGCGCCGTGTGGATCCTCGCCAGGACGGATGGCATTCTTGGCGGCGTTGCGGATCTCAAGTGGCGATGGACTCCGAGTGCTGAAGAACGGCTCCTGGCGCTGGGCGAGGCCGATCCGCCGCAGCCGCCGGCGGCGCCGGCGGGAACTCCCAGGGAACCGGTCGCGGCTGAAGCCGCCAGGCCTGCCGCACCGCCGGTTCCCGCAGCGACGAAAACCGAATCCGCGCCGCCGGCGACAGCGAAGACGGCGCCTTCAATCAGCGATCCCGGATTGAAGAGTGCCGACTGGCCAGGCTTTCGGGGCCCTGAGCGTGACAGCGTCATTCGCGGCGTGCGGATCAACACCGACTGGACTGCATCGCCGCCGGTCGAGATGTGGCGGCGGCCCATTGGCCCGGGCTGGTCGTCTTTCGCGGTCAACGGCGACTTCTTCTACACCCACGAGCAGCGGGGCCCCGATGAGGTCGTCACGTGTTACAGGCTCAGCACCGGCCAGCCGGTCTGGAGACATCGCGATGCTGCGAGGTTCTGGGAGTCCAACGGCGGCACTGGCCCGCGCGCGACCCCCGCCCTCGGAGACGGTCGCGTATACACGCTTGGTGGAACCGGCATCCTGAACGCGCTCGACGGCCGCAACGGTGCCGTGGTGTGGTCGCGCAATGCGGCGACCGATGCCGGCGTGAAGGTCCCCATCTGGGGGATCACGGGTTCGCCGCTGCTCGTCGGCGACCTCCTCGTTGTCTCCGCTTCGGGGGCCCTCGTCGCCTACGACCGAGCGACAGGCGCTCAACGCTGGCTGGTCAAATCGACCGGCGGCAGCTACAGCTCGCCACATCTCGTGACGATCGATGGAGTGCCTCAGATTCTGTTGATGGCCGGCAGCGGCACTACCAGCGTGGCACCGGCCGACGGCAAGGTCCTCTGGAAAGCCGAGTGGGAGGGCGCTCCCATCGTCCAGCCGGCAATGACCGCTGACGGGGACGTCCTCATCACGTCGGCAGACGCCATGGGCGGACTTGGCATCCGCCGCATCGCCGTCGCTCGGGGGCCTTCAGGGTGGAAGGTCGAAGAGCGCTGGACGTCGCGCGGCTTGAAGCCGTACTTCAACCACTTCGTGGTTCACAAAGGGCACGCCTTCGGCTTTGACGGCAGCATCCTCTCGTCCATCGATCTCGAGAACGGCGAGCGCAAGTGGAAGGGGGGCCGCTACGGCTCCGGCCAGATGCTGCTGTTGGCGGATCAGGACCTGCTGCTGGTGGTGTCAGAGGAAGGCGAGCTCGCGCTGGTGTCGGCGACCCCCGACAAGTTCACCGAGCTCGCGCGGTTCAAGGCGATCGAGGGCAAGACCTGGAATCACCCGGTGCTGGTCGGCGACATCGTGCTGGTTCGCAACGGCGAGGAGATGGCCGCGTTCCGGCTGCCCCCGGCGGGGCGCTGACGGCCGGCGAGGGCTACGATCGTGCATTGCAGGAGGATCGCGAAGACCGGCGATCGATGGACCGGATGGAGGCGGGCGAGCGCCGACGGAAGGAAACCGTCGCGCGCGAAGGCGGACACTGTTCGTGGCGTCGCCAGGATCATCGCGTCGGCATGGCCGAGCATCGAGACCACGGCCCGCTGAGCCGCAGCCGCTCGGCAGGAATCATGCTTCGTTCGGCGTCCACGACAAAGGCGGGCAGGCATGAGCACCATCGGACTGATTGGGGCAGGAAACATCGGCAGCCAGATCGCCCGGCTCGGCGTCGCTCGTGGCTACGACGTGGTGGTGAGCAACTCGCGCGGACCCGAGACCTTGTCGGCGCTGGTGGCAGAGCTCGGCCCTCGCGCGCGGGCGGCAACTCCGACTGAAGCGGCGGAGGCCGGAGACATCGTCGTCGTGTCGGTTCCCTTGAAGAACTACCGCCAGGTTCCGGTTGCGCCGCTCGCCGGAAAGATCGTGGTCGACACGAACAACTACTACCCGGAGCGCGACGGACATATCCCCGAGCTCGACGACGAGTCCACCACCACAGCCGAGCTCCTGCAGGCGCACCTCCCGACGTCGAAGGTCGTCAAGGCGTTCAATCATATTCATGCCTTCCAGCTGACAACCGACGGCCGACCGGCGGGCTCGACGAATCGTCGGGCTCTGGTGATCGCCGCTGATGATCCGGAAGCCAAGGCCACGGTGGCGCGCCTTCTCGACGAGTTCGGGTTCGATGCCGTCGACGCCGGACCGTTGAAGGAGGGCTGGCGTATCCAGCGTGACACACCAGGTTACGGCCCTCGTCGCACGGCGGAGGAGCTCCGCCGGGATCTCGCAGCGGCAAGGCGATATTCAGACCGATAAGACGGCCCGTCCGGTCCTCGAGTCCTGGGCACGAACGGCTGAGGCCTACATGGTTCCCAACTTGCTGATAGGTCTCCAGTCACATAGGAGGACAAACATCAATGCAGAATGACAAGACGATCTCCGTACTCAACAACCTCATCGAGACCTGCAAAGACGGCGAGCTCGGCTTCAAGACGGCCGCCGAGGGTCTGAAGAGCGCCGCCATCAAGGCGAAGTTCCTCGAGTACTCGCGGCAGCGCGGCGAGATGGTACGCGAGCTCCAGAGCGAAGTGCGGCGGCTCGGCGGCGATCCCGAAAAGTCGGGCAGCGTGAGCGGTTCGCTTCACCGCGGCTGGCTCGACATCAAGTCGGTCGTCACCGGTAAAGACGATCACGCCATCGTGGCCGAAGCCGAGCGCGGCGAAGACGTCGCCAAGTCGGCGTATGAGAATGCGCTGAAGGAGCCGCTGTCTGGCACGGCGCAGACGGTCGTCCAGCAGCAGGCCGCCAAGGTGCGGCTGGCGCACGACCACGTCCGGGATCTTCGCGACCGCGAAAAGGTCGCCCACTAGTTCATCGGCCTGCCGAGCGCAGAGCGCGCCCGGCAGGCGAACTTTACTTCACCCGTGCCGAGACGTCGTCGATCCAGTTCGACACGACAATGAATCGCTGACGGCCGCCGGCATCCCCCGGACCGGTTGCTTTCATGAACAGGAATCGCCCGTCAGGCGCGTGGTCGTAGTTGCTCGCGAACAGAGTTGCCGTATACGGCGTCACACTGAAGAGCTCCTGGGGCTTGCCGGAGACGAACGACGCGCCGGACGAGATGGCTACGGCCATGAGGGGCAAGCGGGCGGTATCGACGATCGAGGTATAGAACAACTCCCGCCCCGAGCGGGACCACATGGGCCGGACGCCGCCGCCGTCTGAAATCTTCCAGCGTCCCGTCTCCACCTCGGGAAAGGGGCGCACGTAGATGTCCACGGCAGCGGTCTCATTGGATTCGTAGGCGATCCACCGACCGTCCGGAGAGATGACACCGTTCTGCTCGTTGTAGCCCGGATTCGCGAGGAGGGGCGACGGGGCGCTCCCGATGGAAAGCAGCGCGAGGTCGGCGCCACCTCCAGCGGGCTGCTTGCGGAAGAGCAGCTGTCGGCCGTCGGGAGAAAACGATAACGGGGCGCCGCCCGCGCCATCCTTCGTCACCGGTTCGACCACGCCGGTGCCGTCTGCGGCCCTGCGAAAGATGTCGACCTCTCCCGTCTCGCTCCTGGACATGAAGACGACGTGACGGCCATCCGGCGTCCATTGAGGCGATCCTTCGGCTGCGGGCCCGAACGTCAACCGGGTCATGGTTTCTTTCGCAATGTCCCAGACCCAGACGTCCTGCTCGTCACCGGCGATGACCGCCGCAATGCGGTCGCCCTGGGGTGAAAGGCTCACTCTCTGGTAGGCGGCCGCCCTGGCCGCGAGCGGCTGCTCGCGGCCGGTCCGATCGACCCAGGCCGGCTGCAGCTCGTTGTTTCCGACTGCCCCCGGACGATAAACCATCGTGCCGTTGCGAGAAATATCGAACTGTCCAATCCAGCTCTGGGCAGCTCCCGCTACTCCCTCCACCACGGGCACGGGTCCCCCGGCCAACGCGAACCGGTCCCAGTCGACTGCAACCGCCAGCAGGGTCCCATTACGGAAGAAGACCAGGTGTCCGCTGGGCAGGCGTCGTGGGTTGCGGCCGTTCTCCGCGAGGACGATCCGGGGGCCGCCATCCAGCCCCTGCACGACGATCTGTCCCTCGTTGTCCGGGGCGTCCTGTAACGGCCGGACGTTGAACAGCACGTGACGTCCACCGTCGAGGAGCTGGGGCTGCGTCGCGCGGCCATCCCTGGCCGCCACCGTGACCAGCACGCGCGGCGCGCCACCCGTATCAGGCACGGCGGTGATGGTGGAGTCCTTGCCAGCCTCGTTCTGGCCAAAGACAATGGTGCTGCCGACCCAGCTGACGCCGTGTGACGCCGCCGTTTCCGCGAGCGTGACCGGCGCGCCCCCGGCGACGCTGATCTTGCGGAGCGAGAATCTGCCGGTTGAGCCCTTTGGGGCCACGAAATACGCAAGCCACTGCCCATCGGGAGAGAAGACCGGATCGATCGGGTCCTGGTCGCTCCCGCGGATCGGCTGCGCATCGAGCTGGTCCATCGGCCGCAGGAACAGCTGCTGGTTGGCGACGTAGGCGAGCTTTGTACCGTCCGGCGAGATCGCGACCACGTGCCGTCCGCTGCGGCTGAATCTGTGCGCTTCGGGGAGCAGGTACTCGAACCGCGAGACGACGCGCGTGACCGGAGGGGCCGGCTTCAGCCACCAGGCCAGAGCCGCGCCCGCAAGCCCGACGATCGCCGCGACGGTGAGCCACACCGCGCGGTCGCGATGGCGCCGATGTGCGATGACCGGAGGCGGCAGCCCCGCGGCAGATCCTCCTTCCTCGATCCACTGGAGCTGCAGCCAGAGATCGTGCGCCGTCTGGAAGCGGTCGCTCGGGTTCTTCGCCAGGCACGTCCGCACGACGCGTCCCAGCGCCGGAGGCGTCATCGGCTGAAGCTCGCTCATCGGTCTCGGCTCGCGCTCGAGAATGGCTGCGATCAGACTCGCGTGCGACTTCCCTTCGAACGGCGGTCTGCCGGTTATCATTTCGTACACGACGCACCCGAACGCCCAGAGGTCGGCGCGGCCGTCGACCTCCTGCCCCTCGACCTGTTCCGGCGCCATGTACTGGAAAGTGCCGAGGATGCTGCCCTGCGCCGTCAGCGGCGTGCCGCCGGCGCTCGGCACGGGCGAGGTGACCATGCGCGTTTCGACGATGCCTGAGCCGGCGATGGCACCAATCTTCGCCAGACCAAAATCCAGCAGCTTGCAGGTCGAAGGCACCGACCCTGAGCCACCTCGCACGAGCATCACGTTGGCGGGCTTCAGATCCCGGTGGATGATGCCCTGACGGTGCGCCTTGTCCAGCGCATCGGCTATCTGCATTGCGTAGTCGAGCACCTGGTCGACCGTCAACGGACCTTTCCTGATCCGGTCCGCAAGTGTCTCTCCTTCCAGAAGCTCCATGACGAGGAAGGCAGTGCCGTTTTGCTCCCCGATGTCGTAAAGCGTGCAGATGTTCGGATGGTTCAGCTGCGAGACCACGCGTGCTTCCCGCTCGAAGCGGTCGCGGAACTGCGGGTCCGCGGCGAGCATCTGCGGCAAGACCTTGATCGCCACGGTGCGAGCGAGCCGTGTATCGGTGGCGCGATACACCTCGCCCATGCCGCCCGCGCCAAGCGCAGCGACGATCTCATATGGGCCGAGTCGTGATCCGGTGATCAGCGCCATCGTCTCCGCTCCTGTTCGCGGCCGCCGTCAGCGGCCGTCAAGCTCATGGGAGCCGGAAGTATAGCGGAATCCTGGCGCAATGGCCGGCATGGCACAGCTCGACGCCGCAATGCCGCTGGTTTGTCGTCGCGGCTGGCGCGCATTCTGCTCGCCGGTGCTACGCTACGCCGCACATGCGGTCCGACCGGCCTCAATGCCCCGGTGGCAAACCGGACTCTCTTCGCGATCGACGGCCTTGTCACCGGAGGGCCATGGGAGCAGGTGCGCTCGCTGCCACTCGACGAAGTGGAGCTTGCAGCCATCGCGCAGAACCTCGCGCCGGACATGACCGGAACATCCCGTTCGCGCTGAGACGAGGCGTCCCGGCCACCGTCCGGAGAGCTCGGGCAGTATGAAAGTGCGACGACGGGCTGTTGCTGCGTCCGTCGCCGCCGTCATATTGATTGGAGCAGCGGCCGCGCTCTGGCTGTGGATCGGCCACGAGCCGGAGCGCACGCTCGAGCCCGGGTGGGACTCCGTCGTCTTCACCATTGCCGGCGGCGGCGTTCCCGGCTCGGGATCCGAGACCCCATACGGCATTCGCTTGTCTGACCCGTTCGGGATCGCAGCGGCGGCCGACGGCACGTTGTATGTGGCCGACGGGGTTGGCGCGCATCGCATCTACCGCATCACACCCGACGGCGTCGCGACAGTTTTCGCCGGCTCCCAAGAAGGTTTCGCCGACGGGCGCGGCCCGGACGCACGATTCAGCGCGCCATCCGGCCTTGCGGTCGACAGAGGCGGCAGCCTCTACCTGGCCGACACGGGCAATGACGCGATCCGGCACATATCTCCCGAAGGGATGGTGTCGACGATCGCCGGAGCCGGCGCAGGCCTCAACGGACCCGCAGGCGTCGCCATCGACTCCCGTGGCCGCGTCATCGTCGCGGACACGTACAACGATCGGATCGTTGCGATCGATCCCGGTGGTGCCGTGACGCTGGTTGCCGGGGCAGGAGGCCCGGGCTTCGCGGATGGAGCGGACGCCAGATTCGACACGCCCTGCGGCGTCGCGGCGGACGCCGGAGGCAACATCTATGTCGCCGACACGGGCAACGGCGCGGTCCGCGTCATCGGTCCGGACGGGATGGTCTCCACGATCGCGATGGGGAACGGGGACGCACCGCTCCGTCCGCTCGCCGTGGCCGCCGCACCCGGCGGTACCGTGTTTGCCGCGGATGGTCACGGTCGGGTCATCGAAATCACGCCTGGCCGCGGACAGCGAACGGTCGCCGGGAGCCGGCGGGGCTTCGCCGACGGCGCCGGGCCTGACGCCATGTTCCGCGCCCCTTCCGGGATTGCCGTGACCGCGCCGGGGCGCCTGATCGTGACGGATCGGCGGAACGGTGTCGTTCGGCTCGTGGCCGCCAGATCACAACTCGACCTGCGGCCGCCGGCGCCACCGTTCCATCCGCAGTTCGATACGCAGGCCTTCGATCGCACGCCGCTGCTGTGGCCGTTCGCTCCGATCGAAGGGCCGTTCGAAGTGACCGGCACGCTCGGTGAGCCGAGAGGTGCCGAAGGGGCCGAGCGGCTGCACGCGGGGCTCGACATCCACGCCCCTGAGGGCACCCCCGTGCGGGTCGTGCGAGACGCGGTTTCGGATGACCCGCTCGCCGCGAGCGATTTTGGCTCGTTGAACGAATCGGTCCGCATCGGACCGGTTGCCTACACGCACCTGCGGGTCGGACGGGGCGTTCGCGACGAAGAGCTGGGCGACGACCGCTTCGTGGTCACACGAAGCGAAGCCGGGGATGTGACCGGCATGCGGCTGAAACGCGGGTCGCGATTCGTCACGGGTGAGGTGATCGGTACTGTCAACCGCTTCTACCACGCGCATCTGAATGTCGGATGGTCTGGTGAGGAGCTGAACCCGTTGAGCTTCAGGCTCGCCCGGTTCGAAGACACCATCCCTCCGGCCATCGCGCGAGGCGGCGTCCGCATCATCGGCGAAGACGGCCTGCCGGTCACGCGCCGTGAACGGCGGCGCATCGTCCTGCAGGGCCGGGTTCGGGTCGTTGTCGACGCCTGGGACCAGGTGAATGGCAATCAGGCGCGCCGGCGGCTCGGCCTGTACAGACTCGGGTATCAGGTTCTGGATGCGGCGGGCGTACCGGTCGATGGCTTCGAGGAGCCCGTGGAAACGATCCGCTTCGATCGCCATCCGGCCGATGCGACGGCGGCGCGGATCATCTATGCATCGGGAAGCGGCATCCCGGTGTACGGCAACCGCTCGACCAGATTTCTCTACCTCGTGACCAGCACGCTGCGCGACGGCGTTGCAGCCGACGGCGCGCTGGACACGACCAGCCTTGTGCCCGGCGATTACATCCTTCGCATCCTCGCAGCCGACATTTCGGGCAACGAGGCCCTTCGAAACCGCGACCTCGCGATCACCATTCCGCGCCCGCCAGGTGAGTAGCGTCATGGCCTGGCCGGGCATGTCGAACCGAAAGGCCACAACGGCTGGCTCTGCCGCAACCCGGCACCATTTATCGCCACGGCCGTCGTCATACCTTCATGCGATTCGTCCCACGGTCCGGCACAGCCGATCTGTTGGAAGAGATGCACGCCAGCGATCCCCTGTGGCACACTAATCGATCGCTGCACCTTTCGCGTGCGCTCTATTGTCGAGGAGGTTTTTCCGATGACTACCGCCGCTTCAACTCTGCTCGGACGCCCGGTCTGGTACGAATTGATGACGACCGACATGGCCGCCGCCGAGACGTTCTACAAGAACGTCGTCGGCTGGACGTCGGCGCCCTTTGAAGGCTCGCCGGATCCCTACATCATGTTCAAGCGCCGCGGCGACGTCGGCGTCGCCGGCCTGATGAAGAGACCGGAAGGCATGGACATGCCGCCGTTCTGGGCGATGTATGTGGCCGTGCCGAAGTTCGAGGATGCCGTGGCGCACATCAAGCGCCTGGGGGGAAGCGAGCTCTCTCCAGTGATCGACGTGCCGTCGGTCGGGCGGCTGCAGATGATGAAGGACCCGCAGGGCGCCGCCTTCTACATCATCCAGCCGTCGTCGGCCGAGGAACGGCCCGAGACTGCGCCGGAACTGGGCGAGGGCTCGTGGCACGAGCTGATGACCACCGACGCGGCTGCGGCGATGCGGTTCTACAGCGAGGTCTTCGGGTGGCAGCCCAGCGAAACGATGGACATGGGGCCGATGGGCAAGTACCACATGTTCAATCGTCCCCACGGAATGATCGGCGGCATGATGAACAAGCCGCCCGAGCAGGCGCACGTGCCACCAAACTGGGGCATTTACTTCCTCGTGCCCGACATCAACGCGGCCGTCGACCGCATCAAGGCGAACGGCGGCCAGATCCTCAATGGACCGATGGAGGTTCCCGGCGGCGACTGGGTCGTGAATGCGATGGATCCGCAGGGCGCCGCGTTCTCACTGCACGCAAAAAAAGCGCAATGATGCACGCGTAAGTTCGCTGGGCTCGCGGTACCTCGAGACGACGATGTTATTGGACCGCGCAAGGCTCCAGCGTGTTCGGGACGGCAGGATCCTCGCACCGCAGCCCGTGGTACGGGTCGCTACGCACGCCGCCTATGTAGCGGTGCTGCTGAGCATCGTACCGCTCGCGACGCCCGTGCTCCTGCCGGACTTCCTGGTCGGCCATGACGCCGCGGCCCATCAGACCTACGCCTTCCTGTTCGATCGCGCGCTCGCACAGGGCCAGTTCCCGGTCCGCTGGGTCGAGGGCGTGGCCGACGGACTTGGGCAACCGCTGTTCAACCACTACCAGGTTGGTTTCTATTATCTGGTCGCGCTGGTCCACTGGATCGGCCTGGATCTGTCGGTTGCCTTCAAGCTGACGATCGCGGGCGCCTGGGCGGGAGGCGCGGCCTTTATGTTCCTGCTGTGCAGACCGCTCGGCTCGCTTCCCGCTGCACTGGCGGCAGCGGTGTTCGTGTGGTCCCCCTACCTACTGCTCGACGTGTACGTGCGCAGTGCCTATCCGGAACTGACGGCCATCGCGCTTGCCCCAGGCGTGCTGTGGGCCATGGATGGCGTGCTCCGAACCGGCCGCCGGATCTTCGCCTGCGCGCTCGGGTTGATGACGGCGCTGCTGTTGATCAGCCACCCTCCGACCGCGCTCATCGTGGCGCCGCTCGGCGCTGCATACCTTGCGGGTTGCTGGTTCGTTCATCGCCCACCAGCACGGTTGTTCCGCCTGGTCATTCTCGGGGCGGTCGTCGGGGCGGGCATGGCGGCTTTCTACATCCTTCCGGCCATCCTGCAGATCGACGCGATCCACAGCGCGAGCATGACGACCGGCTACTTCGATTACCACAAGCATTTCGTGCAGCCCGAGTGGTGGTTCGACCGCTCCTGGGGTTACGGTGGATCAGGCGAGGGCGCCAACGACCAGATGTCGATGCAGCTCGGCATCGTGCAGTGGATCGTCATTGGCGCGGCGTTCGCCTTGCTTGCGAGCGCCCCGCTGCGGCGCCGCCTGCCACTGCCGCCGGTCGCGGTCGCCGGTTGGTTGTCGGTGGTGGGGCTGGCGCTGTTCATGATGACCGAACCCTCGGCCGTCGTGTGGGAGACGGTCGCGCCGCTGGCCTTCGTGCAGTTTCCCTGGCGGCTGCTCATGCTGCCCACGATCGCGTGCGGAGTGCTCGCAGCCGTCGTGCTCTCGAGCATCCGGCACCGGACGGTGCAGGCGGTGCTCGTGTTGTGTGCGGTGGCGTGGCAGTGGCAGCTGACCGAGCCATATCGTGAGATCGCGTCACGGCGGCCACGCGCGGCAATGACCATCGACGATCCAGCGTGGCCGGCAAGCGACAGTGCGCGCAGATGGGGTTTCCGCGAGCCGGCCTACGACCCGATCACCGTCCGCGTCAGGAACGCCCCGGCACCCGGACGGTGGACCGCCACGGGAGGCACTGAGGTCTCCGCCATCAGGGTGACGGACACACGGATGGAGCTCGCCGTCGCTTCGCGCGAGCCGGTGAAGCTGGTGATCAATACGCCCTTCTATCCCGGGTGGCGCACCACCGTGGACGGCCGGTCCGAACCGCCCTTGGTCGATCCGTCGTCAGGGTACCTGGTGGTCGACGTACCCGCGGGTGTTCACCGCGTGAGCGCGAGCTTCGGCAGGGACACGCTGCGCACCATCGCGGAGCTGATATCGCTGCCCTGCCTGCTCGCCTTGCTGGTCATCGCCATCCTGCGCTGACTCGACCCGCCGGTCGAGGAATTTCCGATAGAACATTGGTCAGGCGCGCTTGACTAGCGACGGAGCGTCCGCTAGCGTCCGTGCGGAACGTTCTGACTCACGGAGGTACGACGTGCGGCAACTTCGATACTCAGTGGCGGCGAGCCTCGATGGCTACATCGCGGGACCCGGCGGCGAGTTCGACTGGATCGAGGTGGATCCCGAAATCGATTTCGCGGCAATGTACGCCGGCTTCAGCGGACTGGTGATGGGCCGGCGCTCCTACGACGTCTCCGTCGCGACAGCCGGCGTGGCTGGGCCGGCGCTGCCGACCTACGTGTACTCGCGCAGCCTCCCCGAAGGGGAACGGGACGGAGTGACGTTCGTGCGCGACGCGGTCTCGCACGTACGAGCGCTCAAGCAGACCGGCAGTGCCAAACCTCTCTGGTTGTGGGGCGGCGGCGATCTCTTTCGGAATCTCGTTGAAGCCGGTGAGGTGGACGGTGTCGACGTCGCGATCATTCCGATCCTGCTCGGCGGCGGCATCTCGCTTCTGCCGCCGCCGGGCCCGCGACTGCGTCTGCAGCTCCGCACCCAACGGCTCTACCCGAGGACCGGCACACTGTTCGTGGAATATGACGTGCGCCGGGGCTGACGATCGCTGCCATGACCGGGCGCATCCCCCGGCTAATTGCCCCGTGCCGCCGGGACCCCAAGCGTTGCCCGGCAGTCGTCTGACGTCTGCGGCAGCGCGCGTCTGCGCTCCCGGACGAACTTCGCCATCGGACTCCACATCAACCACTGCGGCAGCACTCTGGCAAGAGCGGGAACCCCATCCACGACCAGCGCGCCGCGTCGAACGGCCGTGTCGTACTCCAGTTGCCCGATCCATACGCTGTAGAACAACGCAAGGTCCGCGCGGACCACAAGATCCGAATCGAAGCCGGGGGGCGTCACGCACACGGAAACTTCCCGCGGCTCGAGCAGCAGCCACACGCGACGCCCACGAGGCCCCGTGAAGTCGAATTCGACAACCGTCCGCCGTTCCGGCAGCCGCTCGCGATTGATGCGCTGATGAATCTTCCAGATCAGTAATCCCGCGTCCAACTCTTCCGGTTGCGGGTCGCCGAACGCCCAGCGCACGCCCCATGAGCCGAACGCCTCGATTACCGGCTTGAGATCCCGTCCCGCTTCAGACAGGTGATACTCCGGCACCTTCGATTGCGTGCTCGGCAGCCGCTCGAGAACACCGGCCCGCTCCAGCTGGCGGAGCCGTGACGCGAGCAGCGAGCGAGAGATTCCGGGCAGGGCCCGCTCGATCTCGTTGAAACGGTGGCTGCCGGCAAGCAGCTCCCGCAGGATGAGAGGGGTCCATCGCTCCGCGAGGATTTCCGCCGCGCGCGCGACAGGGCAATACTGCCTGTACTTCTGCATGTCAGATGCTGACACCCCGGCATGGGCAATGCCAGTTCGAAAATCGAACCGGCTCGATCCGATTGTTGCACTTGTCGCGGCCTTGTCCATCGCGTACGTTCCCGCCATGCGGTCGGAGTCTTAATTGAGGCCTTCTATGAGACGCCCCATCGGCACGGCGTTCGTCGCTATGTGTCTGGCGCTTGGCAGTGCGAGCGCGGTTCGCGAGACTCGACTGACCGGCCAGGGAGCGGCGGCGTTTTCGCCCACTCCCGTCCTGGATTGGAGCAACGAGGCTCGACGCGCCATCGTCCCCGCCGGCCCGGGCGGCATCTTCGGCCCGGAGAACTACGGGAACAAGTTCCCCGGCGAGGCTGCCGTCTACATGGGCATCGTCCACGCCGCGATCTACGACGCGGCAGCCGCCATCGACGGTGGCTACCGTCCCTATGCGATCACGCTCACCGCTCCCGCTGAGACCTCACGCGCGGCCGCGATCGCGACGGCTGCCCATCACGTGCTCGTCGGGCTCCAGCCGGCGCTCGGCCTGACGTCTGCACAGCAAGCCCTTCTCGACGGCCGCTACGCTGCCTATCTCTCGGCCATACCGGATGACGCCGCGAAGACGAATGGGATCGCGATCGGCCAGCAGGTGGCTTCGGCGGTCCTCATCCTGCGCGCGAACGACGGACGCGAGAGGAACCCGGAGCTGGGCGATCTCGGCCCTCCACCTCCGGCGCCCGGCATCTGGAACCCCGGGCCGGATCCGGCTCTCGGTCTGCGGCTGCCAGCGATCCGGCCGCTGGCCATGGACAGCGGCGCTCAGTTTCGGCCCGACGGTCCCAACACACTGACAAGCCACCAGTACGCCGGCGACTTTCAGGAAGTCGAGGCGCTCGGTCACGCCGGCAGCATGAAGAGGACTGAGGAGCAGACGACGCAGGCCCTGTTCTGGACCGACCACGATCTTCGCCAGTGGAACGACGGAATGCTGAATCTCGCGGTCGAACGCCGCCTCGACCTCGTTCAGACCGCACGGATGCTGGCACTGGCGCACGTGGCGGGGGGCGATGCGATGATTGCCTGCTTCGACGCGAAGTACACGTATTGGTTCTGGCGTCCCTACCAGGCGATCCCGATGGCGGACGTGGACGGGAACGCTGCAACCGCGGCCGACCCGACCTGGCGGCCGCTGCGGGCGACGCCTAACTTCCCCGAGTACCCGTCGGCGCATGCGTGCCACAGCACCGCGATCGCGGAGGCCCTTCAGGCCTTCTTCGGCACCGACAACATTCCGTTCTCGCTCGACAGCCGCGTCACCGGCACCACCCGAAGCTATGCCCGGCTCCATGACGTCATCCGCGACGTCGATTGGGCCCGTGTCCTGGTCGGCTTTCACTTCCGCAACTCCGATCAGGAAGGGACGAACCTCGGGCGTAAAGTGGCTCGCCATGTTGTGAGGCACCGCTTCTCGCCTCCGGCCCGATGAAACTCAAAAAAAGTGCCAGGAGTCGGGACACGCGTGCGGCCGGTTACGGCACGCAGGTCAGGCGGAGCGCTCTTTGGATCGCGAGTGTGTCAGCGCCAGTGCCCTGAGGGCCTTGCGCCACTGCGCCCGCCGCTCCTCCACCATGGTGGTGTCGGAGAGTTTGGTGTTGGTGACCACGACCGACACTTTGCCCCCAGGTTTCGGCAGCAGGTAGAACTGCACCGTCGTGTCGCCCCACTTGTAGCGAAACCGTCCCTGGCCGTCCGGCCGGGTCACGAACCCTTTCGATGCCGGGCTCTCGACTGCCGCTGACAGCGCCTGTGCCAGCGGCGCATCGGCGGTTGACGTCCAGCGGCGTCGGACCTTCGGCTCGGTGAAAGCCTTGATCAGCTCCGTCGTGCTGGCGGTGACGACCTTCGACACCGAGACCTCGTAGTCGCCATCGCACCGTTGATTGAGCGTGCGCACGCCGCGCGCGCGTTCATAGGCGACGGTGATGCCTTGCGCGTACCAGCCGTCGACCTTGTGCGCCTCATACAGGTGTCGCGCCGATGCCGTATGGCCTTTCTCGACTCCACCGAATCGATCGAGCACGTCGAACCAGTGGTCCAGGCCGTGCCCGGTCTTCTCGCGGGACTTCGCGTCCGATACGCTGCCCTTCGAGCTGGCTGGAGCACCGGTGGCGAATGCAGGCCGCAGCACGGGAGCGGTGCGCGGCTGAAGGGTGTTCAATACGTGACGTCGGGCGGTGGTGTAGCGTTCGCCGGTTTTGGCGGCGCGGGCACGGATGACTTTCTTGAGAGCGCTGGCGCGGGTCATGACGGTCCTTCTCTGGCCACACGACCCCCAGCCCCCGCCTGCTGGTCGCGCGACCGTGAAGAACCCACATGGATCGGCCCGAGGTGTGGACCCCTTTGCCTCGATCGCAGCCCCGCGGGGGAAGGCCAGGTCGAGGTGAGGCGCCAGGCCAGCGCCGAACGGAACTGTGCCACCGTCTGATTCGCCCGTCAAGCCCCGCGGGCCGCGGATCGTCTCAGCGGCGGGTTGACCTGCCGCCCGGACGGGTTTTCCGCGCGGCCTGGCGGCCCGGCTTCGCCGTTCGAGGCTCTGGCCTGGATCTGGCGCGTTTCGTGACGCCCTTCTCAGCCGCCATCTCGGAATAGTCGTACGCCTCCCTCAGCCAGTCGGTCAGCGGCGGCTCGACTTCGTCGCGGTGGGTGACCTGAATGAAGTGCACGATCTTCGACTTCGATGCCGGCACGACTCGCCGAATTCGAGGGGCCTTGAGCCTGCGGCCCAGGAAGACGCAGACTTCCAGAAAGCGCCTCTTCGGACGCACGAAGAAGTAGCAGGCCCGGCGCGAGAACATGATCGACCGGTGCGAGGCATAGATCCGCTGATCGCCCAGATCGACAGCGGTCTCGCGCAACCGCTCCCACGCCTCCCGCAGATCCTCCGACAGATCCTGCGTGAGCGCCGCTTCGGTCGTCGTCCAGCAGTCGTGCTCCGACCCTTTCTCCACCCACTGTTTGCAGTGGTAGCACGTGCGGCCAGGCATGCTTCATTCTAGGAGCTGTTTGCGACTAACATGCGGCCTATGCCGCGATACACCCTTCGCGTAAACGGCCGAACGCATGAGGTCGAGGGTGAGGCAGACGACAGCCTGCTCTCGGTGCTGCGCTACGACCTCGGCTTGACCGGATCCAAGTACGGCTGCGGAGAGGGGCACTGCGGCGCGTGCACGGTTCTCGTCGACAACCAGGCCGCCCGCTCCTGCACGATTCGACTGGCGGCCGCGGCCGGCAAGCCGATCGCGACCATCGAAGGCGCCGCCCAGGGGGATCGCCTGCACCCTGTGCAGGAAGCCTTTCTCGAGGCCGAAGCCTTCCAGTGCGGTTACTGCACTCCCGGGATGGTCATGGCGACGATCGCTCTGCTGCGCGCACATCCCGATCCCTCTCACGACGACATCGCGCGGTTCATGGCACGGAACGTCTGCCGGTGCGGAACCTACCCCAGGATCGTGCAGGCGGTGAAGATGGCGGCGGCGCGCGTGCGCGCCGGCAGCAGCGTGGGAGGCCGGCCATGAGCGACACGCCCATCGCCACGAGCCCGCCTCACGACATCGAGGTCGAGCGGTACGAGCTGAGCGTGCCGGCGCCGTACCGATTCGAGATCGAGCGGCGCGCTTTCATGCGGATCTTCGCGGCGATGGGCGGGGGACTCCTGGTCGTGGCCTCGGTTCCGCGCGCCGCGGCGCAGGAGACCGGACGCGGCGCGCAGAACCGTTCAGTGCCCCGCGTGATCGAGGGCTGGCTCCACATCGATGAGCAGGGGCACGTGACCGGTTACACCGGCAAGACCGAAATCGGCCAGAACATCAGAACGTCGCTTGCCCAGGCCATCGCCGACGAGCTGCGCGTGCCGCTGACTGGCGTGTCGATGGTGATGGCCGACACGGAGCTGGTGCCGTACGACGCCGGCACGTTCGGATCGCAGTCCACGCCGCGGATGGCGCCCCAGCTGGCGCGCGCCGCGGCGAGCGCGCGCGAGATGCTGATCGACCGCGCGGCGGCGTTGTGGCAGGCCGACCGCACGACGCTCACGGCCAGGGCCGGGCAGATCGTCGGGGCAGGCGGGCGGGCGATCGACTACGGCGATCTGACGAAAGGTCAGAAGCTCACGGGCGCGATCGCCGCTGAAACGGCCGTGGCGGCTCCAGCCCAATGGACGGTCCGAGGGCGCGCTCCCCGGAAAGTGAACGGCCGCGACATCGTCACCGGGCATCACGTGTTCACGCCCGACCTCGTGCGGCCGCGCATGCAGCACGGAAAGGTCGTCAGGCCCGACGGCTATGCCGGCTCGGTCGTGTCGGCCGACGACAGCGGCGCCAGGGCGATGCGGGGCGTGACCGTAGTGCGCGACGGCGAAT
The DNA here is from genome assembly GCA_035250005.1 of Vicinamibacterales bacterium. Classification (GTDB taxonomy): domain Bacteria; phylum Acidobacteriota; class Vicinamibacteria; order Vicinamibacterales; family 2-12-FULL-66-21; genus JACDCA01. The sequence goes on along the minus strand of DATFFM010000073.1, from coordinate 99,910 downwards.
TCCTGGGTGTCGTCGCACCGACCGAACGGGCCGTGCGCCGGGCTGCCGGCGCAGTGCGCGTCGAATGGCGCGTGCCGGCGGACCACCCCTCGTCGGCGACCATCTATGACCATTTGAAGAAGACCTCACAGCCCGCTGGAGGGCGGAACGCTCCGACGCTCGTCGGCGATCCCGTCCGGGCACGGGCGTCGGCATCACGAACCTTCGACGCCAGCTACCGGATCCCCTACATCGCCCACGTGCCGCTGGAACCTCGCGCGGCGGTCGCGGAATGGACGGACGGCAAGCTCACGGTCTGGTGCGGGACGCAGCGGCCGTTCGGCGTGCGGGCGGAGCTGGCAGAGGCCTTTCGCGTCCCGGAGGACCGGGTCCGCGTCATCGTTCCCGATACCGGGTCAGCCTACGGCGGCAAGCATTCCGGCGAACATGCGGTCGAGGCGGCGAGGCTGGCGAAGGCCGCAGGCACGCCCGTCAAGGTCGTCTGGACACGTGCGGAAGAGTTCTCGTTCGGCTATGCCAGACCCGCGGGCGTGATCGAGGTGAAGGCCTCGGTCGATGCCGGCGGCCGCCTCGTGGCCTGGGAGTTCGACAACTGGAACTCCGGCGGGTCCGCGATCCGCACGCCGTACGATGTGCCGAACCAGCGGATTCAGTTTCATGCCTCGCAGTCTCCGCTCAAGCAGGGCTCCTACCGCGGTTTGGCGGCCACGGCCAACCACTACGCGCGTGAGATGCATATGGACGAGATCGCACGCGCCCTCGGTGTCGACGCCGTCGAGTTCCGGCTGAACCATCTGAAGGACGAGCGCATGCGCGCCGTTCTGTCCGAGGCGGCGGGAAAGATCGGCTGGCCGAAATCATCGAGCGTCGGGCGCGGCCTCGGGGTCGCCTGCGGCACCGAGAAAGGCAGCTTCGTCGCGACCGCCGCCGAGGTGTCGAAAGCGCCGGACGGGTTCAGCGTGGACCGGCTCGTCGTGGTTTTCGAATGCGGCGCCATCGTGAACCCCGACGGCCTGCGCAACCAGGTCGAAGGGGCCGTCGTGCAGGGGCTCGGCGGCGCGCTCTTCGAAGCGCTGGAATTCGGCAACGCGGCGCTCACCAACGGGACGATGGAGCAGTATCGGGTCCCACGGTTCAAAGACGTTCCGCCGATCGACGTCGTACTGCTCGACCGGCGCGACCTTCCGTCCGCCGGCGCGGGAGAGACGCCGATCGTCTGCGTGGCGCCGGCCATCGGGAGCGCCGTGCGCGCGTTTGGCCGGGTCGACACCGCCTTACCCGTCAGACTCGCCGACTGAGGGCGATCTGCGGCCACCATGCCATGGAGGAGGAGAGAGCATGTCTGTTGCAAAAGTCTCAGAGATCAGTTCCACGTCCACGAGAAACTTCGAGGATGCGATTCAGCAGGGGCTCGCGCGGGCCGGCAAGACCCTGCGCAACATCCGGGGGGCGTGGATCAAGGAACAGCACGTCCGCGTGAGCGAGGGAAAGATCACCGAGTATCAGGTGAACATGATGGTGACGTTCGTTCTCGACGACTAGAGCTCCGCCGCGGCGCGCGCGGGCGCGGGCGCCGCGCGGCTAGGGGCTCAGCTCCCTGACCGGACGCACCTCGATGCTGCCCGTGCGTGCCGGCGGGATCCTGGACGCGACCTGGATGGCCTCGTTCAAGTCTCTCGCCTCGATCAGATAGAAGCCTGCCAGCTGCTCCTTCGTTTCGGCGAAGGGCCCATCGGTGATCGAGACCTTGCCGTTCCGCACCCGCACGGTCGTCGCGCTTTCCACCGGATGCAACGGTTCGGCCGCCAGCAGCACGCCGCGATCCTGCAGATGCTGGCTGCAGTCGGCGCACTCGCGGTCGGGGACCGCATGCCAGTGCTCTTTCTCGAGGTAGACGAGACACAGGTACTTCATAGCTCTCCACGAACGGATCGGCGAGCGACCGCTCATACACCTGGTCGTTCGAGCGGGGCCCGAATCGACAACACGCCCAGACCGCCCGACAGCCTTACCGCGTGAGCTCTCCCATTCGCCGCTCGATGAATCTCCGTTCGGGCTCCTGCTTCGTGAGCGCGAGCGCCCGCTGGTAGGAGGAGCGCGCGTCCGCGTCTCTGCCGAGACGCCGGCAGAGCTCGGCCCGCGCCGCGTGCGCGTGCCGATAGTCGAGCAGGTCGCCGCGCGCCATGATGGCTTCGATTAGTGCCAGGCCGGCCGCGGGACCGTCGCGCATCGCGACCGCCACGGCCCGGTTCAATTCGATGACCGGGGAAGGGGCGGTCTGCATCAGGGCATCGTAGAGGCTGACGATCCGGGCCCAGTTCGTCGCCGCCGGTTCTGCGGCCTCCGCGTGCACGCCTGCAATCGCGGCTTGGATCGTGTAAGGGCCAAACCGCTGTGACGACAGCGCCCGCTCGACCAGGCGCAGGCCCTCGGCGATCTGGTCGCGGTCCCAGAGCGACCGATCCTGGTCGTCGAGCAGGATCACGTCGCCCGAAGCGGACGTCCGAGCCGCCCGCCGTGATTCGTGCAGCAACATCAGCCCGAGCAGGCCCAGGGCATCGGGTTCTGGCAGCAGCTCCACCAGCAGCCGTCCCAGACGGATGGCTTCTCCCGACAAGTCGTGCCTCGTGATGAACGCACCGGACGACGCGGCGTACCCTTCGTTGAAGACCAGGTAGATCACGCGCAGGACCGCATCGAGCCTCTCGCTCAGCTCCGCCGGCTCCGGCACCTGGTAGGGGATGCGGGCATCGCGGATCTTGGCCTTGGCGCGCACGATGCGCTGCGCGAGGGTCGGCGCCGGCGTCAGGAACGCGTGGGCGATCTCCTCGGTCGTCAGGCCACAGACCTCGCGCAAGGTGAGCGCGACCTGGGCGTCTGGCGAAAGCGCCGGGTGGCAGCAGGTGAAGATCAGGCGCAGCCGGTCGTCCTCGACGCTCTCCGGATCGGCCCAGGCGGCTTCGTCGTCGACCGCGACATCGACGGCGGTCCCTGTTTCGTCGAAGGGATCGAATCTGGCCCTCCGGCGCAGACCATCGATCGCCTTGAAGCGCCCGGCCGAGACCAGCCAGGCGCGCGGGTTGGCCGGCACGCCATCGCGCGGCCACTGCTCGAGCGCGGCCTTGAACGCATCGTGCATCGCCTCTTCGGCGACGTCGAAGTCGTGCAGCAGACGGATCAGGGTGGCGAGGACGCGACGTGAATCCGAAACATAGACGGCATTCACGGTCTCGTGCACAGAATCGGTCGCCGCCACAGTGATCGATCACACCACCTTTGTCGTCTCGGTGCAAGGCCGGGCTCGATTCCCCCGTGCGCCCGATGGCCTCAGCCGTACAACCGTTTTTTTGTAGAATAGGTCCCTTCGATTTGTCAGTCCGTTGCTGTATACCTACGCTGTTATGTGCACACGACTGAGACTCCTCTGCACCGTTCTGTGTCTGCCCCTCGTCACTCCACTCCAGGCTTTCGCGCAGGACTCGCGAGCGGATGAAATCGCCCGCCAGCAGGCGCAGAAGAACCAGCACCTCACCCCCAACACCCCGACCCGTACCGAAAGCGCGCTGGACTGGCTGGAGGGGTACTTCACCGACCCGAACACGGTTTACCTGACCTTCGGGGGCCTCTATCCGTCGGGCGGGTTTGCGCCGGGCATCGCGGTCCGTCGCGCATTCGGCCACGCACGTTTCAACGCCGGCGTTGCCTATTCGCTGCGTAATTACAAGCTGGGGCACGTCTCTCTGAACTTCCCCGAGCTGGCCGGCAACAAGCTGGAGATCGAGACGCATGCGCGGTGGACGGACGCCACGCAGGTGCCGTTCTACGGTGTCGGCGGGGATTCGATCAAGGACGAGCGGGTGAATTACGGCTTGCGCTCGCTCGATGCCGGGGGGAGCGCCGCGTTCAAGCCGGTCCCCTGGTTCGAGATCGGCGGCGGGGCCGCGGCGCGCCGGATCGAGGACCGTGCCGGCGAGGGCACGCACCCTTCGATCGAGACGTTCGTCTCTCCGACTCCTCCCGGTCTTTTCGGCGAGGCGCGGTATACGCAGGTCACGGCGTTCACGGCGATCGACTGGCGGGAGTCGGGCGGCTACACGCGCCGCGGCGGCCTCTACTCGCTGGCGTGGCATGACTTCCAGGACGCTGACGACGCGTTTGGCTTCCGGCGGGTCGATGCCGAGATTCAGCAGTTCCTGCCGCTGCTGAAGGAACACTGGGTGCTGGCGTTTCGCGGCCTGGTGCGTACCACCGATGTGGACGCCGGCCAGGTCGTGCCGTACTACCTGCTCCCGTCGCTCGGCGGGGCTCGCATGCACCGTGGTTACTCGGACTTCCGCTTCCAGGACCGTCACATGCTCCTGATGAGCGCGGAATACCGCTGGCTGCCGTCACGCGTCATCGACATGGCGCTGTTCGTCGACGCCGGCAAGGTCGCCCGCGAGCGTCGCGATCTCGATTTCGACGGGCTCAAGACGGCTTACGGCATCGGGCTGCGGATCCACGGTCCCACGTTCACGCCGTTGCGCCTCGACATCGCGCGCGGCAAGGAAGGCGTTCGGGTTCACGTCACCGGCGGTCTGGCGTTCTGAGGATTCTGATCATGCGATTCATCACGCGCTTCACCAAGCCGCCGTCGCGCGCTCTGCTGGGTGCCGCGGCCGCGATCACCCTTGCCAGCACGGCCGCCAACGGCCAGCGGCCGACCTTCTACGCCGACGACCCGATCGCGCAGGTCGTCGACACGCAGAACGCATCGAACGTCCAGCCGAAGGAGGTGAACCTCATTTACGACGAGGCCCGGAACCTGCTCGGCAACCCCGGCGATCCCGACATGGACCGCCGGGCTCAGAGCATCAACACGATCGACGAGGTGCCCGATTCCACCTGGTTCACCAATCGCATCATCGGCGGCACGCCGTTGACGGTCGCGGACGTGGTCAAGGGACCGGACACCGGCACCGGACCCGCGCCCGGGAAGTGGACGGTGGTCTCGGGCAAGAGCGACGGGATCACCCCGGGCTTCACGATCCTCGATTCGGCCGGCGACCGCTGGTTCATCAAGTTCGATCCGCCCAACCACCGCGAGCTCGCCAGCAGCGCCGAAGTCGTCGTGACCCAGCTGTTTCACGCGCTGGGGTACAACGTGCCCGAGAACCACATCACCAACCTGACGCGGGAAAACCTTGCGGTCGGCGACCGTGCCACCGTCACCGCCGCCGACGGCGGCGAGCGCCGTCTGACCGGCCAGGACGTCGACCGGCTCTTGAGGATCGCGGCGCAGGAGCCGGACGGCTCTTACCGGGTGCTCGCGAGCAAGGCGCTTGCCGGGAAGCCGCTCGGCCCCTTCCTCTATGTCGGCACCCGGCCCGACGATCCGAACGACGTCATCCCGCATGAGCACCGGCGCGAGCTGCGGGCGCTCCGGGTCTTTGCGGCCTGGACCAACCACGTTGATTCAAAGTCCATCAACTCGCTCGACATGCTGGTGACGGCGAACGGCCGCGCGTTCGTGCGTCATCACCTGATCGACTTCGGCTCCACCCTCGGCAGCGCATCGATCAAGCCGCGCGAATACGATGAAGGCCACCATTACATTTTCGATCCGGTCCCGACGCTGAAGGGCATGATCGGCCTCGGCTTGTACATTCCGTCGTTTCACCTGATCGACTATCCGGACCTTCCTTCGGTCGGGCACTTCTCGGCGGACCGTTTCGACCCGCCCGAGTGGAAGCCGCGCGTGCCGAATCCGGCGTTTCGCCGGGCACGGCCCGACGACACGTTCTGGGGCGCGCGGCGGGTGATGGCCTTCACCGACGAGATGATCCGCGCGGTCGTCAAGAAGGGGCAGTACTCGGACCCGGCCGCGGAGAAGCACGTCGCCGATACGCTGATCGCGCGGCGGGATGCGATCGGCCGCTCGTGGCTGACCGCGGTGAACCCGGTGATCGACCCGTCGCTCGACGCCAGCGGCGCGCTCAGCTTCCGCAACGCGGCCGTCGCCGCCGGCGTGGCGCCGGCGCCGGCCTCGTATGAGGTTGCCTGGTTTACCTTTGACAATGCGAGCGGTACCGCAACGCCCATCGGCCAGCCGGTAACCACCGGCCGCGAAGGCGCCGACGCGCCGGCCGGCCTCCCGGCCGCGACCGGCTCGTTCGTGCGTGTGGACATCAAGGCGGCGGCTGCTGCCCACCCCTCGTGGGCGGTCCCGGTCCGGGCGTACTTTCGTCGCACCGGCGGCTCGTGGAAGCTGGTCGGGTTCGAGCGGATGCCCGACAACCAACGGCGCTGAACCGTGGGAGGCCAATGAGCACGAGCGGCAAGTGCATCCGGTTCGCGTTACTCGTCAGCTGGTGGCTCGGGCCGGCCGCGCTGCACGCCGCCGGTCCGGTCCAATCCAGCCAGCCGGCCACCACCGGCCGGGTGGTGGCCACAATCACCACGCTCGAGGGGACCGTTCACATGCCGGGTGTGGACGTCGAGCTTCGCAGTCCGGATCAGGGGATCGTCATCGCACGGACCGTCACCGACGGCGCCGGCCAGGTCACGTTCCCCGATGTTCCGCCCGGCCGGTACATCATTACCGCCTCTCGCCAGGGGTTTGTCTCGCGCGACTCTACGGTCTTCGTCGTCCGGGCGAACGAGACCGCCCAGGTGATTCTCGACACCAAGCTGTCCTTCGTGCTGCCCGGCGTCCAGGTGCGCCCCGCGTCGCCGTCCCCGACCGACAGCGTTCAACCGGTCTCGATGAGCGACATGCTCGCGGGATCGCTCTTCGAGAGCGCGCCGCTCGAAGGGGATGACTTCCGCAGCCTGCTGCCGCTGCTCCCCGGTGTCGTCCGCGACGCCAACGGGCGTCTCCGCATCCGGGGAGGCCAGCCGACGCAGGGAGCGTTGCAGATCAGCAGCGCCAGTCTGATCGATCCGTCGTCCGGCGAGTTCGACGTGGATCTGCCGGCGCAGAGCGTCGATTCGGTGGAGGTGCTGGCGAACCCGTTTGCTGCCGAGTACGGCCGGTTCACTACGAGCGTCACCCAGATCCGCACCAGAGGGGGCACCAACGAGTGGAACATCTCGACCGGCAATCTTGTGCCGCGATTCCGCGGGCTGCTCCGCGGGATCCGCGGGTTCGAGCCGCGATTGTCGATCCGCGGCCCGATCAGAAAAGACCGCGCTTTTCTCGCGCAGGACCTGCAGTTTCGGTACGTCGCCACCCCTGTGAAGAGCCTGCCTGACGAGCCAGAGGTCGATCTTCGGAGTTTCGACTCGTTCACCCGCCTCGACACCGTGGTATCGGCCCGGCACGTTCTGGGCGGCGCCCTGATCATGTTTCCTCGCGAGATCCGCCAGATCACGATGAATACCTTCAGGCCCGGCGAGACGACGCCGGACTTCAATCAGAGTGGCTGGTCGGCGGGCGGGGTAGACCGGTTTGCCATCCTTCCTGACGTGGTCCTCGAGACCACCGTCTCGCTTCGCCGGTTCGAAATCGACGTGAACACGAAAAACCATGCGCCGATGGTTTATGCCCCTGAGAGCCAGCGCGGCGGATTCTTCAACGATCAGGAACGCGACGTGACGAGCTTCCAGTGGGTGCAGGCGCTGAGCCTGTCGCGGAACTTCCGGTTCGGCCAGCATGTCTTCAAGTTCGGCAGCGACGTGCAGCGTTCCGAGTACACCGGCGAAAGCGTCAGCCGGCCAGTCGAACTCAGACGGCTCGACGGATCGCTGGCCGAGCGCATCGAGTTCGGTCCGCAGTCCACGCAGGAGGTGCAGGGCACCGAGATCGGCCTGTTCGCGCAGGATCGCTGGCGGCTGAATTCCCGCGTGACCTTCGAGGTCGGCCTGCGCGCCGATCGCGACGCAGTGGTCGAAGGGCTGACCTGGTCGCCCCGCGCCGGGGCCGCAGTTGGCGTGCTGCCTGACGGCCGCGGTATCGTTCGCGGCGGCTATGGCAAGTTCGTGCAGCGAACCCCCCTTAATGTCGAAGCGTTCCCTTCGTTCGAGCCGCGGATCGTCTCGCGATTTGCCCCGGACGGTTCACCCCTCGGATCCGCCGTCACCCTGGCGAACGTGGTCGACGGACCGCTTCGGACGCCCGAAGCCTATGTGGGCAACATCGAGTGGGACCAGCGGTTCGGCCGGCGGATCCTTCTGAAACTGGCCTTTCTGGCACGCAAAGGCACGCATGAGGTCATCCTCTCGCCCGACCCGGCCGCCGGCGTGTTACGACTGTCGAACAACGGCAGATCCCGATACAAAGAGCTGGAATCGACGATCCGTTATCTCGGTGGCGAGCGCCGGGATCTGACGCTGTCGTACGTCTGGGCGCGGGGCACGGCCGACCTGAACAACTACGACCAGTTCTATGGCAACTTCCGCAATCCGATCGTGCGTGCCAACGAGCATGGCCTGGTGCCGACCGACGTCAGGCATCGGCTGCTGCTGCGGGGGATGATCGGGCTGCCGGGCCAGTGGGATTTCGCCCCCGTGCTCGAGCTTCGCTCGGGTTTCCCATGGTCGGCCGTCGACGAGTTCCAGGATTTCGTGGGGCCGCGCAGCCGTTCGGGCCGCCTGCCGGCCGTCCGGACGCTGGACTTTTCGATCGTGCGTCCCTGGACCATCAAGAAGCGTCGTTTTCGCGCCGGGATCAAGGTGTTCAACCTCTTCGGCGACACCGCCGAACGCGATATCCAGTCGAACACGGCGTCGCCGTTTTTCGGAACCGCCTTCAATCCTGTCGAGCGGTCGATCGGATTCGTCCTCGGTACGGCGAGATAGCCGCCCGGGCGCGCCTGGGGGATGTCGAAATCCCGCGGACGAGATCGACTACCCTATGGAGACGCACCTTTTATGAGCTTCATGACCGACTTTCGATTTGCCCTGCGCTCGCTGGCTCGTGTCAAGGGCCTGACCCTGACGGTCGTTCTGACTCTCGCGCTCGGGATCGGCGCGAATGCCGCCATTTTCAGCGTCGTCGACGGGGTGCTGCTGCGCCCCCTCGTCAATCGCGACGAAGACCGCCTGATTTACATCCGGCAGAGCGCGCCAGGCATCCAGGTCGAGAACGCGGCGTTCTCGGTCCCTGAGGTTCGCGATCTGCAGGGGCGGGTCAAGACGCTCAGCGCTTTCGGTGATTTCTCGACCATCGAGTTCACCGCGATCGGTCTGGGCGAGCCGCGCGTCGTCCGCGCCGGTGTCGTGGGCGGCTCGTACTTCGAGGTGATGGGTCTCCGGCCGGTGCTCGGCCGCCTCCTCGGCCCGGCCGACGACGGGCCGCAGGCCGCCGGGGCCGCGGTCCTGACCCATCGTTTCTGGACGACGACCCTGGCGAGCGATCCGGCGGTGATCGGCAAAGTCGTTCGGCTCGGGGAGCGGACGGCGACGATCGTCGGCGTGCTGGAGCCTTCGATTCCGTACCCGGCCCAGACCGAGATCATCGCGAACGTCGTCACCAGCCCCCACCATCTGGACGCGACGATGGTCGACGGCCGCGTGCACCGGATGACCGAGCTGTTCGGCCGGTTGGCGCCGGGCGCGAACCTCGAGTCGGCCCGCGCGGAGCTGCGGGCCGTCCACGGCGCGATCCTGAAGGAGCATCCCGAGGCGTATCCGGTCAAGGCCGACTTCCGGATCGAGGCGGTGCGGCTGCGCGACCAGATCACGTCGTCGGCTCGTACGGTCCTCCTCGTTCTGCTGGCAGCCTCGGCCCTGGTCTTCATCATCGCCTGCTCGAACGTGGCCAACCTGATCCTGGCGCGGTCGGTGCGGCGCGAGGGAGAGCTGGCGATCCGTGCGGCGCTGGGCGCCAGCGCCGGCGCGCTTCGCCGGACGCTGCTCGCCGAAAGCATCCTGCTGTGCGGCGCGGGCGCGCTCCTCGGGGTGATCATCGCGCGGCCCATGGTTGCCGTTCTGGCGCGCTATGCCTCGCGATTCTCGGTGCGGGCGCTGGACCTGACCGTTGACGCCAACGTGATGTGGGTCGGCGTGGTGCTCGCGCTGGCCGCCGCCGTGCTGCTGGCTTACGTGCCGCGGCTGCCGTCGTCGGAGGCGTCGAGCGGATTCGGCCTGTCGAACGGGAACCTGCGGATCACGCCAGGCACGAACCGTCGGCTGCGGCTGTTCGCGATCACCCAGATCGCGGCGTCGTTCGTGCTGCTCGCGGGCGCCGGCATGTTGCTCACGACGCTGCTGTCGCTGCAGAACGCGCCGACCGGCTTCAACACCCACAACGTGCTCGCACTGAACGTGCCCATCCTGTCGTACGAGCGGCCGCCGGACCAGGTGGCCGCGTTGTACAAGGAAGCCATCCGTCGCATCGCCCAGCTGCCCGGCGTGGAGCGCGTGGCCGTGGGCACCATCGTCCCCTGGCGCGATGCCGGAACGTTCGGGCCGGGCTTTCAGTTTTCCGCCGAAGGATACGCCAAGGCTGACGGAGAGGAGGACCCGCGGGCCCGCTTCCGTACCGTCTCGCCCGGGTTCTTCTCGGCCCTCGGCGTGCCGATCATCGCGGGGCGTGATTTCAGCGACGCCGACCGCCGCGACGCCGAACCGGTCGTGATCGTGAGTGAGAGCCTGGCGAAGCGCATGTTCCCGACACAGGACGCCCTCAATCGGCGCCTGATGTGGACCGATCCGGTCATGAAGTTCATCGGTGTGCGGACCGAACCGCGGCGCATCATCGGCATCGCCGCCGACGTGGACGACGAGAACGTCGTCGCGGGGCCCGCCTTGAGCGTGTACCACCCCTTCGAGCAGGAGATCGGCGGCGGACGGATGTTCGTGCATGCCGGGATGGATCCGTACGCGCTCGTGACGCCGATCACGAAGATCATCCGCGAGCTGTCGGCGGACCAGCCGGTGGAGCAGGCGGCGACGCTCGAAGACATCCGGGCCGAGGTGCTGGCGCCGGACCGTCTGAACGCGCTCGTCTTCGGCGGCTTCGCCGGTGTCGCGCTGATGATCGCCGTGGTCGGCGTGGCGGGCGTCCTGGCGTTTTCGGTGAGTGCCCGGACGCGTGAATTCGGCATCCGCCTCGCGATCGGATCGGCCCCCCGGCATCTGCTGGCGCGCGTCCTGCGCGAGGGGGCGGTGATCGCGGCCGCTGGCATCGTCGTGGGGGCGCTTGCCGGGCTGGTGCTGGCGCGGATCGCCGGCGGCTACATTGTCGATCTTCGGATACCCGGGCCGGTGCCGCTCGTCGCGGCAGCGGCCGTCCTGGTCGCCGCCGCGATCGTCGCCTCGCTCATGCCGGCGTCGCGCGCCTCGCGCATCGACGTCATTCAGGCGTTGCGAGCCGAGTAGGCGCTCAGACAGCCGCTTCGCCGCACGCGATGCCCGAGACCACGCGTTGCGGCGCCGCCGACATGGTGCGATGCGCATCTGCGCTTGACGAGAACGGCCGATCGGGGAGCTCGCGAGCGCGGACCTCGATCGGCACGCCGCGGCCGCCAAACGGATCGGGGGCGATGACCACACGCGTTCCATCCAGTCGAATCGAGTAGCCCGCTTCGGCCTGCGGCTCCTGCCACGCCGTGCAGAATACGAGCGACGCCAGGTCCCCCAGCCGCACGAAAACGTAGTCGCGCTGCAGCTCTTCGAAGGTCGCGTCAGCGGCCGCGCGAAGATGCCTGTCCCGCGCCGACTCGATCTCGCTGAAGAACGGCATCCAGTCGGTGTCGGACCGGAAGCGCGCGTAGATGTGCAGCGCGTGCTGGGCGACAAGCGCGGCGGCGTAGGGCGTCGCCGACAGCCGTTCGATCCCCCTCGGCCACACGCTGCGCCGGACCTGAGCTGGCGCGCTCACGAAATCGAAGATCCGGCCGGTGGTTGGATCCACGATCGGGTCGACATCGACCTCGGCCCAGCCGTTGTCGTGCTGATCGATGGCCAGCAGGATCTCCGGGCGTCGCGGTGACGTCTGCAGCTCGCCGGCGTGCCACTCCCTCATGATCCGTCCGGCGAGCGCCGCATGGTCCGGCTGTGTGATCAGCAGTTGTGAGGGTCCGCTCGGGCGCACGATCATCGGCGACTCATTCGCCGGCGGACGAAGAAACGATCGTGCCAACCCGGACGGTACAGCTCATCAGCTAGACTGTAGCAGTCAGTGCTTTGCGTCATGAGAATCTGGCCGGTCTGTTTCGCCGCACTCGCCGCCGCCACGGCCGGGACTGCATGCAGGACGGCCGAGCCCGACCAGCCCCCGATCATTCAACCGGGCGCCCCGGGTGAATCGAGCCGCGTCATTGCACCGCCCGATGCGGCGAATCCGCGGCGCCCGGCCGACTCCGCGGCCGACGTCGCGTTCATGCAAGGCATGATCGGGCATCACGCCCAGGCGCTCGAGATGACCGCTCTGTTGAAGGTCCGCACGCGCAGCGACGACATGAAAAAACTGGCCCAGCGGATCGAAGTGTCCCAGGCCGACGAGATCAGGATGATGCGCGACTGGCTGGAGAGCCGTGGCGCCGAGGCGCCCGGCGAGCACGCGCACCACGGCGAGGGCGTCACGCTGATGCCCGGCATGCTGACGCCGGAAGAAATGAGCCGACTGGCCGCCGCGACCGGCCCCGCTTTCGATAAGCTGTTCCTGGAATACATGATCAGTCACCACGAGGGTGCGCTCGTCATGGTGAAGAAGCTGTTCTCTACCCCCGGGGCCGCGCAGGACCCCGACATCTACGCGTTCGCCTCGGATGTCGACGCGGATCAGCGCATGGAAATTGCCCGCATGGCCGCGATGCTCAAGGAGCTGCAGAAATGAAGACAGTCGTGACACGAATGCTGTGTGCGTCCGCGATCCTGGTCGGCGTCGTCGCGGCGGGCGCGCAGGAGCGGCCCGCGGCACCTCCGCCAGGCGATCCGCGGGTCGGCCTCAAGGCCGGTTTCAAGAATCCCGGCGTCGCGGCGAGCAACATGGAACTCGTCAAGAACCTGCCGAAGCCCCCGGGGTTCTTCGATCCGAAGGAACCGGCCGGCAGCGAGACGGAACCCGAAAAGCCGGAGGAAACGGAGGGCGCCGAAAAACCTGCCGCTCCGCCGGCAGAAAAGCCAGCGGCCAAGCCGCCAGCCGGCGGCAAACCGGCTGCGAAGAAACCGACGGCGCAGCGGGGCAGCGGATTGAACTTCGTGAACTCCGACATGGCGTTCCGCGGCAACCAGCTGTTCATCGGCAATTTCAGCGGCTTCAACATCTATGACATCGCGAACCCCGCGGAGGCGCAGCTGATCGCCTCGGTGATCTGCCCCGGCGGCCAGGGAGACGTCTCCATCCGCGGCAATCTGCTGATCATGTCGGTGGAGCAGACCCGCGGCCGGATCGACTGCGGCACCTCGGGCGTGGAGGACCCCGTCAGCCGGGAGCGGTTCCGCGGGATCCGGATCTTCGATATCACCGAGCTGAAGAAGCCCAGGCAGCTTGCCGCGGTCCAGACCTGCCGCGGATCGCATACGCACACGCTGGTCGAGGATCCGGATGACAAGGCGAACATTTACGTCTATGGATCCGGCACCGGCACGCCGCGTCCGGCGGAGGAGCTCGCCGGCTGCTCCGCAGGCAAGCCCGAAGAAGACCCGAACACGGCGCTGTTCAGCATCGACGTGATTCAGATTCCGCTGGCCTCGCCTGAAAAAGCCCGCATCGTCAGCCGCCCCCGGATCTTCGCCGATCCGGCGACCGGCGCGATCGCCGGTCTCGCCAAGAAGGGCGATCACGGCCCGGGCACGCAAACGACGAGCGAGACCAATCAGTGCCATGACATCACGGTGTTTCCCGCGCTCGGGCTTGCGGCCGGCGCCTGTTCCGGCAACGGCATCCTGCTGGACATCTCGGATCCGGTCAAACCGGTCCGGCTCGACGCCGCCAGCGACAAGAACTTTGCCTACTGGCACTCGGCCACCTTCAACAACGACGGGACCAAAGTCATCTTCACCGACGAGTGGGGCGGCGGCACGCGCCCGCGCTGCCGCGCGACCGACCTCCCCGAGTGGGGCGCCAACGCGATCTTCGACATCGTCGACCGCAAGTTGCAGTTCCGGAGCTACTACAAGCTGCCGGCGCCGCAGACCGAGGTGGAGAACTGCGTGGCCCATAACGGATCGCTGGTGCCGGTGCCGGGCCGCGACATCATGGTCCAGGGGTGGTACCAGGGGGGCGTGTCGGTGTTCGACTTCACGGATTCGGCGAAGCCGTTCGAGATCGCGTACTTCGATCGCGGCCCCGTCGATGGCAAGCGGCTGATTACGGCAGGGCAGTGGTCGGCCTACTGGTACAACGGTCACATTTATGGCGCGGAGATGGCTCGCGGTCTCGACATCTTCCGCCTGAAACCGAGCGAGCATCTGTCGCCCAACGAGCTCGAGGCCGCCCGGCTGGTGCACTACGATGCCTTCAACCCGCAACAACAGCCGCTTGTGACGTTCCCGGCTGGCGCAACGGTCGCGCGGGCGTATCTGGATCAGCTCATGCGGAACAACGCCATCCAGCCTGACCGCGCCGCTGCGGTGAAGGCGGCGCTCGACAGCAACGACCGCGCGCAACTGGCAACTCTGGCGGCACAGCTCGGGCAGGACGCGGCGGCGGCGACAGGGCGCGACGCGGCGCGGCTCAAGGCGCTGGCCGAGACACTCCCGGCGAAGTAGTCACTTGTCGAGCAGCGTGTCGACGCGGACGAAGGTGTAACCACGATCGGCCAGCCGGCCGGCCAGTTCATCGAACCGTCGATGAAACTTGTCGGCCCGCCCCGGTCCCGCGCCGACGTGCAGCAGGAGCAGGAACCCGTTGAGGCCGTGCGGATCCTCGCGTTCCCGTTTCAGGATGCTCTCGAAGATGCCCGCACTCGACACGAACGGCTTCGTTCCTTCCTGCGTGTAATCCGCATTCGACCGGGTTCCGGTCGTGAAGTTCACCAGCGTCAGGCCCAGGGACCGCGTCCACCCGGCGATCTCCGCGGTGTACCACTCGTACGGCGGCAGAAAGTAGCGTGCGGCGTCGCGCGTGACGCCGAAGCGCTCCAGTTTCGCGTAATTCCGGTTCAGGTCCCGCTCGAATTCCTCCCGCGATACCAGTGTCACCTTCGGACCCGTCCAGGGCGCGTAGAGCAGATGCGCATCCGAGTGCGCGCCCACGTAATGCCCGTCCCGGACCATGCGCCGAACGAGCGGACCCTTCCCGGGATCGTCGAGGAACGCCCCGGTCAGGAAGAAGGACGCGCGCATGCGGCGGTGCGACAGCACGTCCAGGATCGTCGGCGCGCCCTCGGCAAACTCGTGCCCGGTGAAGACGAGCGCAATCTGGCGCTTTTCCACCGGCCCGCGTACGACGGCGCCGTCCACGAGCGACTGCAGGGTCACCAGCGCCAGCGCGAGCGAACGAAGTGCCGCCGTCATTCCGATAGTAGGATAGCCCTCTCACGTGAGACGAGTCCTGGCAGTCGATCTCGGCGGCACGAAGACAGCGATCGCCCGCGTGGACGCGGACGGGGCCATACGTGATCACCGAACAGTGCCGGCCGCGCACGACTTCGAGGCGTGCGTCGCGCAGATTTCGGAAGCCTGCGAGGGGGTCACGGCTGCCGGCATCGTCGTGCCAGGGATCTACGACGAGTCAACCGGACGCGCCTGGTGCCCGAACCTCTGGGGCAGCGACGAGCGTCCGCTGCGCGAGGCCCTGCGGCAGCGCCTGAACATCGAGACGTTCATCGACAGCGACCGCTCCGGGCACGTGCTCGGCGAGGCCTGGCTTGGCGCGGCGCGGGGGCTGCGTCACGTGGTGTTCGTCGCGATCGGCACCGGCATCGGCGTCGGGATCCTGAGCGAAGGACGCGTCCTTCGAGGGGCCGGCGGGATTGCCGGCGCCGCAGGCTGGTTCGCATTGAATCCGGACTGGCAAGACGAATACCGGCAGACCGGTTGCTGGGAAGCGGAGGCGGCCGGACCTGGTGTCGCTCGCTTCGCCGGATTGCCCGACGGCCAGGCGGTCGTCGCGTCGGCACGGGCCGGCAATGGCGCCGCGCTGGCGGCGCTGCATCGAGCCGCGGACTACACGGCCATGGGCATCGCGAATCTGATCAGCCTGCTGAACCCCGAAGCCGTTGTGCTCGGCGGCGGCTTCATGGTGGGCGCCGGCGATCTCATGGTCGACCGCATCCGCTCGGGTGTCATCCGCTGGGCCCAGCCGATCGCCGCCTCACGCTGCCGCATCGACCTCACTCAACTCGGCGAGGACGCCGGTCTGCTCGGCGCAGCCCGCCTCGCGCTGGACGGAACGAGATAACCATGTCTGCGACCCGCTATTACGAATCCATCACCAGTGTTTTGACCCGAATCCATACCACGCAGCAGCAGAAGCTGCAGGACGCCGCGCAGCTGCTGGCGAATTCGATCGGCGGCGCTGGCCGCGCCTACCTGTTCGGCAGCGGGCATTCGGTGATTCCGGTCATGGACGTCTTCCCGCGTTACGGCAGCTTCGTCGGCTTCTATCCGCTCTACGATCCCAGGCTGATGTGGTCAAACGTCATCGGCCCGCACGGCGCCCGCGAGCTGCTCTGGATCGAACGGCGCGAGGGTTACGTCGAGCAGTTCCTGCAGAGCTATCCGTTCGGGCCACAGGACTGCCTGATCGTGTTCTCGCACGGCGGCCTCAACGCGGCGCCGATCGAGGCGGCGCTCTACGCACGGGCGCGCGGCTCCCATGTCATCAGCGTCTCGTCGCATGCGAATGCGTCGATCGCCAAGAAGACGCACTCGAGCGGCAAGGCGCTATCCGACGTCGCTGACATCGCGATCGACAATTGCGTCGCGCCGGAGGATGCGCAGGTCGACGTCGGGAACCGGGAGAAAATCGGGGCCGGCTCGACGATGGCGGCGGTATTCGTGGCGATGGCGCTCGTGGCGGAGACGGGCGCGAGGCTGGCAGCCGCCGGCCGCCCGCTCACCACCTTCGTCTCGCCGAACGTCGCAGGCGTGGCGAAGGACCACAACTTCCGCGTCTTCGACGAATATGCCAGCCACTGGTACGAAAGGGCGCCCGAACCGGTGATCAGATGATCGGGGGTGGCCGCCCGGTCCTGCTCGAGTGGATCGCTTACGCCGGGATCTTCGTCTTCGGCATCGTCATGGCGCTGCTCGGGGCCGTGATGCCGGTGCTCTCCGAACGGATCGCCTTCGACCTCGCCGGCGCCGGCACGCTGTTTCTCGCGACCAACTCCGCCATGCTGCTGGCGAGCCTGCTCGTCGGGCCCGCGATGGACCGCTTCGGCATGAAGCTCCCGCTGGCGCTCGGATCGGTGCTGGTCGCGCTCGGGTTGGTGGGGATTGCCCGCGCCGCCGTGTTCGCCGCCCTGGTCCCGGCGGTCGCGCTTCTCGGATTTGGCGGCGGCGCCGTGAATGCCGGCGCGAATACCCTCGTCGCCGACCTGCACGACGACCCCGACCGGAAGGCGTCGGCGTTGAACCTGCTCGGCGTGTTCTTCGGCTTCGGGGCCCTGCTGCTCCCGTTCAGCGTCGGCGCGCTGCTGCAACGGGTCGGGCTCGGCGGGCTGCTCGTCGCCGCGGCGGCACTCTGCGTCGTCACGGCGCTGGCGGCCGGTTCCGTGCGATTCCCTGCGCCGAAGCAGGCACATGGTTTTCCGCTTGCCGAGATGCGGAAGTTCGCGGCCATGCCGCTCGTTCTGGCGCTCGCCTGTCTGTTGTTCTTCCAGTCGGGCAACGAATTCATGCTCGGCGGCTACTTTGCGACCTTCCTCACCAGGGAACTGGCGCTGCCGGTGGAACGCGCCTCGTTTCTGCTCGCCGCCTACTGGGCCGCAATCATGGTTGCCCGCCTGGCACTGAGCCGCGTGCTCCTGCGATTCGGGCCGTGCCGGATCGTGATGGCAGGCGCGGTGCTCGCAGCGATCGGAGCCGTCGCCGTGGCGGGGGCCGAGACGACATCCATCGCGGTTGCCGGTGTGTTGCTCACCGGGCTCGCGCTGGCCGGCATTTTCCCGACCGTGCTGGGGATAGCCGGCGCGGCGTTTCGCGAGCATTCGGGCACTGTGTTCGGCATCCTCTTCACAGCGGCGCTGACCGGCGGCATGACCATGCCCTGGCTGGCCGGCCACCTCGCGGAATCAGCCGGGCTCCGGCCGGTGTTCCTGCTCGTAGCCCTCAATTTTCTCGCGATCGCGGTTTTGAACGGCGTGGTCAGAAGGCGGCGCGGCTGACCCGGCCGGCCGACACGAGCACCTCGAGCTTCCGGGATCCGTCCGGTGATTCGATCGAGATCTCATAACGACCGGGCTTCACGTTCGCCAGGCCGAAGTAGCCATTGCCGTCGGCGACAGTGCGCCGGGTGTTGCCGAAGGGCCAGAACCTCCGCCGAACGATCTTCACCGCAATGCCGTCGGCCTGCTCCGGCATCGCTGCCGTAATGGTCCCCGCGATCCATCCGCGCTCGGGTCTCGAGATCCACGGCATCGGCGGGATGGGGGCGGGGCGCGCGAAGGCAGCCGGCGATCCGCCGGCTCCCTCGGCCAGAAATGCCAGGCGGTCGCTGCCGGTCACCGGAACGGCTGGAAGATCCGTCCCCGGCTTCACGGCAGCCGGCTGGGCGGGGACGGCGTACGAAAAGAACGAGACCCCCGCGACCCGGCCGTCGTCGTCGGCGCGCGCGCGCGCGACCTGGGCCAGCGTGTGTGCCGGCATGTTGCGATAGGCCCCGAGGCCGACCGCAAGCTGGCGGCCGTGCTGATGACGCTTCTCCCAACGCATCCACCCGTCGAACCAGCCGCGCACGCGATCGTCGGTTTCGGTCGCGTAGTTCATCGGGATGCCGAGATCGAGCCAGCCATCCTCCAGCCATTCATGCCAGTTCTGAAAGATGCGCTGCATGGGCGCCACGTTGTCGAAATCCTTTTCGCTGGTCGGCGGCCGGCCCCACGGGATCAGCGCTGCGCTGACCTTGATGCGCGGGTTGATGGCCTTCGCTTCGATCGCGACACGCCGGACGAGATTCGTGACCTGCCCGCGCCGCCACTGCATCCACGCTTCGTCGCCGGGGTCGGGCGTATCCGTCCGTCCGGTGGCGCGGCGGAAACGCGCCAGGTTGGCGGCGTTGTATCCCACCCCCGCGCCGCGCGGCAGGCGCTCGTCGGTCTCGGGGTAACGGACGTAGTCGAAGTGAATACCGTCCACCGCGTAGTTGCGGACGATGTTCAGGTAAACCTCGGCTAGGTAGGCGGCTGCGGCGGGATGTCCGGGATCCAGGAAGTAGCCAACGGGAAACTTGTGCTCTCCGGCAGGCGACGAGGTCAGCCAGTTCTCGTGGCCGGGCGCCGAGAGCCCATGCCGGTTGAAGACGTGCCGCGGGTCCAGCGGCGGCGTTTCGTCGCGCCAGACCGGCATCGCGTTGATCCACGCGTGGACCTCGAGCCCCGCACGGTGGCCTGCGTCGACGATGTAGGCGAGCGCGTCGAAGGACGGGTCGTACGCGGGGTCATCGAGAGGCGGCTCGATCCCCCTGGCATAGAGCGCGTCGCCCCGCCGCCGGACCTGGACGATCAGTGTATTGAGGTTGGCCCGCTTCGCCGCGGCGACCAGGTCATCGGCCTCGCGGGCCGAGCGGATGCCTTCGTGGAAGGCGTCGACCCAGAGGGCCCGCAGCTCGGGAGGGTCCTGTGCGAGGAGCGAAGCCGAGGAGGCGAGGAGGAGTATGGCGGCCGCTAGACCGCGACGAAGACACATGCCGCCATACTACGCGCTATGCAGCTTCGGCAATCGCTGCGTCTGCCGGCTGGTCGTGTGGCCGGGCATGACGGCGCACGAACCGATCGACCCACCCCGCGGCCGATCCGCCGCCGCCGAAGAGCCCTACGGCATGGCAGGCCAGAGTCGCGCTCGCGAACGCCGTCCAGAAGCCGACGGCCGTGAGGCCGGAGACGACGGCCGCGGCGCTCAAGGCGATGAGCAGATCCACGACGAACAGCAGCGACCGGCGGGTCACGACCCGAAAGCGCTCCTGCGGATCGGCCTCGAGTGTCAGTCGGAGCGGGGTGATGCGGGGCAGATCGGCAGGGACCGGGGGGGTCGGGTCACCATCGGGAAAGGCGTTCTGAGCGAAACACTTGATGAACCGCGCGGCCACGTCGTCAGAATCCAGCCCGATGGCCGTTGCGTAAGCCCGGATCCAGGCTCTGCTGTAGATGCCGCCGGGCCATTTCGAGCAGTCGCCCCGCTCCAGCGCCACGAGGAACGTGTGGCCGATCTTGGTCTGCTCGGCGATTGCCTTGAGCGCGATGCCGCGCTGTTCCCGTTGCCGTCGCAACGCCTTGCCGAAGTCGGTCGCGGAGTTCACCAGTTCTGATCTCCCTGCCCGCGGGCATTCGAGAGCCATTCTTCGCTGACGGTTCCCACGGGCGTGGTAGACGCCTGAGAGGATGGAGAGGAGTCGTCGCTTCGGCGGCCGCGGCGAAGAATTAGAGCTGTCGCAGCCGCCGCAAGCGTGCCTGCGGCGATGATCCAGATACCAATCATGGTTTGTGCGTCTGCGTGCAACAACAGTTCCGGAGCGGCGAAATGCCCAATCGGTGATATTTCGAGCGGCACGCAACCGACTACCGCAAACTGTTCGAACTTGCTGCAGTATAAATTACCCGGTTCCATGGTGCCAGCGCATCGTGATCGTCACCCCACGGCTTGATCGACTCGGGCCAGAATGACAACCGGCACGAGGCCACCCAGCACGATGAGCAGCGCGGCGAGCGCGGCGTCTTCATACGTGCCTCTGGCGGCTTCCGCATACAGGTGGGTGGCCAGGGTCTCGAACCCGACGGGGCGCAGCAGCAATGTCGCCGGCAGCTCCTTCATGCAGTCGACGAATACGAGCAGGGCGGCCGACAGCAGCGCGGGGCGGGTCAGCGGCAGGTGAATCCGGCGAAGGCGTCTGATCGCTCCGTCCCCGAGCGTCCGCGCCGCTTCGTCCAGTGACGGGGATACTCGGCTGAGGCCCGATTCGATCCCGCCCGCCGCGATCGCCAGAAAACGGACGAGGTAGGCGTAGAGCAGCGCGGCTCCCGAGCCCAGGACCAACAGGCCTACCGACGCCCCGGCAATCGGCACCCATACGGCGTCGATCATGCGGTCCGCCCCGATGGCGACCGGAAGAATGCCGATGGCGAGCACGCTGCCGGGGATCGCATAGCCGATCGACGCCGCCCGCGCGAGCATCGCCGGTGCCCTCGTGCGAGTGACCCGCACCGCGTATACGACCACCAGCGCGCAGGTGACCGTGAGCACCGTCGCCAGCAGCGACAGGGCGACGGTGTTCCAGGTCTCGGTGACGAGCGCCGGAGAGACGCCGGCAAACCGCACGCGGTCGACCGATTCCCCCACCAGGTACGACGCGGGAACGAGAAACCCCAGCACCACGGGCACCAGCGCGAGGCAGCAGGCGGCTGCGGCCCGGATTCCGAACAACCGGTGAGGAACCATCGGCCGCGGGCCCTGGGCGTCGTTGGCATAGCGCCGGCGCCGCCGCGCCCATTGTTCGACCAGCACGATGCCCACGACCAGCGCGAGCATGGCGATGGCGATCTGTGCCGCGCCCGGCAGATCCGATCGCGTGACCCACGTCGTGTAGATCGAGACCGTCAGCGTTCGCACGCCAAGGAACTCCGCCGCGCCGATATCGTTCAGCGCTTCCATGAGCGCGAGGCTCACGCCCACGGCGATCGCTGGGCGGGCCAGGGGGAGTGCGACACGAAAGAACACCGCGCCGCGGCCCGCGCCCAGTGTTCGCGCGACGTCGAGCAGGTTGGACGCCTGCATCAGAAACATCGCCCGCGTGGTGAGATACACGTACGGGTACAGAACGAAGCCGAGAAGCAGGATGCACCCCGTCATCGAGCGGACGTCGGGCAGCCGGAACTGACGCGGGCTGTCGAAGCCCAGCAGGGCCCGCAAGGCGCTTTGAACCGGGCCCACCGGGTGAAGCACGTCGAGATACGCGTACGCGACGATGTAGGTGGGGACGGCGAGCGGCAGGAGGAGCGCCCACGTGAAGGTCCTGCGGCCGGGAAAATCGTACGCGGTAACCAGCCAGGCGGACCCGGTGCCGACGACGCCGGCCACCAGACCGACGCCGAGGAGGAGAATGATCGTGTCTCGGGCGGCGACCGGCAGCACGTAAGCAAAAAGGTGCTGCCAGAGCTCCGGGGAACCGCCGGTCGCCGTGACGGCGAGCGCGGCGACCGGAGCAAGAACGAAAAAGGTGACGACACCGGAGGCAAAGAGCCAGGGTGCCTCCACCCTCAATTGTCGAACCCGACCTTGTCTATGAGCTTGCTGGCGGTGACCCGATGCCGGGCGATGTCCGCGATCTGGACCGGATCGACCTTCAGCGTGCCGAGCGCCGCGATGATCGGATGGATCGTTGCTCCCTGCCGGACGGGGAATTCGAAGTTCGCCTCCGCGTAGATCTTCTGCGCGTCGGGGGAGACCAGGTATTCGAGGAACCTGACGGCGGCCGCGCGGTTCGGCGCGTTCTTCGCGACGGCGGCGCCCGAGACGTTGACGTGAGTGCCGCCTCCCTCGAAACTCGGGAGAATCACCGTGATCGCGGCCCCCCAGCGGGCCTGCTCGTCCCCCCCACGGCCGCTTCGCATGAGGCCGACGTAGTACGAGTTGCCGAGACCGATGTCGCAGATCCCACCCATGATGTCGCGGGCGACGTCGCGATCGCCGCCGGTTGCCTTGCGCGCCAGATTTGCCTTGACCCCCCGAAGCCACGCCTCGGCTTTCGCTTCTCCGTGATGAGCGATGAACGCGGCCACGAGCGCGGTGTTGTACGGGTGCTGACCGGATCGTGAGCAGATCTTGCCTTTCCACTTCGGGTCCGCAAGCTGTTCGTAGGTGACCGTCGAGAGACCGAGGTCCTTCTCGGCATAGAGCACGCGCGCGCGCAGGGAAAGCGCGAACCACTTACCGTCCTTGCCGCGCAGGTTCGCCGGAACGGCCTCCTCGAGCGCCGCCGACTTCACCGGCTGCGTCAGCCCTTTCTCGACCAGGTCCGTGAGGTTGCCGAAATCCACGGCCATCAGGACGTCGGCGGGTGATTTCGCCCCCTCGGCCGCGAGCCGTTCCGGAAGCCCGTCCTTCACGAAGATCGTGTTCACCTTGATCCCTGAGGACTTCGTGAACGACTCGATCAGCGGTTGGATGAGCCCGGGCTCACGGGTGGTGTAGAGGTTCAGCTCCTGCGCCGCGGCTGGCACGGCAATCAGGGCAGCGAAGCAGGCGAGCGCCGCCGTTCTGGCGGTACCGAACAACAGATCTTTCATCGTGCGAATCAACTCCAGAGGTAAAGACGGATTGGTATTACTCGGCGTCCTGCGGCAGGATGAGCACGTTCTCGGGGTCCACGTCCAGAAAGACACTGTCGGCCGGCTCGAGCTTCGTCCGGCCGAACGCGCGCAGGTTCACTGGGCGCTCGCAGCCGGCCACGGCCAGGACGACGTGGTCCACTTCGCCCAGGCAGGAGGTCCGCACGACGTGGGCGTGGATGCCGCGGGAGCGTTGCGCGACGCGCACGTGCTGCGGCCGGATGCACACGCTGGCGCAGGCATTCTCGGGCAGGTGCGGCGCGGGAAAGGTGCCGAGGGCGGTTGTGATGCGGCCGTTCAGGCACGTGCCGGGGAATTCGTTGACGTCTCCGAAGGTCCGCGCGACGAAACAGGTTGCCGGTCGCGCGTAGAGATCCGCCGCGCACCCGCACTGGACGAGGCGGCCCTTGTGGAGCAGCGCCACGCGGTCCGCGATCCGCATCGCTTCTTCCGGGTCGTGCGTCACGAGCAGCGTGGTCGTCCCGGTTTCGCGCAGCAGGTCGATCGTCTGCTGGCGGACCTGGTCGCGGAGATGGCCGTCCAGGCTCGAAAACGGCTCGTCCATCAGCAGCACACGGGGCCGCGGGGCCAGCGCACGGGCCAGCGCAACCCGCTGACGCTCGCCCCCTGACAGCATGTGCGGATAGCTCGATCCATACCGCGCCAGATCCACACGCTCGAGCATGGTCGCCACCACGCGGTCGGACGCTGCGCGGGTCAGGCTGCGAAGCCCGAACGCGACGTTTGCCGCCACGGTCAGGTGCGGAAACAACGCGTAATCCTGAAACACCATGCCGACGCGCCGGTTCTCGGGATCGACGAAGGTGCCGGCTCCTGCCACCTGAGTACCGTTCAGGGTTACGCGTCCGCTGGTGGGACGCTCGACCCCCGCGACGATCCGGAGCAACGACGACTTTCCGGATCCGGAAGGGCCCAGCAGGCAGAGGATTTCGCCGTCGGCGGCGTCGAACGTGACGTTGTCGAGCGCCAGGATGTCGCCATAGCGGACGGTGACGTTCTCGACCGCCAGCATCGCGGCGGTTGACCGGTCAGTGACGGGAACAGACGTGGCGGCAGCCGACGAGGTGGGCCCAGAAACTGCGACAAGTCTCATTTGAGACCCCTAGAATAACTCCGACCAAATTGGTCGGTCAAATCAAACCTACGGCTGAGCCTGCCGGCTGATTCGAAATGCAGGGCTTTTCGACCCCAGCGGGTTTATGATTGCCCATCCGCATTCGATGCTGACGGCAATCCTGTTCTCCTCGTTCATCGCCTTTATTCCGGCTGCCGAGCAGACCCTGAAAGTCGCTCCGCTCCCCCGCGACGGCCAGGTCCTGGTTTCGTTCCAGCTCGCGCACGAGCTGACCGACGACATCCGCACGAAGATCCACAGCGGCATGCTCGTCAGCTTCATCTATAAGGTCGACCTCCGGCGGGCTGGCTCGTTGTGGTTCGATCGGACGCTCGCGTCCGCCGTCGTCAAGGCCACCGTGCGGTACGACAACCTGACCCGGCGCTATTACCTGACCCGTACTCTCGACGGCAGGATGGAGCGTCCGGAAACCACTGACCGCGAGGAAGTCGCCTGGGCCTGGCTGACGACCCAGTTCGAGCGCCTGCCGTTGTTCAGCAGCGTCACCCTCGAAAGCAACGCCGAGTACTACGTTCGGGTGCGCGCCCACGCGGCGCCGCGCAACGCGTCGTTCGTCTGGCCCTGGGAGGGGGACGACGTCGTCGGTTTCATGAAGTTCACGCTGATCCGCTGATGCGAAAGCTCCTGTCCGGTCTCGTGTGTGCGCTGGTCGCGGCGACGACGATCACGTCGGCGCAGCAGCCGATCTTCACGCCTTTCGGCATCCTGCCGGTTCTCGACGTGTATCTCGAGGCACTGCGGCAGCAGGCGGGCATCCCGGGGATGTCGGCGGCGATCGCCCGCGACGGCGTCGTGTTGTGGGAAAAGGGTTACGGCTTTCAGAACATCGCGACCCGCGAGCGCGCGACGCCGGCCACACCGTACCTGGTCGGTGAGGTCAGCGGCACGCTGGCCGCCGTCCTGCTCCTCCAGTGCGTCGAGCAGCGGCGCCTCGAGCTCGACGCGCCGCTGGGCAGGTACGGGATCGACATCCCGGAGGCGACCGCGACCCTCCGTGACCTCCTCAGCCATCGGCAGACTGAAGCGCAGGGGGAGCCGTTCTTCTACAACCCGGATCGCTACGCGCAGCTGACCACCGTCATGGAATGGTGCGCTCCGCAGCCGTATCGCAAGAGCGTCTCGCACCGGATCCTCAACCGCCTGGCGATGATCGATTCCGTCCCCGGAACCGACCTGCGCGATCCGGAGCTGCCGCTACCGGAGGGGCTGTACGAGCCCTCCGAGCTCGAACGCTATCGGCGTGTGCTGGGCCGGATGGCACCGGGGTACCGGGTCGAGAGCCGCTCGCGGGCCGAGCGTACCGAGATGCCCATCATGACCATGTCGGCGCGAGGCGGACTGGTTTCAACAGTCCGCGACCTCGCGAAGCTTGATGGCGCCCTCGACACGAATGTGCTCCTGCTGCAGGAGACCCTGGCCTATGCGTGGCAGCCGGCTCTGGGTTACCGCGGCACGCCGATCCCCTCCGGTCTGGGATGGTTCGTCCAGAGCTACAACGGTCACCGGATCGTCTGGCAGTTCGGCTTGGTGCCCGACGCATACTCGTCGCTGATTATCAAGCTGCCGGAACGGAACCTGACCTTCATCCTGCTCGCGAACAGCGACAGGCTGGTGGCCCCCTTCCAGCTGCCGGCCGGTGACGTGGGCCGGTCGCTGTTTGCCACGATCTTCCTGAAACTGGTCACGTAACACCGGGCGCTCATGATCAGAGTGCTCGCCATCTGCTCTCTCTTCCTTCTGGGGGCGGTGCGTCCGGCCGCTGCCGAGTGGCATCTCATACCGATGGTGGGAGTGACGGTGCTGGGCAGCACGACCATCGCCGATCCGGAGCTCGGGACCGATAAGCGTCATTGGAATCTGGGCGGCGCGGTGACCCTGCTCGGCCCGACGATATTCGGGGCAGAGGTCATCACCACCTGGACCCCTGGTTTCTTCGAGCGCGATGACCTCGACGTGGTGCTGGGCAGCCGGACGGTATCCGCCATGGCCAACGTCGTCCTGACGACGCCGCGCCGCTGGACGGAGTACAGCCTGCGGCCGTTCGTATCGGGCGGCCTCGGCCTGATGCATGTGGCGAAGGACGACCAGCTTCTCCCCGTCAACCTCAATCTGGCCGGCTTCAACATCGGCGGCGGCGCCGTCGGCTTTCTGACTCCGCGCACCGGCCTTCGATTCGACCTTCGATACCACAGCACGCTGCGGGCGACCGAAGAGACCTCTTCCTTCGGCAAGGTCCAGGTGAGATATGTCACGGCATCTGTCGGCGTCGTCTTCCGCAGATAGCGCCCCGGCATGAGCGGTTCTTCGCGTGGCGCCCTGATGCTGGCCGCCGTCCTGCTGGCCGGTGCAGCCGCCTCCTGGACCCTGCGCGCCACTCCGCACGCGCAATCCGCACAGCCTCAGAAGACAGCAGACTTCTTCCCGATGGCCGCGTGGTACGGCGGCGGAAAAGCTCGCGCGCCGATGCTCGAGGGGCAGGCGCGTTCGAAGAAAGAAGCCTGGCGCGGCGACGTCCGCCAGATCAAGGCGCTCGGATTCAATGCCGTCCGTGCCTGGATCGACTGGGCTTCGGGTCAGCCGGTCGAGGCCAGGTACGACTTCGAAACGCTCGACGTGCTGCTGGAGCTGGCCGAGGAGGAAGGGCTGAAGCTGGTCCTGCAGGTGTACATGGACTCGGCGCCGCAGTGGATCGGGGAGAAATATCCCGACTCGCTGTTCGTGTCGTCGAACGGCCAGGCGATCAAGCCCGAGACCTCTCCCGGGTATTGCCGCGACCATCCGGGCGTTCGCGCCGCCGACACCGCGTTCTACGCGGCGCTTGCCCACCGCGCGCGCCGCAGCCCGGCGCTCGTCGGGTGGGACCTGTGGAGCGAGCCACACGTGATCAACTGGGCGAACCCAACGTGGATCCCCAATCCGGAGTTCTGCTTCTGCCCCAACACGCTCGAGCGGTACCGGGCGTGGCTGCGCAAGAAGTACGGCACGATCGACAAGCTCAATGCCGCCTGGTACCGGCGCTTCGAGAAGTGGGACTCGGTCGAACCGAGCCGCATGAGCACGATCCTCTCCTACACCGACTACATCGACTGGAAGTCGTTCATCGTCAGCAAGCTGGGCGAGGACCTGCGCGATCGATATCAGGCGGTGAAGCGTGCCGCCCCCGCCACCATCGTCACCAGCCACGCCGCCGGCGTCGGGCTGTTCGCTTCGCCTCACCACTGGGAAGGGCAGGCAGACGACTGGACGATGGCGAAGGAGGTGGACTTCTACGGTACGTCCTTCTATCCCAAACACTCCGCCTTCGTGGATCGCGATCCGATCTGGCGCGCCGCGCTGTTCGATTTCACGCGGTCGTTCGGCTATGACGAGGGGCGCCGTGGTTTCTGGGTCGGCGAGCTGCAAGGGGGGTTCGGCACGATCTCGGTGAACGTGAGCCCCACCGTCACGCCCAACGATCTCGAGGTCTGGACGTGGACGGCGCTGTCGCGCGCGGCGAAGGGCATCAACTACTACGCGTGGTATCCCATGAGCACGGGGTACGAGTCGGGGGGCTTCGGTCTGAACAATCTTGACGGCACGATCACCGAGCGCGCGAAGACCGCCGGAGCCATTGCCGGCATCGTCGACCGCAATCAGCGGCTGTTTCTCGAGGCGCGTCCGCCGAAGGCGGAGGTGGCCGTTGTCTACAATCCGCTGGCGCATTTCGTCGGCGGGCGGCAGCGCGCGGCGGCGTACGGCGGCCCTCAGGGAGAGGTCGTGGGCATCGAGCGCGATTCGCTGCTCGGCGTCCATCGTGCGCTGTTCCCGGCCAACGTCCCGCTCGATTACGTTCACATCAATCACATCTCGGCTCAGAAGCTCGCTCAGTACAAGCTCGTGATCTTTCCCTACCCGCTGATGCTCCCGGAGGCATCCGCACCCGTGCTGCAGGACTACGTGCGGGCCGGCGGCGCGCTGGTCGCCGAGGCGCGCCTCGCCTGGAACAACGAGAAGGGCTACGCGTCCGAGCGGATCCCCGGTCTGGGGCTCTGGGAGGTGATGGGTGCGCGCGAGTCCGCGATCGAAACCGCACCCGGCGGACGCACGACCATCCGCTGGAGCGGCGAGGACCTCCCCGGCTTCACGTCAGGCACGGTTCTGCCGGCGCGCTGGTACAAGGAGACACTCGCCCCGGCATCCAGCAGCGCGAAGGTCGTTGCGCAGTTCGAGGACGGTACGGCAGCCGCGGTGATGTCGTCCTACGGCAAGGGGCGGACGCTGATGATCGGGTCCTACGTGAGCGCGTCGGCACAGTCCACGCCGACGCCCGAGGCCGAGAGGTTCTTCCGCGGAGTGCTGCAATGGGCGGGCGTTCAGTTTCCGGTCGCCGTTACGGGCTCACCGCTGGAAGTCCGGTACAGCGAGTCCGGTGCCGATACGCTGCTGTTCGTGTTCAATCATTCGAAGTCGCCGGCACGATCGGAGATCACGATGCGGCGTGCGCCCGGCCGCTACACGGCGACCGATCTCGTCACCGGCGACGCGGTGATGCTGATCCACGACCGGGATGGCATCGGCCTGGGCGCGGAGCTGCCGGCGAACGACGTTCGGGTGCTCAGAATCTCACCGCGATAAGCCCCAGGTCGCGCCGGCCTCGAAGACGCCCGACCTGAAGGTCGGGCCTACTTCCTGGCGGCCGTCCAGTTGGAGCCTTGCATGGCGTTCCCGTTCACCCTGGCGGTGTGCTTCGCGCCGCCGGCCGTGAACGTGAACTGGTCGCCGCGGAGCCGGCCGTCGGCGATCGGCTTGCCGCCGAACGTGCCGGAGACCATCTGGAAGTTCTGCGTCAGCACCATGTCGCCCTGGGGTGTCGTCCACGCGCCATCGACTTTGGCCGGCACGATCCAGAGCATAGCCGTGCACCAGGTGGTGCAATCCTCGGTGAGGGTCGCCGTTTCATCGGCTTCCCAGTCTTCCATCGTGAACGAATTGGAGACGATGCGTGTGCCGGGCTTCAGGTCGAGGATCTTCGGCCGGAGCTTCAGGTTGATCTGCGGCAGCAGGAACATCGTGATGACGGTCGCCTTCGACAGGTCCGTCTCGAACAGATCGGCCTTCACGAACGTTGCTTTGCCGCTCACGCCCGCCTCTTCGGCGTTGTGCTTCGAGAGCGCCACCATGTCGGGGTTGTACTCGACGCCCATCGCGCGCGCCCCCCGCTTGGCTGCGGTGATGACCGTGCGGCCGTCGCCCGATCCCAGGTCCATGACGAGGTCCTGCGGCGTGACCTTCGCCATGTCGAGCATCTTCTCGACCAGGACCTGCGGGGTCGGCACCCAGACGACGTCCTTGCCCGCCTGGCCGCTCTCCGGCACGTAGGGTTTCGGCTTGGTCTGCGCGAAGGCGGTGGCGGCCACCAACGACAGGCAGACGGCGATCGCCGTCCGACGAATACTGCACGCTGTAATCATGATGCCCCTTTGTTCTGGCCATCAGGCCGGTTCAACAGACCAATGAGTATATCGCCGACCCCGGCAGCTTTTCACCGGTGTGACCATCGTGCTGATCGGCCGGCCGCCTTCGATGTATCTTCTTCTTATGCGTAAGACATTCTGGCTGGTGATCGGTCTGGCGGCGCTGCTCGGGCCTGCGGGTCCGGCAGCTGCGCAGTCGCTCGCCGGGGAGATCGACAAGCTTACAGCGGCTGTGGAACCGGAGCTGATCGCGTGGCGCCGCCACCTTCACCAGCATCCCGAGCTGTCCAACCGCGAAGTCGAGACCTCCAAGTACGTCGTCGAGCGCCTTCGAAGCTTCGGGCTCGAGCCGCGGGCCGGCATCGCGAAGACCGGCGTCGTCGCGCTGCTGAAAGGCGGGCGCCCGGGACCGGTCGTGGCGCTGCGCGCCGACATGGACGGCCTGCCGGTGCGCGAGGAGGTCGACGTCCCGTTCGCCAGCAAGGCGACGTCGGAGTACGAAGGGAACAAGGTCGGGGTCATGCATGCGTGCGGGCACGATACGCACGTCGCGATGCTGCTGGCGACCGCGCGGGTCCTGTCGCAGATCAAGGACCGCATCCCCGGCTCCGTACTGTTCATCTTTCAGCCGGCGGAGGAGGGGGCTCCGCTCGACGAACGGCCGGCCGGCGCGGAGCTGATGGTCAAGGAAGGCGTGATGCAGAGCCCGAAGGTCGATGCGGTGTTCGGGCTGCACGTGTTCGCGAACGTCCCGACCGGTACGATCACCTACCGCAGCGGTCCCTTCATGGCCGCAGCCGATCAATTCGACATCATCGTCAAAGGCAAGCAGACGCACGGCTCGGCCCCCTGGCGCGGCGTGGACCCGATCGTCATCGCCTCGCAGATCGTCACCGCCCTGCAGACCATCGTCAGCCGCAACGTGGACATCACGAAACTCCCGGCGATCGTGTCGGTGGGGCAATTTCAGTCAGGCGTACGCAATAACATCATCCCGGAGACTGCGCGGCTCGTCGGCACCATCCGCACCTTCGACGACGACGTGCAGAACGACATCCACGCCCGGGTCAAGAAGATCGCGGAAGGCATCGCCGCTGCCGGCGGCGCCACCGCCGACGTGAAGATCCATCGCGGGTATCCGGTCACGGCCAACGATCCGAAGCTGACCGAGCAGATGCTCCCGACCCTCGAGCGCGTCGCGCCCGGGAAAGTGAACCAGTCGGAGCTGATCACCGGCGCGGAGGACTTCACCTACTACCAGCGCCAGGCTCCCGGGCTGTTCGTATTTCTGGGGATCACGCCGCCCGATCAGGCGGGGAAGGCGCCCGCCAACCATTCGCCGCTGTTCTACGTGGACGAGGCGGCGCTGCCGACCGGCGTGCGCGCGCTCGCCAATCTGGCGATCGACTATCTCTCGACGGCCGGCAAGTAGAGGCATTTGCGGGTTCCGGGAAAATGACCGCTGAGGACTTCCGCCGGCTCGCGCTCGACCTCGACGGCGTCGTCGAGAGCGTGCACATGGGCCACCCGGACTTTCGGGTCGGAGGACGCATTTTCGCGACCTTGCATCCCGACGACCAGTGGGGCACCGTCAAGCTGACCCCCGAGGAGCAGCAGGAGTTCCTCCGAACCAGCCCCCGCATGTTCGTCCCCTCGACCGGCGGGTGGGGCCGGCAGGGTTACACCAACGTCCGACTCGACGTCTCCGACCAGCCGACCGTGCGAGGCGCCCTGATGTTGGCCTGGCAGAACACCGTTTCGAAGCCCCGCCGCCGGTCGGGGGCCAAGGCCAGAGGTGCGGTGCGCAAACGGCCGTGATTCGCGACCCCCGGACCCCCGGACCCCCGGACCCCCGGAACCTCATTTCTTGCCGATCGCCATGATCTGATCCTGCGTCCGCAGCAGGAGGCGCCCCTCGGAGATCGCCGGCGTGGCGAGCACGGGTGTGGCCATCTCGTTCATCGCGAGCAGCTCGTACGTGGGCCCGGCCTTGATCACGAACACCTGCCCGTCTTCGCTCGCGACGTAGACCTTGCCGTCGTTGGCAACAGGAGACGAGGTAAACGCCGACGTCGCCCCCGCGAGGCGCTGTTCGTACTTTCTCTCGCCGGTCCTTGCATCGAAGACGTTCAGCACCCCGTTGTAGCGGACGATATAAGCGAGCCCCTGGTAGATGAGCGGCGTGCACAAGTAGCCGCCGCCCCGCGGGACGCTCCAGAGCACGCCGTCGTTGCTCGTCTGGTCGGGCTTCAGACTCACGTCTCCGGTCGCCGTGTCCTTGATCGCGTAGACCGGGGAGAGCGGGCCGTGAGCGTTCGTGATGTAAACGAGGCCGTCGCTGACGACCGGGGTCGGGACGGGAATGTCCCCGCCGCCTGACAGCGTCCAGATCTCCTTGCCGGTCTTGAAGTCGTACGCGCCGACCTGACGCATGCCGTTGACCAGAATCTGTGTCTGGCCGTTGACGGTGTGAATCGTCGGCGTGCTCCAGGTCGGTACGTCGCTGCGGCTGACGCGCCACACCTCACGGCCGTCCTTCGCGTCGAACATCGCGAGGAAGGAGCCCTTCTGCACATCGGCCTGAATGACCACCATGCCGTCGTGGATCACCGGCGAGCTGCCCGTTTCCCACTGCGCGCCCGGGACCACGTAGTAACCCGCATCGAGCAGGCCGAGGTCCTTCCTCCAGAGGAGCTTGCCCTTCAGGTCGTAGGCGAAGAGACCTTCGGAGCCGAAGAAGGCGATGATCCTCTCGCCGTCCGTGGCGAGCGTGGAGTTGGCGTGGCTCGATTTCGTATGTCGTTTGACTTTCGGCACCCCCTTGTAGGCCGTCTGCTGCCAGTTGATCTTGCCGGTCTTCTTGTCGAGCGCGTAAACGCGCCACTCGTGCGCCGTGTCGTCCTGAACGGAAGCGATGTCGCCGTAGAGACCCACCCTCAAACCCGCGTCGGTCTTTCCGCTGATCGAGGTCGAGATGAAGAGGTCATTGCCCCAGACCACCGGGCTCGACAGCCCGAGGCCGGGAACCGGCGTCTTCCAGACGACATTGGTGTTGTCCGCGGCATTCCAGGTGGTGGGCAGCGAGAAGCCCTCGGCGATCCCCCTGGCGGCAATCCCACGAAACTGCGGCCAGTCGACACCGGGACGAGGAGCCGTGGCGGCGACGGCGATGGCGCCCCGATCCGGGGCGGTGGCGATCGCCATCGTGAACAATGCGAGAGCGGCAGCCGAGACAGCAGCACTACGACGCATGACAACTCCTTACTTTCGGATCAAGGCGCGCTCGAGCTCCTCGAGCCGCTGATTGACGTCGACCCAGCGACCCTGCTCGAGCGCGATATCGCTGGCGAGTGAGGTCTCCTCGTTCTGGAGCTGCTGCAGGTCGTAGGCGGCCCTGGCGGAGGCTTTTCTCAGCCCGGGCAACTCGCTCTCGATGCTCTTCCGCTCGTCCAGGAACTCCGGCGCCGTCGACTTTGCGACCGCCTCGAACCGCACCAGCTGCGAGCGGAGCTGCTCCGCCTCCTGCATGGCGGGCCGGATCTTCTCGCGAACGACGTCGAGGCGGCGCACGAGCCCGTTGATCCGCTGCTCGTGCAGCTGCAGCCGCCCGAATGCGAGCTGCACCCTCGGGCCCGCCGACGCCATTTCTTCCATTGCGGCGCGCAGCCCCTTCACTTCGACCAGAAGCGCCGCGAGCGTGTCGGGATGCTGGGCTCGCGGTTCCGCGTGAAAGGGCCGTAGCCCCGAGGCGATCCAGACGATCGTGAGCACCACCAGGAGGCTGACCGACGAGAAGCGACCAGACATGAACCACCTCCGCGAGCACGTATAATCAGCTTTTACGGCCATGAACGACACCGCGACAGAAGCAACGCGCGACCCCGCGCCGGGCCTCGACTTCATCCGCTCAATCATCACCGAAGATCGCGCCGCGGGGAAGCATCAGGGACGAGTGGCGACACGATTCCCCCCCGAGCCAAACGGCTATCTCCACATCGGGCACGCCAAGTCGATCTGCCTGAACTTCGGCGTGGCGCGCGAGTTCGGCGGCAGCTGCAACCTTCGCTTCGACGACACCAATCCGACGACGGAGGAGGTCGAGTACGTCGAGGCGATCAAGGACGACGTGCGATGGCTCGGGTTCGAGTGGACCGACCTTCATTTCGCGTCCGACTATTTCGAGCAGCTGTACCAGTATGCCGTCCACCTGATCCGCGACGGCCGCGCCTACGTCGACAGTCTGACGGCCGACGAGATCCGCTCGTCCCGCGGCACCTTGACCGAGCCCGGCACGAACAGCCCGTACCGCGACCGGACCGTCGAGGAGAACCTGGACCTGTTCACCCGGATGCGCGCCGGCGAGTTCGAGGACGGCGCGCTGGTGCTGCGGGCCAGGATCGACATGGCCTCGCCGAACATCAACATGCGCGATCCGCTGCTCTATCGGATCCGTCGCGCCCACCACCACCGTACAGGCGATGCCTGGTGCATTTACCCGCTGTATGACTTCGCCCACCCCCCGTCCGATGCGATCGAGCACATCACGCACTCGCTGTGCACGCTCGAGTTCGAAGCCCACCGGCCGCTCTACGACTGGCTGGTCGAGAATTTGCCGGTGCCGGCACGTCCGCGGCAGATCGAATTCGCGCGCCTCAACCTGACCTACACGGTCATGAGCAAGCGCCGGCTGCTCGAGCTGGTGCAGGAGGGGCACGTCGCGTCGTGGGACGACCCGAGGATGCCGACGATCGTCGGGATGCGCCGGCGCGGGTACACCCCCGAGGCCATTCGCAACTTCTGCGACCGCATCGGCGTGGCGAAGCGCGAGAACCTGGTGGACGTGGCGCTGCTGGAACACGCCGTCCGCGAGGATCTCAACAAGCGCGCGCCGCGCGTGATGGCCGTCCTCGACCCGATTCGCGTGGTGCTCGAGAATTATCCGGAGGATCTGACCGAGGAGTTCGAGGTCGTCAACAATCCGGAGGATCCCGGCGCGGGCACTCGCCGCGTGCCGTTTTCGCGCGAGCTGTATATCGAGCGCGATGACTTCAGGGAGGATCCGCCCCGGAAGTTCTTCCGCCTGGCCCCCGGGCGCGAGGTCAGGCTGCGCGGCGCCTATTTCGTCACCTGCACGAGCATCGTCAAAGACGCGAGCGGGGGGATCGCCGAGCTGCGCTGCAGCTACGATCCCGCGACCCGCGGCGGCGATGCCCCCGACGGACGTAAGGTCAAGGCGACGCTCCACTGGGTCGCGGCGAAGACGGCGCTCGAGGCCGAAGTCCGCCTCTACGACCGATTGTTCAGCGTCGAGCAGCCCGGGGCCGACCGCGATTATCGCGAGGATCTGAATCCACAGTCGCTGAAGGTGCGGACCGCCAGGCTCGAGCCCAGCGCCGCCGCCGCGCAGCCGGGGGACCGTTTTCAGTTCGAGCGGATCGGCTACTTCTGCGTCGATCCCGACACGCGCGACGGGAAACTGGTGCTCAACCGCACGGTCACGCTGAAGGATAGTGGAGCAAGGAAATCCCTAATCCCTAATCCCTGATCCCTGATCCCTGATCGATTAGGGATTAGGGATTAGGGATCAGGGATTCACTCCGCGAGCGCCGTCATCGGGTCGATCCGGGACGCGCGCCGTGCCGGCACGGCGCACGCCACGAGCGCAACCAGGCCGAGCACGCCGGCGACGCTGGCGAGAACCAGCGGATCCATGGCGCTGACGCCGTAGAGCTGCGACTCCATCGCACGGCGGATCGCCAGCGCGCCCCCGATGCCGGCGGCCAGGCCGATCCCCAGCAGCGTGATGCCTTCGCGCAGGACCAGGCTGAAGATCCGGGACGGTTCGCTGCCGAGCGCCATCCGGATCCCGATCTCCTTCCGCCGCTGCGCGACCTGGTAGGCGAGCACGCCGTAGAGACCCATCGCCGCGAGCAGCAGCGCGACGATGCCGAACACGACCGCGAGCAGCATCGGCGTGCGGCGATCCATCAGCGTTTCATCGATCCTGGCCCGCATCGTCCGCACGCTGTAGAGCGGCAGCTCCGGGTCGATTGCGGCCAGGGCCTGGCGGACCGCTCCGGTGATCGACGGGGGATCCCCGCTGGTGCGAATCGCGAGCGTCATGGTACGCAGGCCGTCCTGCGTGGTGGGGAAGTAATAGGTGCCGACCCGGGTCTCCGACGTGACCAGACCTGCCATCCTGGTCTCGCCGACGACCCCGACGACCGTGATCCATTGGGTGTTCGCACCTGGCCTCGTGAAGTCGTCCGGGTTCTGGGGCTTGAACATCCGCCGGCCGACCGGGTCCTGGCCCGGCCAGAATTTCTTCGCCAGCGTTTCGTCGACGATCACCACGCGCGGGGAGGTCGGCGTATCGCCGTCGGTGAAAAACCGCCCGCTCTTCAGAGGGACCTTCAGCGCTTCCATGTACCCCGGCGTGGCGGATACCTGGTACGGAGAGATCAGCGACTCGCCGGGGGCCATCTGATATCCCTCGGCGAGGATGACGCTGTCGTCGAAGTCGCCGCCGAACGGGATCACCGACGTGATCCCGGCGGCCTGGACGCCGGGCAGCGCCCGAATCGACTGCAGGAAGCGGTCGGCAAAAGCCTGCGTCTGCGGGTCGTCGGCATAACGGGACGCCGGCGGCGAGACGCGCGCCGTCAGGAGCCCGTCGGCTTCGAACCCGGGGTGGACGCCGAGCACGCGCTCGAAGCTCGCAAACAGCAGCCCGGCGCCGACCAGCAGCATGAAGGCAAAGGCCACCTGACTGGCGACCAGCAGG
Organism: Vicinamibacterales bacterium; assembly: GCA_035250005.1. Lineage (GTDB taxonomy): Bacteria > Acidobacteriota > Vicinamibacteria > Vicinamibacterales > 2-12-FULL-66-21 > JACDCA01. The sequence continues at coordinate 63,163 of DATFFM010000073.1, read as the reverse complement.
CGCCGGACGGCTCGCGCGCCCCGGCCGCTCGTGCCGCTGCGGCTCTCTTCGCGAAACGCCTGGCTGAGATTCATCCTTCGCACATTCAACACGGGGACGAGGCCGACCAGCACGCCAACCGCGAGCGCCAGTGCCATGGTGAAGGCGACCACGGTGCCGTCCATCCGGATCTCCGCGCTGCGCGGCAGGGAGTCGATGCCGAGTTCCGTGAGCAGGGTCATGCCCCAGTAGCCTGCCACCGCGCCGAGAGCGCCGCCGGCCACCGTCAGCAGGACCGTTTCCGTCAGCAGCTGTCGGGTCAGCCGGCCGAGGCCGGCGCCGAGCGCGTGCCGTGTCGCCAGCTCCCGCAGGCGCGCGGTCGAGCGGATCAGCACCAGGTTGGTGATGTTCACCGCCCCGATCGCCAGCACGAACAGCACGCCGCCCCACAGCAGGAGCAGCGTGCGCCGGACTTCGCGCACCATCTCTTCCTGGAGCGGCGTCACCACCGTATGGAAGCCGGCGTTCACCAGGATCTCTTTCATGTTGGCGAAGCGTTCGAGGTTCCGGGCGTTCAGCGCGTCGATCTGCTGCTGCGCCTGCTGCACGCCGGCGCCGGGCCTCAACCGCCCGACCATCGTCCAGCTGTTGCTGTGGCGCGCGTCATCCGAACGCTGTTCCGCGTTGAAGGCGAGCGGGATCCAGAGCGTGATGTCGGCCGACATGAAGTGGAACCTCTCGGGCATCACCCCGACGATCTGGTAAGGGACGCCGTTGATCCGAAGGTCCTGCCCGATCGCCGAGTCGCGGCCGCCAAACACCCGCTGCCAGAGCGCGTGGCTCAGAACGACCTTGCGTTCCTTTCCAAGTTCCCCGTCGTCCTCCGAGAAGAGGCGCCCTCTGGCCGCACCTGCGCGCAGCATGCGGAAGAGCGACGGCCGGGCCGCCATGGCGCTCACGCGCTCGACACTGCCCTGGCTCCCGATCGTCATCCCACGCTGCTGATAGAGCGCCAGCTCTTCGAATGCGTCGGTCTCGCGGAGCCGGTCGTAATAGTCCGGCACGCCGGAGCTGGCCCGCACGACCCCGGCCTTCGGATAGCTGTTGTAGAGGAGCATGAGCCGGTCCGCATCCGGCACGGGGAGCGGCCGAAGGAGCACCGAGTTGACCACGGCAAAGATCGCCGCATTGGCGCCGATGCACACGGTGAGCGTCAGCAGGGTCGTGATGGAGAAGGCGCGATCCCTCAGGAGCACGCGGACGGCGAAGCGAAGGTCCTGAACGAGACGGTCCATAGGCCAGTTTGACGTGTTTCGGCCACTCCGCGTTCGTCGGAACAAAGAAATCGTGCGGGGTGCCCGCAACCTTTCCGCTCATGTTGACGTCCAACATGAGCGACGGCAGGCTTCTGTTGAAGATCAACAGGAGCAGGAGGGCACACGTGACACAGCCCCGGTCGGATGTTCTGCAGGGCACGCTGGACCTGATGGTCCTCAAAACGCTCGACACGCTCGGTTCGATGCACGGCTACGGCATCGCCCAGCGGATCCAGCAGGTATCCGAGAACCTGCTGCAGCTCAACCAGGGCACGCTCTATCCTGCCCTGCTTCGACTCGAGCAGCGGGGATGGATCTCGTCGAAGTGGGGGACGTCGGAGAACAACCGCCGCGCCCGCTTCTACACGCTCACCAGGGCCGGGAAGAAGCAGCTGGCGCGCGAGGCGGAAGACTGGCAGCGCATCGTCGGTGTCATGGGCCGGGTACTTGGATCCGAGGGGGCATGATGGCGAGGATTCGAACCGCACTGGCGAGGACATGGGCACTGGTGACGCGCCAGGCACGCGCCGCGGACGACGACGTCCGGGCCGAAGTCGAGTTTCACCGGGAGATGCTGGAGCGCGACCTGCGCAAGCAGGGCCTGGACCCAGACACGGCACGCCGGGAAGCGCGGGTGCGGGTCGGGGGGGAGACCCAGGTGCTCGAAGCGTACGCCGACCAGCGCTCCATCCCGGCCATGGAGTCGGTGATCCAGGATATTCGGTACGCGCTGCGCACGTTCAAGCGCACGCCCGGCTTCACCATCGCCGCGCTGCTGACCCTGGCGCTGGGAATCGGCGCGAACACGGCCATCTTCACCATCGTCGATGCCGTTCTCCTGCAGCCGCTGCCGTACGCCGAACCCGAGCGACTGGTGAGCGTCGGCGGCGCCGGCCCGGAGGGGCTTCCGTCCAGCGTGGGGTTTGCGACCGTCATGGACTGGCGTGCCAGGAGCCGCACCGTCGAGCAGTTCTCCCTGATGCGTTCGTGGCTGCCGACGCTCGTGGTCAATGGGGAGGCCGAGCGGCTGCCTGCCGTTCGCGTCAGCTGGAACTACTTCGACATGCTCGGCGTGCGGCCGGCGCTTGGCCGATCCTTCACGGCAGACGAGGACCGTCCGGATCACTGGCGCGTGCTGCTGCTGAGTGATTCCTTGTGGCGGCGCCGATTCGGCGCGGACCCCTCGATCGTCGGCCGCACGGTGGTCATGAACGACCGCGAGTACCGAGTGGTCGGAGTAATGCCGGCCTCCTTCGAACCACTGATCGAAGGGAACTACTACCAGCCGGCGCAGCTGTGGGCCCCCTTAGGCTACGACCTCGCCTTCCGCGATGCCTGCCGCAGCTGCAGGCATCTGCGAGCACTGGCGCGGGTCGCGCCCGGCGTCTCGATGGCGGAAGTCACGGCCGAGATGAACGCCATCCGCGCGCAGCTCCGACAGCAGCACCCCGCCGACTATGCCGAGGGGGGCATCGCCGTCATCCCCATGAGCGACGCCATCACCGGGGCCGTGCGGCCGGCGATCCAGATTCTTCTGGCGGCCGTCGGGTTTGTGCTGCTGATCGCCTGCGCCAACGTCGCCAACCTGCTGCTTTCACGCGCGCTCGCGAGACGCCGTGAACTCGTGCTCCGCGGCGCGCTGGGCGCAAGCCGCGGCCGCATCATTCGCCAGCTCCTCACCGAAAGCGCGCTCCTCGGTTTTGGCGGCGCCGCTCTCGGGGTCGGGTTGGCTGTGCTCGCCGTCGGCAGCCTCAGCGCCTTCGTGCCCGTCTCGCTCCCGAGAGTCGATCGCATGGCCGTCGACGGACGCGTGCTGGCGTTCACCGGCGCTGTGACGCTGCTGACGACGCTGCTGTTCGGGCTGCTTCCGGCCTGGCGGGGATCCGGATCGGGTCTTCAGCCGGCATTGGCCGTGGACGGCCGCGGCAGTGTTGGCGGCGCCTCCCGCCCCCGTTCGATCCTCGTCGTTGCGAACCTGTCGCTGGCGCTCGTGCTGCTCGCCGGGGCCGGTGTGATGCTTCGAACCGTCGTGGCGCTCACCCGCGTGGACCCCGGCTTCGAGCCGGCCCGCGTGCTCACGCTGCAGCTGTCGCTGGTCGGAACCGCCTACGCCGAGGACCCCGCGGTGGTGGCATTTCAGAATCGCCTGCTCGAGCGCGTCCGGTCGCTGCCGGGTGTCGAGAGCGTCGCGCTGGCCGGGCAGGTCCCGTTCGGCGGGAACTTCGACTGCCGTGGCTTTCATGCGAAGGGGCGGATGAAGCCGAACACCGCGGAGGACCCCTGCATCCAGCGATACGGGGTGACGCCGGATTACCTGCGTGTCATGGGGATTCCGCTGCGGGCGGGCCGGTTCTTCAACGAGACCGACACCGCCGCGGCACAGCCGGTCATCGTAATCTCGGAGTCGACCGCCCGATCGGTCTTTGGAGACGCGGAGGCGGTCGGTAGCGTCGTCCGCCTGGGCGGCGCGTCGGAAGGCCCGTGGCGAACCGTCGTCGGCATCGTGGCGGACCTGCATCACGACGACCTGACGGCGCCCCCGGTGCCGGCGGTGTATACGCCGCAGGCCCAGTTCGCCGATTCGTATCTCGTGACGGCCGTGAGATCTGCGACAGACGATGCCGGGGCGCTTGCCGGACCCGTCCGGGCGGTCGTACGCGAGCTCGATCCGACCGTGCCGGTTTACGAGGTCGCGACGCTCGAGGCACTGGTCGCCAAGTCCGCTGCCCAGCGAGTCTTCGTCATGCGGCTTCTCGGTGGTTTTGCCGCGACGGCCCTGTTGCTGGCGGCGATCGGCCTCTATGGCGTGCTGTCGCACGGAGTGTCGCAGCGGACCCGTGAGGTTGGAGTCCGCGTCGCGCTCGGCGCCCGGCCAATCCACGTCCTCCGCCTCGTGCTGTCGCAGGGGGCGGCCCTGGTCGGCGTCGGGCTCGTCACCGGCCTGATTGCGGCCTTCGCATCGACCCGCTATCTCGGCTCGCTCGTGTACGGCGTCAGCACCGCCGATCTCCTCACCTTCACCGCCGCGGCGGCCCTTCTGGCAACGGTAGCCCTCGCTGCGCACGCCATTCCGGTCAGGAGGGCGCTGCGGGTCGATCCGGTGGTTGCGCTTCGACAGGACTGATGGTGTTCACCGGCGGTACGATGGGCTCGTGCTTTCGGCGCTGCCCATAGATCCTCACCTCCCTTCGATCCTTGACGGCGTACGGCGGAACCGAGCTGCCGTCGTCGTGGCGGCGCCGGGCGCGGGCAAAACGACCCGCGTGCCTGCGGCGCTGGCGGGGGACGGCTCGGTCATCCTCCTGCAGCCGCGGCGAATCGCCGCGCGCGCGATCGCGCGACGAATCGCGGACGAACAGGGTTGGACGGTCGGCCGGGAGGTCGGGTGGCACGTGCGGTTCGAGCGGGAGTTCTCCCGCGACACGCGGCTGCTGCTGGCGACCGAAGGCATTCTCACCGCACGGCTCCAGCAGGATCCGTTGCTGTCCGACTTCAGCACCATCGTTCTGGATGAATTTCACGAGCGCAGCATCCACGCCGATCTGGGGATCGCGCTGTCCAAACAGGCGTGGCTGGCACGCGCGGACCTGAGGATCGTCGTGATGTCGGCGACCCTCGACGCCGAGCGCGCCGCCGGCTATCTCAACGGCTGCCCGGTGTTCCAGATTCCCGGTAGCCTGCATTCGATCGACGTGGGGTACCACCCGGGGCTGCCGGTCGCGGACGCGGCCCGCGAAGCCGTGGCGCGCACGCCCGGACAGATTCTGTGTTTCATGCCGGGCGCATCCGAAGTCCGGCGGGCAGCAGCAGAGATCCGCGCCGGCATGCCGGCCGAAACCGACGTCGTCGAGCTTCACGGTTCGCTGCCGGGAGAGGCGCAGGATGCGGCGCTCGCGCCCTCCGCCCGGCGCCGCATCATTGTGGCGACGAACATCGCCGAGACATCGCTGACGGTTCCTGGAGTGAGTGCCGTCATCGACTCAGGCCAGCACAAAGTGGCGCGCTATGACGCGGATCGCGGCGTAGACAGCCTCGACCTGGAGCGGATCTCTCGTGATTCAGCCGACCAGCGGGCCGGCCGTGCGGGGCGGCTCGGTCCCGGCATCGTGCTGCGGCTATGGGACGAGAGCGACCGGCTCAGACCTCACCGCGAGCCCGACATCGCGCGCATCGACCTCTCCGGCCCGGTGCTGGACCTGCTGGCCTGGGGCGGTGATCCGCGCACGCTCGAGTGGTTCGATCCGCCGTCAGCCGATGCGGTCGACGCCGCAATCGGGCTGCTCACCGCGCTCGGAGCAGTCGAGAACACCTTGACCGACCTGGGCCGCAGGATGGCGCGGCTGGCCGTGCATCCGAGGCTCGCGCGCATTCTCATCGAAGCCGGCGGTGCGCTCGAAGCGGCGATCGCCTGCGCGATGCTCGCGGACCGGCAGCTTCTTCCGCATCATCCGCCGGCAACCACGTGCGACCTGCTGGCGGGCATCGAGAGCCAGCTGCCGCCCCACGTTGCCAGAAACGCGCGGGAGCTGCAGCGGTCGTTCGGGGGCGCCCGGCCGCGCATCGGCGAGGTCGCGCTTCGGCGGGCACTGGTGGCCGGGTATCCCGACCGGGTGGCAAAGCGGCGCGCGCCACGCGAGCGGCGTGTACTGCTTTCAAGCGGCCACGGTGCCGTGATCGGGCCCGAGAGCGGCGTTCATGACGGCGAATTCGTGCTGGCGCTGGACGTCCAGAGTGGGCGCCGCGGCGACCCATCCGAGGCCAGGATCCGGATTGCAAGCGTGGTCGAAAAGGAATGGCTCGCACCCACGACAGTCCGTGAGGTGCATGAGGTGAACGAAGCGAGCGGCGTGTTTCGATCCCGGCAGCTGGAAATGTACGGCGCTCTCGTCCTGAGGGAACGCCAGGCCACGGCGGATCCGGCAGTCGCGGCCCAGCACCTGGCGGAGGCGTTCATGGCCCGTCCACTGGCCGGCGAGGATGCCGCCCTCGTGCAGCGGCTTCGGTTCGCCGGAATCGACTTCGACCTCCGTGCCCTCGCGCTCCAGGCGGCCGCGGGCCGAGGCAGGGTCAGCGAGATCCGGCTGGCCGACGGTCTCGACTGGAGCACGAGACAGCGTCTCGACGCGCTGGCGCCGGCACGTTTCACGGCGCCCAGCGGGCGCACACATGCACTCGAATACCGTGGCGATGGATCGGTGGCGCTGTCCATCAAGCTTCAGGAGCTTTTCGGCCTGGCCACCACTCCGCTCATCGGTCCGAAGCAGGAGCCCCTCTTGATCCTGCTGCTCGCACCCAACGGTCGTCCGGTGCAGACGACGCGGGATTTGAAGAGCTTCTGGAACACGACCTACCCCGTGGTCAGAAAGGAGCTGCAGCGGAGATATCCGAAGCATCCGTGGCCCGAGGATCCCTGGCACGCGACGCCGACGGGGCGCTCACGCCCAGCAGCTGGTTGATGCGGTTCCGGAGCGATGCCCTGAACTGTTCGCGCTCCGGCCCGGTGGCGCCGCTCGCCTGCAGCGCGGCGTCGAGCTGATCGTCGGAGATCTGCCGCAGGTATCGGCACAGCCAGCGCACATCGCGCGGCGTGATCCCGGACGCGAGGTCCTCGGTGCGCTGGCCGATGTAGCCGAACCTCACGACGCCGTCGTCGGCCGAACCGACGAATTGCGGCGTCTGCGCGGCAAACGCAGCGGCGTTCCAGCGGCCGCGCGTGATGATGTTGGCCCCCCAGCTGCCCATCGATCCTCCCCAGTCGGTGATCAGATAGCGCGCTTCGCGCCCGTGCGGGGTTGCGTGCTCGAAGATGGCGGTGTTCGAGCCGCGCGCGACGTCGCGGCGGTCTTTCGTGTCCCAGTTCGAGAGCAGCATGTTGACGATTTTGAGCCCCTGCAGCTCGGGAGAACCGAGAAACGGGTTGTCGTTCCAGGCCCAGCTGTGTTCCTCGAACAGCTTCTTCACCGAAGCGTCGTCGAGTTCGAACCGGGCGGATTCGAACCGGCCCTGGGCGTCGACGCACGAGAGGGCGCGCTGGAGGCCGGTCGCACCGTCGATCTTGCCCTCGGCCAGGAAGTAGGTCGTTTCGGCGAAATACCCGCATGCCCACGCGATGCGGACCGCGAACGTCTCGGAGTTCACCTCGTTGCCCCACTTGACGCGCCACCGCCGGCCGCGGCCGTCGATGACAGAGAGGCACGGCTGTGAGCCGCCGAGGTGTTCCTCGAGAAACCGGAACGGGGGGGCCGGCCGTCCCGCGGCGCCGCCAGGGCCGTCGGCGAGATCGAGACGGCCGACCTCGCCGGGGTCCCGCCACAACACGTGCTCGACCGAGGTGAGCGGTCTCGGGCCGGCGCGCCGGATGCGCCAGGAGCCCACCGCCTGCCACAAGCCGTACAGCAGATAGCTCCCGGCGACCACGCCGGCGGCGCCAATCAGCGTCCAGAGGAGGGTGGACTCGAGCGACATGGAGCTGCCTATCAGTGTGTGAAGCGGCTCGAGCCCACCGGGATCGTCAGAAGTACTTCTTCAAACCGATCGTGAGCTTCAAGCCGTCGGGATTGCGCGGCCCGAAGTTGTCTACGTTCGAGATCAGGTGATAGCTCACTTCACCCTTCACCGATACGGTGTTGCTCGTGAAGAGCTCGACGCCTCCGAGCAGCACGCCTCCCAGCTTCGATTCCGAATCGGCGATGTCGTTGCCGTTCTCCCTGGGCTGGAGGATGTAGAGCCCGAGACCGGCTCCGGCAAATGGATGGATGGCGCCGCCTTCCCAGTTGTAAATGAGATCGCCGCCGACGCGGACGTATCGGAGAGACTCCTCGGGATCGGAGTCGAACTCCGGATTCGTCCAGCCAACCCCGAGCCGCACGCTCGTCCGCGGCGAGAGGTAATACTCGTAGAAGCCATCGAGGCTGAGCGCTGGGTCGAGGGCATCCTCGCTGGGACGAAAGATGCCCACATCCCCGCCGACCGCTGCCGAGTCGGTCCTGGGCGTGCGCCCCTGCGCCTCTGCCATGGCCGGCAAAAAGGCCACGGCGATTGCAAGAAAGGACATTTTGAAGAATGTTTTCATCTACGGATCTCCTCACACTTTCGCTATGTCCGGGTAATGGCAAGAGCGGTGCCGTAGGGAAAGCTCAGCGATGAAGATCGGGACCTGGAACGTAAACGGGATCCGGGCGCGGCAGACCCAGCTGCAGGAGTGGATCGATGCCGAGCGGCCGGATGTCGTCTGCCTGCAGGAGATCAAGGCATCTCTCGAGCAGTTACCGGTGTGGCTGTGCGAGATCGAAGGCTACTGGTGTTACTGGCACGGCACGAAAGGGTATTCGGGCGTGGGGCTGCATGTGAGCAAGGCCCTGTCGCCGGAGCGTCCGCCGTTCGAGCATCCGGCCTTCGATTATGAGCACCGGATCGTACTCGTCCGCCTGCCGCCTGCCACGATTGCGTCGGTCTACGTGCCGAACGGCGGAAAGGATTTCCCGGCGAAGATGCGTTTTCTGTCGGCTCTCGAACAGTTCGCCGCCGACGCCCGCGGCGCGCCGCTCGTCATCTGCGGGGACCTGAACATCGCGCGGACCGAGATGGACGTACACCCCAAGGAGCGCAAGCCGCGCGCGATCGGTCAGCTCCCGGAAGAGCGGGCCCAGCTCGAACGGATCATCGGCCATGGCCTCGTCGACGTTGGCCGCGCGCTCGAACCCGACAACGACCAGATGTTCACGTGGTGGGCGCCGTGGCGCAACATGCGCGAGCGGAACATCGGCTGGCGGCTCGACTACGTGCTCGCCGCCGAGTCACTCTACGCGCGCATCGAGAGCTGCAAGGTCCAGCGCGACGTCGGCACGAGCGACCACGGCCCGGTGGTGGCGGAGTTTGGGCTGTAGTCCCACTACCGTCGCAGCGAAAACGCGAGCTCGATGGTTACCCTGACCGGTTCCGCCGGCCGCGTGAACTCCCATTGGCGGACCGTCGCGAGCGCGGATTCGTCGAGCATCGGCAGGCCGCGGATTACACGTGCGTCCACGACCTTCCCCTCCGTCCCGATCGTGGCTTCGACTTCGACGATGCCCTGGATGCCCGCTCTCATTGCTTCGCTCGTGTAGCTGGGGTGGACGTGCTTGATCAACGTCGGCCCACGGCGCCCCTGCAGCGTCCCAGCGGCCACCTTCACGACTGGCGGATCCGGGCTGACGCGCACGGCGTCGTCGGACTGCAGGGTGAAATTGACCGTCACCGTCATGATCACCGGCACCGGGCTGCCATTCAGCAGCGTCGGCGCGAAACGCCACTGCAGGACGGCGTCGAGCGCGGCCTGATCGAGGAGGGGGACGGACCGCAGGACGCGCGCATCTTCGACAAAGCCTTCCGGGCCGACACGAACCTCGATGATCACTACCCCGCTGACGTTCGCTGCCTGTGCGATAGGGGGATAGACCGGGCGGACGTCGCGGAGCTTCTTCGGCGTCTTGATGTTGCCGCCGATGCGAAGCGCCCCCTCGGTCCAGGTCGAGTTGGTGTCGGCGCTTCTGGCCGCCGTGCCCTGGATGGCCGTGGTCCGGTCTCCGTCACCGGAGAAGTTGATCGCAACCGGAAACGAAATCGGCCCGGCGGCGGGCGGGTCGTACCGCCACTGTTGAACGGCGCGCACGGCGGCGTCGGTGAAGGCTTCGGCAATGGCCCGCACGGCATCCGATTGCTGGGGGCTCCGGTTCACTACGAAGCGCTGTTCGTCTTCCGGATTGCTGCCGCTGAACGTCAGTCTCACCTGAGGGTTCGTCGACGACAGCGAAAGCCGGATCCGCCTCGCTTCAGCCACCCGTCCCAGCTCGTCGAGGGTGATCATCAGCGTCACGGTGCCAGTCGCACCCGCGGCCTGGGCTTCGAACGGGTACATCGGCGCCTCGTAGTTGACCCGGCGAGGCACGGGATTCTCGGGCGTCACCGGCTTCGCCCGCTGCTCGAGCGGCCCCGGGGTGTTCTGCCGGACCACCTGCACTTGAGGGGCGGCAGTCAACGGAAACGCGCTGACCGCCTGCCAGCTGCCCGCTGCCAGGGCCGCCGCCATCACGCCGCAGGTGAATACGAGCCGATGCGAAGACATCACCGCCTCCTTTGAGAGCGACACGATCCGGTTGAACAACTGACGACGGCTGCCGAAGGCGGCAACCGGCGCGAGGGATGTCTGGTCGGCGAACGTCATCAGCGCCTCGACGTAGGCGCGCCGCCGCCCGGTCGCGAGCACCGCCAGTTCGTCGACGACGACCTCGCGCGCCAGCTGTACGCGCGAGACCACCCACCACACGGCGGGATTGAACCAGAGCAGGGCGCAGACGAGCTCCTCCGCGACGAGCCAGCCCCAGTCGCGCCGCTTCACATGAAAGAGCTCGTGGCTGAGGACGGCGCGCTGGATGTCCGAGCTGCGGTTCGCGAGGCCGGCGGGCAGGAGGATGACCGGATGCCAGAAGCCGAAGGTCACCGGCTGGCGGAGCCGCGCCACGTAACGGATCTCGCACCGGGTGCCGATGAGGCCCCGCAGCTCGGCGTGGATCTCCGACTCGGGAGCGCGATGGCCGGCGCGGCGGAGACGTCGGAGCCGGATCAGGCTGAAGGCGATCCACAGAAACCGCGCACCTGCGCCGGCGGCCAGAAGCGGCAGGATCATCGACGTCCAGTCGAGGCGAGCGGCGACGGCGGCTGCCTCGATGGCGGCAACGCCAATCTCCGTTTCTGCTCGAGCGACGGACTCTGTCTCCGGGGCCGAGGGCATCTGCCGGCCCTGAAGCAGGGGCAGCAGGAGGCACACGAGCAGGATCACACGCCAGTAGCCATATCTCACCGGCGCGACGTCGATGCGCAGCAGCCACCACATCACGCTGGCGAGCGCGACGATCGAGAGGACCTGGGCACTGTAAGCGGCGATGTTGCCAGGGGTCAGTAGTTCCATGATCACTCCTCGATGTCTTCGACGAGCTTCTGGACGATCCGACGCTGCTTCTGCGTGAGCTTGTTGTCTCTGGCGAGGTGGAGCAGCAGAGAATTCGGCGCGCCGTCGAACACGCGGTCGACGAAGTCGCGGACCATGGCGCCCATGACCTGCTGCCGCGGTTTCGCCGGCGTGTAGACGTGGGCCCGGTCGGCCGACGCCTTGAGGAGATAGCCCTTCTCTTCCAGGATCCGCATCATCGTCATCACCGTCGTGTAGGCGATCGTGCGCTCGGCGCGAAGCGCCTCGTACACGTCCCGTACGGTGGCGCTCTCGAGCCGCCAGATGACCTTCATGATCGCCAGTTCCTGCGGGGTCAGGGTCGGGTGGGGGCGTCGCATGGCATTAGTACTAATTTATTAGTTGTCATCTGTCAACTCCCACATCCGGCAGAGCTCGACGATGACTTCGACGGCCTTGTCCATGTCCTGCCCCGACACCCACTCGAGGCGCGAATGGAAGTTGTGTTCCCCGGCAAACAGGTTCGGCGTCGGCAGGCCCATGAAGGAGAGGCGGGATCCGTCGGTGCCTCCCCGAATCGGATTCTCGACCGGCTCGATCCCCGCCCGCCGCATCGCGGCGCGAGCGCGCTCGATCACCGCCGGATGGCGATCGAGGACTTCTCGCATGTTCCGGTACTGAGCGGTGAGGGTGGTCTCGACCCGGCATCCCGGCACCGCGGCCGCGGCCTCGCGCGCGAGGTGTTCGAGCAGCGCCCGCTTCGTTCCCAGCTCGCCGGTGATGAAATCCCGGATGAGGACCTTCACGGTCGTTTCGTCGACGCTCGCTCTGAGATCGTACGGGTGAACGTAGCCTTCGTCGCCGGCGGTCGTCTCCGGCGTCATTTCCCAGCGCGGCAGGGAGGCGATGAAGTCGGCGGCAACCCGGATCGAATTCACCATCCGTCCCTTCGCGTAGCCGGGATGCGTGTTGAAGCCCTTGAAGGTGACGGTGAACAGGTCCGCCGAAAAGCTTTCGAGCTCGAGCTCGCCCCGGCTCCCGCCGTCGAGCGTATAGGCACAGGTCGCGCCGAAGCGTTCGACATCGAAGTGGTCCGCGCCGCGACCGATCTCCTCGTCGGGGGTAAACGCGATCCGTACCTTGCCATGGGCGAGCTCGGGATGCGCGACGAGATACTCGACCGCCGCCATGATTTCGGCGACCCCCGCCTTGTCATCCGCCCCCAGGAGCGTCGTGCCAGACGCGGTCACGATGTCGTCGCCGATGCGCGCCGCGAGCGCCGGATCCTCGCTCGCCCGCAAAACGGCCGACGGGTCATCCGGCAGTACGATGTCGCGGCCGTCGTAGTGCCGGTGCACGATCGGACGCACCCCGGCGCCGCTCATCTCCGGCGACGTGTCGACGTGGGCGATGAAGCCGATGACGGGGACGTCCGGATTCGCTGACGTCGCCGGCACGGAGGCCATCAGATAGCCGTGGCCGTCCACGACGACGTCGTCCAGGCCGAGCGCGCGCAGTTCCGACGCCAGCAGCTCCATCAGCACGAGCTGCCCGGGTGTGCTGGGCGACGCCGCGGACGAATCGTCAGCACGGGTGTCGATCGTGACGTACCGCAGGAACCGCTCGAGAGCCGAGGTCTTCATTCGGCTCACCGCTCGAGGGCGATGGCTGTGCGGCCGAACGCCAGCGAATCCACGGTGTGAACCATGATGTAGTCCGCCATCCGGATGGGATAGACGAGCGCGGCCGCATCGATGCCGCCGCGCCTATCGTGGAGATGTCGAACGAGCTGCACCCGCAGTACGTCGTGACAGCCGCGCAGCCAGGCGGCCACGGTCCGCAGACCCTGGCCCCGGTAGGCGATCCAGTTGCCGAATGCGCAGGCCGCCAGATACCGGGCGACCGGCCCCCGCAGCACGTCCCCGGCATCGCGCTGAATCCGGTCCCATCCGCGACCGAACCCTGCCGGCACCTCCATCAGAGGATGCGGACCGGTCAGCTCTCTCACGATCGCGAAGGCTGGTGACAGCGGCGCACGGCCTGCAGGTGCCAGCGGAGCTGCAAACGCCTCCGCCACCAGGCCGGACAGCGGCGCATCTGCCGGAGTCCAGCCGCGCACTCGTTCGGTCGCATGGTCGATCGAAACCAGCGCCGTTTCCGCATCCGCCGGTTTGAGGAACGTCTGCACGACCGCCTCCTCCCACGCGGCGTACCCGGCGGTGTCGGCGAGCATGCCGGGCCGGACGAGAGGCGGGAGGGCGCCCCGCGCGTCCAGCCCCTCGACCGGTTCCTCGAGCGCGAGCGGCGGTCGAGCGTCCACGATGCTGACTTCGCTCCCGTCGAGCAGCAAGGAGGCGGCAGTGGGACAGAAATGACTGAGAGTCATCAGGCATCCGCGCGCGTCTCGAAGGAAGACGCGTGGAAAGTGCCGGCAGGCTGACGGCAGCAGCGCCTCCGTCCCGGCTTCCTGGAGGGAGCAGCGGGCGTGATGATGAAAGCCGCAGTCGCCGGAGGTGGTGCGAGCCAGCGCGAAACGGGATTCCCCGCCCGGCCTGGCCGGGCCCGCGCCGGCCACGAACGGCACCGGAGTCGAGAGCTGCGGACGGACCCGCCCCGAGCGGACCGCCTCGACGACCGCCGGCTCGACCTCGATATCCCAGCCGGCCCGGCAGCACTCGCCGCTGTGCCGGCAGCGATATGCCGCATGAAACGAGAGGCACCGCGTGCGCACCCGGCCAGTATAGGACGCGGCGATTGCTGACATTTCGGTGCGCGGATTACAGAACCGAAAGCGGATGGAGCCGATGAATCCCGGATTCCGTGGAATTCCGGTCCCCCACCCGGGCCCGGGACTTGCTCAGTCTCCAAATCCTGATGGCCGGCGAAGACTTCGGACCCAGCCTCCGTGAGGAGCGCGAGAAACGAGGGATCACCCTCGACGAGCTTGCGTCGTACACGAAGGTGAGCAAGGACCTCTGGGTCGGTCTCGAGAACAACGACTTTTCCCGGTGGCCATCCGGCATCTTCGCGCGCGCCTTCGTCCGCGACTACGCACGCGCCATCGGCCTCGACGCCGACGATGTGGTCAACGAATTCTGCCGCCAGTTCCCGATCGGCGACCGTCGCGGCGGCCGCATCGTGGAGGCGCAGGCGGAGCTGATCGGCCATCGGCATGAGGGGACCGACGCGGAACTGCTGCCGGCAGGCCGCGAGCGCCGCAAGCCGCGCCCCTCAGCGAATACCAATTCGCCTTTCCGGGTCATTTACGCTCCCCGTGCCGTGGCGGCCGCGGTGGATCTGCTCTGCATCGCCGGCCTGGGTCTCTTCGGTACGAGCGTGTTCGGCGCGGGTTTTCTCTCGTCGGTCGGCGTTGCCGCGCTGCTCTACTTTCCGACCAGCACCGTCGGAACCGGCGCGACCCCGGGTGTGCGCATTCTTCAGGCCGTGCGCCACCGGGCCCCCTCCCTCTTCACCAGCCGGCGCACCGTCAGCGCCTGATCCGAATCGCCTCCGATTTCGCGCATAATGAGCGCGATTGATCGAGATCGCCGTCGTCCACACGCCCATCGACGCGCTGACCCTGGCAGCGAAGGATGGCCGTTTGTGTCTGCTTCATTTCGGCGCCCGTGAAGCGCCCGCGCGCGCGACGCTGCAGCGCTGGTATCCGGGCGAGACCATCGAGCGCCGCCGGGATCCGGCCGGGGCCGCCACCGCGCTCGCGAAATATTTCTCGGGGCAGTTCGATGTGCTGGAGACGGTCGAGGTCGAGTTGAACGGCACGCCGTTTCAGCAGCGCGTCTGGCAGGCGCTGCGTGACGTTCACGCCGGGCGCACGGCGTCGTACTCGGAGATCGCCTCGACGATCGGAGCACCGGCCGCAGTACGGGCCGTCGGCGCCGCCAACGGCGCAAACCCCGTCGCCGTCGTCGTGCCCTGCCACCGGATCATCGGCTCGAACGGCACGTTGACGGGGTACGGCGGGGGGCTGCAGAGAAAAGAGTGGCTGCTGCGCCACGAACGATGCCGGCTCTTCTGAACACGCGCTTATCTGGAAAAGTGGTCGTACACCATCCGTGAGAGCTTCGCCCCGAGCAGCACGGCCTCGTTGTCCACGCCACTTCGCGTATCCCGCGCGCGCCGGACGAAGATCGCGATGACGTAGCGAACCTTTTCGCCGACCACGATCGCGGCATCGGCGCGGATGCCCCCCCGCCGGCCGCGAGCGTCGGCGAGCTTTTCGGAGTCGATGCCGGTCTTGTTCCCCACCTGCAGAGAGCCGGGCAGGAGCCGCGGGATCATCGCGCGATCCTGCTGCCGCCGCAGCGTCGCAAGCATCGCGGCCGACGCCTCGGCGCTGACGGCGCGGCCGTCGGCGATCAGCGCCATCAGCGCGGCCATCTCCCGCGGGGTCGACATCCCCAGGCCGAATTCGCGTTCCAGCTCCGGGAACACGTCGGGTTTCCCGTCACGGAACGTCGGCCTGAAGATCTTCGTCCGGGTCAGCCCGTACGCCACCAGGCGCTCGTCGATGTTCTTCGTTCCGAGCCGGTTCACCAGCATGTTCGTCGCGGTGTTGTCGCTCAGCACGATCATGAGGTGCACCAGATCGCGGACCTTCAGCGCAAGACCGTCCGAGAGGCCGTTCAACACTCCCGATCCGCCAACTTTGTCGCTCTCCCGCAGCGTCAGGACCGTGTCCAGCGACAAGACGCCGTCGGCGGCCTGATGCCAGGCTTCCAGCATCACCGCTGTCTTGATCGTGCTTGCCGTGGGAAACGGCATGTCGCCATTTACGACAAGCTCTTCGCCGGTTGCGAGGTTCTTCGCCGCCACGCCGACCACGCCGTCAAAACCGCGAATCGCCGCTTCGATGGCCTGTGTCTGCATGGGTGACGGTTTCCCCCCGCCCTGCGCGTCCGCGGCCAGCGCCAGAGCGAACCAGAGCAGCAGCTGCATGATTGCGGCACTATACCCCGCCGCGCGCCGCCTCATCCGTGGCCGCTGGTCGTCGCCTTGCATCCAGAGGACTTCCGGAGGGACGAAGATGGGGATTCTGTCGTGGATTCTGTTCGGTCTCGTGATCGGCATCATCGCCAAACTGTTGATGCCCGGCCGTGACCCCGGCGGTTTCATCGTGACGATTCTGCTCGGGATCGCGGGCGCCCTGCTCGGCGGTTTCATCGGTCGCACGATGGGCTTCTACGGGGAGAATGAGAGCGCGGGGTGGATCATTTCGATCCTCGGCGCCATCATTCTGCTGGCGATTTACCGAATGATGGTGCGCCGACGAGTCTAGCGAAGCTGAAGCGACGGGCGAAAGCGCGGGGCCCAGTCCCCGCGCTTTTCCGTGTACCGACTGTACAATCGTGAAGCATGGAGGCCTTGATGCGACCCTCATTTCCTCGCGCCGCCATTCTTGCGGCCGCGCTGCTGGCGGCCGCCCCCGCCGTTCACGCGCAAACGGCCGACGAGATCGTCGCGAAGAATATCGAGGCCAAAGGAGGCGTCGCGACCCTCAAGGCGACCACCAGCGTGCGCGCCAGCGGCAAGGGCACCATGCAGGGAGCGGAGATCAGCTTTACCGCCTCGACCAAGCGGCCCTATTCGTTCCGCAACGAGATGGACATGGCCGGCCAGAAAATGATCCGCGCCTTCGATGGTGAAACCCTCTGGATGGCGGTCGGGACCACACCGCCCCAGGCGCTGCCCCCCGGCCCGCAGACCGAGACGCTGAAGCAGCTCTCACAGATCGATTCGCCGCTGCTGGACTACAAGGAGAAGGGAACGAAGATCGCGCTCGGCGAGCCGCTCGCCGAAGACGGCCGCAAGCTGCACCACCTGGTGGTCACGCCGAAGGCCGGACCGGCCCTGCACTTCTATATCGACCCGACCACCTACCTCGAGGCAAGGATGGTCATCGTCGACGTCGAAGACGCCGGCCGGCCGATGAAGATGGAGCTGCGGTTCTCGGATTACAAGACGATCGAGGGGCGCACGATCCCGCTCACGATTACGCAGTTCGTGAACGGCAACCAGGTGAACGTACTGAAATACGAGAAGATCGAGTTCAACGTCCCGCTGGAGGACTCGATCTTCCGAATGCCGAAACAGGGCTAACCGGCCGCGGCGACTCTCGTCACGGCGAGGGCCGACAGAAGATCGTCGCGGGTGAACGGGCGGACCAGCACCCCGCGGCACTCGGGCGTGCCGGTATTGGCGAAGTAAACCGTCTCCATCTTCGGGCAATGGCGCCGCAACCGCGCTGCCAGCGCCGGCCCCGACACATCGTCCATCGACAGCTCCGTGATCAGCAGATCGACCTGCCCGGCTTTCAGGCAGGCGAGCACCGCGTGCCCCGCATGCGCTGCGGTGACGACGGTGAAGCCCTGACCGCCGATCGCGCGCGCGGACGCCTCGCGCAGACCGGCATCACTCGTGACCACCAGGATCACGGGGCTCCTGGCGGCCTCGCGCGCGGGCTTTTCGGTGACGGCGACGGATCGACGCCACGTCATTTGCGGCTGCATGTGTGGATGCCGCGCCGCGCTTACGCAACTGTAATGCCGGGGTCTGTTCCGCTTTTTGCTGAGGTTTCCCGCACGGCGCCGTGTGACCGGGTGCCGACTCTCAACCCCCGATCACACTTCTGTCATTGCCGATGGTTCGCGCCTAGACGGACCGCGCCAGCCGTTCCTGCAGCTTTTCGCGGTAGCCGCGGCTGAGGGTCAGGCGGGTGCCGGTTCGCAGCAGCACGGCGTACTCGCCGTTCAGCCAGGGCTGCATCTCCTGGATCCGCTCCATGTTCACGATCCGCGACCGATGAATGCGGAAGAACTTCTCGGCATCGAGGCGGCCTTCGATCGCGTTCATGGTTTCGCGCAGCAGGTGCGTGGTAGTGCCGACGTGCAGCCGGACATAGTTGCCGGAGGCCTCGATCCAGTCGATCTCGTCGGTGCGCAGGAAGAAGAGCCGCCCGCCCGACTTGACGACGAGCCGATCGGTCTTCGGCTGGTCCCGCCGGAGGTCCTTGACGAGCGCCAGCAGGCGCCGGCCGAGGTCGCCGGTTTCGTCACGCTGGATCTGGGCGCGGGCGCGCTGCAGCGCCTCCTGGAAGCGCTCCCGGTCGAACGGCTTGAGGACGTAATCGAGCGCCCGCACCTGGAAGGCCTTGAGGGCATGCTGGTCGAAGGCGGTGACGAAGATCACCAGCGGCATCCGCTCGGTGCCGACCGCCTCGATGACCTCGAAGCCGTTCATCGCCGGCATCTGCACGTCCAGAAAGACCAGGTCGGGCGTGTGGTCGGTGATGGCGGTGACGGCTTCCTCCCCGTCGCGGCACTGCCCGACCACCTCGATGTCGGGCTCCGCCGACAGCAGGTTCACGAGCCGTTCACGTGCCAGTGGTTCGTCATCGACAACGAGCGTTCGAATCTTCTTCATCTCATGTACCCCACGGCGCCGTCATCCTGCGGCGCGGACTTCCCGGATCCTCCGGGCCCCGTGAATGGTCGACGTTTCTCCCGCTTCCCGAATCTGCGCCGGCGCCTTCACGCGCCAGGGCACCGCCACGATGACCGCAACGCCCTGCGGCAGGCGGTGGAACTCGAAGCGGTAGTCGGCGCCGAACTGGTGCTGCAACCGCGCGCGCGTCGTCGAGATGCCGATGCCCTTGTGCAGGGCGGTCAGCGCATCCTCGGAGAGCCCGACGCCGTCGTCGCGGATCTCGATCCAGAGCTTGTCGTTCTCGCGCCGCGCGGTCACGTCGATGTGGCCGGCGCCGGTCTTTCGCGCCACTCCGTGCTTGATGGCGTTTTCCACGAGCGGCTGGAGCAGGAGGGTGGGCACCAGCGCCGGCAGGGTGTCGGCGCAGACGTCGAAGCGGACGACCAGCCGGTCCGCGAACCGGGTGCGTTCGATGTCGAGGTACTTGCGGAGAAAGTCGAGCTCCTCTTCGAGCGTGACTTCCTGTTCCCCGAGGCGCTCGAGCGTGAGCCGGAGGAGGTCGCTCAGGCGCACGAGCGTGCGGTCGGCGGCGGCCACGTCGCGGTGCATCAGGCACGAGATCGAGTTGAGCGTGTTGAAGAGAAAGTGTGGATGCAGCTGCTGCTGCAGCGTCTTGAGCTGCGATTCCACCAGGCGCGTTTCGAGCTGGGAGGCGCGCAGCTCCCGGTCGCGCGACTCGCGGTAGTAGAGCAGCGCGTGACTGAGGCCCACGATCGCCCAGTAGGTCATCATTTCCCAGTCGAGGTTGAGCAGCGCGGCGCGTTGGGCCTGCGGCCACCAGGAGAACTCGCCGCCGTCGGAGGTCACCAGCCACCACTGCGCCGCCTGCATGGCGCCGATGTGCAGCAGGGAGAACAGCAGGACGGCCGGCAGGTGCACCGCGAGCGCGCGCAGCAGCCCCGTGCGCTCGAAGCGGAAGCGCTGTGACAGCCAGACGATCGTCGGCGTGAAGGCGGCCCACGTGTACCAGTAGGCGCAGTTGAGGACGACGAGCCACCGGAAGTAGGTTCCGGTCCGTTCGAACGCCATGGTCAGCTGCCAGGCCAGCATCGACGAGACGAAGCCGAGCAGGGTGGCGACGAGCAGAACCAGCGACCAGGGCACGCCGTAACGCGGCCGGACGCGGAGCGGCAGGTCGACGCCGGCTCCGCTCAGATCGAGCTGCTGTTCGGTGGGTGGTCTCATGGATGTCGCACGCTCCGGGCGTTGTTTGCAACCGTTAGACGTAACGGACGGACATTTCGTCGCCCTTGATTCGTGCGCCTGGACCATTGCATTCGCCCCGCCAACCTTCAGCGGCGGGAACGCAACCCGCGATTTCACCCTTCATCAATCGCAGACCGGTGTCTGTCACGCGTTCGCCGCCGCTCGTCCCCCGAGGATGTGCTGAGCGGCGGCGCCCGATGCCGTTCCGGATCCGGGCATGTGGATTTCGAAACCGAACAACCGGAGTTGCCTGCTGCGACTCTGGACTTGGCGTGTATCATTGATTCCCGTGAGCACCCCGACAACCCGAGGGCACCGCAACTGGCAGGCAGGAGAGGTGTTTACCGTCACCGACGCCAGCGAGCTGTACGAGATCGACCGGTGGGGAAAGGGGTATTTTTCCATCTCCCCGTCCGGTCACGTCGTGGTTCATCCCACGAAAGACCCCGCCCAGTCGATCGACCTCAAGCAGCTGACCGACCACCTGCTGCTGCGCGGGATCGGCCTGCCGGTGCTGATCCGGTTCAAGGACATCCTTCGGCATCGCGTCGGCGACATCCACAACGCGTTCAAATCCGCGATCACGCAGCACGGCTACGAAGGCCGGTACGTCTGCGTGTACCCGATCAAGGTCAACCAGCAGCGCCAGGTGGTCGAGGAAGTGCTCGATTTCGGCCGTGAGTACGGGTTCGGCCTGGAGGCGGGTTCGAAGCCCGAGCTGCTCGCGGTCGCCGCCCAGGCGTATAACGACACCCCGATCATCTGCAACGGTTTCAAGGATGCCGAGTTCATCGAGATGGCGATGCTGGCCCAGAAGATCGGTCGGACGGTGATCCCGGTGGTGGAGAAGTACACCGAGCTGGGGCTGATCCTGAAATACGCCGGGCGGGTCGGGGTCCGGCCGCAGATCGGCATGCGGGTCAAGCTGGCCGCCCGCGGCGGGGGCCGGTGGCAGGGGTCAGGAGGCTACCGTTCGAAGTTCGGCCTGACCGTCGCCGAAGTCCTCCGCGGGCTCGAGGAGCTGAAGTCGCGAGGCATGGAGGACTGCTTCAAGCTGCTGCACTTCCACCTCGGCAGCCAGATCCCGAACATCCGGATCGTCAAGGGGGCGCTCAACGAGGCGGCCCGCGTCTACACGGAGCTCGTACAGGCGGGCGCCGGTCTCGAGTACCTCGACGTGGGCGGCGGGCTTGGCGTCGACTACGACGGGTCCCAGACGAACTTCGAGTCGAGCGTCAACTACACGATCGAGGAGTACGCCAACGACGTCGTCTACCACATCCAGACGGTGTGCAACGACGAAGGCGTGAAGCACCCGACCATCGTGTCGGAGAGCGGCCGCGCGATCGTCGCGTATCACAGCGTGCTCATCTTCAACGTGCTCGGCGTCTCGGCGTTCGGCGAGGAGAAGATCCCCGACTCGATCAAGCCGGAGGAGGCGGAGCAGCCGGTCATCGATCTGCTCGAAACCTACCAGAACCTGAGCCCGCGGAACGCGCTCGAGAGCTATCACGACGCCCAGCAGGCGCTCGACATGGCGCTGAATCTGTTCAGCGGCGGCTACCTGCCGCTCGAGCAACGCTGTCAGGCCGAGAACCTGTACTGGGCCATCCTGGTCAAGTTGAAGAAGATCGTCGCCACGATGGACGACATCCCCGAAGATCTGCAGGGGCTCGACGATGCGATGGCGGATACGTACTTCTGCAACTTCTCGCTCTTCCAGTCGTGCCCGGACAGCTGGGCGATCAAGCAGCTCTTTCCGGTGATGCCGATCCACCGCCTCAACACGGTGCCGACGCACCACGCCGTGCTCGGCGACATCACCTGCGACTCGGACGGCAAGATCGACCAGTTCATCGACCGCCGCGACGTCAAGCGCACGCTGCCGCTGCACACTGTGAACGGCGATCCGTACTACCTCGGCGTCTTTCTCGTCGGCGCCTACCAGGAGATCCTCGGCGACCTGCACAACCTGTTCGGCGATACGCACGCCGTGCACGTCAGCCTCGACGAGCGCGGCAACGTCGTCCTCGACCATGTCATCAAGGGGGACACGGTCAAGGAGGTGCTGGACTACGTGGAGTTCGACTCCGAGATGCTGGTCCGCAAGCTGCGCCACGACGTCGAGCACGCCGTCCGCGAAGGCCGGATCACCTATGAGGAATCAGGCCGCCTCCTCGAGTTCTACGAAGAGGGGCTGCACGGGTACACGTACCTGGAGGAACCCAGGGAGAAGTCGTGACCTACTTCTTCATCATCTGGTCGCGTCGGGCCTTGAACTCGTTCCCCGGCTTCCATTCGGGGAGCCGGTCGGCGTTGGCCACGCTGTAGCCCACCATGAACAGCAGCTGCGCGTCCTCGACCGCGCCGCTGAGATCCCAGTCGGGTTTGATCTCGTCCGACGGCTTGTGATAGTCGTTCGCCGTGTACTCGTCGCGCTTCGTCTTGCTGTAGCTCTCGTCCTTGCCCACGAACTGCACGCCGCTGTCGGTGTAGAGCGCCGGCACACCCACCTTGGCGAAGTTGAAGTGATCCGACCGGTAGTAGAACCCCTTCTCGGACTCGGGATCGGGCGTCAGCGTCCGGCCCTGGGTGGTGGCGGCGGCACGCAGGACGTCGTCCAGATCTGAGGCCCCCATGCCGATCACGGTGACGTCGCGCGTGCGGCCCCACTGGTTCACGCCGTCCATGTTGATGTTGGCGGCCGTCTTCTCGAGCGGATACAGCGGATGTGTCGCGTAGTACTCCGAGCCGAGCAGCCCCTGTTCTTCGGCGGTGACGAAGAGGAACAGAATCGACCGCTTCGGCCTGGGCTGCACCTGGCTGAAGGCGCGGGCCATCTCGAGCAGCGTCGAGACGCCCGAGGCGTTGTCGAGCGCGCCGTTGTAGATCTTGTCGCCGTCCACCGGCGCGCCGACACCGAGGTGGTCCCAGTGTGACGAGTAAACGACGTGCTCCTCCTTCAACCGCGGGTCGGCCCCTTCGAGCCTGGCGACGACGTTCTGCGAGTCGATCGTCCGCATCGTGTTGCGGAGCCCCATCGACGCCTTGAGGCCGAGCGGCACCGGCTTGAAGTCACGGCTGACGGCCTGCTTCTTCAGCGCATCGAAGTCCTGCCCCGCCATCCTGAATACCGCTTTCGCCGCGTCGAGCGAGAGCCAGCCCTCGATCGCGGCGCGGCCCATGTTCTTGTCGTCGGCGACCAGCCCGAAGCGCTCGCCGAGAAAGCCCTGGACGACAGGGAAGGGATAGCCGGCCGGCTGTGTTTCGTGCACGATGAACACGCCCGCCGCTCCGAGCTCGGCCCCCTTCTCGTACTTGTAGGTCCAGCGGCCGTAATAGGTCATCGCCTGGCCGTTGAAGATCCTCTGATCGAGCTTCGACGGATCGGCGGCATCGGGCACCTGCGGATCGTTGACCAGCACGACGATCGTCTTGCCCTTGACGTCGATCCCCTTGAAATCGTCCCAGCCGTACTCCGGTGCCGTCACACCATAGCCGACGAAGATCATGTCGGACCCGGCGATCGACGTCGTGTCGGTCACGCGCTTGGTCCAGGCGACCACTTCGTCCGACCACTTGAAGCTCTGCTTGCGGCCGGCCCCGGTCACCGTCAGCGGCTGCGCTTCGGCACCGGTGATGCCGACCAGCGGCGCCTTCTGCACGTAGGTGCCGTCCGGGTTTCCAGGCTGGAGCCCGAGCTTCTTCGATTCCTCCACGAGATACCGGACGGTCAGGTCCTCCCCCCTGGTGCCCGGCGCGCGTCCCTCGTACTCATCCGACGAGAGGATCTTGATGCGCTCGAGGATCGCCGTCTGGTCGACCTTCGGTGCCGGAGGTGGGGTTGCCGCCGATTGTTCCGCGGCCGGCGGCGTGCTGTCGGTTCTGCTGCAGCCTCCGGCGAGAGCGCACAGCGCGAGCACGAGAACGATACGCTTCATAGTCCAGCCTTTCGCGCGGGCCTTGCAGGCCGGCGTTTCATCATGAGGTCGGTTTTTCGGCCATCGAGCGGGTGCCGAGCTCGCGGTCGAGATCGAGCAGTGACGCGGGGTCGCTGCCGACCATCTTGAACTTGGCCACGATCTCGCGCGCCGTCTTCTCCTCTTCCACCTGCTCGGTCAAAAACCACTGCAGCTCGGCGACCGCGGAGAACGCCTTCTCGGTGAACGCGGTCTCGTAGAGCGCGTCGATCTGACGGCTGACTTCCTGCTCCTGGGCCAGGGCGCGTTCGAAAACGTCGGCGACGCTCGTGAAGTCCGACTTCGGCTGGTCGATCGCGAGCAGCTCGACGCTGCGATCGCGTGCCAGAACGAAGTCGAAGAGCTTCATGGCGTGCATGTGCTCTTCCTGGCTCTGGAGCCGCAGCCAGCGGGCAGCGCCGGTGAATTTCTGGCACTCGCAGTACGCCGACATGGCGAGGTAGGCGTAGGAGGCGCTGAGCTCGGAGTTGATCTGCCGGTTGATGGCTTCGAGAACGCGTGGATTCATCCGTTGATTCTATCCAATCCGCTTCAGCGCTGTCCCGGCCGGAAAAAGAGGAATGCGGTCATTTGATGGTCGTTGAAATTGTCATCGCTCACCATCACCAGCGGGCGCCGGCCGTCCCGCCCGGCCGGTCCCCAGGCCATGCCCTCGAAGTTGTCCAGGTTTCGGAGGGCCGGGGACAGGCCGGGGAGGGCATTCACGTCGGTCAGCAGCGTCTTGCGGACCGCAACGACGTCGTTCGCGCCGCGGAGCGTGAGCCGGCCGGCCACGTCCGACGCCCCGCTGATGTCGATCCGGAACAGCTGGATCCGGTTCATCGAGGATTTCCCGTCCGCCGACTCGACATATCCGCGTTCGAGCGCGAGCAGCGCCGTGCGATCCAGCGCCAGCAGTTCGACCAGCCCGTTGACCGCGAAACGCGTGGGGTACTGCGGTTTCTCGAGAGCCTCGATCTCGTACACGAACTGGCGCGCCGGGTGGTACGTGCCGTTGCGCCGGGTGTACTCGATCAGACGCGCGCGCCCGCCTGGAGCAAACGCGTCCGCCTCGCCATCCTGAGCCAGTGGCAGCTCGCTCGCCGTGAACAGCCGTTCGAAGTCTGGCGTCACGGTGAGGCTTTCGAGCCCCGCGTTCGACCGCACACCGGTCGTGAGCGGTCCATTCGCGTTGGGCGCAAAGCTGGCAGGGATCGGCAGCTGCCGGATGTAGCGTCCGTCGGGGGAATACTCGACGATTGCCGGCGGCAGCCGCGGTTCCTCGTTGCCGATCCCTTCAGAGCTGACGAGCATGTGCCCGTTCTCGGTCAGCGTAATGCCCTCGGAATCGAGCTTCGCCGGCAGCCCGGGGGCCGGTTCGAGCGGGATGCTGCCCACCGTCTCGACTGTGAACCGGGGCGACTCGCCCGTGAGCCTCAGGCGAAAGACGCGGTGGTTCTCGCGGTCGTCGCAGATCGCCAGCAGCTCGCGGCCGTCGCGCAGCGGGGCGAGGCCGGAAAGGCCACCGAACGGACCGCGCGGGAGCGGCCGCGATCCCTTCGGGACCACGAACTCGCCAGCCAATGAGAAAACGTCGGGTGCCGCCGGCAGCTCGCCGACACGAGCCGGCGCGCACCCTGACGCCAGCGCCGCCGTGGCGATGAGCGGCAGGAGACCGAAGCGGACACGCACGGTCTGGGAGTGTATGCTACCGGGCATCATGATCAGTCGGGAGCGGGCCCTCTCAGCCATACTTGCGGCCGCGGGCGTCGTGGCGATCGCCTCGCTGCCTTCCTCGGCCGCGTCCGATGACAACTGGCCGCAGTGGCGCGGCCCGGACGGGCTCGGCATCGCGAAGGCCACTTCGTACCCCGCGGAGTGGTCCCCTGACAAGAACATCGCCTGGAAGGTTCCGGTCGAAGGCCGCGGCCATTCGTCCCCGGTCATCTGGGGCAACTACCTGTTTCTTACGACGTCCATCAAGGGGGCGCACGTTCCCGGCCACACCGCTCCGGATCATCTTGATTTCAACCTGAAGCCGGGATACCTGCATCCCGACAGCGAAGCGGTCGACTACAGGCACACCCTGAAGGTGCTGGCGTACGA
Source organism: Vicinamibacterales bacterium (assembly GCA_035250005.1). GTDB lineage: Bacteria > Acidobacteriota > Vicinamibacteria > Vicinamibacterales > 2-12-FULL-66-21 > JACDCA01. Next base: position 37,148 of record DATFFM010000073.1, on the reverse strand, counting down.
CTCGCGCACCGGCAAGCTGCTGTGGCAGCAGACCGCGTACGACGGCCTGATGTACGACAACCGTCACAGGAGCAACACCTACGCATCGTCCACAGTGGCCACGGACGGCAAGGTGCTCTACGCGTTCTTCGAAGCCGCCGGCATCTATGCGTACGAGTTCAGCGGCAAGCCTGTGTGGAAGGCCTCGGTCGGCAACATCGCGAAGGCCGGCATGGGGCCCGGCACGTCGCCGGTCATCTGGGAAGACCTGCTGATCCTGCAGTGCGATCAGGAGATGGGCGCCGGGTCGGCGATCGTCGCGCTCGATCGAAAGACCGGTAAACAGGTGTGGCGGACGGAGCGGACGACGAGGCGAAGCTGGGCGACGCCGCTGATCGTGCGGGCGGGATCGCGGACCGAGTTGATTGCCTCCGGGGCCGAGCATGTGGCGGCGTACGACCCGAGAACCGGAAAAGAGTTGTGGCGCGCACCGGGCGTCCAGAGCCACCCTATTCCCAGCGCAGTCGCCGGCCATGGCCTGGTCTATTTGAGTGCCGGGAGCGCCGCCAAGCGCGCACTGGCGATCCGGCCCGGCGGTGAGGGGGATATCACCGGCACCGACCGGGTCGTGTGGCGATACCAGAAGGGCACCGCCTATACGGCGTCACCCATCCTCTACGGCGACTATCTGTACCTCATGAGCGACGGCGGCATCCTGACGTGCCTCGACGCGAAGACCGGCGTCGTCGTCTACGAAGGCGGGCGGCCACCTGTTGCCGCGACGTTCCGGTCATCTCTCGTGGCGTTTGGAGACCGGATCCTTCAGACCAGCGAGGAGGGGGACACGTTCGTGATCAAGGCGGGACCCAGGCACGAAGTCCTGCACACCAACTCGGTTGGCGAGCCCGTGTGGGCGTCGCTGGCGTTCGCGCACGACACGATCTACATCAGGGGCGACAAGCACCTCTTTGCAGTACGCAAGACCGGGTGATCGGGTGATCGGCTGATCGACCGATCGGCTGATCGACCGATCAACCGATCAGACACACAAACTCTCCCAGGACCATCGCCGTGGCCCCCCAGACCTGGTGGCCGAAAAGGTCGAAATACGGATACTCGACGGCCACGCCTTCCCGGAGGCGCGTCCCGCGCCGGATGCTCGATGCGTCCCGGATATGGTCGAGCGACAGTTCGAGGATCTCGGCGACCTCACCTGCGGCGGGCTCGAACGAAGGGCGGCTGTGCGATACGCCCACGACCGGGTGAAGCGTGAAGCCGCTGACCAGCACGTGGACGGGCGTGAGCTCGCCAAGGATCTGCACGCTTGACGGGTGGATCCCGATCTCTTCATGCGCCTCGCGCAGGGCCGCTTCGGCCAGGGTCTCACCCGGATCCACGGCGCCGCCCGGCAGGCTGATCTGACCCGCGTGACGCGCGAGGCCGCTCGCGCGCACGGTCAGCGGAATCGCCGGGCCGGCGGCCCCTGGATAGATCAACAGCAGGGCTGCGGCGGCGCGCGAATCCTCGGGGAAGTGCCCGGCCCTCCATCCCGTGCCCGCAAGCGCCGGCGCGAACCGCATCTGCGCCTCGACGCCGGGGAGCGTTTCGGCGAGTTTCACGCGGAGCGTTCGTTCGAGGTCCTTGAGCGGCACCACTGCATCTTCAGCCACGGCTCGTCACCGGGTCAACACAGTCCAACAGCTCCAGCGGAAGTAACATGATTGGTCATGGCGAAGGATGCGGCCGGGTTTCCAGTGCTCAGCGAGAAGTCGGCCCGCGCTCTGCTCGAGCTCACGCGCGGCTGCACGTTCGACGACTTCATCTTCGCGCCACAGCGGAGCATCGTCTTTCGGCGTGATCCGTCGGTGATCGACCTTTCGTGCCGGCTCTCGCGGCGGATCGCGCTGAACCGCCCGATCGTCTCCGCGAACATGGACACCGTCACGCGGGCGCCGATGGCGATCGTGCAGGCGGAAGAAGGGGGCATCGGCATCATCGATCGCGGCTTCCGGCCCGGGGAGATCGAGCCGCAGGTGCGCGAGGTCGAGAAGGTCAAGCGTGCGCAGCACGGCGTCATCGGCGATCCCTACTCGGTTGCGCCCGAGGCCCCGCTCGACGAAGCGGCCGCCCTCATGAATCGATCCCGCGTCGGCACGCTCGTCGTCGTCGATGGCGCGGGCAGGTTGAAGGGGCTCCTCACCCAGCGCGACATGCGATTCGTCGAGCGAGCGAACGCGCGCGTGGCGGAGCGGATGACGCCCCTCGACGCGCTCATCGTTCATCGCGGGGCGCTGGCGCTGGACGACGCGGAGCGCGTGATGGTCGAGCGGAAGATCAAGAAATTGCCGCTCGTGGATGACGACGGCCGGCTGATTGGTCTGATCACCGCGAAAGACATCGCGCGTCAGAAGCAGCTGCCGTTTGCAACCCGCGACGGGCAGGGACGCCTGATGGTCGGCGCCGCCATCGGCGCCACCGGCGACTACCTCGAGCGGGCGGCAGAGCTGATTCGTGCGGAGGTGGACGTTCTGGTGATCGACATCGCGCACGGGCATTCCGCGGTCATGCAGCGCGCGATCGAGGAGTTTCGCAAGCGGATCGGGGATTTCGAGCTGATCGCCGGTAACGTCGCGACCGCGGAAGGTGCACGCTTTCTGATCGACCTCGGTGCCGACGGCATCAAGGTCGGGATCGGCCCCGGCGGCGGCTGCACGACCCGGATCACGACGAGCTTTGGCGTGCCTCAGGTCCAGGCGCTGGTGGAGTGCCGGATGGCCATCGCGGGCTCGAAGGTCGGCGTGATCGCCGATGGCGGCATCAAGCGCCACGGCGCGCTGGCGCAGGCGCTGGTGCTTGGCGGCGATTGTGCGATGCTCGGCAGCGCTTTCGCTGGTACCGAAGAGGCGCCCGGCGAAGTCGTCCACAAGTCGGTGCTGATTGCCGAATCGCAGAAGACCGTGAAGGTTCCGTTCAAGGTGCTGCGTGGCATGGCGTCGCTCGAAGCGATTCGCGACCGGCTGGATGTGGAGGACGCCGACCGCGTCGAGCTCGAGGCCATCGGCGCCGAGGGGATGGAGATCAGCGTGCCGGCCCGGGGATCCGCGCGCACGATCCTGCGCGAGATGATCAAACACCTGTGCTCGTCGATCAGCTACGGCGGCGCCGACAGCCTTGCCGGTCTGCGCCGCGCGTTCTGGGAGGCGCCGGACCGGTTCCTGATCAAGCAGTCGCCGTCCGCACGCCGCGAATCGTACGAACGGTGATGGCCGGGCTCGCGCGCCGTCAGAAAAGGTCGGCCAGTGCCCGAGGATCCGCGATCCCGACCTCCCCCGAGCGCAGCTCGACGTCCCGATAACCGAAGCCATAGCGGGCGATGACGACCCGGGTGCCGGCCCTGCGCGCGGTCTCGAGGTCGATCGGGGAGTCCCCGACGAGAACGGTCGATCCGGCATCGACTCCGGCGCGACCGGCGAGCTCGATCAGGCCCGCCGGATCCGGTTTGCGTCCCAGTGCGGTATCCCCACCGATCGCAGCCCGGAAGAATCGGGCGAGGCCGAGGCCTTCGAGCATCCGGTCGGTCGCCGCCTGCGGCTTGTTCGTGAGGACGGCCAGCGGCAGCCGCGCCCGCAGCGTTTCGAGCGTCTCGACGATGCCATCGTACGGACGGGTGTGATCGAAGAGGCGGGCGTCGTAGAGCGCGAGAAAGCGCGGGAGCGCGTCGTGGACGTCTGCTTTCAGGCCTGCTTCCGTGAGCACGCGCCGAACGAGGACGGCCGCGCCTTCGCCTACCATGTCGCCGATCGCGCGTTCCGGAATCGCCGCGCCACCGAGCTCGATCACGAGCGCGTTCGCAGCATCGGCCAGGTCGCGCCTCGAGTCCACGAGCGTTCCGTCGAGATCGAAGACCGCGAGCCGGATCATTCCATAAGCATGCTTGATAAGATCGGCTCTTGTATCTACTCGCCGGGAGGGTGAATGCGATCGAAGCTCGTGATGGCTCGTTATCTGGTTCTGACGGCGGTGGCAGCCGGGCTCGTTGCCGGGCTTGGCGCGCAGGCGCCGGCCAAAGCCGACGCCGAGTTCCTGCGCAAGGCGTACGAGACCTACCGGTCGATGGCGCAGTCGTCGCAGTACCGCCAGGTTCCATGGCAGTACCTCGGGCCTACGAACATCAGCGGCCGCGCCACCGACATTGCCGTCGCCGATCGGCCGTCCGGCCGCAGGATCTACGCAGCGTATGCGACGAGCGGCCTCTGGAAGACAGACGATGACGGCACGACCTGGCAGGCCATTTTCGACCACATGCCGTCCACGAGCATCGGCGACATCGCCGTGGCCCCGTCCAGCCCCGACACTCTCTGGGTCGGGACCGGCGAAGCGAACATCTTTCGCGCGTCGATGGCCGGTGTCGGCCTCTACAAATCCACGGACGGCGGCCGGACCTTCACGCACATGGGGCTGACCGACACGCAAACTATCGGCCGGATTCTGGTGCACCCCACCAGTCCCGAGATCGTGTACGTCGCCGCGTCGGGCCACGAATGGACCGACAACGAGAATCGGGGCGTCTTCAAGACCACCGACGGCGGCCGGACCTGGAACAGGATCTTCTACAAGAGCCCGCGCACGGGCGCCTGGGACATGGTGATGGACCCGTCGAATCCCGAGGTTCTCTACGTCTCCATGTGGCAGCGCATTCGGCGCAAGTGGAGCGATCCGCGGGTGGAGCCCGGTTACAACGAGGGGGGCGTCTTCAAGACGACCGACGGCGGTAAGACATGGACGGAGGCGAGCGCGGGCCTGCCGGCGCCCGAACACCGCGGCCGGATCGGCATCGACATCGCCCGGTCGAACCCCAAAGTGCTTTATGCCTTCGTCGACAATTACGAGCCCGGCCGCCCGCCGCAGGAAGGCGAGCAGGATGCCTATGACCGGTTGATCTACGAAGCGCGCATCAAGGCGGCCGAGATCTACCGTACCGAGGACGCCGGCGCGACCTGGCGAAAGGTCAGCGACTCGAATGAGTTCATGACGCGCCACTCGGGCACCTACGGCTGGGTTTTTGGACAGATCCGCGTCGACCCGGCCGACGAGAACACCGTCTTCAGCCTCGGCATCGGCCTCAATGTGTCAAAGGATGGCGGCAAGACCTTCGCCGCGTTCGCAAACTCGCGGACCATTCACAGCGACCACCACGGGCTGTGGATCGATCCCGCCAACACGCAGGTGATCTACAGCGCGAACGACGGCGGCTTCTATTCGAGTGCGGATGGGGGCAAGACCTGGAAGTTCGCCGTCGCGGCCGGCGGCGCCCAGTTCTACAACATCGTCGTCGATCAGAGCGCGCCGGCCTGGGCCTACGGCTCGATTCAGGACATCGGCAGCCGCCGCGGCAGAGTGGATTTGAGCCAGCGCGACCGGATACCCGCCGTCGCGTGGGAGTCTCAACCGGGCATTGGCGGCGAAGGATCACATCACGCCGTCGACCCGAAGAATCCGAACCTGGTGTATTCGCACGGTTTCTACGGCAACTTCACGCGGACCGATCTCAGCGTGCCTCCGCCTCCGCGCGCGCGCCGGGGAGAGGCCGGCCAGCCGGCGCCGCAACCGCCGCCGGACGCGCCACGACGCACGGCCAGCATCAGGCCGAAGGAGGACGGATTGCGCGCCCAGTGGATGGCGCCGGTGGTGCTCTCGCCGCACGATCCGAACACCGTGTACCTCGGCTACCAGTTCGTCTTCCGGTCCACGAACCGGGGAGATACCTGGGAGAAGATCAGCCCCGACCTCACCGCGAACGACCCGGCGCAGATGCTGCCGAAGAGCTCCAGCGAGATCCCGTACCAGACCATCACCACGCTCGAGGAATCAACCCGGGTGAAGGGGTTGATCTACGCCGGGACGGACGACGGCAGGCTGCACGTGACGACCGACGCCGGAAAGACATGGACGGATCTGACCTCGCGTGTTCCGTCGCGCAAGTGGTATTCGCGCGTCGTCCCGTCGCAGCATGCCGACAATACGGTCTACATCACCCAGCGCGGCCGCGAAGACGATGACTTCGCGGCCTACATCTACAGGTCCACAGACGGCGGGAAGACCTTCACGAGCATCACCGGCGACATTCCCGCCGGTCCGGTGAACGTGATCCGCGAGGATCCGTCCAACCCGAACACGCTTTACGTGGGTAACGACTTCGGGGCGTTCATCACCACCGACGGCGGGAAGCGGTGGCAGGTGCTGGGCGGCAACCTGCCCTCGACGCAGGTGTCGGACCTCGTGGTGCATCCGCGCGACAACGTGATCGTGATCTCGACGTACGGCCGCGGCGTCTGGGCCATGGACGCGCTCCGCGTCCGGCAGATTCGATGAGTCACGTCCGACGTGCCCGCCCGGCGTCCGTTTCGTCCCAACGCGCTTGTCAAAGATCGGACCAAGGTGTCAAATCGGACCATGCGCACCTTCCTCGGCGACATCGGTTACGCCCTGCGGATGTTCGTCAAGAAGCCCGCCTTCACCCTGACTGCCATTCTCACTCTCGGGCTAGGCATCGGTGTCGCGGCGGCGATTTTCAGCGTCGTCCATGCCGTGCTGCTGCGGCCGTTGCCGTACGAGCGGCCCGAGCGTCTGGTCCACATCGCCAACGACATGCGGGCCCGCAACGTCGAGGACTTTCCCTGGCCTCCGGCAGACTTCCACGACTTGCGGACCACCGCGCAGTCGTTCTCGGGGACTGCCGCACTGGTCACGGGCCGGCAGGTCTTCGTGACGCCGGGGCGATCCGAGGCCGAGCAGGTCAGCACCGGCGGCGCGACGCCGAACCTTTTCCGGGTGCTCGGTGCACGGATGGCAGTCGGATCCGACTTCAGCGATGCCGACGGCACGCCACCCCCGCCCCAGCAAACCGGCCCACAGGGGGCGCCCGCAGCTGCAGCAACCCCTCCGCCGCCGCCGCGGACCATCATCAGCCACGCGTTCTGGCAGCGCCGATTCGGCGGCGATCCGGCCGTGGTCGGGACGGTGGTGCGCCTCGGCGAGCAGCCGTTCGAGGTCATCGGCGTGCTCGAACCCGGTTTCGAGCTGCTGTACCCGCCGGACATCAACGTGGAGCCGGCGCCGGATGTCTGGACGCCGCTCACCCTGGATTTTGCCGCCGGCTCGCGCATCAACGTTTTCCTCCGCGTGATCGCGCGCCTGAGAGACGACGCGACGATCGCATCGGCGCAGCGGGAAGTCGATGCCCTGGCGGCCGACCTGCGCTCGCGGTTCCCGATCAAGCACACGGCCGGCATGAACTTCCGGATCGAGCCGATGCACGAAGACCTCGTTCGCGAGGTTCGTCCCGTGATCCTGGCGCTCATGGGTGCGGTGACGTTCGTGCTGCTGATTGCGTGCGCCAACGTCGCCAACCTCCTGCTCGTTCGCGCCGCCGCCCGTGAGCGCGAGCTCGCCGTCCGCGCGGCGCTCGGGGGGACGCGTGGTCGACTGCTCAGGCAGCTGTTGACCGAGAGCCTGCTCCTCGGCGCCGCCGCGATCGGCGTCGGCCTGCTGTTCGCGTGGGCCGGCGTGCGCGTGCTGGTGGCGCTCGGACCGGAGAATCTCCCGCGGCTCGGCGACGTCGGCGTGGATCCGACGGTCGTGTCGTTCGCCGCGGTGGCCGGGCTCCTGTCGGTCGTGCTGTTCGGCCTCGTGCCCGCGGTCCGTGCCTCCAGCCCCGACGTCATGGATCTGCTGCGGAGGGCCGGCCGGTCCGGCAACCTGTCGGCCGGCGGCTGGGTGCGGGCGGCGGTCGTGACGGCCGAAGTCGCTCTGTCGTTCGTCCTGTTGGTGGGCGCCGGCCTGATGATCCGCAGCTTCGTCGCCCTGCAGCGTGCCGAGCCGGGCTACGACCCTCGCGGCGTCCTGACGTTCTCGACTCCGAACCTTCGCCTGCCGGACCCTGCTGCGCGTCAGGCATTCATGCGCAACATGCGCGAGCGGCTCAAGGCGATGCCCGGTGTCATCGACGCGACGGCGGCGAACCCGCTCCCGCTGGACGGACGCGAGGCGAATGCCCGCTGGGGGACGGAAGCGGCCCTCAGCGATCCGTCGAAGTTCGGGCAGGCGACGACGCACGTGGTGCTGCCGGGATACTTCACGGCGATGCGCACGCGGATCATCGAAGGACGGGAGTACACCGAGGCGGATAACCGGCCCGACTCACGGTACCTGATCATCGATCGGCTGCTTGCGGCCAAGGCGTATCCGGGGCAGAGCGCCGTCGGCAAAACGATCGTCGCCCGGATCAACACGCAGGAGCCGCAGCGCTACGAGGTCATCGGCGTCGTCGACCACCAGCGTCACGCGTCGCTCGCGAGAGATGGGCGTGAGGCCATGTTTGTCGCGGACGGCTACTTCAACCATGGCCCGGCGAACCGGTGGGCGGTACGAGCGTCCGGTGATCCGTCGGCACTGGCCGGCGCCGTCCGGGCGCTGGTGAGCGAGCTGAATCCGCGGACCGGGGCGATCGAAGTGCAGCCGATGATGGCGTACGTGGCCGGGGCGCGGGCACAGACGAAGTTCACGCTCGTGCTGATCGCGATCTTTGCCGGCGTCGCGCTGTTGCTCGCGGCCGTCGGTCTCTACAGCGTCCTCTCGACGACGGTGCGGCAACGGACAGCGGAGATCGGCGTCCGCATGGCGTTCGGCGCCGAGCACGGGCGCATCTTCCGAATGATGGTCGTACAGGGCCTGCGGCTGAGCGCCGCCGGCATCGTCCTGGGCGTGGCGGCGGCGCTGCTGCTGACCGGCGTCCTGCGCACCATGCTGGTCGGCGTCGAGCCGACCGATCCCGCAACCTTTGCCGCGATGGCCGCCGGCTTCCTCGTGGTCGCGGCCATCGCGTGCGGCCTGCCCGCTCTGCGCGCGTCACGGCTGGACCCGATGGTGGCGCTGCGGGAGGAATAGACGGATCTCGGTACAATTTTGGCAGGGTCCGTGGACATGCGCTTCTGCCTTGCTGTTTTCTGTCTCTTCGCGGCGACGGGCTGTTTCCTGGAGAGCCCAGCCGCGCCCGCGCCGGTCGACCAGGAACTGACGCTCGCCCCGGGCGAGTCCCGGCCGGTCGGCGGCGCCTCCCTCACGGTGACGTTTGCCGGCGTCGTGGGTGACAACCGGTGCCCCGCGGATGCCCTGTGCGTCCTCGGGGGCAGCGCGACGGTGCGCGTGCAGCTGGCCGGGCCCCGTGGCCGGCAGGACGTGACCTTCGAGACCGGCAATCTCCAGCCGGTGAAGTACGACGCCTTCACGCTCGAGCTCGTGCAGCTGGCGCCGTATCCCTTCAGCGCGACGACGATCCGGCCGGAAGATTACCGCGCGACCTTGCGTATCACACGCTAGCCTGAGCCCGCCGGGCGCGAATTCACGCAGTACTCTGTACGGCGAACTTCCGCCCGGCGGCGGGAGGTTGCGCCCCTGCGCTGATGATCCCGGCCAGCATCCTCTATTTCGCCTACGTTGCCGCGGTGGCGCTGCTGCTGCCCGGGCTGCCGCGGCACGCCCGCAGGAGCGCGGTGGCGGCGGCCGCCGCGGGTCTGATCCTCACCGCAATTACTGCCGCGACGACGACGTTCTGGCTGCGGGATGTTCTGCTGCCGCCGATCCTGCTGCTGGTGGCGTACTGGGCCAGCGGCCTGTTGTGGGTGGCGCCGATGCCCCGCGTCGAGCGTGCTCTGGGCGTCATCGACGCGCGTCTGAAGATACCGCCGCTCGTCCGGCGCATGCCTCGTTCGATCTGCGAGCTTCTGGAGCTCGCTTACGCCGGTGTGTATCCGCTTGTCCCGGTCGCCCTCGTCCTGCATCTGGCCTGGGGCCCGGATCCAGACGCGGCGCACTTCTGGACCGTGGTTCTCGTCACCGACTACATCTGCTTCGCCATGCTGCCGTGGATCCAGACGCGGCCGCCCCGGGGTATCGAGGCGTGTGAGCCCTGGCACTCCGGTTTTCGCGCGCTGAACCTGAAGCTCCTCGGGCAGACCAGCATCGGTGTCAATACGGTGCCGAGCGGCCACGCGGCCGAGGCCCTGGCGGCAGCGCTGCTGCTCGCGGACGCGCCGGCGCCGATTCCGGCGGCGATGGCGGTCGCGGCGATGGCGGTCTCGGCCGGGGCGGTCCTGGGCCGCTATCACTACGCCGTCGACGCTCTCGCCGGCTGGGCCGTGGCGGGCCTGGTCTGGATGGTCCTGGGGAAAGGCTGAACGCTGAACGCTGAACGCTGGATGCATTAAGATCTGCCCTTCGGGAGGATTACGATGCGCCGTTCAAGGATCATCAAGTACGCGGTCGTGCTGGCGCTGTTCGCGCTGGCTTTCTACCGCATCGGTTCGCATGTCGTGGCGGCCCAGCAGCCTCAGACGCCGCGACCCGCGGCCGATCAGCCGCAGCAGCGGGAAAGTCTCAAGGGCGCGCCGGACCGGCGTCCGGACGAAGGCAAAGGCCCCTTCAAGACCCTCGTCATCCGGGGCGTCATGGTGATCGACGGCTCCGGGGCTCCTCCCGCCGGTCCGATGGACGTCGTCGTCCAGGGCAACCGCATCACCGCGGTTCGCAGCGCCGGCACGCCCGGCCTGCCGATGCGGCAGAACCGCGGGCCCCAGGCCGACCACGAGATCGATGCGACCGGGATGTACCTGATGCCCGGCTTCGTGGACATGCACGTGCACGCTGGCGGCGCGCCGAAGAATGAAGAGGCGGAGTACGCCTACAAGCTCTGGCTCGCCCATGGAGTCACGACAGTACGGGGTGTGTCGCTCGGCCCGAACGCGGTGTCAGTCAGGGAGAAGGAACGCAGCGCGAAGAACGAGATCGTGGCGCCGCGCATCTACAACTATCAGCGCCCGGGCAGCGGCTGGGATCAGGGAGCCATCGATACGCCCGAGAAGGCCACGGCCTACGTCGAGTGGGCGGCGAAGAACGGCATCGACGGCCTGAAGCTCGGCGCCGATCGCCCGGAGATCATGAAGGCTCTGCTGGCGGCTGCGCAGGCGAATCGCCTGGGATCGACGGCGCACCTCCAGCAAAGCGGCGTGGCGCACATGAACGCGATCAAGGCGGCCCGCCTCGGCCTCGGCACGGTCACCCATTTCTACGGCCACTTCGAGTCGCTGTTGAAGGACCACGTCGTTCAGCCCTGGCCGGTCGAGATGAACGCGAACGACGAGCAGTGGCGCTTCGGCCAGGTCGCCCGCCTCTGGGACAAGATCCATCCGCCGGGCAGCCCCGAGTGGAAGGCGTATCTCGAGGAACATTTGAAGCTCGGCACCGTGTTCGATCCGACTCTCACGATCTACTCGGCCGGCCGCCACGTCGCCGCGTTCCGCAACGCCGACTGGCACGACAAGTACACGCTGCCATCGCTGATGGACTTCTACACGCCGAGCCGCAGCTCTCACGGATCCTACTGGTTCGACTGGACGACCGAGGATGAAGTCGCCTGGCGCAACTTCTATCAGGTGTGGTTCAGGCTGATGAACGATTACAAGAAGATGGGCGGCAGGGTCACGACCGGCTCCGACTCCGGCTTCATCTACCAGACCTACGGCTTCGGCTACATCAACGAGCTCGAGATGCTGCAGGAAGCCGGCTTCCATCCCCTCGAGGTGATCCAGGCGGCGACGATGAACGGCGCACTCACGCTCGAGGAGCCCAAGGGCAGGGCGCCCGAGTTTGGAGTCGTGCGTTCGGGGATGCTGGCCGACATGGTGATCGTGGATCAGAACCCGCTGCGCAACTTCAAGGTGCTGTACGGCAACGGTCACCTGAAGCTGAACGACACCACCCGCCAGGTCGAGCGGGTCGGCGGCGTGAAGTACACGATCAAGGACGGCATCGTCTACGACGCCAAGCAGCTGCTCGCGGACGTCGCGGCGATGGTGGAGAAGCAGAAGCGGACACGGGGGGCGAAGACGACGAGCAGCCGGTAGGGGATTGCCGGATGTCAATGCTGAACGCTGAACGCTGAACGCTGAATGCCGAATGCCGCGACTTCGGGTGAGTCGAGCGCTCCAGATTGATGGCGCGCTATCCTCGAATCATGCGCCTGGCGTGGCTGGCCTTCCTGTTCATCGCGGCGCTCTGGGTGCTGGTCCGCTGGATGCAGCCCCGGATGGCCTTCTTCCCGTCGCGCGGCGTTCAGGAAACGCCGGCCTCCGCCGGCCTCCCCTTCTCCGAACTCCAGATCGTCACGTCCGACGGTGTCACCCTGCACGGATGGTGGCTGGAGCATCCCTCGCCGCGCGGGCGGGTCATCTACTGGCACGGCAACGGCGGGAATCTGTCGATGTGGCTGGACGTGTTCGCCGACATCCGGCGCCGGGGCTTCAGCGTCCTCGCGGTCGACTATCGGGGCTACGGCGGGAGCGGCGGCAGCCCGTCGGAGAAGGGCATCTATCGCGATGCGGACGCGGTGACCGCCCACTTCGCGAAACATCTTCGTCGTGACCGGACGCCGACGATCTACTGGGGTCGCTCTCTCGGATCAGTCGTGGCCGCCTACGCCGCCGCCCAGTCGCCCCCTGACGCGCTCATCCTCGAAAGCGCGTTTCCCAGCGCGCGCTTTCTCTTTGCCGGCAATCCCCTGATGCTGGGCCTGAGCGTTTTCTCGACCTACACGTTCTCGACCGCGACGCATCTCGAGAGCTACGATGGGCCGCTTCTCGTCGTGCACGGCGACGCCGACACGCTGATCCCCTTCGCGGCGGGCCGGAAGGTTTTCGAGGGCGCGGGAAGTCCGCAGAAGACCTTTGCCTCGCTGAAGGGGGCGGGCCACAACGAGATGTACGCAGCCCGCCCCGAGTACTGGCCCACGGTGGACCGCTTTCTCGAAGCTGTGTCGAAACAGCCGCGGACGCCCTGAGGGGCACTGCTCCTAGCTGCGCAGCGCCTCTACCGGATCCACGCGCATGGCACGCCGTGCCGGTACGATGCAGGCGAGTGCGGCGGTTGCAAGCAGAAGGATCGTCACGGTTCCGAGCGTGAGCGGGTCCGCCGGTTCCACCTCGAACAGCATCGCCCGGAACGTTCTCATCGCCAGGACCCCGCCCACCACGCCGATCGTCAGACCGGCGGCTGTCTGAAGCAAGCCTTCCTTGAGCACCAGACTCATCACTGTGGACGGCCGGGCGCCGAGCGTCATGCGGATGCCGATCTCGGCGCGCCGGAGCGCGACGAGGTGGGACATCACTCCATAGATCCCCGCGGCCGCAAGGGTCAGCGCCAGCAGGCCGAAAACCGACAGCAGGAGCATGCCGCCTCGCCGCGACGCCATCGACAGCGCGGCGACCTCGTTCATGCCTCGTACCTTCGACAGCGGCAGATTCGGGTCGATGAGCCTGACCTGCTCCCGGGCTGCGGCTGCCAGCGACGCGGGGTCGGTCCTGGTCTGCACGACGAAGGTCATGGTCGACGAGAAGGGCAGCTGCACGTGGGGAAAGTACATCTCGGGATTGACGACCTGATCGAGGCCCCAGTGCCGGACATCGGCGATGACACCGACGACTTCGCGCCAGACGTCGCCGCCTGCGAGTGTCAGGCGCTTTCCGACCGGTGAGACGCCGGGCCAGTAGCGGCGTGCCATGGTTTCGTTGACGACCACGACCAGCGGAGCGTTCGCGTCGTCGCTCTTCGTGAAACCTCGTCCTTCCTTGACGGTGATCCCGATTGCACGGAAGTAGTCGGGCGTCACCGGCCGGGGATGGGCGCGCGTTGGCGTATCAGGGGTCGGCTCCCGGCCTTCGATGCCCACGCCGCGGCGCGCGTCGGCCCCCGAGAGTGGGAGGAAACTGGTCGCGCCCACTACGACGACACCCGGAAGCACTTTCAGCTGTTCTCCGACGCGCTCGAAGGCCGCGAGTTGTGCCTCGGTGGTCGCGTAACGCGACTGTGGCAAGGTGATGTTGAACGTGAGCACGCCGTCGCTCCGGAATCCTGCATCGGTATCGAGCAGCGACTGGAAGCTGCGAACCGTCAGCCCCGCGGCGACCAGCAGCAGTGACGCCAGGGCGATCTCTGAGACCACCAGCGCCACCCGGAGGCCCCGCCGCACGCTGCCGGCGCTGCGTCCTGCGTCTCTGAGCGTCTGGCTGACGTCCTGACTCGCCAGATGCCACGCCGGAAGCACGCCGAATACCAGCCCAGTCAGCAGCGAGACCACGAAGGTGAATGCGAGCACTCGCGGTTCGAGGGCAAAGTGGTCGAGACCGAGGATCGGCATGCCGGCCGGCGCGAGCTGACGGAGTGCGCCGATCGCCCACCACGCCACGAGCAGGCCGGCGGTACCGCCGACCAGGGCGAGCACGACCGACTCGGTGATCATCTGACCCGCAAGCCGGCCGCGCGCCGCGCCGACGGCGGCACGCACCGCCATCTCGCGGCGTCTCGCTGCCGCTTTCGCGAGCAGCAGGTTCGCCACATTGACGCACGCGATCAGGAGCACCAGCCCGACGGCGGTGAGAAGAAGCAGGAGCGGAGACCGGACCGGCGTCTTCAATTGCGCCGCCATCGAGGTGACATGCGCGCCGTGGGCCCGGTTCGCATCCGGGTACTGCTGCTGCAGCTGCGTGCCGATGCGATCCATCTCGATCCGGGCCTGTTCGAGCGTCACGCCCGGCTTCAGCCGTCCGTAGACGTTGAGGTAATGGCTCGTGCGGGACGGCTGGGCCCCGGCGGCAAACGTCAGCGGCACCCACAGCTCCAGTTCGTCGTCGGGGAACTCGAACGTGGGCGGCAGCACCCCGACCACCTCGTGAGGCACGCCGCTGAGCGCGATCGTCCTGCCCACGATCGCGCGATCGGAGCCGAAGCGCTCCTGCCACAGGCGATGCCCGACGATCAGGACCCGGTGTTTGCCCGGGACCGTTTCGTCTTCCCTGAACGTCCGGCCGAGCATGGGCCGGGTGCCGAAAACATCGAAGAACGACGGCGAGACCGCACCGGTGAACACGCGGACCGGATCCCCCGTGCCCGTCAGGTCGGTTGCGACCGGAACGATCGCCGCGAGGGACTCGAAGGCCCCCTGCATCTGCGCCCAGTCGAGGAAGTCGGCCGGCGACACGACGTTGTCGAACACCCCTTCGGCCGGCCGCTTCTCCCACAGCATCATCACGCGATCGGGCTCCGGGTAGGGCAACGGCCGCAGCAGAACAGCGTTGACGGCGGAGAAGATGGCGGTGTTGGCGCCGATCCCCAGCGCGAGGGTCAGCACCGCGATGATGGTGATCCCCGGCTGCTTGGCGAGAAGCCGAATCGCGTACTGAACGTCCTGACGAATTGCGTACATCCACCACCTCCATCGCCTGGTTTCCCGGGGCAGAGCCAGCGCCGCCGCCTGCAGCGGCCGGCTGCGTTCGGCGGCGCCATTGGCGAGCGCGTCAACGATGGCGGCCGCCCAGATGCGCGCACGCCCCGCTCCCGCCGGTCGGGTCTCGATCAGTTGCTTCTCGAACATCACAGCCATGTCGGCGCCGAAGTCCCGGCGAATGCGTCGCGGAAACGCGAGCAGCAGGATCCGGTACAGCAGCCGTTCGAGCGCTGTCATCATCCCCGCCGCGTCAGGAGTTTTCGGGCGCGCGCCTCGAGCACGGCAGCCTCCAGGCGCTTCGCTTCCGCGATCGCGACCTGTTCACCGAGTGCCGTCAGCCGGAAGTAGCGTCGGCGCTCGTCGTCGTCGGTCGCCGCCGGGCGTGACGGGCACTCTTCGATGAAGCCGTCCGCGAGCATGGACCGCAGCGTGCGGTAGAAATTGCCCGGCATCAGCCGGCCGAAGCCGCCGCGCTGCTGGACGTCGCGCACGAGACTCCACCCATGGCGCTCACCCTCGGCCAGCGCAAGGAGTACCTGGAAGACCAGCGGTTTCAGTGGGAGATGCTGTTCGGTATTGTACCGGGGGGAAGCCTTGGCCATGCGGGGATACTAGTATCAAAGTGATACTAGCGTCAACACGCAGCTTTCGTCTCAACCTGGCCGTTTGAAGCTGGGCATTTGGAGTTTGGAGTTTGGAGTTTGGAGTTTGGGAGTTGACCAACGTCAGAAGGACATGACCGTCAAGCCGTCCATGGGCTCTTCCTCGAATCGCAGGTTGGGCAGCAGCGCCGTATCGCGCCGCCGGCTCCAGGCGAGCGCGCCCCCCGTCAGTCCGAGAACCACGACAGCGGCGCCGTACCCGACGGGAGACTCGAGCAACGCCACTTCGGAGAAGGCCGCCGAATAGGTGAATGTCGTGAAGGCGGTGAGATAGAGGGGCCAGAACTTGCCGATCTGTGCCTTGCCTGGAAAATACGTACACGTGAACGGGATCTTGTCGACGCCGCGCATCAGGAACTGAACGGCGGTCATCGCCATCACGCCGCAGAACACGGCGTGCATCAGCCCGGCCGTGATGCCCCAGAGCCATCCGGCAGAGACGAGCGCCAATACGACCGCGGGCAGGACGCCGCAGATGACCAGCGCCGCCTCGGCCCCGTTCACGGCCTCCGACACCGTTACCGGTTCCCGGAGCCGGAACGTCCAGTTCGCACGGATCTCGACCGGGAGCGCGAACAACATCCGCATCCCGGTGATCGTCAGTGCGGAAAGGATGAGCGGGCCGACGAGTACGGCGGCGTGAGGTCTTTCGAACGCACTCCACCCGACCCGGACGGCCACCGGCAGGATCGACGAAATGATGAACGCCGTCGCCACGCCGATCCATCCGGCGAGGAGCATGCGATGCTGGCGGCTGCGTGCCAGCGTTCGAAGCGTAAAGGCGCAGACGGCAGCCGTAACCGGCACGGACGTGGTCGCGCGTACCGCCGCCGAGACGCCCCGTGCCAGGAGGGGCGTCGAGCGTCCCTTCGGGAGCGGCCGTCCTTCTATCGCCAGCCGTGTCAAGCGGCCGTAGCTTGCGGCGTAGAACGCCAGCGCCAGGATCGGAGTGCCGCCTCCGGCGATCGCCGCAAGCGTCGCGAGCCCACGGGTTCCTGGATAACCGCCCCGTGCGAGGAACTCGAACAAGGCCAGAAACCACATGGGCGGCAGTGCCCAGACGGTTGCCGCCTGCGACCACGGCGGCGCACCGCCGCCGCCGGCGAGGAAAGCCTCACGCCCGGGCAGCAGCAATGGGGTCTGCAGCACCGTGACGACGAACACGACCTGCAGGACGACGGCGAATCGATGGGCGAGGCCGGGTCCCGCGATGCTCATCAGGGCGCACTGCAGCATGACCAGGCTGAAGAAGACGAACGCTTCCGCGCCGGCCACCGCGATGAAGTGGGCGAACGCGATCCGAAAGAAGCCGCCTGACGCGTGGAACATGCTACCGGTCAGGCCGAACGTGACCGCGGCCAGCGCCGTCGTGCCGAGGAACAACATGACGAAAAGTGCAACCATCGCGATCATCCTCGCCAGGACGAACGACCGCTGCCTGATCGGGAGCACGCCCAGGTGGCGGCTGTCGCGCTGGTCCGGAAAGACGTTCTCCCAGAGCACCAGCGTGATCATGGCGGTCGCGACCGTCGCCAGCAGCAGCGCCATCGTCCGGTCCTGCGCCATCGCGGCGAGCAGCAGGTCGGGATCCCTGATTCGGAAGTACTTCTTCGAGACGAGGATGGGCAGGATCAATGCCGGGGCGGCGAGGAACACGATGACCGAGATGACGAGCTGCACCTGACCGTGGCTGCTGGTCATGAGGTCGGTCTCGAACAGGCGCGAAAAGAACGTCCGCGCCAGCAGCCGGGTCTGTTGCGCTTCGGGCGTCACAGCTTCATCACCCCGACGACGTCGCGCGCGATCTGATCGACATCCTCGGCGATCACGACCTTTCGAAACACCTGCTCGAGCGACGGCAGCGCCATCAGGTCGCGAAGCCGCGAGACCGAGTCGTGCGCGACGACTTTCGACTCATGGAGGATCAGCACGTCGGTGGCGACTCGTTCGACGATCTCGAGCACGTGGGAGCTGTAGACGATCAGCTTGCCCGCGGCCGAGAGCTCCTGCACCAGGCTGCGCAGAATCAATGTCGAAGTGACATCGAGGCCGGAGTTCGGCTCGTCCAGAATGATGATCTCGGGATCGTGCAGCAGCGCCGCCGCGATGAGGATCTTCTGCCGCATCCCTTTCGAGTACGCCGACATCTGCGCGTAGCGGTCTTCTTCGAGGCCGAAGATGTGCATGAAGGCCTGGATCTTTTCGGCCAGCACCCGCGGCGCAAGACCACGCAGCTGCCCGACGAGCTCCAGGTACTCGGGGCCGGTCAGGTAGGTATAAAGGTGGGCTTCTTCGGGGACGTAGCCGATCTTCGCCTTGTATTCGAGCGGCGCCTGCCGGATGCTGTCCCCATTCAACAGCACCTGTCCCGTGGTTGGCTCCAGCAACCCGGTGAGCATCGACACCGTCGTCGACTTGCCTGAGCCGTTCGGCCCGAGCAGGCCGAGAACGTCCCCGGCGCGCAGCGTGAAGTTGACGTCCTTCACGGCCGGGATGCCTGAATAGAACTTCCCGAGATGCCTGGCTTCGAGCATGGCGTACTGGACACCGGAGGCGATTGGAAGTTCCGTGAAAACGCCGAATGCTGGACGTTAAATGCCGAACCCGAGCCGTCTGAGGTCGAGCCGACTATACTCTCGGTCATGAACGGATTGCTTGGGTCCGGCTTGACCGTCCTGCTTCTGGGGTCTGCCCTGGAGACGGTGCAGATCGACTACGCGGCGCTCTGGGGGAAGGCGACGCCCTTCCACGAGTTTCTCGAGAACGTCAGAGCCCGTCAGGATCAATGGCGATCGAGGTTTGCGAACGCGGCCATCGATGCGGCCGCGTTGACGGAGGCGCGAGCCCTGCCGGGCCGCCGCCGGATCCTGGTGATCGCCGAGGACCGCTGCAGCGACTCGGCCTGGGCAGTGCCGTATATCGCGAAGCTCGCGGCCGCCGTTCCCGAGAAGCTGGAGCTGCGCGTCATCGGACGCCGCGAGGGCCGCCGTGTGCAGGCCGCGCATCTGACCCCCGACGGCCGGCTCGCGACTCCGACGATTGCCGTCCTTGACGAACAGGCCAGTTTCATCGGGGCCTGGGTCGAGCGTCCGGCGGAGCTTCAGAAGTGGTTCATCGCCCAGAAGCCGATGCTGAGCTCCGACGACCTGCACGAGCAGATGGCGAAGTGGTACACCGACGACGCCGGCCGGTCGACTGTCCGTGAGCTGCTGCTGATTCTCGGCCGTCAGGCAGACGCCCGACCTGACGGTCGGGCCGATGGTGGATCGGAGTAGCCGCGATGTACGGACTCACCCTGCTCGTCCACTCCTGGCTGCGCTGGGCCGTCCTCGCGGCTGGTCTGATTGCCGTCGTTCGGGGGGGCTCGCGCGACGAGCGGGCCGGCAAGTGGTTCACTATTCTGCTCGACGTTCAACTGCTGGTCGGCCTCCTGCTGTATTTCGCGCTGAGCCCGGTTACCGGCGCCGCACTGGACGACTTCGGCGGGGCGATGAAGGTTCCGCAGCTTCGATTCTTCGCGGTCGAGCACGTCTTCGGTGTACTGATCGGCACCGCTCTCGCGCACGTCGGGCGCGCCCGGGTGCGGAAGGCGCGAGACGACCGCAAGGCGCGAGTGGCCGCGATCTTCTACGGCCTGGCGCTGCTCGCGATCCTGGCGTCGATCCCCTGGCCCGGGCTCCCCGCCGGCCGTCCGCTGTTTCGCTTCTGACCCGGATCAACTTCAAACTCCAAACCTCAAACTCCAAAACGAGATTCAATTCGGAGTTTGGAGGTTTGGAGTTTGAAGTTTGAGGTTTGGAGTGTAGGCGCCCAGTGAACCCCCCATCCGTCGCGGACGTATAACCCATCATGCTGAGGCAGGACGTTCGGTACGCCTTCCGTTCACTCGTCAAAAGTCCGGGTTTCACTGCGGTTGCGGTGGCCTGCCTGGCCCTGGGCATCGGCGTCAATGCCACGATCTTCAGCGTGATCGACGGCGTCATCCTGCGCCCGTATCCATATCCGGAACCGGAACGCATCATCGTGGTGCATGCGCGCAATCACGAGCAGCGCATTTCCAGGGGGACGCTCTCGTACGCCGACTTCAAGGACATCCGCGACTCCTCCTCGACCATCGCATCGATCGCCGCGTTTGCCAACCGCAGCCTCACGATCTCGGACGGCAGAGGCGAGCCGGAACGCTTTTCGGGCGCCACGGTCAGCTGGAATCTGTTCGGCCTGCTCGGCATGCGTCCGGTCGCTGGACGCGATTTCATGCCGGATGACGACAAGCCGGGGGCCGAACCGGTCGTGCTCCTCAGCCACGAGCTCTGGGAACTGCGCTACCAGAAGGACGCGGCGATCGTCGGCCGCGCCATCATGGTCAACGGCAAACCCCACACGATCATCGGCGTAATGCCCGAACGTTTTCTCTTCCCCGAGAACGAGCGGCTGTGGGTGACGATCGCGCCCTACCAGGACGCCACCCCGCGCGACGCCCGTGGAGCCATCCATTCCGTCTTCGCGCGGCTCAAGCCGGGCGTCTCGCAGCAGCAGGCCGAGAGCGAGCTCTCGGGCATTGCGGCCCGTCTGGCGACCGCGTATCCGCGCGAGAACGCCGGCTGGAGCGTCACGACGCGCACGCTCGGCGAATGGATGCTGCCCCAACAGGTCGAGCTCGTGCTCCTGACGATGATGGGCGCCGTGACGCTGGTGCTCCTGATCGCATGCGCGAACGTCGCGAACCTGCTTCTCGCACGGGCCTCGGTGCGGCAGCGTGAGATCTCGATCCGGCTGGCGCTCGGCGCCGGCCGGTGGCGGATCGTCCGGCAGCTCCTGACCGAGGCCGTGATGATCGGGTGCATCAGCGGGCCGCTCGGTGCGGCCATTGCGTGGATCGGTGTCCGGCTGGTCGACGGGGCGATGCCTCCCGACCAGGTGCCGTACTTCATCAGCTGGAGCCTCAACGCCCGGTCGCTGGCGTACACGACCGCGATCTCGCTGCTCACCGGACTGGTCTTCGGCCTCGCGCCGGCGATGCAGGCTCTGCGCACGAACCTGCAGAGCAGCCTGAAGGACGGTGGCCGGGGTCATGCCGGCGGTTCCAGGGCGCGCCTGCGCAACACGCTCGTCATCAGCGAGGTCGCCTTGTCGCTCGTGCTGCTGGTGGGCGCGTCGCTGTTCGTGCGCAGCTTTCTCAACCTTCAGGGGGCGGCCGTTGGTTTCGACACCGGCCCGCTGATGTCGATGCGGTTCTACCTGCCGGGCGCGGCCTACGAACCGGCCGAAGCCAAGGCGCGGCGAGTGGAAGATATCGTCCGCCGGGTGGAGTCGCTGCCCGGCGTGCAGGCCGCCTTTGCCTCCAACTTCGTGCCGATGGGCGCCGGCGGCGGTGGCGGGCGGGTGATCGTCGAGGGGAACGCCGTCGAACCCGGCCGGGAACCCGGAATCGAGCTGATCGGCGTGACCCCCCACATGCGCCAGACGCTCGACGTGGCGCTGGTCGCCGGCCGGGACATGTCCAATGCAGAGGGGGCCACCCGTACGCCCGTGGCGCTGGTCAATCAGGCGATGGCCCAGCGCCTCTGGCCCGGGTCCGATCCGGTCGGCCGCCGGTTCCATCTGGTGGATGGCTCCACGCAGGACTGGTTCACCGTCATCGGTATCGTTGCCGATTTCCGGCACCGGCAAGGCGGTGACACGGAGCCGCAGGAGCCGGCCGCCTACGTGCCGTATCCATTTGAGACGACGCTGAACACCGGGCTGACGATCCGCGTGGCGGGCGACCCGGCGCAGATCACGTCGGCGGTTCGCGAGCAGCTGCGCCTCTCGGATCCGACCTTGCCGATGTTCGCGGTCACGACGGTCGAAGAGCTGCGGCGCCTCAGTTACTGGCAGTACGGGCTGTTTGGATCGATGTTCGCGACGTTTGGTTTCATCGCGCTCGTGCTGGCATCGATCGGCGTCTACGGTGTGCTGTCGTATTCGGTGTCGCAGCGCGTCCAGGAGATCGGCGTGCGGCTGGCGCTCGGCGCCGGGCGCCATGACGTCCTTCGGCTCATCGTCGGGCAGGGATTGCGTCTCGCGGCGTGGGGGATCGCCGGCGGCCTCGTCGGTGCGGCCGCGGTCACGTGGATCATCCAGTCGATCCTCTATAACGTCACGCCGACCGATCCGGTGAGCTTCGGCGGTGTGGCTCTGTTCCTGACGATCATCGCGGCGCTCGCCAGCTACCTTCCGGCCCGCCGTGCGATGGCGGTCGACCCGATCGTGGCGTTGAGGAACGACTGAGACTTGCTGTTATGATTTCGGCAGCTCGTGCAACTCGATCTGCCATTCCTGAGATCAGAGCCGCCTCCGCCTTCTGCCGACGGGGTGGAGTTCGTCCGCGTCCGGAAGGCTCGCCGATACATCCTTCGCGTCCGGCCTGACGGCACGCTGCGGGTCACGATTCCGCGCGGCGGTTCGCGTGTCCAGGCGATCGTCTTCATCGGCCGGCACCTCGCCTGGATTGCGCGCGAGCGCGCCCGAGTCCGCCGGGAGCGGGCGCCCGTGTGCTGGACGCAGGGCAGTGTCGTCAGCCTGTTCGGCGAGCCGCACATCATCACAGTCGAAGAGACCGGCAACGGCCCGATCGCGTGCTATGCGGATCGCCGAGTACGGGTGAAGCACGCCGCCGATGTCAGGCCGGACATCGAACGGGATCTCTGCGCGGTTGCGGCCGAGTGCCTGATTCCGCGGCTGCGGGAGCTTGCCACTCAGCATGGCCTCCAGGTTCAGAAGGTGACGATCCGGAACCAGCGGTCACGCTGGGGGTCGTGCTCCCGGTCCGGGGCGGTCGCGCTCAATTTCCGGCTCGTCCAGATGCCGCCAGCCATCTGCGATTACGTGCTGATCCACGAACTGATGCACCTCAGACAGCAGAACCACGGGGTGCGGTTCTGGGCCCTGGTCGAACGGGCGTGCCCGGCGTACCGCGAGGCCGAACGATGGCTGCGCCACTCCGGCCGCGCGCTGTTCTAGGGGACGCGTGCTGAGACTCGAAGGGGAGCGGTGCTGCGTCAGGCCGTGGCTGAAGTCAGACGCGGCCTCGCTCGTCGAGCACGCCGACAACATCAACGTCGCGAAGTGCCTTCGCGATCGGTTTCCACATCCCTATACCCATAAGGACGCCAGCGAGTTCCTGAAGCATGCGGCGGCGTCGGCCGATCCGAGCAACCTCGCGATCGACGTGAATGGCGCGGCGGTGGGGGGGATCGGATACGTGGCTGGCCGCGACGTCGAGCGCTACTCGGCAGAGATCGGCTATTGGCTCGGCGAAACCCTCTGGGGCCGCGGCATCGTCTCGGAGGCGCTCGTTCTGGTGACCGCGCATGCCTTTGCCGAGCTCAACTTCCTTCGGCTCTTCGCGCTGCCCTTCGCCGACAATCCCGGTTCGATCCGAGTACTGGAGAAGGCCGGTTACCTGCGCGAAGGAGTCCTCCGATCGAGCAGCGTCAAGTTCGGGCTGCCGAAGGACCAGATCATCTATGCGGCGGTGAACCCTCGATGGAGGGCTCCCCTTGTGACTACTCGGCCCGGAGCGCAGTGAGCGGATCGACCCTGGTGGCGCGGCGGGCCGGAATGTAGCCTGCGATCAGGGCCACCGCCGCGACCGTACTGCCGGCGATGGCAATGGTCCAGGGATCTTTGGCCTGGACGTCGAACAACAGCGATCCCACCCATCGCGAGATCGCGAGCGACCCCGCGACTCCTGCGACCAGGCCGCCGGCCGTGAGCACCAGACCGCGCCCGAGAAAAAGTCGAAGCACGGCGGGCCGGCTCGCGCCCAGCGCCATGCGGATGCCGATTTCCTGCGTCCGCTGCGACACGAGATACGCCAGCACGCCGTAGATGCCGATCGCGGCCAGCACCGCGGCGATCCCGGCGAACAGCCCCACGACCGACGCACTGAGCCGTGGCTGGGCCGCGCTGTCGTCGATCAGCGCCTCCATCTCACGGACGTTGAAGACCGCCAGCTGCGGATCCAGTTCGCGAACGGCGTTGCGGAGCAGCGCTGCCGGCTGAGCCCCTTCGCCCGCGCGAACGATGACTGTCATCGTCGGCCACACGAAACGGGTCGTCGACAGGTACATCGTCGGCGCCGGCGCGAGCGAGAGGTCCAGGTTCCGGACGTCGCCGACGACGCCGATCACCGTCCAGATGCCGTTCGGTCCCGCCGAGATCTGGCGGCCGATCGGATCGGCGTCTCCCCACATCCGCCTGGCCATCGTCGCCGCGACGATCAACTCGTTTTCGTCGGTGGCGCCGGGCCGGAAATAGCGGCCGCGCAGCAGGGGGATGCGCATGGTCTTGAAGTAGTCCGGATTGACCATCCGCCAGTCGGTCTGCAGCGCCGCCTCGCCCATCAGCGAGTCGCCGACGGCGTTGATCGGCATGCCGGTATTGCCTCCACCAAACGGTGCGCCGCTGGAGAGTGCCACACCCTCCACGCCGGGCGCTGCGGCGAGACGTTCGAGCAGCGGCCGGTAGAAGAGGTTCCAGGGGCCGCCCTGCGTCGCGAACCGTTCACCTTGTACGCCCATCATCGCGGTGGTGATGCCGCGTGGATCGAAGCCGAGCTCCACGCGCTGCAGTCGTTGCAGGCTCTGGATGAACAGGCCGGCGCCGACCAGCAGGAGTGTCGCGAGCGCGACTTGTGCCCCGGCGAGAAGCTGCCGGGGGGTCGCGCCGGCCGCCGAGCTGCCGCGCCCGCCCTCTTTCAGGAAGTCGGTGACATGCCCGCGGGAGCTCGCGAGTGCCGGCAGCACGGCAAACGCGAGCCCGGTCAGCATGCAGACGCCGAACGAAAACAGGAGAACCGGCGCGCTGACTGTCACCTCATCGGCGCGGGTGAGCGTCTCCGGCAACCACTGCCGGATCACCGGCACGGCCCAGTACGCGAGCAGGATTCCGGCGGCTCCGCCGAGGGCGGTCAGCAGCATCGATTCGGTCAGGACCTGCCTGACGAGCCGGCGCCGCGCCGCACCGATCGCCAGCCGGACGGCCATCTCCCGTCTGCGCGCGGCGGTCCGCGCCAGCATCAGATTCGCCACGTTCGCGCACGCGATGAGCAGCACACAGCCCACGGCCCCGAGCAGAACGTAGAGCGCGCGCCGCGTCTCTTCCGGGATCAGCCAGTCATAGACCGAGGTCATCGTGATGGACCATCTGCGGTTGGAGTCCGGGAACTCCGACTCCAGTTGACTGGCAATCGCCTGGACCTCCTGTTCCCCCTGAGCAAACGTGAACCCGGGCTTCAGCCGGCCCATCACGTTGGCGATGCGGTTGCCGCGCGTTTCCGTCGTCGGATCGAAGCGCAGCGGCATGAAGAATTCCGCACTGAGCGGGATGCTGCTCCCGGGAATGACGCCGACGATCGTGTAAGGCTGGCCGGCGATCGTGACCGTGCTGCCGACTACGTTCGGGCTCCCACCGAAATAACCGCGCCACAGCGAATCGCGGATCAGGGCCGGATTGCCGGCGTTTGCAGCGGTGTCGGCCTCGACCAGCACGCGGCCGGCAAGCGGCGTAACCCCGAGCAACCGGAAGAAATCGGGGGACACGTTGACCGACTGAACCCGTACCGGATCACCAGGACCGCGGAGCGTCACGCTCCCGCCGCGCCAGCCGACGATGTCGACCGTCGTCGCGCGCTCGCGCCATGAGATGAAGTTCGGCATCGACACCGCAAAATCGGGGATCGACAGTGAATCGTTTCGTTCCCAGATCCGCACCAGGCGATCCGAGGCCTCGTACGGAAGCGGTCTCAACGCCACGGCATGCACGATAGAGAAGATGGCCGTGTTGGCCCCGACACCGAGCGCAAGGGTCGCGACCGCGGTGATCGCGAACACCGGCGCACTCCGGAGCGAGCGCAGGGTGTACCTGCCGTCCTGACGAAGGACGTCGAGGTGCTCCCGCGGTGCGCGCACGACGGCGTCGACCAGGAGCTGCAGACCGAGGCGGAGCACGGCGCCCGGGCCGAGCGCTCGATCGTGCGCCAGGCGCTCCCTGAAGGCGCGCATCATCTCGCGCTCGTAGTCGTCGCGGAACTCGCCGGGATAACAGCGCAGCAGCAGTCGGTAGAGGCGCTCGACGATGGGGGGCTGCGGCATGGCTTCAGGACCGCTTCGGCACGAGCCCGGAGGCCCGCGCCTGCAACAGCAGAGACGAGAGCCGGTCGGCCTCGGCAGCCGCAACCCGCCGTCCGAACTTGGTGAGCCGGTAGAACCGGCGTCGCTCGTCGGCTCCGGCGGTGCCGGTGGTCAGCTCCTCGATCAGGCCGTCGGCGAGCATACGTTTGATCGAACCGTAGAGCGTGCCGGGGCTCATCCGGACGCGGCCTGACGTGCGGTCGGCGACCTCCTGCATGATGCTGTAGCCGTGCCGCTCCCCCTCGCCGAGGGCAATGAGGATATGTAGAAAGGCCGGCGCCAGCGGCAATAGCGCCTGCACCTCCGACTCCAGGTCTCTTGGCATATCGAACCTCGTTATGACGAAGTTGGATATAACACGAATCGTTACTGGAGTGCAAGCACGCTACACCCGCGAGCGCAGAGCCTTCTCCACCTGCTCCGCCTGCCACAGGTGCCGCCGATCGTGCGCGGCGATCACGTTGAATGCGGTCGACACCCTGACCCTGACCAGCCCGATGAACGGGTTGCGGAACGTCGCGCGATTGACGTCGATCGTCGCCGCATCCCTGATCACCCGCCGGATCTCGTCGTGTGCGTGGTGATACGCCCGCAGGAGCGTTTCGCGGCTCGTGACCGGCCGCGGCTTGATCTTGCCCGGCGCCGAGCTCCGACGCTTCGGCGGGGGCTCGAGCGACGCCACGAACATCCGCCCGAAGAAACCGGGCGCGGCCGGGTCCCTGCGCGTCCAGCCGCGCGCACGCGCGTGGTCCACCGCTTCGCGGATCGCCTGGCCGTAGACCGTGTTCGCGACCGCGAGGTGGTCCAGGCAGAGCGCGATACTCCAGCGCTTCTCGTCGGGGCGCCAGAAGAACTCCTCGTCGGTCACCCGGGACGCGAGCGCGTCGGCGGCGTCATCGGCTGCGTTCATGGCGTCGAGCAGTTTCTGCAGGTCGTCGGGCAGTGAAGTCATGCTGTTCGTTTCCGGGATTGCCGGTGACCAGACGCGGACGTCAGGTCGCCAGCCACGCGTCATCTTCCATGGAAAAGTACCTGAAAATAGCGGTTTTTCTCCGCTCCTGCCAGTCGGCACGCGGTTGGCTCACCGGTCAGGCTTCGCCGTCACCGCGACAGGGGATTCAATGGACACGCTCGGACACGATATTCGATATGCCTTCCGCCGGCTGATCAAGAGCCCGGCCTTCACCGTCGTCGCCCTGCTCACCCTGGCTCTCGGCATCGGGGCCAACACGGCGATCTTCAGCGTCGTCAATGCCGTTCTGCTGCAGCCTCTGCCGTATAAGGATCCGCACCAGATCGTCGGCCTCTACCATCTCTCCGAAGGGCGGCGCGCACCGTTGTCGGGGCCGAACTTCACCGACGTCCGGAAGCTGAATACCACGCTCCGGGACGCGGCAGCCTACACGCGGAGCCGCACTATTCTGACCGGCCGGGGGGAGCCTGTCCGGCTGGACGGCGCCGAGGTCAGTGCCTCCCTCTTCGACCTGCTCGGCGTGGCGGCGCACCTCGGGCGGACTTTTCGTGCCGACGAGAACGAGCCGGGCAAGACGCACGTCGCGATTCTCAGCTACGCCCTCTGGCAGCAGCGGTTCGGCGGCGATCCGGCGGCGGTCGGCAAGCGCCTGACCCTCGACGGCGTCGCGCACGAAATCGTTGGCGTCATGCCGGACAGGTTCTCGTTCCCCGCCGCGCGCGCGATCTGGACGCCGCTGGAGTACTCGGAGAATCTGACCACGACCCAGCGCGGCGCCTGGTACCTCCAGGCGGTTGGCCGGACCCGGCCGGGCGTGTCGGTCGAGCAGGTACGCGCCGAGATCGAGACGATCGGGCGACAGCTGGCGAAACAGTATCCCGACAGCAATGAGGGAGTCGACATCTCGGCGGTGTCGCTCCACGAAGCAATGGTCGGCGACCTGCGCACCGCCTTCTGGATCCTGCTCGGCGCGGTCGGGTTCGTGCTGCTGATCGCCTGCGTGAACGTGGCGAATCTGCTGCTCGCGCGCGCGGCCTCCCGCGAGAGCGAGATCGCGGTTCGCGCCGCCCTCGGCGCCGGCCGCTGGCGGCTGATCCGGCAACTCCTGACCGAAAGCCTGATCCTCAGCCTGGTTGGGGGCGCGCTCGGCCTCCTGCTGGCGGTCTGGGGCGTCGAGGCGCTCATTGCGCTCGAGCCGCAGGGCGTCCCGCGGCTTGGCGAAGTGCGCGTCGATGTCGAGGTGATCGGCTTCACCATGGGCCTGGCGCTGATCACCGGTCTGCTGTTCGGAGCGGTTCCGGCATTCCAGTCCACGCGCAGCGGGATCTCAACGACGCTGAAGGAAGGCGCGCGCGGCGCGCTCACCACCCGCGGCGGCGCCCGCATGCGGACGACGCTGGTGGTTGCGGAGGTCGCGCTTGCGGTGACCCTGCTGGCAGGCGCCGGACTGCTGATCCGCAGTTTCAGCAGACTGGCGTCGGTCGATCCCGGCTTTCGCGTCCAGGAGGCACTCACCTTCGAGGTGTCACTGCCGGACGCCCGCTACACGGAGGAGGCCCAGCAGGTGGCGTTCTTTGACGCCCTGTTGCCGCGCCTCGAAGCCATCCCCGGCGTCGAAGCCGCCGCGGCCGTCCTGTCGCTGCCGCTCAGCGGCAGCAGCATCGTCCTGACGTTCGAAGTGGCCGGACGCCCGCCCGTGCCGCCGTCGCAGCAGCCCGCCATGCAGGTGCGCGTCGCAACCCCGCAGTACTTTCAGACCATCGGTATTCCGCTGAGAAAGGGGCGCTTCTTTTCCGAGGACGACCGCTCCAACACACCCCCGGTCGTCTTGATCACGGAGGCGGCGGCGAAGCAGTACTTCCGCAATGAGGACCCGCTCGGAAAGAAGATCACGCTTGGCTGGGGACGCGGGCCGAACCGACCCCGCGCCGGCGGAGAGGTGGTGGGCGTCATCGGTGACATCAAGGATGCCGGTCTCGACGAGCCCGATCCCCCGCAGATCTATCTGGCGTACCGCCAGTGGCCGGTTCAGGGCATGAGTCTCGTCCTGAAGACCGCGGTGCCGGCCGGCAGCGTCGCCGAGCCGGCGCGCCGCGCGGTCTATTCCCTGGATGGCAACCTGCCGGTGGCCAACGTCCGCACGCTCGAGGAGCTGGTCGCGCGCTCGATTTCCCAGCCGCGCTTCTACATGACGCTGCTGGCGGTTTTCGCCGGCGTGGCGCTGACGCTCGCCGCCATCGGGATCTTCGGCGTGCTCTCCTACGCGGTGGCGCAGCGGACACGCGAGATCGGTATTCGCATGGCGCTCGGGGCCCGACAGCGTGCCGTGCTCGGCCTCATCGTCCGCGAGGCGATGGTCATGGCCTCCGGCGGCGTGCTCATCGGCGTCGTCGCGGCGTTTCTCCTGACCGAGTGGCTGGTCGCGCAGCTGCTGTTCGACACCAGCCCCCATGACCCGGCGACGTTCGTGGCGGTCGCCGGTCTGCTCGCGGTCGTCTCACTTGCTGCCGCCTATGTCCCGGCGAGGCGCGCCGCGCGCGTGGATCCGATCGTCGCCCTGCGGGCGGACTAGCTGGAGATGGATCAGCGGACACACGATGGCCAGGCCTCCGTTACACTCTGCGGCATGCGTCCTCGTCGTCTGCTCGTCGTCTCCCTTCTGGCGGTCAGTTTCGCCTGCGTTCCGAAGCGGCCCGAACTGCCGTCGGCGGACATCCTTGCCCAGCAGGTGACGATCCGGCGCGACACCTACGGCATCCCGCACATCCTGGCCGACACGGAGGAAGCCGCCGCCTTTGGCTTCGGCTACGCACAGGCCGAGGACCACGCCGCCGAGATCGGCCGCCGGTACCTCAGCGCGCGCGGCGAAGAAGCGCTCAACTTCGGCGAGACCGGCCTGTCGAACGACCTGGCGATGGCCCAGTTCGACAATCTCGCGGCTTCCCGGGCCGCCCTCGACACCATCACGCCGTTGTATCGGCGCATCATCGGCGCGTATGCCGCCGGCGTGAACCGGTACGTCCGCGTGCATCGCGCCGATCTGCCCGCCTGGATGCCCGAGTTGACGGCCGCCGACGTGCTCGCGAACACGCGCGCGGGTGCGGCGAGCTCCCTGGGAGGCCCGGCGCTGGTTCGTCGGCTTCGTGAAAAGTACGAGGGGGCGACGAGGACGGACGAGGAGGCCTCCTGGACCGACGAGGCGCCCGGATCCAACGCGTTCGCGCTCGCCGGTTCGCGCACGACCACCGGCAAGCCGATCCTGCTCGGGAACCCTCATCTGCAATGGTCCTCCCTGTACTGGGAGGCGCACGTGCGCGTGCCCGGCAAAATCGACTTCTACGGCTCGACGCTGGTCGGGATTCCGGTGCTGCGCGCGGGGTTCAACGACCGGCTGGGATTCGTCACCACCAACAATGCCCCGGACCTGGACGATGTGTTTGCGCTGAAGCTGGATCCGCAGCGGCCCGATCACTATGTGTTCGACGGCCGGTCGATGCCGCTCGAGCGCCGTGATGCGACGGTGCAGGTTCGCAGCGAGGACGGCTCGGTGCGTACGGAAGCGCGCACGTTCTGGTCGTCGCATGTTGGACCGGTCGTGTATCGCACCGCCGGCCTGGCGTTTGCCGTGAAGTCCGCGCGCCTCGATGCCTTCCAGTACTTCGAGGGGTTCTACGTCCTGAGCAAGACGCGGAACCTGAGGGACTGGATGACCGAGATGCGGCGCAACTATGTCCCGACCTCCAATTTCACCTATGCGGATGCCGACGGCAACATCCAGTATTACTGGAACGGCCGCGTACCCGTCCGCGACGAGGGGCGCGACTACCGGCTCGACCTCGACGCGACTACCAGCGCCGATCTCTGGTCGCGCTTTCATTCGATCGACGACTTCCCGCGACTGCTCAACCCGCCTGGTGGATACGTCCAGAACGCGAACAACCCGCCGCAGTTCGTGTCGCTTCGCGACCCGATCGACATGTCGAAGTTCCCCGCCCAGTTCGAGCGCGGCCCGCTTGCGCTTCGCCCGCAGCTCGCCCTCGACCTGCTCGAGGCGAAGGAGCGGTACTCGGTCGACGATGTCATCGATGTCAAGTACTCCACCCGGATGCTGCTTGCCGAGCGCGTGAAGCGTGACGTGATCGAGGCGGTGCGCGCGGTCTCCGACGCACCGGAGGAAGCCCGGGCGGGGGCCGATGCGCTGGCGGCGTGGGACGACCACGTCTCTGCCGGGAGCCGCGGCGCCCTGCTGTTCCAGCGGTTCTGGGAGCTCTATTCCGGCGCCGTCCGTCCGCCGTTTGCGACGCCGTGGCAGTCGTCGAACCCGGCGAAGACGCCGTTCGGGATCGCCGATCCGGCCGCGGCCGTTGCCCAGCTGGCCGCGGCGGTCCGTTCGGTCCGCGAGCAGTACGGATCAGAACGTGTGGCGTGGGGGGAGGTCAATCGGTTTCGTGCGGGATCGCTCGACCTGCCGGGCGACGGCGCGACCGGCACGTACGGAACCTTTCGCGTTCTGACGTTTACCGCCATTCCAGCGTCAGCGCCGGTCGAAGGGTCCGGCGCCAGCGTGCGTGTGGCCGGCCACGTCCCCGGCCGCGACACCCCGGTCGGCTTCGGGGATGGGTGGGTGCTGCTCGTCGACTTTTCGAAGCCCGGTCACGCGTGGTCCATTCTGGCGTACGGCCAGACCACCCGGCCCGAGTCGCCCCACAGCAGCGATCAGCTGCAACTGTTCGCGGAGCACAAGCTGCGCCGCGCCTGGTACTCGGAAGCGGACATTCAGGCGAACCTGCTGCGGTCGTATAAGCCCTGATTGCCCGGCACGTCGCAGGCAGCACGAACACGGCAGCACGAAGCACGCAGCACGTTATAATTCGCTCTTCTGTGAACGAATACCTGATCAAACAGTACTCCCTGCAGCAAGGGGCGCTCGAGATTCAGTACATCGAGGAGTATTTCCTCGACTTTCCGCGAAAGAAGACCGCCGCGGAAGTGATCCAGCGCCTCGACAGCCGCGACCACCAGATCCTGATGGCGGAGGCCCCGTTGCCTTCGGATCCCGGTTCCATCGTCCCGGTGTCTTTCAAGGTGGCGCACGAGCTGCGGACGGGGGAAAGCGATCCCAAGCTCGCCGATCTGGTCCTCCAGCTCGAAGACGTGGTGGAGTTCGATGGCCGCCGCGTGCTGTACCAGTGGATCGGCGGCACCCGGAAGGACTGGCGCGGCCAGGGGCACTTCCGCGCGCTGACCGAGGAGCAGGAGGTCTGGGCGATCGAGAACGGCTTCGACGAGATCGTCGTCAAAACCAAAAACCGGTTCTACGAGATGCGGAGCGCGCTCGCGCAGCTCCAGTTCGACGTCATCCGCTTCGTGCCCCACCCGGTCAAGAACGACGAGTCCAAGGTGTTCCTGAGCAAGCGTCTCGGCCAGCACGTCATCGACAGCCATCGCAGCCGGCGCTCGGTGGTTCGAGAGTAGCGGTGATCGTGCCGGTTGCGGGCCACGGCGATCCGGGGATCGCCGACTACGCCCACGTCGGCGATCACGCCTGGCTGCACGCTCATGGCCTCTTTGTTGCCGAGGGGAGGCTCGTGGTACGGCGCCTGCTCGCCGCCGGCCGCTTCCCGCTCCAGTCGATTCTGCTGACACCCGCCGCGCTCCGGGACTTCGGCGCGGCGATCGACACCGATGCGCCGGTGTATCTGGCCGGTCCGGACATCCTCAACCAGGTCACCGGCATCGATTTTCACCGCGGCTGTCTGGCACTCGCCCGGCGTCCGGCGGAAGATGACGATGCGGTGGCGGGACGGTTCGCGGGGGCGAAGCTGCTCCTCGCGATCGAAGGGGTAGGGAACCCGGACAATGTCGGCGGGCTGTTTCGTGTCGCGTGGGCGTTCGGCGCCGCCGGCCTGCTGCTCGATCCCGCCACCGGCGACCCGTTCTATCGCAAGGCGGTGCGGACGTCGATGGGCGCGGTGCTGCAGTTGCCCTTTGCGCGCGTCCGCCCGTGGCCGTCTGCCCTCGAGGCCTTCAAGGCGATCGGTTTCAGGATCGTTGCCCTGACTCCCGCGGCCGACGCCGTCTCGCTCGATGGCTTCGCCGGCGAGGGTCATGGCCCACTCGTCGTACTGGTCGGAGCCGAGGGGCGCGGTTTGAGCGAAGCGGCGCTTCGGGCCGCCGACATCAGGGTCAGGATTCCGATCGCGCCCGACGTCGACTCGCTCAATGTCACGGTCGCGGCGGGGATCGCGCTCTCCCGGCTATCCGGTTGAACGGCCCCTGCCGGCCGCCTTCGCGAGCGACCGCACCGCTTCCACCATCGACATCAGCCCCATCCCTTTGCCCATCGAGATGTTCTGCCTGAACAGCTTCTCGACGACCGCGGCATCCACCTGCGCGATCTCCTCCGGCATGAGCCCCGAAAGCGTCTTGTCGAGAATCGCCGCCAGCGCCTTGGCCGACACGCCCGACGGGTTCTCGACGGCGAACCACAGCTTCAACGTGCCGTCGGGCTGCTGCATCGCCCAGGCGTAGGCGTCCGACTCACACTGCGGGATCTGGTGCGACGTGTCGAACGGCCGGGACGCGACCTCGCGCGGCACCTCGTGGAACTGGTCGGCATAGCCCAGCAGCATGTTCGTCCGGTCGCCCGGATCGAACATTGCGAACATGTCGACGACGGCCTGAAGCTTCGCGGGATAGACCATTTACCTTTCTATGGGCACGTTGACAAGATTGCCCCATTCTGTCCAGGAGCCGTCGTAGTTTCGGACGTTCTCGAAGCCGAGCAGGTATCTGAGGGCGAACCACGAGTGGCTGCTGCGCTCGCCGATCCGGCAGTAGGCGATCGTCGCCTCCTTCGGCTGCAGCTTGTTGTCTTCACAGTACAGCTTCTTCAACTCCTCGGCCGTCTTGAACGTGCCATCGTCGGGGTTGATTGCCTTCGCCCACGGGATGCTCTTCGCGCCGGGGATGTGGCCGCCGCGGAGGGCCCCCTCGTTGGGATAGTCGGGCATGTGCATGCGCGCGCCCGAGTACTCCTCCGGGCTGCGCACGTCGACCAGCTGCCCCGTGGATTCGACGTGGGCCAGGACCTCCTCGCGAAAGGCGCGATGGCGCTTGTCCGAGCGTTCCGGCGCCGTGTATTTCGTTGGCGCAGGGGAGGGCACGTCCCTGGTCAGCGGCCGGTTCTCTTTCTGCCACTTCACCCGCCCGCCGTCCATGACCTTCGCGTTCGTGTGCCCGAACAACTGGAACACCCAGAAGGCGTAGCACGCCCACCAGTTGTTCTTGTCCCCGTAGAACACGACCGTCGTGTCCTTGGTGGCGCCGATGCGCGACATCAGCCGTTCGAACCCCTCGCGTGTGATGTAGTCGCGGCGGATCTGGTCGTTGAGATCAGACGTCCAGTCCACGTGTACCGCGCCGGGGATGTGCCCGGCCGCGTACAGCAGCGTGTCTTCATTCGACTCGATCAGTCGAACCGCAGGATCCTTCAGATGCTGCTCGACCCAGTCGGTACTGACGAGCACTTCGGGGTGAGCATAGCCACGAGCCGCAATATCAGTCATACGCAGACCTCACAATCAAAACCCCGGACCCCCGAACCCCCGGACCTACGCGAACGCCGCTCCGACCATGATGCGCCGGATCCGCATCCAGGGCGAGCCGTGCGAGATGCTGTTGGTCTGGGTCGGCTGCCCCTTCGCGTCGCCGCCCGTTCCGAACATCCGCCAGTGTTCCCTGCCAGAGATCGCATCCAGATTTGCGAAGAAGTCGGTGGTAATCGCGTTGTAGGTCACGTTGGTGACCATCCGCGTCTTCTTGCCGTTCTTGATCTCCCAGAACGCGTTGCCGCCGAACTGGCCGTTGTAGCGCTGCTGGTCGATCGAGTAGCTGCCGCGGCCGTCGATCAGCACGCCGTCTTTGGTGTCGGCGATCATCTCGTCGGGCGTCGGCGACCCTGCCGGGCCGGCGTCCACGTGGACGTTCGGCATCCGGAGGAAGGGGTAGTCGCGCCACGAGTTGGCCGACGTGCAGCCGCGGCTCTCCTTCTCGCCGACGAAGTGCGCGGACTCCCGGTTCGTCTGCAGTCCCACCAGGATGCCGTCCCGGACGATCGGCCATTCCTGCGTCTTCACGCCGTCGTCGTCGTAGCCGATCGTCGCCACGCCGTTGGCGATCGTGCGGTCGGCCGTCACGTTGAAGATCTTCGAGCCGTACTTCAGCTTGCCGATGTCGGACACCTTCACGAAACTCGTGCCGGCGTAGTTCGCTTCGTACCCCATGATCCGATCGAGCTCGGTCGCATGCGCGACGATCTCGTGGATCGTGAGCATCGCGTGCGACGGCGTCAGGATCAGGTCCTTCAGTCCCATCTCGACCGGTTTGGCCGTGCAGTATTCGACCGCCTCGGCCGCGATGCGCTCGGCCGCCTCGACCATCCCCGCGGCTTCCGCGATCTCCCATCCACCGGTGCCGGGCACTCCGGTGAACGTCCGCGACCGGGTCTCGCCGTCCTTTCGCGCCGTCACGGTGAAGTTCGGCGTGGTCGTGTAGATCTCCTGTTCGATGTAGGAGCCCTCGGACGAGGCGAAATACTTCCACTCGTGGCCGAGCGAGATGTTCGCATTGACGGTGAGCACATCCTTGTTGGCCGCCGCGATGTCGACGACCTTCTGCACGAGCGCCTGCTTGTCGGCCTGCGGGACCTTCGAGGGGTCCTTCACCATCGGCGACACCCAGTAGTCGGTGTAGGCGGGGACCGGCGCGAGGCGGACGTCGACCTTCTTGGCGATTGCGCTGGCTTTCGCGATCTCGCTCGCCATGCGGGTGATCCGTCGGATCTCGTCTTCCGTGACGATCGGGCTGCTGGCGAACCCCCAGACGCCGCTGTGGATCACCCGGACGCCGAAGCCGGCGCTGGTCTCCATGCCGCCGGCGCCGAAGCCGAACGAATCGACCACCACTTTGTCGCGCACCGCCACGCTGTCGTTGACGTTGCGCGTGAACCGGACGTCCGCATAGCTGCACCCGAGGCGTTTCGCCTCCCCGAGCCCGACATCCGACAGCCCCTTGAAGCGCGACTGCAGCACCTGCCCGCGCGGCGACTGCGCCACCAGGTCGCCGACCAGCTCGCTCGCATACAGCGCCACGCCGGCGGCGCTCAACGTCCTGACGAACTCACGTCGCTTCATCTGTCGCTCCAAGAGCAAAGGCAAACACGAAGGACACGAGGGCCACGAAGAACACGGAGGGCACGACAACCAGGCAACGCGCCTTCGGCATTCGTGCCGCAGTTCGCCCGCTGCATTGTGAGATTCACCTGGCCCTTCATCAACCCAGATCCCTGTCTCCTGATCCTCATGCCCTTCGTGCTCTTCGTGTCCTTCGTGTCCCGTCCGTGGACACTACACAGCGGGCGAAATCGAGGTCATCGTGAAGTCTTCGAGCTTCATCGGCGGCACCAGCGCCGTGCCGGGGTTGTCGTAGGCCTCGCCGGTGTGCATCGGAATCGGCCGGCCCAGCATCGAGATGTTGTTGAAGCTCACCGCCGGCGACTCGTTCCACCGGAAGTTCTGCACCGGGCCGGCGATCTCGCCGTTCTCGATCAGGAACAGGCCGTCGCGCGTCATGCCGGTGTTGAGCAGCGTCATGTTGTCGACCGGCCGGATGTACCAGAAGAAGCTGACCAGCAGCCCGCGCTTGGTGGACTTGATCATCTCCTCCACCGTCGCCGTGCCGCCTTCCATCACCAGGCTCATGGACGGCGCGGTGGCGGTCGCCTCCTTCTTCTGCCGCTGTGCCCAGTAGCGCTCGTAGTACAGGTTCTTGACCACGCCCTTCTCGACCCACGTGACGCTCTTTGCCGGCAACCCGTCCTGACCGATCGGCGACTGCCGCAGCACGGGGTTGCCGATCTCGCTCCGCAGCGTGAAGTTGTCGCCAAAGAGCTTCTCGCCCAGCCGCGTCGAGCCGCGCTCCTTGCCGCTCATGAAGCTGCGGCCCTCCTCCGCGTTGCGGGCATT
>DATFFM010000072.1:0-64493 GCA_035250005.1 Vicinamibacterales bacterium | reverse complement strand
AGAGACGATCGTTGCTGACCCGTGGTCCTGCCCTCTTGGCGTCGTGTCCTCCCTTTGTGCCCTTCGTGTTCTTGGTGATCGTCGCGGCCCGTGCGGTAAGCCCGTCCAGCCGACCCAATTCGTCTCGCGGCACGTCACGACGTGGGCACCAGGAGCACGAAGAACGCCAAGAGCACCAAGGAGGCCACGACGACATCTTGTAGAAGGCAAGAGATCGATCGTTGCTGACCCGTGGTCCTGCCCTCTTGGCGTCGTGTCCTCCCTTTGTGCCCTTCGTGTCCTGGGTGATCGTCGCGGCCCGTGCCCTCAGCCCGTTCAGCCGACTCAATTGTTCTCGTGGTGGCCTGAGGCTCAGCCGAACAGATTCTTCGCGACGAACCATACGTTGGCCGGCCGCTCGGCGAGCCGGCGCATGTACCACGGGAACCAGTACTCGCCGTAGCTGATGAGGACGCGCAAATGCTTCCCCTCCTTGGCCAGCCGCTGCTGATGACCGCGCTGGATCCCGTAGAGCATCGCGAACTCGTAGGCTGACGCCGGAACACCGTTCGCCGTGATCCAGGCGGCGAGCCGCTCCACGAGCGACATGTCGTGCGTGGCGATGTGCAGGAGGCAGCCGGCCTTGACGGCGTCGGGCTGCAGCAGGCGAACGCACAGCTTGAAGAAGTTCTCGTCGACGTCGGACTTCTTCGGGAACGCGATGTCGGGCGGCTCGAGGTACGCCCCCTTGACGATCCGGATCGCGCTGCCGATCGGGATCAGCGACTCGACGTCCTTCTCGGTGCGGAAGAGATACGCCTGGATCGCGACGCCGATCTTCGGCGACTTCGCGCGGCCGTAGCGATAGAGCTCGATCGTCCGATCGACATAGGGGGAACCCTCCATGTCGATCCAGAGAAAGTTGTGGTGCTGCACGGTCCGTTCGATCAGGCGATCCAGATTTCTCCGGCACAGGGCGGGGTCCTGGTCCAGCCCGAGCTGGGTCGGCTTCACCGAGACTTGCGCATCGAGGCCCGCGGCCGCAACCTTGTCGAGGACGTCGAAGTAGTGCTGTGTGACTTCTTCCGCCTCCTCGGCGCGGGTGATGTTCTCCCCCAGCCGGGTCAGGATCGTGTTGATCCCCTCGCTTTTCAACGCCTGCGCCGCCCGCAGCGCGTCGTCGATCGTCTCGCCGGGCATGAAGGCCGACACGGCGCGCCGGACGAACGCCGCCTTCGTGGCGTGGTCGCGGAGCCAGGGGTTGGTGGAACCCGCGAGTAGAACCTTTCGCATCAAAGACACTCTAGCTCCCAGCTCCGTTTAGAGGACGCTCCGGATCTGCCCGCCGTCCACCTGCACGGTGGCCCCGGTCATGTACGAGGCCGCGTCGGACAGCAGAAAGGCACCGACCCGCCCGAACTCGTCGGCCTGCCCGTACCGGCCCATCGGGATCGCCGCCATAGCCTTCTGTTTCGCTGCCTCGGGGGAGACGCCCTGCTTCGTCGCGTTGATCTCATCGAGCTGACGGACGCGGTCGGTATCGATCCGCCCGGGGATGATCTGGTTGACCCGGATCTTTCTCGCCGCAAGCTCGAGCGCGAGCGTCTTGGCGAGCGCCGACACCGACGCGCGAAGCACGGTCGAGAGCCCCAGGTTCTGGATCGGCTCCTTCACCGACGACGAGGTCGAGACCAGGATGGCGCCGCCGCCGCGCTTCTCCATGTGCGGCACGGCCGCACGCACCATGCGGATGGTGCTGAACAGCAGCAGGTTGGCGGCCTCCTGCCACGCCTCGTCGTCGAACGAGACCGCCGCGCCGGCCGGCGGCCCGCCCGAGTTCGTCATCAGCGCGTCGATCCCGCCGAACGCCTCGGCGGCGCTGGCGATCCAGCGCTCGATCGCCGCCTTGTCCCTGACGTCCACCGCCATCGAGAGCACCTTGGCGCCGGTCTCGCTTTCGATCCGGTTTGCCGCGGCGGCGATGGCGGGTTCGTCGCGGGATGAGATCGCGACGCTCGCCCCTTCGGCGGCCAGCGCCCTCGCGACGGCGAATCCGAGCCCTTTGCTGGCCCCGGCTACGAGCGCGACTTTGTTCTTCAGTCCGAGATCCATCGAGTTCCTTCCACGCCCGGGTCGAGAGACAGGCGTATGGGTTGCCGGCCGACGGGTTCAGCCCGCCATGCCCGACCTGAAAGTCGGGCGTGCGGCTTCACGGGCGGTTGAATTGTTCGGTGTATTTCATCACGCGATCGAGCGCCTCGCGGGTCGGCTGGTCCAGCGCCGCACCGGGTGCGCGCGTCGCGGGGCTCGCGAGCGCACCCCGGCGAAACAGCACTTCCTTTCGGATCGCCATGCCGATCCCTTCCTGGAACTCGAAGCGCATCAGCGGCACGGACTTGTAGAACAGATCGGCCGCCTCGTCCACGTTCCCGGCGCGGAAGAGCGCCACGATGTCGACCAGGATCTCCGGGAACGCGAACCCGGTCATCGCCCCGGTGGCTCCGGCCATCAGCTCTTCGAGCAGAAACACGCCGCCGAGGCCGCCGAAGATCCGGACCGGCACGTCGCCGCAGGCCTGGAGGATGCGCGAGGTCTTGAACGGCGTCGGCGGATCCTCCAGCTTGATCGTCCGCGCGCGCGGGATCTCCGTCGCGATCCGCGCCAGGAGCCACGGCTCCATCGCAAACCCGGAGATCGGTGGATAGTCCTGCACGACGATCTCGATGTCGACGGCTTCGGCAAGCGCGGCGAAATGCCGGACGACCACGTCCGAGTTCAGCTTGGGCATCCGCGGCGGGCTGACCATCACCGCGGTCGCTCCTGTCTCGCGGGCATGGCGGCTATGGGCGATGCACGTACGCGTCCCTTCGGCGGTCGTCCCCGCCACCACGCCGATCCGCCCATCCACGTGCTTGACAACCGCCTCGAGCACGTGACGGCGCTCGTCATCGGTCAGCCGCGCCACCTCGCCTGTGACCCCGAGCGCGGTGACGCCGTCGACGCCCGCTTCGATGAACAGGTCGATGACCTGCCGCAGGCTGCCGTCATCGAGGTCGCCCGAGGCGGTGAACGGCGTGGGCAGGACCGAGTAGACCCCTTCGAGCTGCAACGAGAACATCCTTTCCCCGCACGATCCGCGGGTAGCAAACCTTTCGATTCTGCATCAAATCGCGTGGATGAGGCTATCGATTCGCCTGATGCGCACAACCAATCGGAAGTTCGTTCCGTCGAAGGAGTCATGTCTGACCTTCGCGATGCGTTTCGTGCCCTTCGCGCCACCCCGGTCGTGACCGTGGTGGCGATCCTGTCGCTGGCGCTGGGGATCGGGGCCAACACCGCGATCTTCTCCATCCTCAACAGCCTGATCCTGAAGACCCTGCCGGTAAAGGAGCCGCAGGCGCTCGCGCTGCTGACGATCGGGCCGGCCCGGTCCTCGTGGACCTATCCGCAATGGGAGCAGCTTCGCCGTCACGCGCACCTCGTCGACGGCGCCTTGGTGTGGTCGGGGACGCGCTTCAACCTGGCCCCGGGCGGCCAGAGCGAGATGGTGGACGGCCTGTGGGCGAGCGGCCGGTACTTCGACGTGCTCGGTGTCCAGCCGCTGATCGGGCGGACGTTCTCGGAGGCGGACGACCGCCGGGGCGGCGGACCTGACGGCCCGGTGGCGGTGATCAGCTACACCTTCTGGCAGCGCCGCTTCGGCGGGGCGGCCGACGCGGTCGGCCGGTCGCTGACCGTGGAACGCGTCCCGTTCACGATCGTCGGGGTGACGCCGCCCGACTTTTTCGGCGTGGACGTGGGTTCGACATTCGATGTCGCGATCCCGCTCGGCACCGAGCCGCTGATTCGCGGCAAGGACAGCGCGCTCGACCGCCGCTCGACCTGGTGGCTGCGCGTGATGGTGCGTCTGAAGGAGGGCCAGGGGCTCGAGGCGACACAAACGGCCCTCCGCGGCGTGCAGCCGCAGGTCCGCGACGCCACCGTGCCCGAGAACTGGCGGCCGGAGGATCGAAAGACCTACCTGGCCGAACCGTTCACCCTGAGCGAGGCGGCGACCGGCACGTCGCGCCTGCGCGCGCGTTATCAGCGGCCGCTCACCACGATGATGGTGGTGGTCGGGCTCGTGCTGCTGATCGCGTGCGCCAACATCGCGAATCTCCTGCTCGCTCGAGCAACGGCACGGCGTCACGAGATCAGCGTCCGGCTCGCGCTCGGCGCCACGCGCGCCCGCCTCATGCGCCAGCTGCTCTCCGAGAGCCTGGTGCTGTCGGCCTGCGGTGCGTTGCTGGGCCTGCTCTTTGCGCAGTGGGGCAGCCGGCTGCTCGTACGCCAGCTGTCGACCTCGACGGTCAACGTCGTGCTGGAGCTGGGTCTCGACTGGCGGATCCTCGGTTTCACGACCCTGGTCGCGGTGACGACGGCGCTGCTCTTCGGTGCGGCGCCCGCCCTGCGCGCATCACGGGTCCCGCCCAACGAAGCCCTGAAGGAACAGGGACGCGGGCTGTCGGCCGACCGCCGGTTCGGCCTGGGCAACCTCCTGGTCGTGGCGCAGGTTGCGCTGTCGCTGATCCTGATCGTGGCCGCCGGCCTCTTCATGAGGACGTTCGCGTCGCTCGCCAACCTCGATCTCGGGTTCCAGCGGGATCCGGTGCTCATCGTCTCCGTCAACGCCCAGGCCGTAGAGCCCACCCAGCGGATGGAGGTCTTCGAACAGGTGCGACAGGCCGCCGTGGCCGTGCCCGGCGTGCATGCGTCCTCGCTCTCGGTCGTGACGCCCGTGAGCGGCAGCACCTGGAACAACCTGTTCGAGTTTCCGGACCACCCGGACCTGCCGGAGCGCGAGCGCATCGTGAACGTCAACATCGTCGCGCCCGACTTCTTCAAGACCCTCGGGACCCGGATGATTGCCGGGCGCGACTTCTCCCAGGCCGATCGTCGCGGCGCGCCGCCGGTGGCGATCGTGAATGAATCCTTTGCCCGGAAGTACTTCAACGGCGAGACTCCGATCGGCCGCCGCGTGGGCGAGGCCTCGTTCCCGGACCGGCCGGGGGTGACGCGAGAGATCGTCGGCTACGTGCAGAACGCGGCTTACGGATCGCTCCGAGAACCCCTGTCGCCGACCATCTACTTCCCGGTATCCCAGCGGACGGAGCCACTGACCAGCATCAACCTGAGCGTGCGATCATCCAGCGGTTCGCCGGCGCTGCTGATCAAGCCGCTGGCGGCGGCGATCGGTGGGGCGAACCGCGGCCTGGCCTTCAGCTTCCGTCCGCTGGCCGAGCAGGTGAACGCGTCGTTGATTCAGGAGCGGCTGGTGGCGATGCTGTCCGGCTTCTTCGGCGGGCTCGCGCTGGTGCTGGCCGGTCTCGGATTGTACGGAGTGACCTCGTACGCGGTGAGCCGCCGGCGGACCGAGCTCGGCATCCGGATGGCCCTAGGGGCCGCGCCAGGCGGGGTCGTTCGACTGGTGCTCCGGCGCGTCGCAGCGCTCGTGACACTCGGAATCATCGTCGGCGGAGCCGCGGCGCTGTATGCCTCGACTTTCGTGTCCACGCTGCTCTACGGCCTGGAGCCGCGCGACCCGGTGACCTTCAGCGGGGCGGCAGTCATTCTGGCAGCCATCGGCGCGCTCGCCGGATGGATCCCCGCACGCCGCGCGTCCAGAATCGACCCCGCGGTGGTGCTCAGACAGTGACAACTACGAACACCAAACTTCAAACTTCAAAGGCGTCCGTACTTCTTCAAGATCTCCTTGAGTCGCTCGGGTGAGATCGCTTCGACGCGGCGGTCGTTCACGCCGGTCATCGTCTCGGCGGCAATCAGCGCGTTGACGATCGCCTCCTCCGTCGCTTCGACCGTCGCGCTGAACAGCGCGCTGATGCGGCCGTTCGACAGCATGTTCACATGGGTGGTGCGCTCTGCCGAGGCCACCCCCGGGTTCTCGGTCGAGAACGCGAGGAAGATGTCGCCGGAACCGTTGCCCGATGTCGCGCCGGTGCGCGCGAGCCCCATCGTGGCACGCCGTGCGATGCGTTCCAGCTGGTGCGGCAGGAGCGGCGCGTCGGTGGCGACGACGATGATGATGGAGCCCTGCTCGTCGGCGGCAGGCGGCAGCCCACCTGGCCGGGGGGCCGGCACCGGAAGCTGCTGGCCGACCGGCGCGCCGGCGATGCGAAGCTCGGACCGCCGCCCGTGGTTGGCCTGCACGAGCACGCCGACGGTGTAGCCTCCCGCCTGGGGCGTCAGCTTTCGCGAAGCCGTGCCGGTGCCGCACTTGAACTCGTAGCAGATCATGCCGGTGCCCCCTCCGACATTACCCTCGGGCACCCGGCCGGCGCTCGCGTTGTCGATGGCCGCGAACACGTGCTCCGGTTTCACGTGAAAGCCGTTGATGTCGTTGAGCGTGCCGTCCCACGTCTCGGCGACGACCGGCAGCGACCACGGCTGAAAGGTTTTCCCCTGCTTCACCGACCACGCGATGGCGGCATCGCGCACCACCCCGACGCTGTGGGTGTTGGTGATGAAGACAGGGCCTTCCATGAAGCCCCCTTCGTCGATCCACGTCGTGCCGGTCATCTCGCCGTTGCCGTTCTGCGAAAACCACGCAGCGAACACCGGGTCCGCCGACTCCTTGCCGCGTGGAAAGACGACCGTCACTCCCGTACGCACAGGGCCTTCCCCCGGTTTGAGCGCCCCCTGCCCCCGGATGATCGTGGAGACACCGACCTCCACCCCCCGGACGTCGGTGATCGCGTTGAGCGGGCCTGGCGCGCCCTCGAACGGAATGCCGAGGTCCCGTCCCCGCGGCCGGGACTGACCCGCGGGGCTGGCGGCAAGGACGAGGCTGGCGAAAACGGCGGCTGCGAGGTATCTCATGGCCGCGGATTATGCCTTATCGGACGGCAAAGCTCCGGATCTCGAAGCTGCCCTCGATCGGCACGATGAAGTGCAGCCGCTTGCCGGCGACGACGAATGGGGCGTCGGTGGGGATCGACGAATCGACGTCGATCGTATCGAGCTTGCGCAGCGATGCCCCGAGCGCGAATCGTGCGAGCCGTGGCGCGCCGGCCGCGACATACAGCCTGCCCGCCGGGTCGGCGGCAAACGCCCGCGGCACGTACTCCAGTGCGGCCAGCTTGTCGGTGCGGCCGCCGGCGCGCACCCGCCAGACCGTGCCGGTCGAATCCCCCACCACCAGCGATCCGTGCGCGAACGCCATCGCCACCACCGGCTCGTCGATCGCGTCGAGCGGCACCGTCGACAGTACCCGGCCCGAGATCAGCTGCATGCGGTGCAGGACCGTGCCGGTCTCGGTGGCCGTCACGACCCAGAGGTCCCCCTGCCCGGGATCGATGGCAATCCCTCCGATATCGCCGAGCCCCCCCTGCGCGCCCACGAGCGTCGCCACCTGGCCGGTGCGC
Organism: Vicinamibacterales bacterium; assembly: GCA_035250005.1. Lineage (GTDB taxonomy): Bacteria > Acidobacteriota > Vicinamibacteria > Vicinamibacterales > 2-12-FULL-66-21 > JACDCA01. The sequence continues at coordinate 57,093 of DATFFM010000072.1, read as the reverse complement.
TCGTCGATCACGGCGATTCGGCGGGCCTGACGATCGGCAATGATGAATCGCTTCGACACAGCGTCGTAGACCACCGCGCTCGGGGTCAGCATGGTGGTGAACCTCAGCGCGGCGTTCGGCATCCGCGCAGATCCCTTTGCGGGAGGGCTGGGCGCTGGTGCCGGGGACGCGGGCTCCTTCGGCGGGGACGCGGACTCTTTCGGCGGGGACGCGAGCTCTTTCGGCGGGGACTCGGGCTCTTTCGGCGGGGGCGTGGTTTCCTTCGGCCGCTCCTTCGCCGCCGATTTGGGCGCCTTTGCCGTGGCTCCCGGATCCTTCGCTGGCGTCGCCGCCTTCGCTGCTGGCGCCGGCGCCGGGCCCAGTTTGTCTGCGACTTCTGCCCAGCGCGGCAACGCACGAACGCGGGCAAAATCGTCGCTCGTCGCGGCGTCGGTCCCGCCGCCGATGGCAACGATCCGCTCGAGCATCACGAGCGCGTCCCCGGGCCGGCCGCTGAGGCTCTGCGCGCGAGCGACGAGCAGCATCAGCTCGGGGTCGTTCTTCCGTCCCTTGCCATACGCGGCCCAGGCCAGATCGTGAAACGCCTCGAAGTCCTTGCGCTCGTGCGCCTCCATCGCCGCCGCGCGGCAGGACGAAACATCCGGGCACGAAACGGCCGGTTGACCGAGGATCAGAAGAGCAAGAAGGGCCAGCACCCCAACATGCTAACAGCCCTTACTTCAGCATTCAGCATTCAACGTTCAGCATTCAGCGTTCAGCGTTTCTTCAGACGTCCCGCAGCGCGACCATGGGATCGATTCGCGTCGCCCGTCGCGCCGGGAGGTAGCAGGCCAGGATGGCCACCCCGAACAGAACGACCGTGACGGCGGCAAACACCGGAACATCCCGCGCGCCGACGCCGAACAGCTGACTCTCGAGATATTTCGATAACATCAGCGCGCCGGCGAGCCCGATCGCTATTCCGAGCGCCACCCGCAGCATCCCCTGCACCAGCACCAGAGAGAGAATCGATCGCTGGTCAGCCCCCAGCGCCTGGCGGATACCGAACTCGCGGACGCGCTGGCTGACGCCGTATGCGAGCACGCCGTAGATGCCGATGGCCGACAGCAGGAGCGCTACCGCTCCAAAAATGGTCAGTAGCATCGTCGGCGCTCGCCGGATCTCCAGCGAGCGGTCCACCCACTCCTCCATCGTCCGGACGTCGAAAATCGGCTGTTCGGGATCGATCTGCTGCACCGCCGTCCGCACCTGCGACACGAGCAGCGACGGCTCCAGCGCCGTTTTGAGCACGAGCGCCCCCCCGCCCCCCGGCTGCTGCGTGACCGGACGATAGATGCGTTCCTTCGTCACGGGCTGGCCCAGGTCGATGCTGTTGATCGTGCCCACCACGCCGACGATGCGGATCTTCGGACTGGTGGGGCCACCGCGCTGGATTTCCTGGCCGACGGCGCTGCGGCCTTTGAAGTAGCGATCGACGAGATACTGGTCGACGACCGCGACCTGCGAGCTGTCGAGCGTGTCGCCGGCATTGAACAGACGCCCTTCGATGAGCGGGATCTGCATCGTACGGAAGTAATCGCCTCCGGCAATCTCCTGCCGTGCGTGCGGGCGCGCCTCGCCAGGTTCAGGCGTGTACCCGACGATCGAGTAGGACCCGGAGCTGATGTTGCCGTTGAACGGCACGTTGCTGGTCATGCCGGCGCTCGTGACGCCCGGGATCTGCTGCGCCTTTTCGAGCAGCCGCGACCAGAAGGCCGCCCGGTCGGCCGGTGTCGCGTACCGGGTCGCCGGGAGCGACAACTGGGCGGTGAGAACGTTCTCGCGTTCGAAGCCGGGATCCACCTGCTGCAGCCGCGCGAAGCTCTTGATCAGCAGCCCCGCGCCGACGAGCAGCATCAGCGCGACGGCGGTTTCACCGATCACCAGCGCGGCGCGCGTCACGCCCGTGCCCCGGCCGGCTGATCCGCGAGTCGCGTCCTCCTTGAGGAGCGTGTTGGTGTTGCCCCGGATCACCGCGATCGCCGGCACGATCCCGAAGACGAGGCCGGTCAGGATCGCCAGCCCCAGCGTGAAGGCCATCACCGGCAGGTGCAGGGTCGCATCGGTCGCGCCCGGGATCTGCGCGGTGGTGAGGGCGATGAGCGCGCGAACACCGGCAAACCCGACCGCGAGCCCCGCAATCCCGCCCATCAGCGAGAGCACGATCCCTTCGGTCAACATCTGCCGCACCAGCCGCCAGTGCCCGGCGCCGAGCGTCGTGCGGATCGCCAGCTCCCGCCCGCGTCCGGTCGCGCGCATCAGCAGGAGGTTGGCGACATTCGCGCAGGCGATGAACAGCACGAACAGCACGCCGAGCTGCAGCACGATCAGCGGTTCGCGCGTGTCGCCGACGAGCTCCTCGCGGATCGGACGCGCAAACCCGGTGAAGCCGCTGGTTTTCACGAAGTCGGCGCTCTGCGGCAGGCGCTGGAGGTTGCGATCCACGATCATTTTCATCTGCGAGGTCGCGAGCTCGATCGTGGCGCCGGGGCGCAGGCGGGCGATCATCTGGCTGAACTCGTTCCCGCGGCCGGCGTCCGACATCTGCTGGGCCGTGAAGGCGAACGGCACCAGCGCGCCGATGTCGCGCCCTGGCAACTCCAGGTCGGCCGGCAGCACACCGACGACCTTGTACGATTCCCCGTTCATCCGGATGTCGCGCCCGACGATCGACCGGTCTCCGCCGAAGCGCGATCGCCACAATCCGTGGCTGAGGATGGCCTGCCGGTCGGCCCCCGGTTTCGCCTCGTCCTCGGTGAACGCCCGCCCGAGGGCCGGCTGACGGCCGAGAGTGGAGAAGAAGGAGGGGGTGACCGCCAGGCCACGCACCTGCTCGGCCTGGCCTCCGTCCGCCAGGTTCAGAGCGCGCCCCGTGAAGAGCGTCGCCTCTTCGATCGCATCGGCCTGGGTGCGCCGGTCGATGTAGTCGGGAATCGATACGCTGGCTTTCGCCAAGCCCATCAGGGGATATGTATTCCAGACGAACACCAGCCGTTCGGCGTCCGCGTACGGAAGCGGCCGCAGAAGGATCTGGTAGACCAGGCTGAAGATCGCGGTATTCGCGCCGATCCCCAATGTGAGCGTCAAGACCGCAACTGCCGTGAAGACCGGCTGTTTGCGAAACGTGCGGAAGGCGTAGCGGACATCCTGCATGAGGGTTTGGACGGACGGCGGAGCCAGACGGTTGCGGCGTTGCAGGTGTATAGTGCGGAAATGCGTGTTCACCTGGTCAACCCGAGCCACGTGTCGTTTGGCGTCGGGGTCATCACTCCCCGTTGGCTGTTCGTGCTCGCCGCCGCCACGCCACGCGATGCCGGCGATCCGATTCTGACCGACGAGACGCTCGAACCTCTCGACTTCACCACGATCGGTTCGGGTGACATTGCCGGCATCGGCATTCACACCGGCAACGCGCTGCGGGGATATGAAGTGGGTCGGGCCGCGCGGGCGGCGGGGGCCACGGTGATCTACGGCGGCATCCACGCGACGCTCTACCCGGATGAAGCCCACGAGCTCGGGGGCGCGCACGCCGTCGTCAAAGGTGACGGCGACGCGGTGTGGCCGACCGTCATTGCCGATGCGCGGCGGGGAACGCTGCAGCGGGTGTACGAGGGGGGCCGCGTGGAGGCCGATTCCTTCCTGCCGGCGCGGTGGGATCTGCTGCCGCCCGACAAGTACATGTGGGCCTCGGTGCAGACCCTGCGCGGCTGCCCGAAGCACTGTTCGTTCTGTTCGGTGTGGCGGACCGACGGCCAGAAGCCGCGCCAGCGGGCGGTCGACGCGGTGGTCGGCGAGGTCGTGGAACTGCGGCGGCGCGGCTTCCGCTTCATCGCGCTCGCCGATGGCAACTTCTACCCGGTCTCGGCCGAAGACCTCAGGATGGCCGCGCGCCGGCAGGATCCGGCGCGGCTGGAGTCGCTCCGGGCGATCCGCCGCGAACGTTTCGAGCTGATGGAGCGGCTCGCGAAGCTGCCGAAGGACATGATCTTCTTCACCCAGATCACGATGGAGGCGGCCGAGGACCCCGAGTTCCTCGACGCGATGCGGCGCGCGCGCATCAAAGGCGCGCTCGTCGGCATCGAGTCGGTCACCCCCGAGGGTCTGAAGGACATCTACAAGCCGTTCAACGCCACCGGCGACGAGCTGATCGCCAGGCTGCGGGAGTTCCGCAAGCACGGCGTCCACGTGCTGGGCTCGTTCATCTTCGGCTTGCCGAGCGACTCCCCGTCGACCTTCGACGCGACCGCGGCGCTCGCCGAGATGGCCGACGTCACCTTCGCGCAGTTCGTGATGCTCACGCCATTCCCCGGCACGCTGGATTTCATCGAGTGGGAGAAGACGATCGACACCGACAAGCAGCGGATCGCCGGGATCCCGCTGACCCGTCACTGGCTGATCCCGCAGGAGAACCGGCCGAAGGTCTACGTGCCGCACCCGAACATGACGCCCGACGAGATTCGCGAGCGGACCCAGGCGGTGTGGGACCGGTTCTACAGCCTGCCGCAGATCTGGCGCCGCTCGCGGTGCACGCCGGGGCTCAAGGCGCGGCTCGCCTTCGTGCTGATCTCCAAGCTCTATCGCCAGATGTACGCCAACACGGGGATCGCCACCGACAGCGCCCGCGTCCAGCGCTCGGCGCAGTGGGCGAGGATGATCGCCAAGCCGTGCCGCAAGCTGTTCGCGGCCGCGCCGATGCCCGATCTGCAGGTGCCGGCGTAGGGCAGGTGGGGGTCAGATCTCGATTTTTCGAAAACCGGGGCGGAATCTGATCCGGTTTTCGAAAAATCGAGATCTGACCCCCACCAATAAAAAAGGCGGCACCCGTTCGGATGCCGCCCTGTTCACGTCGATCGATATCTACCAGCGGGGTTCGCGCTTCCGGCCGCCACCACCGCCACCGCCATAGCCGCCACCGCCGCCGCGACCGCCACCCCCGCCGCCACTCGAGGTCTTCGGACGCGCCTCATTGACCGTGAGGTTGCGGCCTCCGAAGTCGGTGTTGTTCAACTGATCGATTGCCTTCTGGGCATCCTCGTCCGATGCCATTTCGACAAAGGCGAATCCGCGGGCACGGCCGGTGGCCATGTCGCGCATCACGTTGACGCTTTCCACCGCACCGGCGGCGGCAAACAGGTCCTGCAGGTCCTGTTCGCTCGCTGTGTACGGCAGGTTGCCGACGTAAAGTTTACGGCCCATTACTTCTTTTCTCTCTTCCGCCCCGCCTGTGCGGGGCCGCTGCTTTCCGATCCGGGATGGATCGAACTGATGGAGTCGGCTGTGTAAGCGGGGCAAAAAGCGCGGGCTACAGCAAGGCTGGCTACCACCTGACGCGCCAGTGTACCACGCAGAATCGCGATTCAAAGCTCGACCAGACATAATGGGGCATGCCCAAACGTACCCTGTATCTCGCCATCCTCATCGCCTCTCTGTCGCTTGCGGCCTGCGGGCAGATCGACTGCGCGTTGGGCAAGCTATCGGACGCGGGACCGGGCTCCGGCATCCCCGCCCCGCCCGATGTCGCGGCGCCGCCGGCGGATGCGCAGCGTTCGCCGTCGGGTCTGGCGTGGAAAATCGTGACGCCGGGCAAGGGGACGCGGCATCCGCGGCCGAACTCCGACGTCACCGTCCACTACACCGGCTGGACGACGGACGGCAAGATGTTCGAGAGTTCGGTACAGCGCGGCAAGCCGGTATCGTTTGGGCTGAACCGGGTGATCGCGGGGTGGACCGAAGGGGTCCAGATGATGGTGGAGGGAGAGACGCGCCGCTTCTGGATCCCGGAGGATCTCGCGTATGGCAAGTCGAGCAATCCGGACTCACCCAAGGGGATGCTCGTCTTCGACATCGAGCTGATTCGGATCGATAGCTGATGCAGGTTACGAGGGGTTCCAAAGGTTCCAAGGGGTTCCAAAGGGTTCCAATGGGTTCTCGGTTCAGAACCCAGAACCACCTGGAACCTGTTGGAACCCGCTGGAACCCCTTGGAACCCCGATTCGTCAACAACCCAACATGAAAAAACTGTCACGACTCTTGGCCGCCCCTCTCATCGCAATTCTTCTATCCACAGCTCTCAGCGCGCAGAGCGCCCCGCCGGCCGCACCGGTGCAGCCGGCGGCGCTCGACGCGGCGGCGCTCGAGAAGAAAGTCGACGAGCTGCTGAACGCGCACGTCACGGTGAACGACTTCGGCGGCGCCGTGCTGCTGGCCCGCGGCGGCAAGCCGCTGGTCGCGAAAGGCTACGGCTACGCGAATATCGAATGGCAGATCCCCGCGACGCCGCAGACGAAGTTCCGCATCGGGTCGGTGACGAAGCAGTTCACGTCGATGCTGATCATGCAGCTGCGCGAGCAGGGCAAGGTGAAGATCGAAGACTCCGTGTGCGTTTACGTCACCCCGTGCCCCGACGCCTGGAAGCCGGTGACGGTCCACCACCTGCTGACGCACACGTCGGGAATCCCGACCTACACGGCGATTCCATCCTGGCGCGAAACGAACATGGTGCCGAAGACGGTCGAGCAGATGGTGGCGATCTTTCGCGACCTTCCGCTGCAGTGGACCCCCGGGGAGAAGTACGCGTACAACAACTCCGGCTACTTTCTTCTTGGCGTCGTGATCGAGCAAGCCACCGGGAAGAAGTACGAACAGGCGCTGCAGGAGATGATCCTCACGCCGCTGGGCCTGAAAGACACCGGTTACGACTGGCCCGGCACGATCATCCCGCGGCGTGCGGCCGGGTACGAGGGGCGCGGTCCGGCACGCAGGAATGCCAGCGCGCTGGACATGCAGCAGCCGTATTCGGCCGGTTCGCTCTACTCGACCGTCGAAGATCTGCTCAAGTGGGAGCAGGCCCTGTACACCGACAGCCTGCTGCCCGAACCGGCCAGGCACGTCATGTGGACCCCGTTCCTGAACAACTACGCGTACGGATGGTCGATCGCGGCTCCTTCGGCGGCCACTTTCGGCCACAAGCGCATGGCTCATGCCGGCGGCATCAACGGCTTCTCGAGCATGCTGATCCGGGTGCCGGAGTCGAACGTCACCGCGATCGTGCTGTCGAACAACGCGTCGGCCAACGCCGGGCAGATTGCGCGCGATCTGCTGGCGATCTATTACGGGCAGCGCTACACCGTCCCCGCGCCGCGGACGGTGGCGCAGGTGGATCCCAAGGTCTTCGATCACTACGTCGGGACGTACGAGCTCAGGCCCGACTTCCTGATGACGGTGACGCGCGAGGGCAACGGCCTCTTCACGCAGGCGACCGGGCAGGAGAAGATCGAGGTCTTCCCGCTGTCGGAGACGAAGTTCTTTCCGAAAGTGCTCGACGCCGAAATCACCTTCGTGAAGAGCGCCGACGGTACCGTCACCCACCTGATGCTCATGCAGGGCGGGCGCAATCAGATGGCGAAGAAGGTTCGGTGAGGATTGGGTTCCAAAGGTTCCAAGGGGTTCCACGGGGTTCCACGGGGTTCCACGGGGTTCTGGGTTCCAAGGGGTTCTGGGTTCTACTGGTTTTCGGCGGAGGGCTCAGGCGGCTTCGGGGGTGGGAGCTCGCCGTGGCAGCCCTCCAGGTATCGCAGGTATCCGACGATGGCCTTCATCGCCCGGCAGGAGAGGCGCCAGGCTTTTTCGAAGTCACCCGCCGTCCAGTAGTCTCGCCGGTTGCCGGCCTGCAGATGGTTCTGCGTCTCGGTCAATGACGCCTTGGCGATGCGAACGAAACGGGCGTTCTCGCGCGGGTAATATCGGCCAAAGCCCTCGGCGAGGTTCGCGGGCACGCTGTCGCTGGATGCGCGTATCTGTTCGCACAGCCTCGGATTCTGGCGGGCTTGCGGCTTCCCGACCATTTGTTCGACCACGTCGCTCAGCCGGGAGCCGAGCTGCCAGGCGATCAACTCCTTGATATTGCGCGCAGGCTCCATCCCACGGGGTACTGCGCACGAGATGCCAGGCCGTTTTCCGAAGACAACGTCGAAAACATCTCTCGGGGTCGCAGATCATCCAACAGCCGCCGCGGTCCAACGCGGCAATTTCTACGCGCCGAACCCAGAACCGCTTGGAACCCGTTGGAACCTCCCGGAACCCGTTGGAACCCCTCGGTACGAAAAAAAGGCGACCCCAGTCAACTGGAGTCGCCTCTCGTTCTACGCCGAGCTCACTCGGCGTCGATTCACCAGCGGGGTTCGGACCGCTTGCGCCGTCCGCCGTCGCCGCCGAAGCCGCCGCCGCCACCGAAGCCGCCGCCCGCCGTCTTCGGACGGGCTTCGTTCACGGTGAGATTGCGGCCGCCGAGCTGATAGTCGTTGAACTGGGTGATGGCGGTCTGCGCCTCCTCATCCGAGCCCATCTCGACGAACGCGAACCCGCGCGCGCGGCCGGTGGCCATGTCGCGCATGACATTGACGGTCTCAACCGTGCCCGCCGCGGCGAAGAGCGACTGGAGGTCCTGTTCGCCCGTGTCGTACGGGAGGTTGCCGACGTAAAGTTTTCTAGCCATTGTGCTGTTTCCTGCTTCCGCCCCGTCCTGCGGGGCCTGCTGACGTGAAGAATCCGACATGGATCCAACTGATGGATTTCGGACCTGCGGTGCTAACCGTTCACGTTGTTCGGAAGCGAGAAACAAGGACTCGATTCAACTGACGCGGGGGCTTGCAAGAGCGGACTGACTTCCACCGACGAGATCCAGTGTAACACGAAGGGTCCGCTGGGGTCCGTGGGGTCCATGAGGTCCGTTGGGTCCGTGGGGTCCGCTGGGTTCGTGGGGTCCGCTAGGTCCGCTGGGTCCGCTAGGTCCGCTGGGTCCGCTGGGTTCGTGGGGTCCATGAGGTCCGTTGGGTCCGTGGGGTCAGTTGCGTCCGCTGGGTCGCGGACCTTGAGGACCTGAAGAACCTAGAGGAACCTGCCGAACCTGGAGGACCTAGAGGGACGGACCCAGCGGACCTAGCGGACCTAGCGGACCTAGCGGACCTAACGGACCCAGCGGACCCAGCGGACCCAGCGGACCCAGCGGACCCAGCGGACCCAGCGGACCCAGCGGACCCAGCGGACCCAGAGTTACTTTTGCTTCGCCGCCATCTCCTGCTGGGTGCGGTAGATGCTGCACCAGTCCTTGTGTTCGGCCAGAGGCATGCCGCATTCGATGCAGACACGGACGCGCTGGGCCGGAGGCTTGGAGGCGAACAGTTTCTTGAGGATCGACATATTGGTCGATACGTATGACGGGCGATCCCGGTTCAGGGTTGGCAGGCCCGGTGGCGGCCGGTCGGCTATTTTCGGCGGGGGCTGGCGCACGGAGCCGCGTCCAGCGCGATCCGGTCGGCGAGCCCTGCCACATCGAACTGTGCGACCACCGGTGCGGCGTTGTGGGGCGTGTAGCCGAAGCGCATCGTGCGGGCGCGGCTGAGTTCCTGCGCGAACCCGGCGCCGTCAGGCGCGAACAGCGCGTCGTGCGCGACCGAATCCGGCCAGCGTTCCGTCCGGTCGGCCCCCTCGTCGAATCCAATCCGCACCGTGTGGTCTTCGTCCACCGCCTCCATCGCCGCCGGCGAATCGGTGAACACGAAGACATCCTGCCGGTTGCCGACGCACCGCACGACGAGCATCGGCCGGACCTTCTTCATCCAGACCGGTGTGTCGTTGCGCGCGGCGAGCTCGAGCGCGATGCTCTTGCGATCGTTGCCCGACCAGAGACCCCGGTTCTCGGTCCAGCCCGGCGCCACGGGGCCTGCCGCAGCCGATCCACGCGCCGTGGCCGACGGGTTCGCCGATGCGTTGTTGACCGGCGCCGCCGTCGCGGTCACGCTGCCGCGAGCCCCCATCAGCGCCAGGGTGATCGCCCCGCTGGCGATGACCGCAGCGGCGATCATCATTCCCTCCCGACGGCCCAGCCCGCCGGGTACCGGTTCGGCCGGCTTTGGCGGCTGTACAGCCGGACCCGCGGCCAGCGCGCCGCCCGTGCAGTGCGGGCACGCGGTCGCCGATTCCGGGATGATTCGCTCGCACGTAGGGCAGACGTCCACTTGGTTAACTCCTGCTGCGTGTTGTGCCGGTGGCGGCGCAAGGGACATACCACGCGCAGAACGCCTGATTTCCCGCCCGGCTGGCACACCACCGACGAAAAACGTCACCGGGCAGCGCCACAAATCTGGCATGCGGCTGACAGCTCTGTTGACCGGGGGCGTGCCGGATCAGACCCGGGTTTCAACGGTCCTGACCACCAGTCGCAGAAACGCCTCGATCGTCTGGAGGAGGTAGGGCTCGGGCGTGTCTTCCTCCTTGCAGTGGGAGAGGCCGTTCGACGAATAGGCGAACATCATCACGACCGGCATGTGCGGGACCATCTCCGCCGCGTCATGCAGCGGCCCTGAGGGCAGGCGGGGTGCGTCGCCCGTGACTTCGCGGACGGCCGCGGCGCACAATTCGACGAGCCGTGGATGAAACGGACGCGGCTCGATCCTCCACAACGGCCGCCATTCGACGGCGACATCGTTCTCTTTGGCGGCGCGCTCCGACGCCGCCCTGGCGTCGGTCAGCATCCGTGCGAGCACATCGGCATCGAGCGCGCGCTGATCGAGCGAGATCTCGCAGACCCCGGGGACGGCGGTGACGATCCCCGGCTCCGCTTTCACTACGCCGACCGTGCAGACCACTCCGGCGCCGGGCTTCGAGTAGCGGCGGGCAATCTCGCGGCACTCGAGCGCCGTCTGGGCCGCGGCCAGAAACGCGTCGCGCCGCATCGCGATCGGCGTGGAACCCGAATGCGCCGCCTGCCCGACGAAGCGCAGCATGTGACGCTCGACGCCGAACGTCCCCAGCACCACGCCGGTGGGCTTGTTCATCGATTCGAGCACCGGCCCCTGTTCGATATGCAGCTCGAGGTACGCCTTCGCGCGAATCCTCTTCAGTTCCGCGTGCGCACCGAGCATGCGATCGATGTCGACACCGTTCTCCCGGAGCGCGTCCACGAGGCGGGTGCCCTGCCTGTCCACGAGGCCGCGCAGGTCGTCGACCTTCAGGCTGCCGCTCGCGGCCGACGACCCGAGCAGACTGCGACCGAACCGCGCGCCCTCTTCGTCGGCCCAGTCGACCACCGCGATCGTGACCGGCGGCCGCCCGCTCCGCAACATCCGCAGTGCGCCGAGGCCGGCCATCATGCCGAGCGCGCCGTCCAGCCACCCGCCGTTCGGCACCGAGTCGAGATGACCACCGATGATCACCGTCTCATCGCTCTCCCCCGGCAGCGTGACCCAGTTGTTGCCGGCCGGATCGGTCCGGACTTCCAGGCCGAGGCCGCGCACCTTGCTGGCGAACCATTCACGGGCCTCACGCCACACCGGCCCCCAGGCCACGCGCTGCGCCCCGTCGGGCGTGGCCGTCCGGGCGGCGAGCTCCCGGAGGTCCGCGACCACCTGTTGTGCATCCATGATCAACCTCTTTACTTTTCCAACCGTGGCATACTCGGCTTCTGTTGTGGCGGGGCCGGCGAGCAGCGGCCTGATTGCACGGAGGTGAACGGGTGACCAAGGCGACCATGACCGCGGGGATTGCCGCAGCATTGATCGCGCTGTCGACCGCGACCCGTTTTCATGCGGATGACGCCGGCGTGCAGCAGGCGGCCGCGCGGCGCAACGTCATCTTCATTCTCTCGGACGATCACCGCTACGACTTCATGGGATTTCATCCCAACGCTCCCGAGTGGCTGAAAACCCCGGCTCTGGATCGGATGGCGGCGTCCGGCGCGCATCTCCAGAATGCGTTCGTCACGACGTCGCTCTGTTCTCCGAGCCGCGCCTCGATCCTGACCGGCCGTTACGCGCACCGGCATGGCATCGTCGACAACACGTCGCCGATCCCGAAGGGTACGGTGTTCTTTCCTCAGTACCTCCAGCAGGCGGGCTACCGCACGGGGTACATCGGCAAGTGGCACATGGGTGAGGATGCGGAAAGCGATCAGCCGCGCGCCGGGTTCGACCACTGGATCAGCTTTCGCGGGCAGGGCGTCTACAGCAACCCCGAGCTGAACATCAACGGGCAGCGGCGGCAGGTGAAGGGATACACCACCGACATCCTGACCGATTCGGCGATCTCGTGGCTCGAAGCTCAGCGCAACCAGTCGGCGCCGTTCTTTCTGTACCTCTCTCACAAAGCCGTGCACGCGGAGTTCGAGCCGCCGCCGAGGCATCAGGGGCAATTCGCCAAAGAGCCGATCCCGTACCCCGAGTCGATGGCCGACACGGTGAACAACTACCGTGAAAAGCCGCGGTGGGTCGAGGAGCAGCGGAACAGCTGGCACGGTGTGGACTACATGTTCCACGGGCAGTTCGACTTCGACACGTTCTATCGCCGCTACGCCGAAACGCTCCTCGCGCTCGACGAGAGTGTGGGACGGGTGCTCGAGTTCCTCGACCGCTCGGGTCTCGCGCAGAATACCGTGGTCATCTATATGGCCGACAACGGATTCCTTCTGGGCGAGCACGGGTTGATCGACAAACGCAATGCCTACGAAGAGTCCATGCGGGTGCCGATGCTTGTCTACGCCCCCGGTATGGTCAAGCCGGGATCCAGGGTCGCAACCGTCGTCCGCAACATCGACGTGGCGCCGACGATCCTGGAGCTGGCAGGTGCGCGGTCGGAACACGAGGTGGACGGCCGCTCTGTTCTGCCGGCGCTGCGCGGGGAGCCGGCCGCGGCGGAAAACGAGCTCCTCTACGAATACTACTGGGAATACGCCTTCCCTCACACGCCGTCCACGTTTGCGCTGCGCGGCGACCGCTACAAGTACATCTTCTATCACGGCGTCTGGGACCTGAATGAGTTCTACGACCTGCAGACGGATCCGCGCGAGCGCAGCAACCTGATCAACGTGCCGGCCTACCAGACGCAGATCGACCAGATGCGGACCCGGCTCTTCGATCGTCTCGAAGAAACCGGTGGAATGCAGGTCCCCCTCCGCCGCGGGAACTGGCAAGCCGCGGAGCGCCGGCGGCGATAGGAGCGCCACACGATGGTGAACTGGCTGGTCGAGGTGCGCCTGCGCGTGCCTGCGGCCGCACGCGCATGTCTGGTCGTGCTGCTGGCGGTGAGCACCGCCTGCGCACCGGTCCAAACAGGTCGTCCGGCGGTCCAGCGCGCGGTCGATCCGTTTCTCGACACCCTGCAGGAGCGCACGTTCCGCTTCTTCTGGGAATCAGCGAATCCTCGCAACGGCCTGGTGCCGGATCGATGGCCCAGCCCGTCGTTCTCGAGCATCGCCGCGGTGGGGTTCGGCTTGAGCGCCTACCCCGTGGGGGTTGAGCGCGGCTATGTCACTCGCGAGCAGGCGCGGGAGCGAACGCTGGCCACGCTGCGCTTCTTCGCGAATGCGCCTCAGGGCCCGGAACCCGCCGGCAACACCGGTTATCGCGGATTCTTCTACCACTTTCTCGACATGGAAACCGGCCGGCGCTACCAAACGACCGAGCTGTCCACCATCGACACGGCGCTGCTCATGGCCGGCGTCCTGTCGGCGGGCGAATACTTCGACCGGAGCGTTCCCGGGGAGGAGGAAATCCGCAGGCTCGCGGACGCCTTGTACCGCCGCGTCGAGTGGAAGTGGTTCCAGGTCCAATCCCCGCTCGTCACCATGGCCTGGCGTCCCGAAAAAGGTCACGGGCCCGCTGAATACAAGGGCTACGACGAAGCCACGATCCTCTACGTGCTGGCGCTCGGGTCACCGACGCATCCGATCGACGCGACCGCGTGGCCCGCCTTCACCGCCACGTACAAGTGGGGCACGTTCTACGGCTACGAACACGTCAACTTCGCCCCGCTGTTCGGTCACCAGTACTCGTACGTCTGGATCGACCCCCGCCGCATCCAGGATGCCTACATGCGGGAGAAGGGGATCGACTACTTCGAGAACTCCCGTCGCGCGACGCTGGCGCAGCGTGCGTACGCGACCCACAACCCGATGGGATGGAAGGGCTACGATCGCGAGGTGTGGGGCCTGACCGCCAGTTCGGGTCCCAATGCCCTGACGATCACGATCGAGGGTCGCGAGCGTCAGTTTCGTCGGTACTGGGCCCGGGGCGCGGCCCTGAACGACATCCGCGACGACGGGACCATCGCTCCGACGGCGGCAGGGGGCTCGATCCCCTTTGCGCCCGACGTCACGATCGCCGCGCTCGAGGCGATGCGCGATCGATACGGCGAACACCTCTTTCGGGAGCACGGGTTCGTGGACGCGTTCAACCCGACGCTGAACGTGCCGGTCGAGCTGACCCGCGGGCGCATCGTCCCTGGCGTCGGCTGGTTCGAGAATGATTACCTCGGCATCGACCAGGGGCCGATCGTCCTGATGGCAGAGAACCACCGCAGCGCGCTGATCTGGAACCTGATGAAGAAGAACCCCCACATTGTCCGGGGGCTGTGCCGTGCCGGCTTCAGCGGCGGCTGGCTGGAGGGGCGATGCGCCACAGCGGCCCAATGACCGTCGGCGCTCACCGGCTGCTCCTCCTGCTCGCGCTCAGCCTCCTGGTGCCGGCGGCGGCAGGCGCACAATGGGCATCGGTCGGCGATGCGCCGCGACCCGAGCAACGGGACAACGCCCTGGTGTTCCGGACCGCGCAGGGAGTGCTGTCGGTCTCTGCCGTGGCGCCGGAGATCGTCCGGGTCCGTTTTGCGCCCGGGCCACGCCTGGGCCGGGACCACTCCTATACCGTGCTGCCGCAGAAGCCTGCCGTCCAGCAGGCACGGTTCGAAATCGGTTCCCGCGAATCGCACGTCATCACTTCGGCGCTTCGAGTGACCATCCGGCACCGTCCTCTGCGGGTCGCATTCGCGGACACCGATGGCAATTCGCTGGACGAGGACGACCCGGCCAACGGCATCGCGGCGTCGGCACGCACGGTCCGTGTCTGGAAGCGGCTGCGCGACGACGAACGGGTCTACGGCTTCGGAGAGAAGAACGGGCGGCTCGACAAGCGTGGATGGAAGCTTGGCGGCTACAGCTATGTGATGTGGAACAGCGACACGTTCGCGTACGACGCGAGCACCGATCCCATCTATGCCTCGGTCCCGTTCTTTCTCGTCCTGCGCAACGGCCTCGCACACGGAATCTTCCTCGACAACACGTTCCGCAGCAGCTTCGACATCGGCCACACGTCGGAGGGGCTGCTTGCGTTCGGCGCGGACGGTGGAGAGCTGGACTACTACTTCATCCAGGGGCCATCCCCGCGCGAGGTGATATCGCGTTATACCTCTCTCACCGGGCGCATGCCGCTGCCCCCGCTATGGAGCCTGGGCAATCAGCAGTCCCGCTGGAGCTACTTCCCCGAATCGCGCGTGCGGTTCGTCGCCGACAACTTCCGGCAGCGAAGCATCCCCGCGGACGTGCTCTGGCTCGACATTCACTATCTCGATCAGTACAAGCCGTTCACGTGGGATCCCGAGCGATTTCCGGATCCGGCGGGCCTGGTTCGCGATCTGCGGAAGCAGGGCTTTCGAGTCGTGACGATCATCGATCCGCATCCGAAGAAGGAGCCTGGCTATGCGCCATACGACGCCGGGCTCGCGGGCGGGCATTTCGTCACGAACCCGGACGGATCGATCTACGAGGCCCCCGTCTGGCCGTCGTCGGCTCCGAAGAATCCCGGTCCGAGCGTGTTCCCGGACTTCAGCCGCGTCGCGACGCGTGCCTGGTGGGGCTCGCTGCACAAGCCGCTCCTGGACCTCGGTGTTGCCGGCATCTGGAACGACATGAACGAGCCGGCGGTATTTGCGACCCCGGCCGGGACGATGCCTCTGAACGTCCGCCACGACAACGAAGGACAGCCTACCGATCATCGCGAGATCCACAACTTGTACGGCATGCTGATGACCCGCGCCACCCACGAGGGTCTCGGGCGGATCGCGCCCGACGAACGACCGTTCGTGCTGACGCGCGCGTCATTTGCCGGCGGGCAGCGGTACGCGGCGGTCTGGCCGGGTGATGCGACCAGCGACTGGTCCTCGCTTCGCGCCTCGATCCCGATGCTTGCCGGACTGGGGTTGTCAGGCTTCCCATTCGTCGGCGCCGATATCGGCGGCTTCGTCGGTACCCCCTCAGCGGAGCTGTACACGCGCTGGCTGCAGCTCGGCGTGTTCTATCCGCTGATGCGGACCCATACCGCATTTGGAACCCCCGACCAGGAGCCGTGGTCGTACGGTTCGCATCACGAGGCCCTCAACCGCCGCGCGATCGAGTTGCGATACGAGCTGCTCCCGCACATCTATACGGCGATGGAGGAAGCCAGTGCGACCGGGATTCCCGCCTTCCGGCCGATGTTCCTCGATTTTCCTCGTGACCCCAGGACCTACGAGCTCGACGAGCAGTTCATGTTCGGCGACAGCCTCCTCGTCGCGCCGGTCGTGCGTGAAGCGGCACCTGACCGGGAGATCTATCTCCCCGCCGGCGAGTGGTACGACTTCTGGACCGGCGAACGACACCGCGGCGGGGCGACGATCCGCGTGCCCGTGACGCTGCAGTCACTGCCGATCTTCGTGCGGGCGGGCGCTTTCGTGTTCCGGCAGCCGGTGGTGCAGCACACCGGTGAGATGCCCGGCCAGCCGCTGCGCGTGGACGTCTTCCCCGCCGGTGACTCGAACGCGGCGCTGTACGAGGATGATGGGCGAACGCTGCAGTACCGCGACGGCAGCTTCGCACGGCGTCGTTTCGTCCAGCAGCGCGACGACGCGAGCTGCACGGTCCGGATCGACGCGGTGGAGGGACGCTACCGGCCGGCGAACCGCAGCCTGCAGCTTCACGTCCGGTGGACAGGCGGCGAACCTGCACGGGTCCTCGCCGGCAACCAGACGCTGCCGCGGGTGTCGGCGACCGAACTCGAGAGCCGCACGGTCGGCTGGACGGTCGATGGCTCCTTCGTCATCGTCAAGCAGCCCGACCGCATCGAGGGTCTGACGGTGAGGATCGAAGGCGCCCCGCGGGAACCCGTCGGCGGGGCGTTGGAAGCAACCGAGCCGGAGTCCGGGGCAGAGTCCCCGGCTAATCCAACCGCGCCCGGTAAGCGTGCAGGGCCATCATCGCGAGACAGCCGATGAGCGGCACCACCAGCCCCGCCCGCAGGCTCCCCGCGGACGTCGACCAGACGCCCACCAGCCAGGGCACGGTGGCGCCGCCGAGGCCGGCGAGCACGAATGCGGCGGCGGCGGCGCGGGCGTTCGCGTCGGCAAAGCGCCGCGACAACTGGGCGATGGTCGTCGGAAACACGACCGACAGCCCGAAGCCGCAGATACCGGCGCTCACGATGACGCCCGCCAGAGTAGCCGTGGTCAACACGAGCACGACACCCACCGCCGCGAGCATCAGCCCCCCCTGCACCAATGATGTTTCGGTGAGCCGGTGCAGCAGCAGAGGCGCAACGGCGCGGCCGGTCAACAGCCCGGCCCAGAAGACCGCGGGCGTGGACGCGGCGATCGCCGCGGTGTCCAGCCGTTGAGCGAATGCCGCGATCCAGCCGGCCAGCGCGTTCTCCGTCCCGACGTACACGAAGAAGAGGGCGCCATAGACGAGAAACACCGGCGATCCCCACCTGACCACCGGCGCCGGTCCTCTGGTCTGTTCGCGGGCTGGAACGGCACTCTGCGCCGTGCGACTGAAGCCCGCCTGCACGAGCATGATCAGTACGAGCGAGGCGGCGAGGCTGAACAGGAATGCATCCACGCGGCCACGGGCGGCGAACCACGCAAACACGGGCGGTGCCGCCACGGCGCCGACCCCCCAGGCGAGGTTCAGGATGTTGAGCGCTTCCGCACGTCGTCCGGCGGCGGCCTCGGCGACCAGCAGGTTGGTCGCGGGAATCGTAATGCCGAGTCCAATGCCGTACCCCGCAACGAACAGAAGTGCTGCCGGCCAGGCGGCGATGCCGAGCGCGCCGACACCCACCGCCATGGTGGCGAGCCCCGCCGTCACTGCCCGCGCGAACCCGAACCGCGTGACGAGCGCGCCCGACAGTGCCACGCCCGCCATGGATCCGGCGAACTGCGCAGTGAAGAAGTAGCCTGCACGGGCATCCTCGAGCGACCAGCGGGCGGCGAGCACCGGCAGCAGGGGCCCGAGCAGCGTCGTCACCGTTCCGGTCAGGACGAACGCCACGTGGGTCGCCGCCATCAACCGCCGGCTCGTCACCGGCACGTGGCGGTCCCGCTCGTTCACGATCGGGTCGGAAAGCCGCTGCATTTGTTTGGATCGCGTCGACCCGCCTCGGTTGATGCGGGGGCGTCAGTGTGGGAGACTACCCTATTGCCCCGTCAAAAGCCGAGCGATTCGCGGCGACGGACGGCTGTGCCAGGTCCGCAGCCGGTCACGCTGAAGACACTCGCCGACCACCTCGGCCTCTCACCGGCGACGATCTCGATCGTCATCAACCGTGCGCCCGCGGCCCGTTCGATCCCGGCGCGAACCCAGGCGCGCGTCCTCGCGGCCGCGCGCCAGCTCAATTACAGGCCGAACTCCGTGGCGCGCTCGCTCCAGGGGCAGCGCAGCTTCACGATCGGTGTGCTGGTGCCGGAAATCAGCGAGGGATACGCGGCGCTGGTCATGGGCGGGATCGAGGACTATCTTCTGCAGGAGGGGTACCTCTACTTCGTGGCGAGCCACCGCCACCGGGCCGACCTGATCGATGAATACCCGCGCCTGCTGCTTGAGCGCAGGATCGAAGGGCTGATCGCCGTCGACACCCCCTGCCGGCACAATCTGCCGGTGCCGGTGGTCGCGGTGTCGGGTCACGGCCGAACGAGCGGGGTCACGAACATCGAGGTGAACCACGCCCGCGCCGCCCGGCTCGGGATCGAGCATCTGGTCTCGCTCGGCCACCGGCGGATTGCGATCATCAAAGGGCAGGCGTTCAGCTCCGACACCGATTCACGCTGGCGGGCCATCCGTGCCGCGGCGTCGACAGTGGGGGTGGCCATAGATCCGCGGCTGGTGGTGCAGCTGCAGGGAGACCTGCCGTCGCCCGAACTGGGCCACGGCGTGACTCGCGAGCTGCTCGCGCGCGGGGCGCCGTTCACCGCCATCTTCGCGTTCAACGACATCGCCGCCTTTGGCGCCATCCGCGCCCTGCGCGACGCCGGACGCGGCGTGCCGGAGGACGTGTCGGTCGTGGGCTTCGACGACGTGCAGACCGCCGCGTATCACACGCCAGGCCTCACCACGGTTCGTCAGCCGCTGCGGGCGATGGGCGAGATGGCGGCCGCCACCCTGCTCAAGCGGATCGCGGTGTCGAATGGCGCGAAGCGCGGTTCGCATCCCCGCCTGATCACGGTCGATCCCGAGCTGATCGTGCGTGAATCCACCCGGCGCGTCTCCGGGTCCGCCTGAGCGTCCCCTCCGCCTGCCAACGCGGCCGCCCGCGGCTCAAATCGGCTTGACAAACGGCTCCACAGGTAGTACCACGTTCCATCTAGTGAAACGTTTTACTACTGAGTTTTTGCTCGCCAACCCGGAGCGCTGTCCGCCCGCCCGCCGACGCGCCCAACCGAAGGAGGTTCGCATGTGTCGTCGCGCGCTCGCGCCGGGCTCGGCGCTGTGGTTGATAGCCGTCGCGTGGCTCGCTCTGGCGGGGGTCGCCGGGGCGCAGGTCTCGACGTCGACGATTCGGGGAACGGTCTCTGACGATACCGGCGTCCTGCCGGGGGCCACCGTGACCGCGCGTCACGTCGACAGCGGGTTCACCTACGAGGGGGTCACCGCCGGCGACGGCTCGTTCACGCTCGCCGGCCTTCGGCCCGGCACCTACGAACTCCAGGTCACGATGCCGCAATACAAGCCGAAGACCCAGACGGTCGAAGTGCTCCTCGGCCAGACCGTGACCGCGAACCTCAAGATCGGGCCCGACGTGATGTACACCGAGCAGGTCACAGTCGTCGGGTCCTCCCGGCTGGTCGAGACGCGCACGTCCGAGATCCAGACGAACGTCACCACCGAGCAGATCCGCCATCTTCCCCAGAACCAGCGCAACTTTCTGAACTTCGCCGCGCTCGCCCCCGGCACCCGCGTCTCCGACGACGAGACGCGCAAACAGGTCACCGCCGGCGGCCTCGACGCAACCCAGATCAACGTCTTCATCGACGGCGTGAGCTACAAGAACGACGTCCTCGACGGCGGCGTGGTCGGGCAGGACTCGAGCAGGGGTTCTCCCTTCCCGCAGACGGCGGTCCAGGAGTTCCAGGTGCTCACGCAGAATTACAAGGCGGAGCGCGAGAAGGCGTCGAGCGCGGTGATCACGGCGATCACCAAGAGCGGCGGCAACCGCTGGTCGGGTGAGGCGTTCGTTTTCTATCAGAGCAAAGAGCTGGTGGCGAAGGAGTTCTTCGCCAAGCAGCGCGGCGATCCCAAGCCCGCGTTCGAGCGGTTCCAGCCGGGCCTGTCGGTCGGCGGTCCGCTGGTGAGGAATCGCGTCCAGATGTTCGCGTCCTACGAGGAGAACCGCCAGGACCGCGACAGCCGCGTGTTCCTCGGCGGCACGCCGGCCCCGCCCGGCCTGAACCTGCAGCGGTTCGAGGGCACCTTCCCCAGCGAGTTCAGGGAACAGCAGTTCTTCGGCAAAATCAGCGCGCAGCCGCGGTCGGGTCACGCCGTGGATGTCAGCTACGGCCTGCGCCACGAAACGGACATCCGCGGCTTCGGCGGGACCACCAGCTTCGACTCGGCCGAGAACGTGCGGAACAAGGTGCATTCGTTCCTCGGGCGCTGGCAGGTGCCAGGCGGCACGTGGCTGAACGAAGCGACGGTGACCTTCCAGCGGTCCAATTGGAATCCCGAGCCGGAGAACATCGAGGAGGTCGGCCGGGACTACCAGGGCGTGATCCGGATCGGCGGCCGGGACACGACCCAGGACTTCATCCAGGACCGCCTCTCGCTGCGCAACGATCACAGCCGCTTCCTGACCTGGCGCGGCTCGCACAGCGCCAAGGCCGGAGTCGTGCTGAGCTTCAATACCTACGACGTCACGAAGCTGCAGAACGGAAATCCGATCTTCCGGTTCCGCGCCGACGAGAGTTTCGCGTTCCCGTTCCGGGCAAATTATGGCACCGGCAATCCCGATCTGAGCACCGACAACCGCCAGCTCGGTTTCTACGTGCAGGACGACTGGACGGTCAGCCGTCGCCTGATGATCAACGCGGGGCTCCGGTGGGACTACGAGTCGGACATGATCAACAACGACTATGTGACGCCCGACAACGTCCGGCTCGCGACCGCGCCGTTCGTGGATCCGAACCGGTACTTCACGGACGGCGACGACCGGCCCCCCTTCTATGGCGCCTGGCAGCCGCGTCTCGGTCTGTCGTACGACCTGACCGGTGAGGGTCGCCACGTAGCGTTCGGCGGCTACGGGCGCTACTACGATCGCATCTTCTACAATGCGGGTCTCGACGAGAAGTACCGGTTGCAGTGGCAGCTGCGCACGTTCGAGTTCTCGCTCGATGGTGCCCTCCGCAACGGCCAGGCCACGATCGTGTGGGATCCGTCGTATCTGAGCCGGGAGGGTCTGGACGGCCTGATCGCCAGCAACCGGGCGCCGAACCCCGAGGTGTTCCTGGTCGACAACGAGACCGAACCGCCGCTCTCGGATCAGTTCAACGCCGGCATCCGCACGAAGGTCCGGAACATCCTGATCACGGCCAACTACGCGGGCATCCGCGCGCGCAACGGCTTCACCTACCTCTTTGGCAACCGGCGGCCGGACGGGACGTGCTGCGCCAGCATTCCCGGCTTCACCAACATCCTGGTCTCGAGCACCGACAAGAAGAACTGGTTCGATGCGCTCTACCTCACGGCCGAGCGGCCGCTCCAGGGGATGTGGGGATTCCGGTTGAACTACACGCTCGGCAAGGCGGAGGCGATCGGCGGGGGTCTGTTCAGCCTCGACTACCGGACCGTCGAGGATTACCCGCGCCATCCCGCCAACACCGACGAGCGCCACCGCATCGTCGGCACCGGCATCGTGCGGCTTCCTTTCGACTTCATCGCGAGCACGTTTGTCACGCTCGCGTCCGGTCTCGGCTACACGATCATCGACAACTCGCAAGGGTCGGGGTTCGATGTGCGCGACATCCTCCTCAACGCCGGAAGACCGCCCGACACGTTCAATTACAAGAGCGTGGATCTGCGGGTCGAGAAGAGCTTCCGGTTGCCCAGCCAGCACCAAGCTTCCGTGGCACTCGAAGCGTTCAACGTTTTCGATTCGACGAACTTCACGGACTACGACGGCTTCATTCCGGTATTGCCCAACGTGAATGCGAACTTCGGCAAGCCGAGGCAGACGGTGCAGACCAGCAGCCGCCGGCTGCAGCTCGGCATTCGGTACACGTTCTAGAATCAACGAGGGGTGGCTCTCCCGGTGCCCGATGGCGCAGGGGGAGCCGCCGCGCCACACCCGCCATGAGAGACACGCGACTGGCCGGCCTGGCGAGCGCCTGCGCGCTCGCCTTCGTTCTCATCCCATCGACCTTCCTCGAGGCCGAGTCGACCGCCATCCAGCAGCGGATCGACGTCGAGCACCGGATCGACGCGCTCCTGTCGCAGATGACGCTGGAAGAGAAGCTCGGACAGCTCCAGCAGCTCGACGGACATGCCGACGGCCGCTTCCGCGAGGAGCACCTGGCGCTCGCGCGCACAGGCCTCCTCGGCTCGACGCTGAACGTGCGTGGCGCCGCACAGGTCAACGCGTTGCAGCGCGCCGCCGTCGAGGGATCCCGCCTCAAGATCCCGCTGATCTTCGCCTTCGACGTCATCCACGGCTATCGCACGGTGTTCCCGATCCCGCTCGGCGAAGCGGCCAGCTGGGATCCCGCGGCTGCCGAACGGTCCGCGGCCATCGCCGCCGCCGAATCGCGTGCCGCCGGTGTGCACTGGACCTTCGCGCCGATGGTCGATATTGCGCGCGACGCCCGCTGGGGGCGCATCGCCGAAGGGGCCGGCGAGGACCCGTACCTCGGTGCGCTGATGGCGGCTGCGCGTGTGCGCGGCTTCCAGGGCAACGACTACAGCCGGCCCGACAAGGTGGTCGCCTGCGCGAAGCACTGGGTGGCCTATGGCGCGGCCGAAGCAGGCCGAGACTACAACAGCGTCGACATGTCGGAGCACACCCTGCGCTCCATCTTCTTTCCGCCATTCAAGGCGGCCGTCGACGCCGGCGTGGGCACCTTCATGAGCGCCTTCAACGACCTGAATGGGGTGCCGGCGTCGGGCAACCATTTCACGCTCACGCAGGTGCTGCGCGGCGAATGGAAGTTCGACGGTCTCGTGGTCTCGGACTACAACTCGGTCATCGAGCTCATCAAGCACGGGTTCGCCGAGGACGAGGCCGATGCGGGGAGGCTCGCGCTCACCGCCGGCGTGGACATGGAGATGATCAGCCGCTCCTACGTGACGCACGGGTTGCGGCACGTCAAGGACGGCGGCATCCCGCTGCCGGTGATCGACGAGGCGGTGCGGCGGGTTCTGCGCATCAAGCTCCGCGCCGGCCTTTTCGAGCGGCCCTATGCCGACGCCGAGCACGAGAAGCGGACGATGCTCACGCCGGCCTCACGGGCGGCGGCGCGCGAGATCGCCGCGCGCTCGATGGTGCTGTTGAAGAACGACGGCGTGCTGCCCTTCGCCACCTCGCTGCGCCGGCTCGCGGTCATCGGCCCGCTCGCCGATGATCGGCCGAACATGATGGGAAACTGGACGGGCGACGGACGGAAAGAGGACGTGGTAACCGTGGTGGAAGGCATCCGGGCCGCGCTCGGTCAGGCCGCCGAAGTACTGCACGCCCCCGGCGTCACCCTCGACGTTGCGCAGCTCATGACCGAGAGCGCCGCAGCCCGCGCCGCCGACCGCAGCGGCATCGCCGGGGCGGTGGCGGTGGCCCGCACGGCCGACGCGGTGGTGCTCGTCATCGGCGAGAGCGGAGCGATGAGCGGCGAGGCCTCCTCTCGCGCCTCGATCGACCTCCCCGGAGCGCAGCTGGAGCTGGCGCAGGCGGTCCTCGAGACCGGTAAGCCAGTCGCGGTAGTGCTGATGAACGGCCGTCCGTTGAACCTCACCGCCCTGGCCGCCCGGGCCCCGGCGATCCTCGAGGCCTGGTTCCCCGGTACGGAAGCCGGACACGCCGTCGCCGATGTCGTGTTCGGCCGCGTCAATCCGGGCGGAAAGCTGCCGGTCACATTCCCACGGGGGGTCGGTCAGGCGCCGATCTACTACAACCACAAATCGACCGGGCGGCCGCCGGATCCGAAAGACAAGTACACCTCGAAATACCTCGACGTACCGTGGACGCCGCTCTATCCATTCGGCCATGGGCTGAGCTATACGACCTTTGCGATCGACGGCCTCCGTCTGGGAGCGACCCGGATCGGACCTGCCGACTCGCTGAAGGTGTCGGTTGAAGTCGCCAATACCGGGGCACGGCGCGGAGACGAAGTCGTTCAGCTGTACGTGCAGGACGTCGTGGCCAGCGTTACGCGCCCCGTCCAGGAGCTCAAGGCGTTCACCCGGGTGACCCTCGATCCCGGCGAACGCCGCCGCGTGGAGTTCGTGCTGGGCTCGAAGGAGCTCGGCTTCTTCGATCAATCGCTGAAGTGGGTCGTCGAATCGGGTCAGTTCCGCCTCCGCGTCTCGAACAGTTCGGACGGCGGTCTGATCGGCACCTTCGAGGTCAGGTAGCGATGAAGACGTGCCGGGTCGCGCTTGCGCTGGTGGCCACGCTGGCGCTGGCATTGCCCTCCGCCTGCGCCCAGCGCGCCACGCTCTCACGGCAAGCGGCGCTCCCGCGGGCGGACGATGCGTTTCTGGAGGAGCTCTCGAAGCGCACGTTCATGTTCTTCTGGGAGCAGGCGGATCCTTCGACCGGTATCGTTCGCGATCGGTCGCGAACGGATGGTTCCCCGAGCCCGAGCGCCCCCGAGATCGGCAGCATCGCCTCGGTCGGCTTCGGACTGAGCGGCCTGTGTATCGCCGCGGAACGCGGATGGCTGCCGCGCGAGCAGGTATACCACCGCGCCCGGACGACGCTGCGGTTCTTCGCCGCCCGGATGGAGCACGAGCGCGGCTGGTTCTTCCATTTTGTCAACCTGCGAACCGGCGCCCGCGAGTGGAAGAGCGAACTGTCGTCGATCGACACCGCGCTGCTGCTCGGCGGGGTGCTCACCGCGCGCCGGTGCTTCGCGAGCGATCCTGAGATCGTCCGCGACGCCGATACGATCTACCGGAGAATGGACTTTCAGTGGATGCTCGCCGGGGATCCCTTCGTCCTGTCACACGGCTGGAAGCCGGAGTCGGGATTCCTGACGGGACGCTGGGATCATTATTGCGAACTGATGATCCTCTATCTGCTGGGGATCGGATCGCCGACCCATCCGATCCCCGCCGAATCCTGGCGGGCATGGTCGCGACCGGTCATGAAATTTCAGGCGTTCACCTACATCAGCGGCCCCGATCCACTGTTCGTCCATCAGTACTCCCACGCGTGGGTCGACTTTCGCGGGCGCCGCGAATCGACCCAGACGAGGACCGACTGGTTCGAGAACTCGGTGATCGCAACGCGTGCACACAAGGCGTTTTGTCTCTCGATCGCCAGTGACTTTCCGGGATATACCGGGAACGTCTGGGGGATTACCGCCTCCGACAGCCAGAAAGGATACCTGGCCTGGGGCGGCCCGCCTCGCCACAAGGATATCGATGGTACCGTGGTCCCCGCCGCCGCGGCCGGATCGCTCATGTTCACCCCCGACATCGCGCTTCCGGCTCTGCGCGAGATGCGCCAGACGTTCGGCGACCGGATCTATGGCCGCTATGGGTTCGCAGACGCGTTCCATCCGACGAGCGGGTGGGTCAATCCCGATGTGATCGGCATCGATCTCGGCATCACGCTGCTGAGCGCCGAAAACCTTCGAAGCGGGCGGGTGTGGGAGTGGTTTATGCAGAACCCGGAGATCAGGAGCGCGCTCGATCGCGCCGGCGTCAGAGTGCCCTGATGCCGTCCAACCCGTCGGCTGTCGGCGAACTCGCGCTGATCGCGCCGCTCTCGGGTGTGGTGGTGCCGTTGCACCTCGTGCCCGACCGCGTCTTTGCCGACCGCCTGGTCGGCGACGGCATATCGATCGACCCCACCAGCACGACGCTGCTCGCACCCTGCGATGGCATCGTGACCCAGCTCCACAGGTCGGGTCATGCCATCACGATCTGCGGCGACGGCGATCTCGATGTGATGATGCATATCGGCCTCGATACCGTCACATTGAAGGGACAGGGATTCACGCCGTCCGTAAGGAAGGGGGACCGGGTTCGCGCAGGCGATCCGCTCATCCGCTTCGATGCGGATTTCGTCGCGACCCGCGCGCGCAGTCTTCTGACCCAGGTGCTCCTGACGAACATGGATCGGGTGACGTCACTCGCGCCGCCGGCGGGCGACACGGTCGAGGCCGGCCGGGACGTACTGCTGAGCGTGCGGTTCCACGGTGAGGCCGCCGCCGCCCCTGTCGCGGCGGGTGACGACGCACGGTCCGCTCCGATCACCATCCTCAACCCCACGGGGCTGCACGCCCGTCCGGCCGCGGTGGTCGCGGCAACCGTCCGCCAGTTCACCTCGGACGTCCGGCTGGTGAAAAACGGCCGCGAAGCGAACCTGCGCAGCGTCGTGTCGATCATGGCGCTCGAGGTCTCGGGTGGCGATACGGTCACGATCGTGGCGCGCGGCCCCGATGCGAAAGACGCCGTCGAACGGATCTCGCGCCTCCTCGCTGACGAACTTCGCGAAACCGGCGGGCCCGGGAGCATCACCGTGCCGGCTCAGGCCGTTGCGGCCACCGAGCCTGTTCCGCCCGACACCACCGGAACGGACCAGCGGCTGCGCGGAGTGGCGGCGTCACCCGGCATCGCGGTCGGCCAGGTGTTCCAGTTGACGGTCGACGACGAGGTGGTGCAGGAGCGTGCGTCCGATCCGAACCACGAACGGCGCGCCCTCGACGCCGCGATCGCTTCGGCGCACGTCCAGCTCGAGGCGCTGCAGACGCGGCTCAGTGCGGCGACGGACGCCCAGCGGGCCGCGATCTTTGGCGCGCACCAGGAACTGCTCGAGGATCCGGAGGTCCTCGATGCAGCCGCGGAGCGTATCCGCGGTGGTGCGACTGCCGCGTACGCGTGGCGCGAGGCGTACCTCACACAGGCCGAGCGCCTGCTCGGCCTGCGCAACCCGGTGCTGGCCGCCCGTGCCGCGGACCTCGAGGATGTCGGCCGCCGGGTCCTGCATCTGTTGATCGGTCGCACCGATGCACCACACGGCTTCCCGCCCGACGCGATCGTGGTGGCTGAGGATCTCGCCCCGTCGGATGCGGCCGCGCTCGACCGAACCGCGGTGCGGGGGTTCTGCACCACCGCCGGAAGCGCCACCTCGCATGTGGCAATCCTGGCACGCGCGCTCGGCATCCCCGCCGTGACCGGCATCGATCCCCGCGCGCTCGACCTGCGTGACGGGACGCGCGTCATTCTGGATGGCGGGCGCGGGCACGTGCTGCTGGACCCGACGCCGGCACAGGAATCGGAGGCGATCGGCCAGCAGCGTGCCGCGGACGCGCTCCGCGAGTCGGAGCGCGCAAGCTCCGCCGAGGCCGCCATCACGGTTGACGGCCATCGTGTGGAGGTGGTCGCGAACATCGCCAGTGAGGCGGATGCCCGCCGCGCGGTGGAGCTCGGGGGCGAAGGGGTCGGGCTGTTGCGAACCGAGTTCCTGTTCATGGACCGGCGCGCGGCGCCGGACGAAGACGAGCAGACGCGCGTCTACGAGAGCATCGCCCGCGCGCTGGGAGCCGAACGCATACTCGTGATTCGAACGCTCGACGTCGGCGGCGACAAGCCGCTGCCCTACCTGCCGATGAGCGTCGAGGCGAATCCGTTCCTCGGGGAGCGTGGCATCCGCCTGCTTCTGGCCCGCCCTGACGTGCTCAGGACGCAGCTTCGGGCGATCCTGCGCGCGTCGGCCGCGGGACGGGTGGCGGTGATGTTTCCGATGATCGCGACCCTGGCCGAATGGCGGGCCGCGCGGGGGATCCTCGAAACCGAGCGGGAGGCGCTCGGGGTGCCGCCGATGGAGGTGGGCATCATGGTCGAGACCGCCGCAGCCGCGCTGCTCGCGGATCGATTTGCCGACGAGGCGGACTTCTTCTCGATCGGCACCAACGATCTGACCCAGTACACCCTGGCGATGGATCGCACCAATCCGAGGCTGGCGCCTGCCGTGGATGCCCTGCATCCGGCGGTGCTCCGGCTGATCGAGCGCACGGTGGCGGGCGCGCGCACGCGCGGCCGCTGGGTCGGCGTCTGCGGCGCCCTCGCCGCGGATCCGCAGGCCGTACCGATCCTGCTGGGGCTGGGCGTGACCGAGCTGAGCGTGGCGGTGCCCGCCATCCCGACCGTCAAGGCGCAGATTCGGACGCTGAGCATCGAAGCGTGCCGCGCGACGGCACGCCTGGCGCTGGACGCCGGCGATGCGCCGGCGGTGCGCGCGCTGGTGCCGGCATGAGCGTTCGCGCAAACGCCTTCGGCTGGCTGCAGAAGATCGGCAAGTCGTTGATGTTGCCGGTCTCGGTGTTGCCGGTGGCCGGCATCCTCCTCGGCGTAGGCAGCGCCCAGTTCACGTGGCTCCCCCAGGTGGTCTCCGACGTGATGGCCCAGTCGGGCGGCGCCGTCTTCAGTAATCTGCCACTCATCTTCGCGATCGGCGTCGCGCTGGGAGTGACCAACAACGACGGCGTGGCGGCGCTCGCCGCGGTGGTCGGCTTTGCCGTGATGGTCGCGACCATGGGGGTGATGGCGCCGCTGCTCGACTACGAGCCGCGAACCATCATGGGCATCCCGTCGATCGAGACCGGCGTCTTCGGCGGCATCCTGATTGGGGCCGTGGCCGGCGTGCTGTTCAACCGGTATTTCCGGATGCAGCTGCCGCCGTATCTGGGGTTCTTCGCCGGTAAACGCTCCGTGCCGATCCTGACCGCGGGCGCGGCCGTGTTCGTGGGTGTCGCGCTCAGCCTCATCTGGCCGCCGATCGGCGCGGCGATCGACGGGTTCTCGCGCTGGGCGGCCTCGGGCAACCCGGCGCTCGCATTTGCGCTGTACGGCGTCGTCGAGCGCTCGCTGATCCCGTTCGGCCTGCATCACATCTGGAACGTGCCCTTCTTCTTCGAAGTCGGACAGTACGTGCAGCCCGGCACTGGAAAGATGATCAGAGGCGAGATCTACCGCTATACGGCGGGCGATCCGACCGCCGGCAATCTTGCCGGGGGATACCTGTTCAAGATGTGGGGGCTCCCTGCCGCGGCGCTTGCGATCTGGCAGACCGCGCGGCCGGAGAACCGCGCCAAGATCGGCGGCATCATGATCTCGGCGGCGCTCACGTCGTTTCTCACCGGTATCACCGAGCCGATCGAGTTTTCATTCCTGTTCGTCGCGCCGCTGTTGTACGTGATTCACGCGGGGCTGGCGGCCGCCGCGTACTTCGTCTGCATCGAGCTCGGCATCCGGCACAGCACCACGTTCTCGCACGGCCTGATCGACTACGTCGTGTTGTTCCCCAACTCCACGCGGGGGCTCTGGTACCTGTGGCTCGGGCCGCTCTGGGCGATCATGTACTACGCCCTGTTCCGCACGCTGATCGTCCGGCGGGACCTCAAGACGCCGGGCCGCGACGCGGAAGAAGCGGCCGCCACCGTCGCGGCCGCGGGGGTCGCCGAGGGATCGTTCGCCGGGCAACTCGTGACCGCCTTCGGCGGGGCTGGCAACATCCGGAGCCTCGACGCCTGCATCACCCGCCTGCGAGTGGAGCTGAATGACATGGCCCGGGCGAGCCCGGACCGATTGAAGGCGCTTGGCGCCGCCGGGGTCATGCAGGTCGGCCACGGCATGCAGGCGATCTTCGGCACCAGGTCCGAGAACCTCAAGACCGCGATGGAGGAGTACATGCGTGCGGCGGGCGGTTCGGTGCCGGACGCTGCCGCATGCGAACCGTCGTTAATACCCGCGCCGGCGGCCCGACAGGTGGTCCCTGACCTGCCGGCCCGCACCGCGGCCTTGCGACACGCGCTCGGAGGTTCACGAAATATCGTGCGCGTCGCCCCCTGCGCGATCACGCGGCTGCGGGTGGAGCTCAGAGACGGAGGCCTGGTGAGTGATTCCGCGCTGGCAGCCGCGGGCGTCCCGGGGGTGCTCCGCGTTTCGCCACAGGTGATACATGTCATCGTCGGCCCTGATGCCGATCAGTACGCTGCGGCCCTGAACGGTGCTGAGGTAACCGCCGAATGATCGAGGGTCGTCGGACGGTGATCTTCGCCGTGATTGCGGTTGCCGCGATCGGTGGGCTGATGCTGGCGTGGCAGTCGCGCCCGGACGTCCAGAGTTCCGGTGCGGACCTTCACCAGGCGCCGCCCGGCATGGTGTACGTGCCAGGAGGGCGAACCCGCATCGGGAGTGAAGACGGCCCTCCAGCCGAACGCCCGGTGTTCGTGGCGGAGGTGAGACCGTTCTACCTGGACGTCCACCCTGTCACGGTCGCCGAGTTTCGGCGTTTCGTCGAAGCCACGCGCTATCTGACCGACGCCGAAAAGGCCGGCAGCGCCGCGGTCTTGGACTTCGAAAGCGGCCGATGGGATCTCGTGCCTGGGGCCAGCTGGCGGTTGCCTTCCGGGGCCAGAGCGCGCCCTGCGCCGGATGATCACCCGGTGACGCAGGTCTCCTGGAACGACGCGAGTGCGTACGCCCGCTGGGCCGGAAAACGCCTGCCGACGGAGATCGAATGGGAACACGCGGCGCGCGGAGCGCGCGACGCGCGCGACAGCTATTCATGGGGCGGCAACGCCCTGATCGTCGGCGGCAGGCACCGGACGAACACGTGGCAGGGGCCCTTTCCCGGACGCAACTCGGGCGCGGATGGCTTCGAGTTGACATCCCCGGTCGGCCAGTTTGGCCAAACGTCGCTGGGGCTCACCGACATGGGGGGCAACGTGTGGCAATGGTGCGAGGACTGGTTCCGGTCGTATGCGGACCGATCGCAGCCGTTCACACCCCGCCCGAAGGCCGAAAAGGTCCAGCGTGGCGGATCGTTTCTGTGCAGCCGCGAGTTCTGCCACGGCTATCGCGTCTCCGCACGGTCACATTCGACACCCGATACCGCGCTCTTCCATACCGGGTTCCGGTGCGCGAGGGACGGTGAACCGGCAGCTCAACTTCGCGAGTAGCCACGGCTTCAAGGGAACCTTTTACCCTCCTTCGACTCGCACGTCAGGTAAAACGGCCGAGCCACCGCAATTCCAACGCGCCTCCGGCCGCGATGCGGCTTCTTCGGATGGGCACAGAAGGTGCTTTCCGGGAACGGGACGCGAGATCGACTCTCGATCGACGTGTATCCCGAAAAGGAGAGTCCCGTGGGTATTTTCGACAAGCTCGGGAAGAAAGAGGAGAAGCCGAAGGCCGACTTCTCGAACGTGAAGTCGGGCAGCTCGACGACTGCGGCTGAGCCACGGCCGCCGACGGACGCCGGGCCGACAGCCGGCACGACAGGCCAGGACCAGACTTACGTCGTCTCGGCCGGAGACAGCCTTTCGAAGATCGCCAAGCGCTATTACGGCGACGCCAACCAGTGGCGCCGTATCCACGAAGCCAACCGCGATCAGATCAGCAACCCCGACCTGATCCATCCAGGTCAGAAGCTCAAGATTCCGGGCGCGTGAGGGAGAACATCACAATGTTGCATCAATCAAGAAGAGTTTCGCTGTCACTCTGCCTCGCCTCGGTCCTGCTGATGACCGCGTGCCAGTCGAAGAGTGCCGACAGCACCCCAGGCACCACCGGCACCGCGGGGACCGCCGCGCTGCGAGTCAGCGATGTCACCCTCGGCCGGGCGATCGGCACCGACAAGTCGATCAGCGACCGCACCGAGACGTTCCGCCCCGGCGACACGATCTACGCCTCGGTCGCCACCGATGGATCGGCGCCGAACGCCACGCTGCGGGCGGTCTGGACGTTCGAAGACGGCCAGGTCGTCGACCAGTCCACCCACACCATCGCGCCGAACAATCGCGAGCGCACCGAATTCCACATCTCGAAGCCGGACGGCTGGCCGGTCGGGAAGTACAAGCTGGAGGTCTTCCTGAACGACCGGTCGGTCGAGACGAAGAACTTCGAAGTGCGCGCGCAGTAGGGACCTGCCCTTCCGTCGCACCACACCGCCGCCTGGCCGGCCCCACTGGTCAGGCGGCGTCGCGCGTCCGCGCGCCTCAGGCCTTCGCGTCAGCGAGCGACGTCTGGCATATACTCGGCGCGCACATGGATTCATCGCACCGGATGTCGCCGGTCAATCCGACGGACCTCGCGCCGCCGCGCGGCTACAGCCATGGCATCGTCGGGCACGGGCGCCTGCTCTTCGTCTCGGGGCAGATCGGATGGACGTCCAAGGCCGAGATCGTCAGCGACCGATTCGTCGATCAATTCGACCAGGCGCTGGCAAACGTCCTGCTGGTGGTCGCTGACGCGGGCGGCGCCGCAGAATCGCTGGCGCGGCTGACGATCTACGTCATCGACAAGGCGGAATACCTCGGGGCTCGCCGCGAGATCGGCGAGAAGTATCGCGCACGGATGGGCACCCACTATCCCGCGATGACGCTGGTCGAAGTCAAATCGCTGCTCGAGAACGGCGCCAAAGTCGAAATCGAGGCCACCGCCTTGATTGCGGACCGCTGATCCGCCCCGCAATCCCTCATCCGCATTCAGACGCCCAGCTCGTAGAGCTGCTCGAACTCGAGGTCGAGATCGTTGACGACCTGCCAGAGGCAGGCGAGCGCTTTCTTCACGTTGCGCTCGGCGCAGGGAGGGAGGTCGTCGCGGGCCGCGAGCGTTTTCAGGTCGTGATAGGTGCGCGCCAGCGCGGCTTCGGTTTCCGTGAGCGATCGGCCAAGAAGATCGTGCGTCATCGTCGTCACCTGCCTTCCGCCAGCAGGCGGATGCGGCCTTTCAGTTTCGGGATCGGGGCCGTCATGACGAGTATTCGGCGACCGGCCGTGTGTCCACCAGGCGTTTGGCTTTCAGCTCGAACCGGGGCAGCGAATTGGCGGCCGCCTGCTCCACCTTGAAGCGCAGGCCTTCGTGCGCGTCGGCGAGATCCACGTGCAGCCGGCGGCACAGCGCGTCCCAGTGATCCTCGCGCCCCGGCTTCAGCTCCACCCGCACGCAGATCTCGTCGGTCACGCCTTCGCGGCTGACCAGGATCTGGAACTCGTCCACCGCCGCGCACTCGCGGACGATCGACTCGACGGCTCGCGGATACACGTTCGTGCCGCGCACCAGCTTCATGTCGTCCCACCGCCCCTGGATGCCTCCCTGGTAGATGTCACCGGTCCGGCCGCAGGCGCAGGCCGAGTGCGGGATCTTCACGACCAGATCGTTGGTGCGGTAACGGATCAACGGGATGAATCCGCGGCCGAGCGAGGTCACGACGCGTTCGGCGCGCTCGCCATACCCGACGGGGCGATCCCCGTCGTATTCGAGCGTCTCCTCGATGAAGTGGTCCTCGATGATGTGCGTGCCTCCGGGCTGCCGGCTGCATTCGAAGATCATGATGCTGCCGATCTCGGTCATGCCGGCCGTGTCGCCGACCTTGGCGCCCCACGCGCTTTCGAGCTGTCGCTTGACCGCGGGGATCGAGCCGGCGGGCTCGCCCGAGACGATGACCTTGTCGACCCGGCTGTCGCGCGCGAGATCGATCCCCATCTCCGTGGCCGCCTGCCACATGCGCAGCGCGTAGGTGGGCGTCGAGCACACGGTCGTGACGCCCATGTCGATGATGCTCTTCACGCGCGACTCGGTCGTAGCGCTTCCGGTGGAGAGCACCAGGCAGCCGATCTTCTCGCACGCGTAGTGGGCGCCCCAGAAGCCGATGAAGGTCCCATACGAAAACGCGAAGAGCACGATGTCGCTCTGACGGAGCCCGAATCCCCAGAGCCCGTAGGCCCACATCTCCGAGATCCACTCCCAGTCCTTCGTGCCGTCGAGTACCCGCAGCGGCGTGCGGCCGGTCGTGCCCGACGTGGTGTGATAGCGGATGGCGTGTTGGGCGGGCACGGTCAGCAGCGGCCCGAACGGCGGCTGCTCCGCTTGCGCGTCCATCCACTCCGCACGGGTCATGAACGGGATCCGCTGAAGATCGTCGAGCGTCCGCAGCTGGTCGGGATGGAATCCGGCCGCCTCCCACCGTCGACGATGGAACGTGCTGTGGGCGTGAGCCCATTCGCACATCCGTTTCAGCTTCAGGTGCTGCAGCGCGCGGAGGTCGTCGCGCGTCAGCGTCTCGTTCTTCGGGTTCCAGTATTCCGACGGGTTCGTCATCGTCTCCTCGATCCCAGACCAGCCGCTTCGAGGCGCGCCACGAAGTCCGGATCGCGTTGCCGCAGCTTCTCGAAATCCACGCGCTTGCTGCGCGTCATCGCTTCGACGGCAAACGCCAGCGGGTCGAGATGGATGTAGTCTGCCACGTTCTCGAACCATCGCAGGCTGTCCATGGCCGCCTGCTGGTACTGGTCCACGCGGGGGCGGCGTCTCTCCTCGAACAGCGGCAGCGCGGCAGCCGGATCCGGGGCCTGCGCGAAAGCACGCGACAGGACGATCGCGTCCTCGAGCGCCAGCTTGGTGCCGGATCCGATCGAGAAGTGCGCCGTGTGCAGCGCGTCGCCGAGCAGAACGATGCGCTCGCCGTGCCACCGCTCGTTGCGCACCAGCGGAAAGTTCAGCCACTTCACGAAGTTCTTCGTCAGCAGCGGCTTGCCGTCCAGGTGCCGGCCGAACACGCTCTCGAGAAACCGCGTCGTCCGGGCCTCATCCATGGCATCGAGGCCCGCGGCCCGCCAGGTCGCCTCCGCGCATTCGACGATGAACGTGCTCGCGTGGCTGTCGAACTTGTAGGAATGCGCGGCATAGAGACCGGTCGGGTGCTCGACGAAGGTCAGCGTCAGCCCGTGAAACAGCTTCGGCGTGCCCAGCCAGATGTACTTGTTGCGGCCGGAGTCGAGCGTCGGACGGAACAGCGCGGCGTGCGTCCGGCGGACGAGGCTGTTCGCGCCGTCCGCGCCGACGAGCAGATCGTGAGGCGGCAGCGCGGCCAGGTCGGCGACGTTCTGACGAAACCGAAGGTCGACGCCGACCTCGCGGCAGCGGTCCTGCAGCACCTGCAGGAAGCGGAGACGCGCGATTCCCGAGAATCGGTTGCCGCGCACCGTGATCCGCTCGCCGCGATGCACGATATCGACGTTGTCCCATTTCTGGCACGCGGCGGTGATGGCGGCGTAGGACGGCGCATCGCTGTCCCGGAGATAGTCGAACGTCTGGTCCGAAAAGACGATGCCCCATCCGAACGTGTCCCCCGGACCGTCGCGCTCGATCACCGTGACGTGGTGCGACGGATCGAGCCGCCTCATCAGCAGCGCGAAATACAGTCCCGCCGGTCCGCCGCCTACGATCGCGATGCGCATTCAGAGTTCAGCATTCAGAGTTCAGCGTTCAGAGTTCAGCGTTTCTGGAGCGAGCAGCCTGCGCCTGCCGTCCGCGCTCTTCGGGATGCCGGGCTCGTCGAGCGCCACGCGGTCCCACAGCTTGCAGGTTACCTGCTTGTGCATCTGGTCGAGCCCTTCGCAGTAATTCGTGAACGAGCACCGCCGGATGTCGGCGCCCCGTCCGGTGCGCAGCTTGAGATACCAGTCCGGATCCGCGAGCGACTGGCGCGCCGCTGCGATGATGTCGGCGGCGCCGGACGCGAGAATCGATTCCGCCTGATCGAACGTGTGAATGCCGCCGGCAACGACGACGGGAGTGGCGAGGGCAGCGTCACGGATCGCCTGCCGTATCCGCTGCGCCGGGGCAACGTTCCGGCCGAACGGGCCGGCCTCGTCGCCGAGCACGGTCGGCATGCACTCCCATCCGCTGTAGCCGGTATAGGGATAGGCGGCCCATCCGACTTTCGGCTGCTTCGCGTCTTCGAACTTGCCGCCGCGCGACAGCGACAGGAAGTCGATGCCCGCCCGCGCGAGCTCGACGCCGAAGAACACCGCATCGTCCACGGAGCTGCCGTCCTCGATACAGTCGTCGCTCAGGTAGCGGCAGCCGACGACGAAGCGGTCCGAGACGGCGGCGCGAACGGCCTGAAAGACCTCGAGCGGGAGCCGGAGTCGGTGCTCGCGCGTACCGCCATAGCCGTCGGTCCGCGTGTTGCGCGCGGAAAGGAAGGACGCCATGGTGTAGGCGTGCGCGTAGTGCAGCTCGACCCCATCGAAGCCGGCCGTGTCGGCGCGGCGCGCCGCCGCCGCGAAAATCCCGGGCAGGGCTTTGGGGAGGTCGCGGATGTGGGGCTGGTCGAGGTCGGTCACGCGCTCGCGCAGCCCGAAGTCCATCGCCTCGATCTCGCGCGGGCTGAGGATCTCGCGCAGCCGCTCGTCCGGCAGCGCCAGCAGCGCGGCGCGGACGCTGGGGTCAGATCTCGATTTTTCGAAAACCGGGTCGGATTCCGACCGGGTTTTCGAAAAATCGAGATCTGACCCCAACTCCCCCCCCAACTCCCCCCCCAACACCGCCCGGCGGTGGACGTCGGTAAGTTCGAGATAGCGCAGGAGATAGGTCTCACGCGATGGACGGCGGCGGATGGTCAGGAAGTCGATGATCTGGATGAACAGCTTCGTCCGGCCGCGGCTGGCGCGGCGGACGGTCTCCACGAGCTTCGTGAGCCCCGGAATGAACCGGTCGTCGCCGATCCTCAACAACGGTCCGCTCGGGATATCGCGGATGCCGGTCGCCTCGACTACGATCGCCCCAGGCTGCCCCTGCGCAAACCGCTCATACCACCCCAGCACATCATCGGTGACGAACCCCTCGTCGGTCGCCCGCCACGGGACCATCGCGGGCACCCACGTGCGATCCTCGAGCTGCAGCCGCCCGGCGTCGAGCGCGCTGAACAGCCGAGAAGCCGCCGCTTCGGCACGGTCAGGCCATCGGGCGGGCAGCGGGACGTGGCGGATTCGTTGGAGGGGAAGGATCATCAAGGTAGAAGGTAAAAGGGAGAAGGTAGAACCAGAATACCGGACCTAGCCGCCGGCGGGATCCCCCAGCAGCTGGCGGGCGATGACCAGGCGCTGGATCTCAGACGTCCCCTCGTAGATCCTCAGCGCGCGAACCTCGCGGTAGAGGCGTTCGACGACCGAGCCGCGCTCGACGCCGGAACCGCCATGAATCTGGACGGCGCGATCGACGATCCGCTGGGCCGCTTCGGTCGCGAACAGCTTGGCCATGGCCGCCTCCCCGGTCACGCGCGCCGCGCCGTGGTCTTTGGTCCACGCCGCACGATAGACGAGCAGCCGCGCGGCGTCGAGCTCGGTCGCCATGTCGGCGAGCGCCGCCTGGGTCAGCTGAAACGAGCCGATCGCCGAACCGAACTGCTGCCGCGACCGCGCGCGGGTGCGTGAGGCGTCCAGCGCACGGGCCGCCAGCCCGCACGCCGACGCGCCGACGCTGGTGCGGAAGTAGTCGAGGGTCCCCAGCGCCAGCCGCATGCCGTCCCCCTCGTCGCCCAACCGGTTCTCCGCCGGGACCTGGCAACCCTCGAACCGCAGCTCCGCGATCGGATGCGGGGCGGACATTTCCTGGCGACGCGCGATCGTCACGCCCGGTGTCGCCGCGTCCACGACGAACGCGCTGATCGCCCGCCTGGCGCCGTCGGCCGTGCGCGCGAAAACGACGAAGAAGGACGCGATGGTGGCGTTGGAGATGAAGATCTTCCTGCCGTCGATCACGTATCCGTCGCCGCTGCGCGCGGCCCGCGTCGAGAGCGCCGATGCATCGGATCCGGCTTCCGGCTCGGTCATCGCGAAGGCGGCGATCGCACCTCCCTCGGCCACCGTCGGCAGATAGCGTTCCGCCATGGCGCGGTTGCCGCTCAGGGCCAGCGGGTAGCTCCCCAACCCCTGGACGGCGAACACGGCATCGGCGAGCCCGCTCGCCGCAGCCAGCGACTCGCGCACGATGCACAGACTCCGCAGGTCCCCATCCTCGCCGCCGAACTCGCGCGGCGCAAGCAACCGGCAGAGCCCGAGCGCCGCGCATGTGCGTATCGCCTCGCGGCCCGCCTCGTCTACCCCACCAGAGTCTCCGCGTAACCCAAGCGCCTCCAGCCTCGGGACGACCTCCTTCAGCCGCACGGACAGCGCACGGTGTCGTTCCTCGAACAGCGGCAGAGTCAACAGGGTCATGTCGGCTGAACCCCTTGCCTGGCGGCCTTCACTCGCTTCCACTCCGTTCCGGCCGGGTTTCTGCCGGCGGACGCGGGCGCTTCTGGAACGCCTCGTACGCCTCGCGAAAGGACGGCGTCTGCATGCAGATCGCCTGCCCCTGGGCTTCGGCCTCGATCGCAGCCGCGAAGTCGGCGTCCAGCTCCTGATTGAGCAGCGTTTTCGTCATCCCCAGTGCGAAGGAGGGCCCGGCGGCGAGACGCTCGGCAAGCGCGCGCGCCTCGTCCATCAGCCTCTCCGGCGCAACCACACGGTTCACGAGACCGATGCGCAGCGCCTCCTCCGCGGTGACCCGGTCCCCGAGCATCAGCAGCTCCGTCGCGCGCGCGAGCCCGACCACGCGGGGGAGCAGGTAGGCGGCACCCATGTCGGCGCCCGCGAGGCCGACCTTCGTGAACAGGAACGCGAGGCTCGCCCCCGGAACCGCGATCCGGAAGTCCGAGGCGAGCGCGATGACCGCCCCGGCCCCTGCCGCGACTCCGTTGATCGCGGCAATCACCGGCTTCGGCACCACCCGGATGTTGCGGATCTGTGCGCCGGTCATCCTCGTGAACGCGAGCCGCTCAGGCATCGCCTGGTTCAGCAGCCGCCCGATGATCGCGTCGACATCTCCGCCCGAACAGAATCCGCGCCCTTCACCGGTGATGATGATCGCCCTGACCGCATCGTGGCCGGCGAGCTCCGCGAACAGATCGCGCAGCTCCGCGTAAACCTCGAACGTCAGCGCGTTGAGCCGGTCGGGACGATCGAGCGTGATCGTCGCGATCCCGGCATCTTCCCCATAGCGAAACGATTTCGGCTGCATAAACAACTGGAACGCTGAATGCTGAACGCTGAATGCTGAACGCTGAATGCTGAACGCTGAACGCTGAACCGGGAACCCTAGAACCTGGAACCTTGAAAAATGTCGAGATCCTGACCGTTGATGCCGTCGGCAGCCGGTGAGGCGAGGTATGCGGCGACCTCGGCCACCTCCTCGGGCTCGATCAGCCGCTGCTGCGGGTTCATCTCCTCCAGCGCCCGCCGCGCTTCGGCCGCGGTGCGGCCGGTCTTTTCGACGATGCGCGCAATGGACTGCTGCGTCATCGGGGTGTTGAGCCACCCCGGGCAGATCGCGTTGACGGTGACGCCACGGCCCTGCGCCTCGAGCGCGACCGCTCGCGTCAGGCCGAGCACGCCATGCTTCGACGCGACGTATGCGGCGGTATACGGGAAGCCGACTCTGGCAGCGACCGACGCGATGTTGATCACACGGCCGCGGCGCCGGTCGAACATGCCCGGCACGACGGCACGCATGCAGTTGTACGTCCCGGTCAGGTTGACCGACAACACCCGGTCCCAGAGCTCGTCGCTCATGGAGGCGAACGGCGCGCTCTCGGCAATGCCGGCGTTGTTGACGAGGACATCGATCGGCCCCAGCTCGCGCCCGGTCGCCGCCACCGCGCGGCGCACCTCCTCGCGAATCGTGACGTCGCAGGCGACGACGAGGGCGTCGCTGCCGGCCGCCGAGATCGCGTCGCTCGTCTCGCGAAGGTGAGGCTCCGAGCGCCCGGCGACCGCGACCGCATAACCGTCCTTCGCGAAACGCAGCGCCATGGCCCGGCCGACGCCGCCTGCCGCCCCGGTGATGAAGACAACGGGCGTCAGGAGGGCTTGACCTTGAGCACGCCGGCGCGCAACAGCGTGCCGGAGAAATCGAACACATGCCGGATGGAGATGATCTCGTCCTCGCTGAAGGCGGCCTCGGCCGCGCCGATCATGGTGACCTTCGAGCCGACCTTGACCTCGCCGAAGAACGGCCCGGCGGCCGTGCCGGTGAACGTCCAGAAATAGGAGGCGCGGGGGGGATCGATCAAGGCAGACTCCCAGGTGAGCATGAAGTCGGGGAACGCTCTGTACCAGTAGACGTACACGTCGTGGATCGCCTGGCGGCCGGTCAGCACGCCGTACGCAGGGCTCTCGAACGTCCCATCGGGGGCGTGGATCGCCGTCAACGCGTCGACGTCCCGCCGGGCGAACGCGTCCTTTTGCCGCGCCAACAGCCGTTCGATCGCCATGCGGGTCATCGGTGCCTCCGGCCCGGTGCGGGCCGCGCGTACTCGGCCGGATTATACGCGCGCGACCTCATGTTGGCGCGGCGCGTCAGTGGTCGCGCACGCGCAGCACCTATGTCAATCCACGGTCGTTTGTGATATTAACTACACTACGACTATGAGAACCTACCTCGGCGAGTTCGAGCAGCTCCTGCTGTTCGCCCTCGTCCAGCTCGACAGCAACGCCTACGGCTCCGAGATCCGGCGGGCGATCGAAGCCCGCACCGGGCGCACCCTCTCGCCGGGGGCCATCTACACCGCGCTCGACCGCCTGGAATCGCGCGGGCTCGTGTCGTCCTCGCTCGGCGAGCCCACGGCGCGTCGCGGCGGAAAGCGCAAGCGCTACTACCGCATCGAACCGGCCGGCGCCGAGCTGCTGCGCCGCTCCCACGACGCGCTCGCGCGGATGTCGCGCGGCCTCAAGCCCCGGCTGGAGAATCTGTGACGCGTCCACCGCTGCTTGCCCGCGCCCTGCTGCGGCTCCTGCTGCCGGCGCGGCTCCACGAGTCGATCGCCGGAGATCTCGAGGAGGGGTGGCATGACGGCGGCCGGAGCGGCCCGCAGTACTGGGGGCTCGCGCTCCGCTCGATTGCCGACTGCTGGCGGGGCCGGCTGCAGTCCGGCACGCGCGATCCCTTCACTGCAGTCCGGACCAGAGGAGACGGCGCCATGCAGTCGCTGATACAGGACGTCCGCTACGGCGGGCGCATGATGTCGAGAAACCCCGGGTTCACGCTGACCGCCGTCCTGACGCTGGCACTGGGCATAGGCGCCAACTCCGCCATCTTCAGCATCGTCAATGTCCTCTCGCTCAAGCCGCTGCCCTATCGGGATCCCGGCCGCGTCATGTTCCTGCTCGGCACCAACGTCGAGACCGGGGACCTGCGGTTCTCGCTGCGCCTGGCCGACTACCTCGACATCCGCCGGACGGCGCGATCGTTCGAGCAGGTTGCCGCCTACAGCTATGTCAGCGCAAACATCACGGGAGGCGACATTCCGGACCGCGTGCAGGCCTACCGTGTGACGGCCAACACGTTCGAGCTGCTCGGCGTGGCGCCGGCACTCGGCCGCGCGTTCGTCGGGGCCGATGCGCAGCCCGGCCGCACCAGGGTCGCAATCCTCAGCGACGGGCTCTGGCGGCGCCGGTTCGGCGCCGACACGCGCATTGTCGGACGCCCGATTACGCTCAATGGCGCGGTTCATGAAGTCATCGGCGTGATGCCCCCACGCTTCGAGTTCCCGGTCTTCAACTTCAAGGGTGATCTCTGGGTGCCGTGGGCGATCGATGCCGCAGCAGCAATGACCGACCGCGGCGCCAGCGGCAGCGCCACCCTCATCGCACGCCTCGGGGACGACGTCGAAGAGCCGCAGGCCGCCGCCGAACTGCGGACGATCATGCAGACACTCGCGACGGATCATCCCTCCACCAACGCCGCGCTTGGCGCGCGCGTCGTTCAGATGGGACGGCTCGACGATGAACAGGCCGGGCCGGCGATGGGGATCGTCATGGCGACGGTGGGTATCGTGCTGCTGCTGGCCTGCGGCAATGTGGCCAACCTCCTGCTCGCGCGCGGGGTCTCGCGCGGCCGCGAGCTTGCGGTCCGCGCGGCGGTCGGAGCAAGCCGATGGCGGATCGCCCGGCAGCTCCTGATCGAGTCGCTGATGCTGGCGCTCGCGGGCGCGGCAGCGGCCGTGCTGCTGGCGACGCTCGCCCTTGACCTCATCCGCAGCGTGCTGCCCGAGATGATCGTGACAACCGTACCCAATATCGCTGAACTCGGCATCGACCGGGCGACGCTGGCCTTCACGCTGGCGCTGGCGGGCACGGCCAGTCTCATCTTCGGACTGCTCCCGGCATGGCGCGCGGCGCGGCCGCAGCTGCAGGACGGATTGAAAGAGGGGGCGCCTGGCGGCGGAAGAGCGACGCGCCGCCTGCGCACGGCACTTGTGGTCGGAGAGGTGACGCTCGCGACGGTGCTGCTCGTCAGCGCGGTCCTTCTCGCGCAAAGCTACGCGGCTCTTCGTGACGTGAATCCGGGCTTCTCCGCGGACCGGCTGCTGACGATGAGCGCGGCGCTGCCCGAGGATCGCTATCCGACCGCGGGGCGGCGGCTCAGGTTCTTCGAGGACCTGACCGAGCGCATCGAGCGGCTGCCTGGCGTCCGTTCCGCGGCGCTGGTGAACGTGCTGCCGTTCAGTACCTACGATCGCTTCACACGGTTCGTCATCGACGGACCGACCCGGCCGGTTCCGGGGAAGGAGCCCGAAGGTTCACTGCGCATCGTCTCACCCGGCTATTTCTCCACCATGGAGATCCCGATGCTGGCCGGTCGGCCGTTCGACTCGAGGGACCGCGAGGGAGCGATCCGAGCGGCCGTGGTCAATCGCACGTTCGTCGAACGTCATCTCGCCGGCGGCGAAGCGATCGGACGGCGTGTTCGCCTCGGGACTGCCGAGTCGAGCAGCCCCTGGATCAGCATCGTGGGCGTCGTCGGCGACGTGCACCACTGGCAACTGACGCAGTCGCCGGATCCGGAAATCTACGTCCCGCTCGCCCAGGGTCCCCCGCCGATGGTGATGCTGGCCATTCGCACGGAGGGCCGGCCCGAAGATGCAATCAACGCGGTGCGCGGCAGCGTCCTCGAGATCGATCCCCTTCAGCCCGTGTTCCACGTGAAGCCCATGTCGCAGCTGGTGGCTGACGCGATGCTGCCGCAATCCACGGCGGCCGCGCTGATGGTGATTTTCAGCGGGATCGCGCTGCTGCTCGCCATCGTGGGGGTGTACGGCGTGGTGTCGTACGGCGTGTCTCAGCAGATGAAGGAGTTCGGGCTGCGGCTGGCTCTCGGCGCGACGCCGTTCGGGCTGGTGACGCTGGTGGTACGTCGCGGTGCGGTCATGGTTGCCGCAGGCGTGGTCCTCGGCGCCGCTGCGGCGCTCGCGGTGTCAGGCTTGCTCGCCAATATGCTCTATGGCGTGAAACCCGTGGACCCGCTGACCTATTTCGCGGCGACAGCCACGCTCCTGGTCCTGGGGATCGGTGCGAGCGTCATCCCGGCCTGGCGCGCGTCCTCGGCCGAGCCCGCCTCCGCGCTCCGCACTCAATAGGTGCGTTCGGGTGCGGTTTGAGTAAGGAGGATTACAAACCACCTCGACCGGGACCGCAGAGCGTTCTCCGCCCGGAGCGTTTATACTTTCGCGCACCGTCTTCACTTCTGGAGGGTCAGCGGTATGCGTGCACGTCATTTGGCGATCGTGATGATGGTTCTGGCGTCGGCCCCCGTCGCCGCCCGGCAGCAGGCGGCGCCGGCGGTCGCGACAACCCCGGTTGCCTCGCCGTCGTCGGCAAAGATCTGGGTTGGGCGTCACGCCGAGTTCGAGGCGTTTCTCCGCACCGCGCCCTTCATACGTTTCGAAGACGTGCCGATCGGCGTGACGCGGCCCCGCCGGGGGTACTTCGAACCCGGCGGCCTCGTGGCGAGCGCCGCGTGGAAGATGCTCCCGCCCGGCCGGTCGAACGGTTACTGGGAGAGCTACAAAGCCGAGATCGCGGCGTACGAGCTCGACAAGCTGCTTGGGCTCGACATGGTGCCGCCGGCGGTCGAGAAGCGCGTGAGAGGGGAACGCGGAGCGGCGGTCCTGTGGCTCAAGCCGGTCCGGTCCTGGAAGGAAGCCGAGCCCCAGCCCAAACCGCCGAAGTGGAACCGCGAAGCGATCCGGATGAAAATGTTCGACAACCTGATCGGCAACATCGACCGCAACGCCGGCAACC
The DNA here is from genome assembly GCA_035250005.1 of Vicinamibacterales bacterium. Classification (GTDB taxonomy): domain Bacteria; phylum Acidobacteriota; class Vicinamibacteria; order Vicinamibacterales; family 2-12-FULL-66-21; genus JACDCA01. The sequence continues at coordinate 12,861 of DATFFM010000072.1, read as the reverse complement.
TGCTCGTCGACGATGACTGGAATCTGTTTCTCATCGATCACTCGCGTGCGTTCGTCAGCGATCCGAAGCTGCGCAACGAGATGGCCCGGATCGACCGCGAGATCTGGGACCGGATGCTTGCGCTGGACGAACCGACGCTGGCGGCCGCGCTCGGCCCGTGGCTGGACCGCGGCGCCATCAGGGCAATCCTGAAGCGCCGCGACGCAATGAAGAAGGTCATCGACACCCTCGTGACGAACAGCACCGAGGCGCTGGTGTTCATCAAGTAGATGCGTCGCCGTATTTTCTGTCTGCTCGGGATCCTGGGGGCGGCGGTCATCGCCGCCGAGGGCCGTCGTCCGGAGCCGCCCGCCCCTGCCGCCTCAAGGATCGTCGCGATTGGCGATGTGCACGGCGCCATCGAGAGCTTCGCCGCCATCCTGCGGAAGGCGGGGCTCGTCGACCAGCAGCAGCGCTGGTCCGGCGGCAAGGCGGTGCTGGTGCAGACCGGCGACATGTCGGATCGCGGCAAGGGCATGCGCGCCGCGCTCGACCTGCTGATGTCGCTCGAAGAGCAGGCGCGCAAGGCCGACGGCCGCGTGCAGGCGATCCTCGGCAACCACGAAGTGATGAATCTCGTGGGCGAGACGCGCGATGCCACCCCGGAGATCTTCGCCACTTTCGGCGGCGAAGCCGCCATGCGGCAGGCCTTCGGGCCCCGCGGGCGCTACGGCAAGTGGCTGCGGTCCAAGCCGGTCATCGCCGAAATCGAGGATTCGATCTTCCTGCACGGCGGGATCAATCCGGTGTTCTCGGACGCATCCGTCGGCGAGATCAATCGCCGCGCGCGGCGCGAGCTCACCGAATGGGACGAAGGGGTGAAATGGCTCGAGCAGAAAAAACTCGTGTCGCCCTCGCCGAAATTCCTGGACGCAGTCGAAGCCGCGCGCGCCGAGCTCGAGCGGCTTGCCGCCGAACCGCTGCGCGAACATCCCGACACGCCGCGCGCCGCCGCCCTGCTCCTCCCGCTCGTGAACATCGGCACGTCGTCTTTGTTCAGCCCCGAGGGCCCGCTCTGGTTCCGCGGCTTCAGCTCCTGGACCGACGAAGAAGGCACGCCTCGCATCGCCGAGATACTCAAGAAGCTCGGCGGCCGGCGGTTCGTGACCGGCCACACCGTGCAGTCGAGTCGGCGAATCACCGAGCGCTTCGATGGAAGGCTCTTCCTTATCGACACCGGCATGGTCTTCCCGTCGGGCCGGGCCTCCGCGCTGGAGATCGTGAACGAGACGATCCGCCCTCTCTACGTGGACGAGGAGTAATTACACCGCCGTGTGCGCGTCGAGCACTGCGTCGGGCCCTTCTCTCCGGCCCGAGCATTCTCGAGCAACTCTCAGTAGGACTTCAACTTCTCACCGCTGGTCACCCTTCATTTTGTGACGGCCGCGGCAAGGCGAGCTTTTTGCCTATGCCGGGACGTTCGCTCGGCTGCGAGCGTGAACGTCGCGGGAGGCTTGCATGCGTGGTCGTCTGGTTGCGGCGCTCTTGGTCGTACTGCTCGGCTTCGCTCAGGTCGCGACGTCGGCCAGCGTGGATCCCCTGCTCATCGAACGCGTCAGCCTGAACCCGCTCGGCTTTACTCCGATCGTGATCACGTACGACCATCAGCCCGGCCCGGCTGATCTGGACGCGCTGCGCGCGCTGAACATTCGCGGAGGGGTCGTCCCGTCGGAACTGCCGATGGTGCTGACGGCGGTCAACCTCGCGCAGTTCAACGCGCTGCGGCAGAACCCGCGCATCACTTCTCTGTACGCCAACCGCCGCTTCCCGCTCCTCTCGAACAAGAGCCGTCCGTTCATCGGCATCAACGCGATGCTTGCCGATGCCGAGGTGACGGCGCGAAACAGCGGTCTGCCGCTGAGCGGCCGAAACATCGGCGTCGCGTACGTCGATACAGGCATCGACGGCTCGCATGGCGACGTGTTCTTCGGCCGCACGGTGGCGCAGAACGTCCTGTTCCCGCTCGCCGAAGTCTCGGCGGTCGAATGGCCGGTGCCCGACGGCTTCACTCCGGTGGTCGCCCTCGAAGACCAGCCGGTGACCGACGTCCAGGGCGGGCACGGCACTTTCGGCGCCGCGGTGACGGCCGGCTCCGGCGCGCACTCCGGCAACTTCTACGGCGGAGTCGCGCCGGGGGCAAAGCTGATCGGGCTCGTGGCCGGCAACGACGCCGGTCTCACCACCTTCGCGATCGTGCAGGCGTTCAACTACGCGCTGGTGAACCAGTTCCGCTACAACATCCGCGTCTGCAACAACTCATGGGGAGCCTCGCTCGCCACCTACCCCTACGATCCCGAAGACCCGATCAACCGCGCCACACGTGCAATGCACGACCGCAACATCGTGGTGGTGTTTGCCGCCGGGAACGGGATCGACTCCGTGGGCGACGTGCCCGGCGCGATCAATCCGTTCTCGGTGGCGCCATGGGTCATCTCGGTCGGCGCCGGTGAGAAGGAAGGGCTCGGGCAGCCGGCGGGGTTCTCGTCGCGCGGTGAAGACAACGGCACTGGCAGCGACGTCGCCGGCCAGCCCGCCGATCCGGCGGCGCCGCCCAATCTGCGTCCCGATCTGATCGGCTCGGGCGTCGACATCAAGAGCGCCCGGTCGAAGGGCCCGGGCGTGACGAACATCGCGGGCACTCTGCCGGTTTTCGTCGGCGCCAACGATCTCACGACGATCGCGCCCGCGTTTCTCCCCTTCTACACGACGTCGCAGGGCACGAGCTTCTCCACCCCCCAGGTGGCTGGCGTGGTCGCGCTGATGCTGGAAGCGAATCCGACGCTGACGCCGGACGACGTGGTGACGATTCTGCGCGCAACGGCTACGCCGATGCCGTACGACCAGCGCACGGTCGGCGCCGGCTACGTTGATGCGCACAACGCCGTCCGGGCCGCCATGGGGCTGACGGCCGTGCCCCATCCCGCCGTGCTGATCCCCACGACTGAGCTGCCGGAGATCATGGACGCGCCCGACGATCAGCTCGGCACCGCCGGCCAGGACATCCGGCTCGTGGATTTCTCCTATGACGCGGCGGCCGATCAGATCGTCTACGAAATGACCGTATCCGACCTGAAGGAGGCGGTGAACAACCCCAAGCCCAACCAGCGCTGGACGATGAGCTCAGATTTCGGGACGACGACGATATTCGTGACCGCGAGCATCGACGAGACTGGCACGGCGGTCTTCAACTACGGCCGGATCACGACCCTCGCCACCGGCACGCGCAACCAGCAGACGATCGGCGCCGCCGACGCCGGCAGCATAGACGACGTCCAGAACCGGGTGACCGTGCGCCTCGCGCGTGCCAAGGTGGTGGCGGCCGTGGGCTCCGAAGTTCTGCTCGCAACCTCCACGAACACCGCGGCGCAGGCGCAGATCCTGATCGGGACGTCGCTGAGCGGCGGCCTGCTGCTGGCTTCCGACAACGCCACCGGCCGCGACTGGAAAGTCGGCGAGGAGCCGACCGACGAACCTCCACCTCCACCGCCTGCCTGCGTGACGGGGACTGAGCGCTTTGCGGGCGTGCTCAATCCCGGCGCCGGCACCAGCGTCGACTTCACCGTCGCCTGCCCGGCGATCGGCGCGCAGATCTCGTTCAATCCCGGCAACCAGCCGGTCGGCCTGGATCTGCTGAACGCGAGCGGCGCGATCATCGCCTCCAGCGAGCGCCACGAAAAGCTCAAAGCCACGGAGCTCGCCCCGGGCCGGTACACCTACCGGGTGCGCGGTCCGGTGACAGAGCCGGTCGACTTCGTCATCAAGAGCACTCAGGCGAAATAGCATGGCGGTCAGACTCGCCTGCGCGACGATTGCACTGCTCTCGGCCCTGTTCGACGTTGACGCGGCCCTGGCGGTTGGATCGACTGAACAATCGCCTTCCCCGAAGCTCGTCGAAATGTACGTTCGCAACGGGGTGGCGGAGCTGGGGGTCGATGCGACGACGGCGGAGGGGCGCGAGAAGATCGCACGCCTCGAGCGGGCTGTTCGCGAGGAGCTCGCCGACCGCGCCCTCATCCAGGCCGAGGCCCGGCACCGCGGTCTGCCGATCGCGCCGCGGCTCGACGCGCGTCGGGAACAGTGGATCGCACGGTTGGGCGGCCAGACCGGGTATGCCGACTATCTCGCTGAGCATCGGCTCACCGACGCCGAGTTCCAGCAGGTCGTCGAACAGGAGATCGCCGGTGAGCTGCTGCGAGAGGAACTGACCCGCGAGGTCCACATCTCTGACCACGAGGTCTTGCGCTTCTACGAAACCGAACGCACCAACCCCGCGTGGCAGGAGCTGTTCGTGGAGCCTGAAAAGGTGACCGCCAGCCACATCCTCATCGCTGCGCGCCAGGGACTGTACGCCGACCTGGATGCATCGCGCGAACGGGCCCTGCGGATCCATCGAGACCTGTTGAACGGCGCCGACTTCGCGGCGCTCGCGCGCCGGCACTCCGACGATCCCGGCACGCGCGAGCGCGGCGGCAATCTCGGTCCGTTCACCCGCGACACCCACACCGAAGCGTTCGACCGGGCCGCGTTCGCGCTGGCCCCCGGCCAGACGAGCCCCGTCATCCGGACCGAGTACGGATTTCACATCATCCGGGTGACCGCGAAATCCCCACCGCGGCTGCGCACGCTCGACGAGCTCCGTCCTGCGATTCGGGCCGGACTGGCCGCGCAGAAATCCGCTTACCACCTGCGCGCCTGGCTGCAGCAGCAGCGCACTCAGGCGCCCTTGACCACCACGGAGAAGCGTTGATCATGCGAAAGACCCTGCGTTCAGTCCTGTTTGCGACCCTTGCGGTCGTAGTAACCGCGGCACCCGCGGCGGCCGCCACGCTGAGCCCCGCCCTGGTCGCGCGCCTGGCGTCCGCGGCCCCCGGCGACCCGGTCGGAATCGTCATCGTGTCGTTCCGCACCGTACCGCTGTCGCTCGTCCATTTGAGCACGCTGCGGGCCGCCGGTATCGCCGACGGCAGAACCCTGCCGACCCTGGGCATGGTCGCCGTCAACGCGACCGCTTCGCAGGTGCGCGCGCTGACCCAGGAGCCGTCGGTGCGATCCATCTGGTCCAACGACCCGCTGGGTTACGACATGCATCAGGCGCGTGTGCTCACCGGCATCGACCGGATGCGTGCCGACGCGGGCCTGACGAAGGTGAACGGCGGGCTGCCGGTCTCCGGCGCGGGCAACTTTGCCGTGGTCGTAAACGACAGCGGGATCGACGCCACCCACGCTGACCTGAAGTTCACGAGCCATGTCGTGCAGAACGTCCAGGTTCTCGCCGACAGCCAGACGCTGGCCGGGTTCACACCGCTCCTGGCGATCGAGAACGTGCCCAACACCGACACGCACGTGGGGCACGGCACCCACGTCGCGGGGATCGTCGGCGGCACCGGGCAGGCGTCCGGCGGGTTGTACCAGGGCGTGGCGCCCGGCGCGAAGCTGATCGGCACAGGGTCAGGCGCGGGGTTGTTCATCCTCAACGCGCTCGGCGGGTTCGAATGGTCGCTGGCCAATCAGTTCCAGTACAACATCCGGATCATCAACAATTCATGGGGGAGCAGCGGGCCCTTCAATCCCGACGATCCCATCAACATCGCCACGAAGAAGGCGGCCGATCAGAATATCGTCGTCGTGTTCGCGGCCGGCAATGCCGGCCCGGGCTGGGACACGCACAATCCGTACGCCAAGGCGCCGTGGGTCATTTCGGTGGCAGCCGGGACGAAGGAAGGAGGGCTGGTCGGGTTCTCGTCACGCGGCACGCCCAGACAGCAGCGGCTGTCGAACGCCGATCCCAACGACGACTTCGACGCGCCGACGATAACGGCCCCTGGCACCGGGCGCCAGTTCACCGGCAACCCCAGGTTCACCAGCGACATCGTGGCGGTGCGGTCGACCAGCAACGTCGTGGCGAATGGCCTCGATGCCGACCTCGAGATTCCGCCGGCGTTTCTGCCCTTCTATACGCAGATCAGCGGCACTTCGATGGCGTCACCCCACATCGCGGGCGTCGCCGCGCTGCTGCTCGACGCGGACCCGACACTCAGTCCGGCCGAGGTGAAAGACATCCTCAAACGGACGGCAACGCGCACGCCAGGGCTCGAGGACTTCGAGACCGGCGTCGGTTATGTCAACGCACACGCCGCCGTGGATCTGGCCGTCCGTCGCTCGAAGGCCTACGGAACGTTTCTCGAGCCCGCGTTCAATGCCAGCGTCGTTACCACCTGGGGCCCCGAGGAACCGCATACCGTGAACTACGTGCCGGCCCCGCCCGGGCCCGACAGCGCCAACACGTTCAGGTTCCACGTCGAGCCGGGCATCAACCTCCTCAGCGTGATCGCCGACTTCGGCAGGAACGCGGTGACCGACGAGACCGGCAACGCCATGGGACTGATCCTGTGGCCGCCGGGATGCCAGGAGCCGATGCCGCCTACCGGGCAACGCCCGCCGTGTGTCTTTTCGAGCGGGGTGGCGCTGCCGGTGCTCAACGGACCGAAGCGCCAGGTCGTGGTGCGGAATCCGGTCGCTGGTGAGTGGATCGCGGAATTCGGAGGCGTACGCGGCCTTGCCGCCGTGCCTGCAGCTTCCTCACCCGTGGGCATCGCGCTGCCGGACCGGATCGACAGCCGGGTGGCGCGCGCCGTGTTCTCGCTGGCGCCCGTCACCGATGTCACGGGTCACGCGTTCGAAGCGTCGATCACCGCGGCCCTGCTGAACCGCCAGACCGACCTGCGCAGTGACGGCCTGTATCACCCCGACGAGGTCGTCACGCGCGGCGACTTCGCCCGGCATCTGGCGCTCGTGGTTCCTGTACGTCAGACCCTGGCCAATGCGCCGCGGTTCGGGGATGTGAGCGGGGAGCTCGCCGCAATCGCAGAGGCCGTGACCGCCGCCGGCGCGACGCTTCGCGACTTCGACTTCTCGGCCGACGGCCTGATGAGCGCGACGGCCGGAACGTTCAATCCGGATGCGGCCGTGACCAGGCTCGATGTCGCGGTGGCGTTCGTCCGGGGTCTCGGGCGTGACGCCGAGGCGAAGTCGAAGGCCGGCATCACCGTGACCGCTGCCGGCGTGCCGCTCACCGACAATGCCTCGATCCCCGCGGAGCTGCGCGGGTACGTACAGGTGGCGCTGGACCTCGGCCTGATGGAAGCGTTCCCGGCGCAGGTCGTCGAGACCGCCCCCGGGCAGTTCGTCGCCCTGCCCGGCCCGAGATTCGAGCCGGCCTCCACGCTGACCCGTGGGGTGCTGGCCGGCAAGGTCGGCACGTTTGCGAAGATCTTCGCGACGACTTTTTGACGGCGCGGATGGCGCGCTATTTCTTCTCGACCGTGTAGCCCGCGGGGATCGTGAACAGGTCGTCGGCTATCGGGTCGGTGGAGACGCTCGCCAGCGTCTGGATCATCTTCATCGGCCCCATCTGCTTCATGGCGTCGACCATCGGGCCGGTGCCCTCGAACGACATCGTGATCTCGGTGAGGTAAGGCAGGCCCGGCGCGGCGGCAGCCGCTTCCATCAGCTTGTCGAGGCCGCCCGACTTGCCGCCCATCAGGCCGGCGACCGAGTTGAGCAGGTTGGAATTGATCGCCGCCTTGTTGAACGCGGTGAATTCAGCGGCGCCCGGCGCCGACCTGGCGATCCAGACGGAGCCGTCCATCACCATCTTGACGTCCTGCATCATGGCCGCCGCCTCGGGGGGCACCTGCCCCTGCCCCATGAACTGCGCCATGGCCATCGACATGGCCATCACGTGTTCCTCGCACTGCTGACCATCGATCGTCTGCGTCTTGCCGGTGGGCTTGAGCGAAATGTCCATCTTCGGCATCGCCACCGGCGCACCACCCGCAGCGACCGAGGCCGGCGTGGTGACGGTCGCGGTCTTCGTCGTGGAGTTCAGGACGATGACCTGCCGGGCCGCGAGGTCCACGATCGAGGTCACGACCTGCCCGTTCGTGTCGATTTCGGCGCGCGATTTCTGCCCCTTGATGCGCATCGTGATGCGAGGCATAGGGGCCCCGCCCATGGCCTGAGCCGCCGCCCCTTCCATCTTCATCGTCTGCACCACCGTCACGTCCGCGTGCACCGCGGTCAGACAGACGAACACGACCGCGACGCTGACCAGCCACTTCTTCATGACACCCTCGCCTCCAGCAAAAGCTTCGGCGGGGCAACCCCGCACCAGCACGCAGCCCGCACCCGCAGCACGGTACCACGGAATCGCGCTATTCCTTCTCCACCGTGTAGCCCGCGGGGATCGTGAACAGGTCGTCGGCAACCGGGTCGGTGGCGACGCTCGCCACTTTCTGAACCATCTTCATCGGCCCCATCTGCTTCATGAGATCGACGATCGGGCCGGTGCCCTCGAATGACATCGCGAGCTCGGTGAGGTAAGGCATGCCCGGCGCGACGGCCGCCGCCTCGAGCAGCTTGCCGAAGCCGCCGGGCATCAAGCCGGCGACCGGGCTGAGCAGGTTGGACTTCATCGCCGCCTGGTTGAACGCGGTGAACTCGGCCGCGCCCGGCGCCGATCTGGCGATCCAGATGGAGCCGTCCATCACCATCCTGCCGTCCTTCACCTCTTCGGGGGTCACATGCCCGCCCACGTACTGCGCCATGGGCATCGACGCGGTCATCACGTGCTCCTCGCACTGGTGACCTCCGATCGCCTGCGTCTTGCCGGTGGGCTTCAGCGCAATGTTCATCTTCGGCGCACTGCCGGCGGCCGAGGCCGGCGTCGTGATGGTTGCCGTCTTCGTCGTGGAGTCCAGGAAGATCACCTGCCCGGCCGCGAGGTCCACGATGGAGGTCACGACCTGGCCGTTCGTGTCGATTTCGGCGCGCGATTTCTGCCCCTTGATCCGCATCGTGACGCGAGGCACAGGGGGTAACATGGCTTCAACCAGAGCCCCCTCGATCTTCATTGTCTGCACCACCGTCACGTCCGCGCGCACCGGGGTCAGACTGACGAAGACGACCGCGACAGTGACGAGCCATCTCTTCATGACACCCTCCGCACGCGGCACGCAGCGCGGTAGCACGCCGCACGCAGCACCACGGCGCACAGCGCACGGACGGCGGACGCGCGCACCGCGCCCGTCACTTTTTCATCTTCTCGAGCACTTCCCCGAGCTTCTTGATTTCCTCGCCGTAGAGTGCCCAGTTGCCGTCGCGCTGCGCCTGCAGCGCGCGCTGATAATGCGCGCGGGCCTGCGCGGCCAGCACCGCAACGTCGGCGCTCGCCGCCTCGACCGGGGTGTCTGCCGCGGTTGTCTCTCGCGTCTGCGCGCCGGCGCCCGGGGCCGGCTGGCGCCGGGCTCCGCCGGGGAAGATCTGGTCGAGCGCCGCGTCCAGGGTCTCGTCCATGACGATCTGGTTCTGGTAGCCGACGATCACCCGTTTGAGCTCGGGGATCGATCCGCCGGCCGCCTTCAGATACAGCGGACGGATGTAGATCAGCGACTCTTCGATCGGGATTACCAGCAGGGTGCCCTGGATCACCTCGGATCCCTGCTGGTTCCACAACGTGATCTGCGGCGCGATCACCTGGTCCTGGCTGATGCGCGCCGCCACCTGTTTCGGGCCGAAGATGACCGTCTGCTTGGGAAACTGGAAGACCGCCAGCTTCCCGTAATGGGCGCCGTCGCTGCGCGCCACCATCCAGGCCGCGAGGTTGTCTTTCTGCCGCGGCGTGAAAGGCAGCATCTGGATGTATTCCGGCCCCGCTTCACCCGGCAGCTTCATGATCGTGTAGTACGGGTGCATCGACTGCGCCTGCCCGCCGACGTCGAACGCGGGGATCTCCCACTGATCCTCGCGGTTGTAGAACACCGCCGGATTGAGCATGTGATAGGTGGCGAACATCGACGCCTGCAGCGTGAAGATCTGCTGCGGGTAGCGCAGCCGCGTCCGCAGGTCCTCCGGCATCGCGTCGAGCGGCCGCAGCAGGCCTGGAAACATCTTCGAAACCGTCTGCGCGATCGGGTCGGTCGGATCGACGATGTGGAAGGCGGTGGTGCCGTGGTAGGCGTCGATCGTCACTTTCACGGCGTTGCGGACGTAATTGAGCCCGCGCGCGTCGGTCGAGTAGGGATAGCGCGAAGACGTCGTATAGACGTCCTGCATCCAGATCAGCCGTTCGTCGCTGATCGCGATGTACGGATCCGGGTCGTAGCGGAGGAACGGCGCGATCCGCTCCACCCGGTCGGCGATCCGCCGGTAGAGCATCACGCGGGTGTCGGCCGTGAGATTGGGCGAGAACAGCGTGTCGGTCGAGCGAAACCGGATCGCGAACATCAACCGGCGGAAGGGATTCGACAGCCGCACGCCCCCTTCACCCTGGTAGCTGGCGAACACGTTGTCGTCCCCCCGCGGATAGTCGAACTCCTCGGTCTTCGTGTTCACGAATACATGATCGTTCGGCAGCTCGCCGTAGTAGATCGCCGGCTGGGTGACCTTCAGATCCTTGACCGACACCGGCGGCAGGTCGCGGATGAAGAGGACGGGCAGCCCTTCGCGGGTCACCTCGTTGACCGGTCCGAGCGTCAGGCCGTAGCCGTGCGTGAACGTCAGGCGCTCGTTGATCCAGGTGCGGCTGGGGAGGCTCTGCGAGTTCAGCTCGCGCGCCGAGAGCATGATCTGGCGGTACTTGCCGTCGATCGTGTAGCGGTCGTTGTCCACGGCGACGAAGTCGTAGTAGGTGCGGATCTCCTGGAGCTGGCCGAACGTGTCGAGGAGCGGCCGGTCGTTCCAGAGCGGCACGTTCTCGATCGTGGCGGCATTGCGCTCGAGATCCGCGCGCGTGAGGTGCGCCTCCCCCGACAGCGGCTTCTCCACTACCTGGTCGAGCGCATAGGCGGCGCGGGTGGCTGCGATGTTGTGAATGATGTACGGCGTCTCGCGCACCTGCTCGTTGGGCGCGACCACGAAGCGCTGGATGATCGCGGCGTACGCGGGGCCGGCGAGCGCCACCCCGATGTAGAACCCGGCGGCGGCGATGAGCCGGCCGACGCCGCGCGCGCTGAACGCCGCCCACACGGCGATGACCGCGCCGATGACCGCCGCGCCGGCGAGCGCGCGCAGCGCGGGCATGCGCGCGTGCACATCGACGTAGGAGGCGCCCCACACCACCCCGGAGCGCGACGTCAGGAGGTCCGGAATCCTGAGCCAGGCGCCAAACGCCAGCACCAGCAGCAGAGCGGCCGCCAGCAGCGCGACGTGCCGCGTCGCCGATGGCGTGACGGTCAGCCCGCGGGCCGGATGCAGCCCGACCTCTCCGCCCAGCACGTATGCCGCGATCGCGGTCGCGATCATCAGAAACAACAGGAAGAGCAGCACCCCCTGCATGTGCTCGAGCAGCGGCATCGAGAACACATAGAAGCCGATGTCGCGGCCGAGGATCGGATCGGTCTTGCCGAACGGAGTGCGGTAGACGTAGTAGAGCCACGTTTCCCACCGGCCCCCGGCGAACAGGCCGGTCATGAGCGAAACGCCGGCCGCGGCGAGCAGCACGAGCGGCCGCAGGTTCGCCGGGTCGATCATGATCGTCTGCGGCCCCTGCGGCGTCGCCACCAGGAACGGCCGCGGCCGCAGCGCGCGCATCGCCACCACCAGGTTGCCGCCGAGCAGGGCGAACGCGAGCAGCCCGACGCCCGCCGTCACGATCGTCCGGACCGTCAGCGAGCGCAGGAACACCTGCTCGTAGCCGACCTCCTGGAACCAGAGCCAGTCGGTGTAGAACTCGGCTGTGGCAGGGATGCCGACGACGAGGAGGACGATGAAAAGGAGGGCGGGCGCGCGGAAACGCATGCGCAATTATAGGTGCGCGCCCCGCCCCTGCAGCCCTGGCTGCCGCTGAACCGAGATCGTCACCCGGTATTGCCCCCGGTTGCCGGGCAGATGGTCGTCGTTCACGCCCAGATACAGGCGGCAGCGGCGCGTTCGCGGCACGCCGGCCGCTGTGAGCGTCCGCGGCGCGAGGCGACATCCTGGTCGCCACTCGGCGCGGGTGATGCGGCCGTCGCCGTTCGCGTCCGGCGCGAAAGCGCATATGGCAGGAAGTGGGCCCATCGCACGGCTCATCCGGTCGTCAGTCAACGCTCATCGGCGCTCACCGGCTCATCCCTGTACGCCACGCGGTAGAGACTGCTCCACAGCGGCAGCAGATCGGTAAACGTTGCGTCCAGCCGCGTCACCAGTGCCGCCGGGTCTTCCATGATCGCGGCATCCTCCGCCCGGTTGGAAAACAGCCAGCTGCCCACGAACACCCAGCCCTGCTCCACGGCGTTGCGGTTGTTGATCAGCCATGCGACGGCATCGTGCGGCAGCATGTCGACGGCCGGCTGCCGGTCCGCGTACTGGATGAAACCGCCGTTGGCCGACATCCAGTCCGTCAGCAACTGCTTCCACTCCGCGGCGACGAGCCGCTGAAAGCTCTCGTAGCAGGCGGCGATGCGCTCCTGGCCTGCTTCACGGTCGCGGTCGGCTCCCGACTGCGAGAGATTGAATCCGATGCCGGCCCGGATCGCCGAGCGCCCCCACTCGGGCACCGAGTAGAAGCCGAGATTGATCTGCGGCTCCCATCGCCCGCCGTGATGAAAGGCATAGAGGTGCCCTTCCCCGCCGGCGTAGAAGCTGTTGCGGCGGAACAGCTTGCTGCCCGACTGCCCGGCGCGGTTGCGCGCCTCGACGACCTTCGCGGCGAACGGACGCTCGTTGAGCGCCATCAGCAGTGATTCGATCGAGGGCCCCAGCGATTCCAGCGCGGAGGCGGGCGCGAGCTGCTGGAGGGCGGCGAATTGGGCGCGGCCGAAGCCGCCGCGGGGCGAGCCGGCG
>DATFFM010000071.1:0-10784 GCA_035250005.1 Vicinamibacterales bacterium | reverse complement strand
GGCTCGAAGCCGGCGACGACGAGGACGGGAAGGGCGGCAACGGCGCCGGGCGGCCGGCGAAGGAGCGCAACGGGGAGTCGAAGGCCGAGCGCCAGCAGCCGAAGATCGAGGATCTGCTCGAGGAAGGCCAGGAGATTCTCGTCCAGGTCGTCAAGGAGCCGCTCGGCACCAAGGGGGCCCGGCTCACGTCCCACGTCACCATGCCGGGACGCTTTCTCGTCTTCATGCCGACGGTGGACCACGTCGGCGTCTCGCGCAAGATCGAGTCGCGCGATGAGCGCGCCAGGCTCCGCGGCATCGTCAAGGAGTTTCGCGAGGAGCACGGCTTCACCGGCGGCGTCATCATCCGCACCGCCGCATCCGGCCGTTCGAAGGAAGACATCGTCAGCGACCTGGCGTACTTCCACCAGGTCTGGACCGAGATCCGCAGCCGCATGGAGACCCGGCGCCCGCCGGCCGTCCTGTTCCAGGAGCAGAGTCTGGTCACGAAGCTGCTGCGCGACCTGCTCACCGAGGACTACACCGCCATCCGGCTCGACCACGAGCAGGAGCACCGGCGGGTGCTCGCGCTGGTCGAGCGGATCATGCCCAGCCTCGTGCCGCGCGTGAAGCTCTATACCAAGGACTTTCCGATCTTCGAGGAGTACGGCGTCCAGGCCGAGATCGACAAGGCGCTCCGGAGCAAGGTGTGGCTGAAGTCGGGCGGGTACCTGGTCATCAATCAGACCGAGGCGCTGGTCGCGATCGACGTCAACACCGGACGGTACGTCGGCAAGAAATCCAGCGGGCGCCTCGAAGACACGATCGTCAAGACGAACCTGGAAGCGGTGAAGGAGATCGTCCGCCAGCTCCGGCTGCGGGATCTCGGCGGGATCATCGTGCTCGACCTGATCGACATGGAAGAGAAGAAGAACCGCCAGAAGGTCTTCCAGGAAGTGGAGAAGGAGCTGCGGCGCGACCGCTCGCCGTCGAAGGCGCTGCAGGTATCGGACTTCGGTCTCGTGATCGTCACCCGCAAGCGCGTCAAGCAGAGCATCGAGCGCCAGCTCACCGATCCCTGCCCGTATTGCTCGGGCTCAGGCTCGATCAAGTCGGCGTCGACGATCTGCTACGAGATCCTGATCGAGATGAAGAAGATCGCCGGCGACATCGAAGGCCAGGGGATCCTCCTGCGCGTCAACCCCGACATCGCGCGCGCGCTGAAGGAGGAGGAGAGCAGCGTCCTGCGTGAGATGCAGCACGTGCTGGGCAAGTCGATCACGCTGAGACCCGATGCGCATCTCCACCACGAGCAGTTCGACGTGATGGCGACGTAAGAAAGGGAAAAGGGAAAAGGGAAAAGGGAAAAAGGTTTTACCTTCTCCCTTTTCCCCTTTTTTACTTCGTCTCCGCGGCGCCAGTAGGGAGATGAATCAGGTAGTGATGCCCCGCCTTGTTGAACCAGACGCGCATGTAGTCGTTCCCGCGGAGCATCTGGACCTTGGAGCCGCCGGCGCGCGGGGGGGCGTCTTTGGCGACCGCCTTGGCCTCTGAGGCCGGGACGATCGAGACCACCTCGCGCCCTTTCACTTCGCCCCGCTGGACGAACTCGGCCCAGCGTTCGAGCGCCTCGGTCGTGCCGACCGCCTCGGGCTTGGCTTCCTGCGCCGTCACGCGGACGGTGTAGGTCCCTGCCGGCAGCGGTTTACCGTCGGCGGTGACGGCCCGGGTGATGCGAACCGAGCCGAGCGGGACCTCGCCGGTCGGCGCCTCGGGTGTCGCCGCCGTGTTCGGCTGCTGGTTCGGGGCCTTGTGCTGCGCGAGCGCGTCGCCGGCGATCAGCGTCCCGGCCAGGATCCCCACCACAACCCACTGCTTTCTCATAATCGAATCTCCTCAGCGAACGTCCGTTTCGACGACCCCGGCAATTATATCGGGTTGGACGCCATCCGAGGATGAGCAAGGCGGGTGCCACGGGGATCCGTCGCGGCACGGGGAAATGGCCGGGTTGGCCGCCAGCGATTGTTCGAAAACCCGACAGTGGCGCGGGCGAACCCTACTTTTTGCCGATGATCACGCTGCCCGAAAACGTGGTGATGTCGAGCGTCGCGCTGCCGTCCCCGTAAACGCCGCTCAGCGAGCGGGTCCGGCCACCCGGGCTGCGGCGGCCAGAGGCGGCGACCCCCCGCCGCTGATCCTTGAGCGTCAGCGACGACTCGATGCTGCCGCTGAACGAGTTCACGTCGACCTCGAAGCCGGTGTCGCCGGTCGGCATGATGCGGATGACCCCGGAGTGGGAGTTCAACTCGTACCGGCCGTTCCTGGCCAGCGGCGAGCTGAATTCGACGTCCCCGCTGAGCGTGTGCGCGTCGATCCGCTCGCAGTCGACGTCGGTGATCAGGACGTTGCCGCTGACGGTCCCGAGGTCCATGCGCGGCACCCGCGACTGCCGGATGACCAGGTCGCCGCTCACGGTATTCGCGGCCAGCGCAATGTCGGACCGGAGATTCGCGATCTCGACCTTCCCGGATGTGGACTTCGCCGTCATCACCCGGGCCCCGTTGACGACGCTCACGTCACCGCTCAAAGACGAGAGGTTCAGGTCCCCCTTGATGTCGGTGACCCGGATGTTCCCTGACAGCGAGTGCGCCGCGATGCTGGTGCCTTCAGGGGCGGTGACGTTGTAATGCACCGACACACTCACGTTCCGGTTGTTCCGGGTCCGCTGGTCGCGGCGTGGATAGGCTCTCACCTCCGCGCGGGACCCGCGCTCGAGGAAGTCGACCGTAACCACGGCCAGCATTTCCCGCGCATCCTCGACGGTGCGGCCGCGGGCGACCTTGACCACTTCGACCTGCGCCGCGCCGCCGCCGCCTCGCGTGACTACGATATCGCCCGCGAGGTTCGACAGGTCGAGCTCGCCCTTGGCGCCGATCTTCAGCGTGCGGCTGCTTTTCTCCGTCTGCTCTTCGCGACCCTGACTGGCGCGGGCCTGCGCCAGCGCCCGAGCGCGATCGCGCGCCTGAGCCTGCAGCCGGGGCCGATCGCGCTCCTGCGCGCCGGCAGCGGCAGGCGCCAGGGTAGCGGCCGCCGCGATCAGGATGATGAATGCTTTCATGTCTGCTCTTTCAGGATTTGCTGCCGCTGTCGACCAGCCGTGCCGCGCCGGCGGAATTCCCCTTCCGCATTTCGTTCATCAGCGCGATCGTGTCCTGCAACAGGGCGACCTTCTTGCGGAGCGCCTCGAACAGGCTCTGTCTCGCCGGGACGTTCTGCGGCTCCGACTGGAGCGCCGACCGGCTTTCCGCGATCGCCTTGTTGATCACCGGCAGGTTCCTCTCGAATATCGCCGCCATCTCCGGGTCGATCGATCCGTCGTCGCTCTTCAGCGCTTCTTCGAGCTTCACGATCGCCGATTCGTAGTGCCGCTCGGCGATGGCCAGATCGTCGACAATCCCTTGGACGGCGTTTCCCGCCTGGCCGTTGCCCTCGGGAACGGAGGGGGCGATGTTCCTGAGCGAATACAGCGACGCGGCCACCGCCAGCAGCAGACTGGCGGCGATGGCGAGCATCGCCACCTGCCGCGTGCGGGGCTTCGACTGGGTCACGCTCCCTTCCTGGCGGAGGCGGCGCGCGATCTCGCGCCAGACATGGTCCGGCGGCCGGACGGCTTCGAGCGATGACGCGGCGCGGCGGATCTTCTGCAGATCGGCGGCGAGCGCACGGCAGTCGTCGCACAGATCGAGGTGGATCTGCAGCTCCGCGCGGCGCACCGGCCCGAGCGTGCCGTCGGCCAGCTCCTGGATCGCGTCGCGGTACTGAATGCAATTCATAAGAACGTGCTATGTGCTCCGACCGGTGCCGCTCAGCAGAGCCCTGAGTCTCGAGCGCGCTTTGTGCACCTGCGACTTCGACGTGCCTTCGGCGATGCCGAGCGCGTCGGCAACCTCGCGGTGCTCCAGCCCCTCCACGTCATGCAGGAGAAACGCGGCGCGGCACCCGGCCGGGAGTTGCGCCACGGCCCGCTCGAGATCCATCTTTGCGACCGTCTGCTCGGCGATCGTCCGGCTCCCCGCGTCCGCCAGCCCCGGCTCCTCGTCCAGGCCGTCGGTCAACTGACCGGCCTTCGCTGCGCGGCTGCGGAGATAATCCAGACAGTGATTCGTCGCCAGCCGGTACAGCCATGTACCGAGCGCCGACTCGCCCCGGAAGCCCTCCAGCTTGCGGTGCGCCGACAGGAACACCTCCTGCAACAGGTCTTCGGCGTCGGAGGGGTTCCCCACCATGCGCAGGATCAAGCCATACAGCTTTCCGGAATGAGCACGGTAAATCTCCTCGAACGCTCCGAGCTCACCCCGCCGGCAGCGCTCGATGAGCGAGGCCTCGGCCGTTCGGCCTGGCATCGGCGGCTCGGCCGGCCGCGGAACTGTAAGTTTAGACGTCGCCATGAGGGGTTCACGTTGCCCGGCGCCCCGCGGTGCGTGTCCAGCGCCGGGCGGCGAATTCCTTTACGCGATTGCCGGTGACGAAGATCCCTTCGGCGCGCAGCAGCTCTCGCTTGAGCTGAAGGTTGCCGCCGAAGCCGCCCAGACGTCCGCCGGCCGCGATCACCCGATGACATGGTACCGCCTGCGATCGGCATTCCCGCATGATGTTCCCGACCGCGCGCGACGCTCGAGGGCTGCCCGCCGCCGCGGCGACGTCGCCGTAGGTGGCCACCCGGCCCGGCGGGATGCGCCGGACGACGGAGAGGACTTTCGCGCGGAACGCACCCGGGACCGCCACCATCGCTGCCGGACCTTCACCTCAGAAGAGGATGCGGATCCCTCCGCCCCCCTGAAGGCCGCCGCCATCCGATGAGACGTTGCGCGATCCCGGGGCGGTCAGGTCGAGGCTCGCGTGAGCGTACCGGATCAGTGCGCCGGCGCCGATCCGCCGCGAGAACATCCACGCCACGTCGGCGCCGCCGTTGATGCCGAGACCGGACCCTTTCGCGCGACCGGTCGTGGCGCTGCCGAAGCCCGCCGTATCGTACGGGTAGGTTTCGTCGGCGCTGACGGCGGTGACGACGTCCTGCTCCAGATTGAAATAGCTGGGCCCTGCGAAGAGACGCATGCGCCATCGTCCTCTGGACGGCAGCTCGTAGTAGAGCTCAGCGTGCGTGGCGGTCTGCGTGCGGCTGACCGAGGTGGCTTCCCCCTCGATGTGCCGGTCGCGGTTGTCGAAGAACGGATGCGGCATCTCGGCGGTGACGGCCGCCGTGCCGGAACTTGTCGTGCGCGAGACCGCCACCCCGACGCCGAGCCGGCGCCAGACGCGCCAGCCCCCACCGACGTCGATCAGCAGCCCGGTCCTGCCCGGGTAGCGTGTCTCGATCGTTCCGGTTTCGGCGTTGGACTCGAAAAAGACCCGGTCGGTCAGGTCAGCGGCGGCTCCCTGCGCGGCGGCGTTGAACGTCACGAACCCGCGCGCGGGCTGCGCGCGGGCGGCGCTCTGCCCGTAGGCGGGGACAGCGGCCAGCGTGAGGACGCAGGCCGTCAACAGTCTGATCGTCGTCATGTCAATCGACTCCTACGGCCGTCCAGGCCTCGGTCATGGCCCGCTCCGCGGGGCTTCCGCCGCCGTACAGATCCCGTGCGGCCTGGATGGTTGCCGAGCGCGCCATCGCGAAGGTCGCGCTTGCCGGGAGCAGCTGCGTGACCGCCCGGTAGAACACGGTCTCGATCTGCTGCCGGTTCGCGCCGCCGACACCCTGGACGGCGAGGCCCGAGACCCGGTTGGTGCCTCCCTCGATCGCCAGGAAGAACACATGGTTCGGGATGCTCGAGTTGATGTGCACGCCGCCGCCGTCGGCCAGCCCCGTGAACCGGATCGAGTAATGGTCGGGATGGCCGTATTCGGTGGGATTCGCCAGCGACCTGATGCCGTTGGTCGGTCCGCGCACGACGTCCTCCCCGCATAGATAATCGGCCTGCATCGGCCCGCCGCCTGCCGGCTGGAAGAAGAACTCGACCGCCGTGCCCATGATGTCGGAGAACGATTCGTTGAGCGCGCCGGACTCGTTCATGTAGATCAGATCCGACGTGAACTCGGTGACCCCGTGCGTGATTTCGTGGGCGACGATGTCGATCGCGCCGGCGGTGTGGTCCCAGCGCCGGCCGCCGGAGGTCACGTTGGCTGGCAGGCCGACGCCGTACAGCATCAGGCCATCGCCGAAATAGACCGCGTTGTTGAAGAACACGGAAAAGTTGCCGAAGTGCTGCGCGAAGTCGTCCCGGCGCACGGGATGCACGAGCGTCTGCATCCTGCGGTTGGCATCGTCGAGCCCGCGGCGGTCGAACCGGCTGAAGTAATAGTCGTAGGTATACCCGGAGTAGATGTGCGCGTCGCCGAGCGCGCCGTCCTGCCAGGTATTGTCGGTGTCGCTCCCGAGATCCGACTGGCCCGGTATCACCCGCCGGTTGACGATGTCGCGCGTCCGAAATGGATCCCCCTTCATGTCATAGGTACGGATCGACGGCGGGCGCAGTGCGTCCTCGAGCGTGAACACCCCGGCGGCCCGGGTCGCCGAAATTTTCTTCGAGTCGCCGAGCACGCCGGTTGCGCGCCCGACCGCGCTCTGCGTCTGGAGATCGCTGTAGTCGAAAAGGATCGCGCCGGTGTGCGCATCCACGAAGTACTCACGCAGATCCGTGCCGGTGGCGGCCCGGATCCTCCAGGTCAGCGCGTACTCGCCCGATCCGCGCGGCAGCACGACGAGCTCGCCTTCGCGGGCGGGCCCGAGCCGAACGCCGGCGCGCGCTTCCACCCGCCGCCGCGCCTCCGGTTCGGCGATCCGGGGATTGCTGTCGACCGCGATCCCCTCGTAGAGGGTGCCGAAGATCGACACTACCTGGCCGGCCGCGAGCTGCCGCGCCACGTCGCCACCGAACACGCGAACGCCGCGGTGGTACTGATCCGCGCGCTCGATGCGCCGGCCCGCGACCAGCTTGTCCACGCGTGACGCGCGCATGCGGAGCTCCCCGCCGCGCAGCATGCGGGTGACGCGATCGTCCTGGAACCGCAGCTCGCCCACCGTCGTGGGGTTGATCCCCGGGTTGGGCCGACGGACCTGAGCCCTGGCGGCCGGCATCCACAATACGGCGGCTGCGATCCCCGCGCACGCCACCGCCCCCGTCACCGTCTTGAACCCGTTGCTCATCATCGCCCCTTACTTCAGCATTCGCCCTTCGGCATTCAGCAGTGCTATCGAAGAAGCACGACTCCGTCGGTGGCGTCGAACGGCGCGCGCGCCAGAGCCGCCAGCGTGGGCGCGATATCGGCCGGCGTGGCCGGGCCGTCATGCACCCCCGGCCGGACGCCGGCGCCGAAAAAGACCACCGGCACGCGCTGGTCGTAGGTGTAAAGCGTTCCATGCGTGGTGGCGGCGGTCGAGAGCAGCCAGTTCTCCTTCGGAACGACGATCAGATCTCCGCTGCGGGGAGCGTAATAACTCAACGCGGCCGCACGCTTCACGGGATCCGCGCTCGTGCGGACCGATGGGGCGCTCACCTGGTCCACGCGGAAGGCCTGCGCGATGCCGGGCAGTGACCGCAGCGCGTCGAGTACAGCCGCCGACGCTTCTTCGGATGCCTTCAGGCGGTCGAACACCCCGGGGGCGAGGTAGATGTCAGTGTAGACGGTCTGGATCACATACTTGCCGGGCCCGAAGAACGGCGCCAGCGTCGTGTCGATCGTTCTGGTCACGTCGGCGGACGGCTGACGCCCGCCGCCGGACTGCTCAGGGATCGGTGCCACCCCGTGATCCGAGCTGAGGGCGAGCACGTATCCATCCCGGCCGAGGCGCGCGTCGAGGTGGTCGAGCAGCGTGCCGATCGTGCGATCCAGGCGCAGCAGCACATCCTGGACTTCGTGGCTGGCCGGCCCGTACTGGTGCCCGACGAGATCCAGGGTCGAGAAGCTGACGCTGAGGAAGTCGGTGCCGGTGCCGCGCCCCAGGTCGAGCGTGTCGATCGCGTGCGCCGCCATCTGGCCGAGGTAGGCGTCGGCGAACGGGCTGCGCTGCCACTGGATCAGAAACTGCGCCGGCGGCGTTCCGAGCGCGTGCGGGAACACCTGGGTCCATCCCGACGGCGTTCGCTCGCCGGCCCCGTTGTCGTCCCCCTGGTAAGCCGTCTCCGGCATCAGGCGGTCCCAGACCTTGCCCCGGTCCGCCTCGACGGGATGCGCGTCGACGTAGGTCTGGAGCCAGGCGATCGGCTTGTCGGTGAAGGCCGACGACGTGGTCCACCCGGCGCGCTCGTCGAACCAGAGGACCGCGTTCGGGTTCCGGCCGGCCATCGTGATCGCCGAGCGCGGCTTCAGCGAGAGCGCAACCGATCGGCCGCCGGTTTTCTCACGGAGCTGCTGCGCGAGCGGCGGCACGAGCAGCGAGGCCGCGCTCTCGCCTCCGGTGGGGGTGCCCATGTACCCGATGTTCTTCGCGGCCGGGTCCGACGTGCAGGGCCTCGACCGCGCCGTGTCACGGTCCCACCAGGCGTTCAGCACCATCCCGTGGCGGTAGGGGAGCGCGCCGGTGCCGATCGTGGAGTGCCCGGCGCAGGTGACGGTGTTGAGGTACGGGTATGCCGCGCGGCGAAACCAGGCGCCTTCGTCCATCAGCCGCTTCAGCCCGCCGGTGAACGACGCGCCGTAGCTCTCCAGATACCCCCCGCGCATCTGGTCCACGACCAGCACCACGACGAGGGGTGAGCGTCGCGCTGGCGTCGCGCGCGGCGGCGCCGAGGCGCAGCCGTGGACGACCAACGAGACGGCGAGGAACAGGAGCGTGACGGGGCGTCGTGTCATGGACGTCGCAGGATCGGAAAGTAGCACAGCGCGCCAATGATCACGTCGTAGGATGCGCAGCCCACCGCGTACCACCGTGGTGCGAGCCCGTCGGGCAGCACGCCCGGCCGGTGGGCGATGTCGATGATCGCGTGCCCGGCGAAGGCGAGCGCGAGCAGCGTGAGCGCCTGGCGCGGATCGCAGGTCAACGTGTACACGGCCACGACGAAGAAACCGACGGTCAGCGCGATATCAAGACCGACGCCGGTCCGGGCGTCGTTGGCGGCGGCGAATCCGAGGTAGGCACCGGCCGACAGCGCGAGCAGGACCGCTGCGATCTGCGCCAGTCTCAACTCGGCGATCAGGCGCTCGGGGGAGGCGACGGGGATCGCGGCTGTTCGGAACGACTGGAGAGAGAATCCCGCGCCGAAGGCCACCGCCGCCACTAGCAGAGTACGGATGCCTTCGGACATGTGTCGCGGTCATTATAGATCGGAGGCCTTGACGGTCGGTCACGCGAGCAGCGCGAGTGGATCGACTCCGAAATCTGCCGGGTCGACCGGCGACAGGACCGATTGCGCGTCGGGTCCCTCGGTGTCGAACAGGTTCCGATCACGCGGTGTCTCGAGGCGTCTGCCGTCGGCGGCGAAGATCACGCGGACGCGCGGGCGGTGCGGATCCGGCGCGTGGGTCTGGATCACGACGGCGATCTCGCCGGTGTTCAATCTCACCAGGTTGCCGGGAGGATAGATCCCCAGCAGCTGCACGAAGCGGCGGACCAGATGCTGGTCGAAGTGCGATCCGTCGCTCCCCTTCAGAACCGCCAGCACACGGTCGCTCGGATACGACTGCTGGTAGGCCCGCTGGGACCGCATCGCGTCGTACACGTCGGCGATGCTGCACAGCATCGTGCCGAGGTTCAGTGCGCTGCGCCGTACCCCGACCGGATAGCCGGTCCCGTCGAGCCGCAGGTGATGCTCGAAGGCGACCACTGGCGCGAGCACGGGCATCTCGGGGGTCTGTCGCAGGATTTCGGCGCCGTCGACCGTATGGCGCCGCATGATCAGAAACTCTTCGTCGGTCAGCTTGTCCGGCTTGTTGAGGATCTCCTTCGGCGTCCGCACCTTGCCGAGGTCGTGCATCAGCGCCGAGAGCCCGAACTCGCGCAGCAGCCGCCCGTCGATCCCCAGCGCGCGCGCCTGGCCCATCGTCAGGATCGCCACGTTCACCATGTGGGTGAACGTGTAGTTGTCGTAGTTGCGCATCGCGGTCATCGCCACCACCGCGGTGCGGTTCTGAGTGATCGCCTCCGCCAGGCCGTCGACCGCCCGGAGCGCGGCAGGCAGGTCCGGCCGTCCCTCCGTCAGCGCGGTTTCCCAGACCGATTCGGCGAGCTGCACGGCGTTGCCGTACAGTCGGCGGATCGCCGCCATGTCGCCCGCCACACCGTCGCTCCGCCGTTCTTCGGCGGTGATCCGACCGACCCGGATGTGGGGGAATGCCAGCTCCGATTCGTGCTCTCCTCTGCCGGTCATGGCTGACACCGCGAGCACGAGGCCGAGCACCTCGTCGGCGGTGACACCGCGCTCGAACGAGATGCGCTCGATGCGGTGATCCTTGAGGCGGCGGATCAGCTCACTCATCGAGGCGCTCGCTTTCGCCATCGGCGTATCGGCCACGACGAACTGGTCGCCGACGATCCCGACGGTGAGCGACGGCGCGGCGGGCAGCAGCGGCTTCAGCGCGGCGAGCAGCCCCTCGACATTGCGTCCCACCAGCGGGTGGTCGCGGGCATAGAGCTGACCGGCGCGAACGCCGGAGGCGAAGCGGCGGAGCACTTCGTCGTATTGCGAAACCTTCGACGCGGGATCCATGCGTGGCTCCATCATCCGAGCTGCGCGCGAGCGGCGGCTCGCGTGCCGCGACTCCCGCTCGAAGCGGCGCTCTTCAGCACGTCGAGCGCCGGGGGGGTGCCGAGC
>DATFFM010000070.1:0-17175 GCA_035250005.1 Vicinamibacterales bacterium | reverse complement strand
CGGCGGTGCGGCGGCGGGGGAGCCCCCGCGGACGTTGATGCGCGCGCCGTCCGTACGCACCCGGCCCTGGTCGGCTGGCAGGTTCGTGTACAACGGCGACGGACCGCGCCGCGAGCCAGCTGTGCCGGCGACCCTGATCGGCGCCGAGCCGCGCGGTACGGCATACCCGCGGATCTCCGGTCCGCGATCCCGATGGGTGAACGAGCCGAGCGTGCGGCGATCGAGGAATCCGGCGCGAACGACGTTGCGATGCACGAAGCCGTAGCCGAAGTGCCGCTGCGGGATCACCGTCCAGGCGCGCCACGGGTCATAGCGGCGGCCGACGTTGATGTTGATCTGGAAGACCGGCCGGTTGTTCCAGCCCAGCGGACACCAGCTGATGTACCCGGGCGCGTAGGCCCACGACACCCAGGCGGCGCCCCAGGTCCGGCCGGGGATCCAGAACCAGGCACCGGCGTGCGAGAACCCCCAGCGTCCGTAGTGATGCGTCGGCCAGCCCCAGGGATCGTGCGCCACCCACGTCCAGCCGTACGGGCGCAGGTTCACCCAGCGGCCGCGATAGTACGGGCGCCAGTCGGGCGCGACCCGCGGATACCAGACGCGTCCGTAGGTCGGCTCGTCGCCCCAGTACCCATGCCGCTCGAACGACGCCGCGTACGGACGCACTTCGTCAGGCAGGTATTCGGCCGACGCGGCCAGCCGCTCATCGCGCCGCGCCTCGGACCACCGGTCGAACGCGTCGAGTGCCGCGGAATTGGCGACATACGCATACGACGGCGCGGCGCCGGCGCGCACGAAGGCGCGTTCTCCCGCGCGCAGTGCGGTCTCGCCGGCGTCGTTGACGAGCTCCGCACGCCCG
The DNA here is from genome assembly GCA_035250005.1 of Vicinamibacterales bacterium. GTDB lineage: Bacteria > Acidobacteriota > Vicinamibacteria > Vicinamibacterales > 2-12-FULL-66-21 > JACDCA01. The sequence continues at coordinate 16,316 of DATFFM010000070.1, read as the reverse complement.
CGAATGACGGCGAGCTCCAGCTCGGAGCCTCCGGCGCCATTCATCAGCGCGACGCGGTAGTCGCCGGGTTCGGCGATATGGGCCCATCCGTGCGGTCCGTCGATGCGATAGGCCACCGACCGCGCCGGACCCGGGATCGAGAGGCGGATCCGCCCTTCGAGGAGCCGTACGAGCTCGTCGGATTGAAGGTCGATGCCGGAGTTGTGATCGAGATGAAGGGTGCTGCCGTCGGCGAAGAGGATCTCCACTCGTCCGGCGCGCGTCCGCACGCGATCGCCGGCGAGCAGCGGCATACTGCCGGGAGCATCATCGGTGCGGCCGTCGCGTTCGAGGATCGCGACGCCGTCCACGAAGGAGATGTGCGCGGGCGCTTCGGCGCCGGACGGCGGCACGTCGACCGCCTGGGCGTGCACAGGAAGGACGCACGCGAGCGCCACCAAACCAAAACTGATGGATCGAAGCGCCCTGCGGGACACGAGGGGGCGAACCATGGTGGACCTCGGAAGGGTCGGCCTTGCGTCATGACGCGTCGGCGAACCCGGTGCAGCGGAGCAACCGCTGAGACAGGCTGGCGAGGCCATTATAACAAGACGGGGTCCCTTATCTACAACAACTTAGCGAAAATCTGGCCCCTCGTGCTTGACGAATTGGCACTCAGATTTTATACTATGATCGTTATAAAGCTTGGCCGTCCAGTGTCGTGGCGGCCCTTGAGGACACAACACAATGAGCAAGATTATCGGTATCGACCTGGGCACTACCAACTCCGTCGTGGCGGTCATGGAAGGCGGCGAGCCGGTCGTCATCACCAACCCGGAGGGCAGCCGCATCACGCCGTCGGTGGTGGGCTTCACGAAGTCCAGCGAGCGACTCGTCGGCCAGGTCGCCAAGCGGCAGGCGGTCACCAATCCCGAGAACACGATCTTCTCGATCAAGCGCTTCATGGGGCGCAAGTTCGATGAGGTCTCCGAAGAGATGAAGATGGTCCCGTACTCGGTCGAGCGGGCCGGGAATGGCGACGTCCGCATCAACGCCGGGAGCAAGGCCTACTCGCCGCCCGAGATCTCCGCGATGATCCTCCAGAAGCTGAAGCAGGCGGCCGAGGAGTACCTCGGTCAGTCGGTGACCAAGGCCGTCATTACCGTCCCGGCGTACTTCAACGACGCCCAGCGCCAGGCGACCAAGGACGCCGGCCAGATCGCCGGCCTCGAAGTCATGCGCATCGTCAACGAGCCGACGGCGGCGGCACTCGCGTACGGGCTCGACAAGAAGAAGGATGAAACGATCGCGGTCTATGACTTCGGCGGCGGCACGTTCGACATCTCGATCCTCGAGGTCGGCGAAGGTGTGGTGGAAGTCAAGGCGACGAACGGGGATACGCACCTCGGTGGCGACAACCTCGACCAGCGCATCATCGACTGGATCATCGATGAGTTCCGCAAGGACGAGGGGATCGACCTCGGCAAGGACCGCATGGCCCTGCAGCGGCTGAAGGAAGCAGCGGAAAAAGCCAAGATGGAGCTCTCGAGCGTGATGGAGACGGAGATCAACCTGCCCTTCATCACCGCCGACGCGACCGGCCCCAAGCACATGGTGAAGAAGCTCACGCGGGCGAAGTTCGAGCAGCTCGTGGACGAGCTGCTCCAGCGAACCATCGGCCCGACCCGGCAGGCGCTCGCCGATGCGGGCGTCGATCCAAAGAGCATCGACGAGGTCGTGCTGGTCGGCGGATCGACCCGCATCCCCAAGGTGCAGCAGATCGTCAAGGAGATGTTCGGCAAGGAGCCGCACAAGGGGGTCAACCCTGACGAAGTCGTGGCCATCGGCGCCGCGATCCAGGCGGGCGTGCTCGCCGGTGAGGTCAAGGACCTGCTGCTGCTCGACGTCACGCCGCTGTCGCTCGGCATCGAGACGCTCGGTGGCGTCATGACGACGCTGATTCAGCGCAATACGACGATCCCGACGCGCAAGAGCGAGACGTTCTCGACCGCCGCCGACAACCAGACCAGCGTCGAGGTGCACGTGCTGCAGGGCGAGCGCCCGATGGCCCGCGACAACCGCACGCTGGGCAAGTTCCACCTGACCGGACTGCCGTCGGCGCCACGGGGCGTGCCGCAGATCGAGGTGACGTTCGATATCGATGCGAACGGCATCGTCAACGTGTCGGCCAAAGACATGGCGACCCAGAAAGAGCAGAAGATCACGATCACCGCGTCGAGCGGCCTCTCGAAGGAGGAAGTCGACAAGATGATGCGTGAGGCCGAGTCGCACGCCGACGAGGACCGCAGGCGCAAGGAGGAGATCGAAACGCGCAACCAGGCCGACCAGGCCGTCTACGCCGCTGAACGGATCATGAAGGAGGCGGGCGACAAGCTCACCGCGTCGGACCGTCAGCCGGTGGAGGCGGCGATGGAGGACGTCAAGAAGGCGATCGAGAAGAACGATGTCGCCGAGATGAAGCGCGGCATGGAGGCGCTGAACACCGCGCAGCACAAGATCGCGGAAGCGATGTACAAGGCGGCGCAGGCGTCGAGCGCCGGCGCGGGCCAGCCGGGCGCGGCTTCCGAGAGCGATGCGGGGCAGCCCTCCGGCGCGGCATCGGGTGACGTCATCGATGCCGAAGTCGTCGAGGAAGAGAAAAAGTGAGGTGATCGGTCGATCACCCGATCGACCGATCAGCCGATCTCGAAATGGATTATTACAACCTGCTCGGACTTGCCCCGGGCGCAAGCATCTCGGATGTGAAGCGCGCGTATCGGCGGCTGTCGCGGCGGTATCACCCGGGCATCAATCCGGGTGACCGCGCGGCGGAAGCGCTGTTTCAGCGCATCACGGAGGCCTACGAGACGCTCAGCGACGCGGATCGCCGTCGCCAATACGACACGGCGGGCGCTGTTGGGGCTGGCGGCAGCAGGACGGATCAGGTGTTCGAGTTCAGCGGTTTCGACTTTTCGGTCGCGGCGCAAGGGCCGGCGGCGGCGACTTTCAGCGAGCTGTTCGCCGAGGCGCTGCATCCCGTGCCGCCGCAGGACGCCGGGAGGTCGCAGGCCGGAGCCGATATTCACGCCAGCGTGTCGTTGCTGTTCGAGGAAGCGATGACCGGTGTGGATCGCCAGCTGATCGTGACGCGGCAGGTGCCGTGCGGCGCGTGCCGCGGGGCGGGTCAGGTGCGGGCCGCCGACGCGAAGTGCGTGCACTGCCACGGCAGCGGCACGGTGCGGTGGGCCCGCGGGCACATGGTGTTCACCAAGGGCTGTACGGCCTGCGGGGCGACGGGGCGGGAGCGTCACCGGCGGTGCACCGCATGCGGGGGCCATGGCCGGTCGGTGAGAAGCGAGGCGGTCACCGTACACATCCCTGCAGGGGTCGCCGACGGCACGCAGCTGCGCATCGCCGAGCGGGGCCACGCGGGAGCCCACGGCGGCCGTCCGGGGGATCTGTTCGTGGACCTCCAGGTCCGGCCTCATCCGGTGCTGCGGCGCGACCACGACGACCTGCATCTGATCGCGCCCGTGGCGGTGCACGAAGCGGCGCTCGGCGCGCGCATCGAGGTGCCGTCGTTCGACGGCCCCGTTCGCCTCAAGATCCCGCCCGGCACACAGGCCGGGCAGCGGCTGCGGGTGAGCGGACGCGGCGCGCCGTCGATGACCGGCGGGCGCGGCGACCTGTTCGTGGAGGTCCGGCTCACGCTGCCGCCGATCGTCGACGAGCGCTCGAAGGAGCTGATGAAGGAATTCGCGCGGCTGAATCCCACCGACGTCAGGCGCGACTGGCAGAAGCAGTTTGGGGCGGAAGGCTGAAATGGCGACCAGGCGCGGCGGCAAGGCCTATTACATGATCAGCGCGGTGGCGCAGAAGTACAACATCCACCCGCAGACGCTGCGCCTGTACGAGCGCGAAGGGCTGCTCAAGCCGTCCCGGACCGAAGGGAACACCCGCCTGTACTCCGAGGAGGACCTCGAGCGGCTGGAAACCATCCTGTCGCTGACCCGCGACCTCGGTGTCAACCTCGCCGGCGTCGAGATCATCCTCAACATGCGCGGCAAGATCGAAGCGATGCAGCAGGAGGTCAACGAGTTCATCGATTACGTCAAGCGCGAGCTCTCGCGCGGCATCGGCGACTGGGAGCAGCGCCTCAGCACCGCGCTCGTGAAGTCGTCGCCCACCGATCTCGTTCGATCGTCCGCGCCGACGACCACCGACTCCACGCCGGTCGAAGACGAGCCGAGGAAAAAGGCCTGATCGAGCGATCCGCAATCCGAAGGACGCAATCTGCAATCGGCGTGGGGGTGTTAGAATCTCCATCGCCCCGATGTGCAACCTCTGCGATGACACCGGATGGAAGCCGGTTGAAGTAAACGGCACGCGCCGCGTCGAACGATGCGAGTGCTGGCGCGAGGGCGTGACGGCGCGGCTGCTCGACGAAGCGCGGATCCCGCCGCGGTATCGCCGGTGTGAGATCGAAACGTTCGTCACCTATCCGAACGAAAAGCTGCTCGGCGCCGTCCGCATGGCGAAGCGCTTCGCCGACGAGTTCCCCGCGATCGGCAAGGGGCTGTGCCTCATCGGGCCTCCCGGCATCGGCAAGACGCATCTCGCGGTCGCGGTGCTGCGGCGCGTGATTCTGACGCGCGGCGCGCGCGGGATGTTCTACGACACCCGCGATCTGCTCCGGGTGATCCGCAGCACCTACAATCCCACCGTTAAGACCGCTGAAATGGACGTCCTGCGGCCGGTGATGGAGGCGGACCTCCTCGTGCTCGACGATCTCGGCTCCGAAAAGACGTCGGAGTGGGTGGAAGAGACGATGAACCTGATCGTGAACACGCGCTACAACGAGCGCCGGCACACGATCTTCACGTCGAACTACGACGACACGCCCGATGACGCCGATCCCGACTGCCTGAAGGCGCGCATCGGCTTCCGGATCCACTCGCGGCTCCATGAGATGTGCGAGTTCCTGGAGTTCGACGGCGCCGACTATCGGCACCTCCCGCCGAACGGCGGCATCGACGACCTCATGACGATGTGGAAGATGAAGCCGAACCGCCGGACCCTGCCGGCCCGGACCACGTCCAAGCCGGTCCGCGCGCAAATGAAGCCGCCCGGCGGCAAGGCCGACCTCGGCTGGACGGGCGGCAAGGCGGGGTCCTAATCCCTAATCCCTAATCCCTAATCCCTAATCCCTAATCCCTAATCAAATTCGCAATCCGTCGATCCGCGCTCAGCAGTCAGCAATCAGCACTACATGTCCCTGGGACTTTACCTCCACATCCCGTTCTGTTCCTCGATTTGCAACTACTGCAACTTCAATCGGGGTCTGTTCGATTCGGCGCTGAAGGATCGGTATGTGTCGGCGCTCGAACGCGAGATCCTCGGCGCGGCTGATGGGAGCGCGGCCGACACGATCTTCTTCGGCGGCGGGACCCCGTCGTTGCTCGAGCCGTCCGAGATCGGACGGCTGATCGCGGCGTGCCGGGAGAGCTTCGCTCTTGTTCCGGATGCCGAGATCACGCTGGAGACCAATCCCGAGACATCCACGACCGAGCGGATGGAACAGTTCCGCGCCGCAGGGGTCAATCGAGTGAGCTTCGGCGTGCAGTCGTTCCGCGAGGAGGAGCTGCGCCGGCTGGGGCGGCTGCACTCGGCCGACCGGGCGCGCGGGGCCGTGAGGGAAGCGCGCGCGGCGGGATTCGAGAACGTCAGCCTCGATCTGATGATGTGGCTGCCGCAGCAGACCCGCGAGCAGTGGCAGACGACCGTCGAGGCGCTGATCGACGTGAACCCGGATCACGCCTCGCTGTATCTGCTGGAGCTCTATCCGAACGCGCCGCTCAGGGAAGACATGGCGCGCGGGGGCTGGTCGCAGGCGCCCGACGAGGATGCCGCGGAAATGTATCTCTGGAGCCTCGCGCGGCTCGACGCGGCGCAGTACCGGCAGTACGAGATCTCCAACGTGGCCCGGGCCGGCAGAGAGTCGCGGCACAACCTCAAGTACTGGCAGGACGGCGAATGGCTGGGGTTTGGATGCGGCGCGCATTCGACACGCGGCGGCGTCCGCTGGAAGAACGTGTCGTCCACCGAAGAGTACATTGCACGGCTCGGGCCGGGCGCGCCGGCCGCTGGACGGCTCGGGCTGAGCCTGGTAGCGGAGCGCCGCGCAATGGATCCGGAGGCCCGGCTGGAAGAGGCGCTGTTCACCGGCCTGCGCCTGACCGCCGGCCTCGATCTGGAGGCGTGTGGCGGCCGTTATGGCGTGGATATCTGGGCGAAATACGGGACGTCGCTGCAGCCTTTTGTCGATGAGGGTTTACTGGTGCGCGAGGGGGCTTGCCTCCGGCTCTCACGGGAGGGCATGCTGATTGCCAATGAGATCATGCAGGTGTTCGTTTAGGGCCCTTTCGTCCCAAAAGTGGCCACCAGGTCGGGCCGTACGGTAAAGTGTCTTTTTTGCTGTGTTCGACCAAGGAGGAGATCGGATGCGTCGCGTAATCGTCACTGCTCTGGCGCTGGCCCTGCTGCCCGCCGCCGTATTCGCCCAGGATCCGCCCCCGCAGCAGCCCCCGGCGCAGCCCGCTCCCGCGGCGCCGGCACAGCCCACTGAACCCAAGATGACATTCACGGGTCCAGCCGGGATGCTGCTCGTGCCGATCAAGCCGGACCAGACCGCAGCCTTCGAAGAGATGGCGGCCAAGCTCAAGTCGAGCCTTGCGGCGTCCACCGATGCAGCGCTGAAGACCGCCGGCGCGGCGTTCAAGTTCTACAAGGCCGCCGAGCCGATGGGTGCGAACGCCCTGTATGTCGTCCTGGTCGACCCGGCTGTCGCTGCCACCGAATACGACTTCTTCATCCTGATCAACAAGACCCTGACGCCGGAACAGCAGCGCGATCCGGCCAACGTCGAGGCGTTCAAACGCTGGGCCGGCGCCTTTGCGGCTGGTCCGAACCGTCTGAACCTGACGCCGGTCGGCGGAGGGATGTAACGAAGGGAGAAGGAAGAAGGGAAAAGGGAGAAGTTGTACCTTTCCCTTTTCCCTTCTCCCTTGTTCAGAATTTCAGATTCAGTCCTGCGTAGAAGCGTTGCGGCTTGGAGTGCCGCACGTCCCCTCCCCGGAGCGTGAACACCCGGTAATCCAGCCGCAGACGCAGCGGCCCGGCAAGGTTCATCTTCACCCCGCCGCCGACATTGATCCCGACGTTGGTTTCGGTCTCCTCGTTCAGCGTCTCGCGGAACGCACCGCCGCCCGCCGTCGCGTAGAACTGCATCCCGGCAATCGGCACGGGCGTCTGCAGGAGCCCGTTGAACATGTAGGTCTTCAGCCCCGGCGCCAGTTCGTCGAGATCCTCGCGGGTGTTCGCGTACTCGAACTCGAAGCCGACGATCAGGAGCCCCACGCCCCCGGACAGTCCTGTGACCACCCGGTTGCTGGGCGTCGGGTTCACCCCCAGGAAGGCAGTGAGGTCCGCAGACGCCGTCGAGGGCACGAGGAGCGCGATCGCGAATGCCGCAGAGAGCAGAAGTCTGTGTCGCATAGCTGAGGATACGACAACTCCAAACTCCAAACTTCAAACTTCAAACTCCAACTCCGGAGGGCGGGCAGGCGCGTGATAGATTTCCCTCGATGGACTTCCGGCCGACCGAAGAACAGAAGATCCTGCGCCGCACGGTGCGCGAGTTCGCGGAGGCGGAAATCGGCCCCCACGTCATGGAGTGGGACGAAGCGCAGCACTTCCCGATGGAGCTGCTGCCGAAGCTGGCGGCGCTCGGTCTGATGGGGATCCAGTTCCCCGAGGAGTTCGGCGGCTCGGCGATGTCGGCGGTCGATTACTGCCTCTGCATCGAGGAATTGGCGCGCGTGTGCCCGGCGATCGCGCTGTCGGTGGCGGCGCACAACGGCCTCTGCACCTCGCACATCGCGATGTTCGGCAGCGCGCAGCAGAAAAAGACGTATCTGCCCCGGCTCGTCACCGGCGAAGTGCTGGGCGCGTGGGCGCTGACCGAAGCGAGCTCGGGCAGCGACGCGGCCGCCATGCGGACGACGGCGGCGAAGCGGAACGGGGGCTGGGTCCTCAACGGCGCCAAGACCTTCATCACGAACGGTGCGCTCGGCGGCGTGACGGTCGTCATGGCCGTGACCGACCGGGCGAAAGGGCACCGCGGCATCTCCGCGTTCGTCCTGGAGAACGGCACCCCCGGCCTGAGCGCGGGCAAGAAGGAGAACAAGCTCGGGATGCGCGCGAGCGACACGAGCGAGGTGATCTTTCAGGATTGCCACCTCCCGGCAGACGCGTTGCTCGGCGAAGAAGGGCAGGGGTTCATCAACACGCTCCAGGTGCTCGATGCCGGGCGCATCGGCATTGCGGCGCTGGCGGTCGGCCTCGCGCAGGGGGCGTACGAGGCCGCGCGCAACTACGCGAAGGAGCGCCGGCAGTTCGGCCAGCCGATCGCCGCGTTCCAGGCGATTCAGTGGAAGCTCGCCGACAACGCCACGCGGATCGAAGCGGCGCGGCTGCTGACCTACCGCGCGGCGTATCTCAGGGATCGCGGCGTCCGGATGACGAAGGAGTCCGCGATGGCGAAGCTGTTCGCCAGCGAGATCGCGGTCAAAGCCGCCGACGACTGCGTCCAGATCCACGGCGGCTACGGCTTCGTGAAAGACTATCCCGCCGAGAAATTCTTCCGCGACGTGAAGCTGGTGACGATCGGGGAAGGGACGAGCGAGATCCAGCGGCTCGTCATCGCGCGGCAGTTGCTCGGGCAGTGACACAGCCACCGCTTGCGGACCGGGTGCTCGCGGGTGACGCGCGGGCGGTCGCCCGGTCGATCTCGCTGATCGAAGACGAGGCGCCCGCTGGAGCCGAACTGGTCCGCCGCATCTTCGCCAGCACCGGACGCGCGTACCTGATCGGCGTGACCGGGCCCCCCGGCGCGGGCAAGAGCACCCTGGTCGATCGGATGATCGCCGGGATCCGCCAGGCGGCGACGACGGTGGGTGTCATCGCGGTCGATCCCACCAGCCCCTACACGGGCGGCGCCATCCTCGGAGATCGCGTGCGGATGCAGGCCCATGCCGGAGACGACGGGGTATTCATCCGGAGCATGGCGACGCGGGGCCACCTGGGCGGGCTCGCCCGGGCGACCGGCGAGGTTGCGCTCGTGCTCGACGCCGCCGGCAAGGATATCGTCATCATCGAAACGGTCGGCGTCGGGCAGGACGAAGTGGACATCGTCCGCACGGCCGACGTCTCGATCGTCACGATCGTCCCCGGCAGCGGCGACGAGGTGCAGGCGCTGAAGGCCGGCATCATGGAGATCGCCGACATCTTCGTGGTGAACAAGGCCGATCGTGAAGGGGCGGACCGGACGGTGGCGTCGATCAAGGCGATGCTGTCGCTGCATGCATTTGCGGAAGGGGAGTGGCGGCCGCCGATCGTGAAAACGGAGGCCACCACCGGCCGCGGCGTCGCCGAGCTGCTCGAGACCGTCGAGCGTTTCCGGCAGCACACGGCCGGCACGCAGGGCAGCCGGCGCCGCGCGCGGGCCGAGTGGCGCCTGCGGGAGCTGCTGGGCCATCGGTTCCTCCAACATGTGGAGAGCAGCGTTCTGAGGCCCGATGAGTTCAAGGCGATCCTCGACCGCATCGCTGCGCGGCAGACCGATCCGTACTCGGCAGTGGATGCGATTTTTCGACGGGCTGTTGGCCAGGACCGGGATCAATCATGAAGGCGACGATCGATCACGTCGGCATCGCGGTGAGCGACCTCAACGCGTCCCTCGAGTTTTTCCGGGATGCACTGGGCCTCGAGCTGGAGCCGCCGGAGGAGCTGCCGTCGCAGCGCGTCCGGGCTCACTTCCTGCAGGCGGGCGAGGCGACGCTGGAATTGCTCGAAGCGACCGCTCCGGATTCCCCGATCGCGAAATTCGTCACGAAGCGCGGGCCTGGCCTGCACCACCTCGCGTTGCGCGTGGACGACATCGTCGCTGCGCTGGCGGAGCTGCAAGCCAGGGGCGTCCGGCTGATCGACGAAGCACCGCGCCCGGGCGCGCACAACTCGCTGGTCGCCTTCATCCACCCCTCTAGCACTCACGGCGTGCTGGTCGAGCTGAAACAGCTGCGATGAGGGATGAGGGATTAGGGATTAGGGATCAGGGATTTGGGATGAGGGATGAGGGATCCAAGATCCATACGCCTCGGCGATCTGGAGCTCACGTCGATGCTGGACGGTTACTTCCGGCTGGACGGCGGGGCGATGTTCGGGGTGGTGCCGAAGCCGCTCTGGGAGAAACGCGCGCCGGCCGACGAGCGCAACCGGATCCTGCTCGGCATGCGTCCGCTCCTCGTGAGGGGTGAGAAGCTGATGCTGATCGATGCCGGGGCCGGCGGCAAGATGGACGCAAAGAGCGTCGATATCTACGCCATCGACCGCACCGTCAATCTCGAGCATTCGCTGGCCGATTGCGGCCTGACCGCCGCGGATATCGAGATCGTGCTCGCATCCCACCTGCACTTCGACCATGTCGGCGGCTTCACGACCCGCGACAGCTCGGGCGGGATCCGGCCGACGTTCTCGAACGCGCGGTACGTGGTGCGGACCGAGGAGTGGGACGACGCGACGCATCCGCACGAGCGGAACCGCGCGAGCTATCTGCAGGATGATTTCGTGCCGCTGAAGGCCGCGGGCGTGGTCGATCTCGTGGACGGCGACGCCGGGATCATGCCTGGCGTTCGCGTGCGCTGGACGGGCGGCCACGCGCGGAGCCACCAGGTCGTGATGATCGAGTCCGGCGGACGCACCGCCGTCTTCACCGCCGACATGATCCCGACCACCGCCCACATCGACGAACCGTGGATCATGGGCTACGACCTGTATCCGATGGAGACCCTCGCCTTCAAGCGCACCTTCGTTCGCGAGGCGATCGACCGCGAGTACCTGATCTTCTTCGAGCACGATCCGAAGATCGCCGCGGGCTACATTCGAGAGAAGGACCGCCGGAAGTACGTCGATCCGGTGATTTCCGATTCATAATTGCTTCCTTAATTCAGCATTCACCATTCAGCATTGCCATGGATACAAGGATAGGAATAGTCGGCGGGAGCGGTCTGTACGACATGGCGGAGCTGACCGACCGCCAGGAACGGTTGGTCGAGACGCCGTTCGGCGCCCCCTCGGCCCCGTATGTGATCGGGACGCTGCGGGGGAAGCGGGTGGCGTTCCTGGCGCGTCATGGCGCCGGGCATCGGCTCATGCCGTCCGAGTTGAACTACCGGGCGAACATCTTCGGTTTCAAGCTGCTGGGGGTGGAATACCTTCTCTCGGCGAGCGCGGTCGGCAGTCTGAAGGAAGAGTACAAACCGATGGACCTTGTCATCCCCGATCAGTTCCTCGATCGAACGCGGGGGAGGATCTCGACGTTCTTCGGCAACGGGCTCGTCGCGCACGTCGGGTTTGCGCATCCGTTCTGCCGGCCGCTCAGCGATATCGCGTTCGCGTCGGCGCAGCGAGCCGGCGCGGCCGTGCACAAGGGGGGCACCTATGTGTGCATGGAAGGGCCGCAGTTCTCAACGCTGGCCGAGTCGAAGCTGTACCGGTCGTGGGGCATGGACATCATCGGGATGACCAACCTCCAGGAGGCCAAGCTCGCGCGCGAGGCTGAGATCTGCTATACGACCATCGCGCTGGTCACCGATTACGACTGCTGGCATCCCGCCCACGACGAGGTGACCGTCGACATGATCGTCGCGAACCTGATGCAGAACGCGCGAACCGCCCAGCAGGTCATCGCGTCTGCCGTGGACGCGCTGCCGTTCGAGCGCACCTGCGAGTGCGCGACCGCGTTGAAGCACGCCCTGATCACGCGTCCCGAGGCGATCCCGGCAGAAACCAGGGAGCGGCTCGCCCCGCTCGTCGGGAAGTACTCATGAGCATCATCGTGACCGGCTCCATCGCCTACGACTATCTGATGTCGTTCCCCGGAAAGTTCACCGAGCACTTTCTGCCGGAGCACATGAACCGCGTGAGCCTGAGCTTTCTGGTGGACAGCATGGACAAGCGGCGCGGCGGGTGCGCGCCGAACATCGCGTACACGCTCGCGCTCCTCGGCCAGCGGCCGCGGCTGCTGGCGACCGCCGGGCAGGATTTCGGGGAGTACCGCCAGTGGCTCGAGGCCGCGGGCGTCGACACCAGCCTCGTGAAGATCGTGGAAGGCAAGTTCACCGCGTCGTTCTTCTGCAGCACCGATACGGAGAGCAATCAGATTGCGTCGTTCTACACCGGCGCCATGGCCGATGCCGCCGAGCTGTCGTTTCGCACCGCTCCGGATGCGCGGCTCGCGATCATTGCCCCGAACGATCCCGCCGCCATGGTGCAGTATGCCCAGGAGTGCCGCACCCTCGAGATCCCGTTCATCTGGGATCCCGGCCAGCAGTGTGCCCGTATGGCCGGTGACGAGCTGGCCGAAGGGATCGTGGGCGCCGCGGTCGTGATCTGCAACGACTATGAATTCGAGCTCATTCGGCAGAAGACCGGCCTCGATGAAGCCGCGATCCTCGAGCGGGCCGGCGCTCTGGTCGTCACACGGGGAGAGAACGGCTGCACGATCCTCGATCGCCGGGGATCGACGAAGGTGGCGGCGGTCGCCCCGCATCGCATCGTGGACCCGACCGGGGTGGGGGATGCCTTCCGCGGCGGATTCCTGAAGGGCATGGCTGAGAAAGCGCCGTACGAGGTCTGTGCGCGGCTTGGCAGCGTGGCGGCCACCTACGCCCTAGAGCATCTCGGCGGCCAGAGTCATGCCTACTCCTGGGTGGAATTCAGGTCTCGATACGAGGAACATTTCGGGGAACTGTCGGAAGTGCGCTGATCACTCGTCGGGGAACGCAGATTGCACACCGCCATCGCGGGAGGGATCGTGAGAAAGTCTGCACTCGTTCCGGCCATCCTGGCGCTGACTGCACTCGCGCAGGCGCAGGCCCCGCCACCTGTGTCCCCCCTCCCGTCCGTCCAGAACCAGTCGCCGAACGTCTTCCGGACGTCAGCCAGCATGGTGGCGCTCAATGTGACGGTGACCGACGGAGAAGAGCTCGTGACCGGCCTCAGTGCCGGCGATTTCGAAGTGTACGAGGACGGCGTGCAGCAGAGCGTGCGCTTCTTCGAGACGAGCGACGTGCCGATGGACGTGATCCTGCTGCTCGACGCCAGCTCCAGCATGCGCAGCCGGATGCCGGTCGTGCACGACGCCGCGAAAGGCTTCATGCAGCTGCTGCGGAGCGGCGATCGAGGCGCGGTGGTTGCGTTCAGCGACAATGTCCGGTTCGTTCAGGATCTCACGTCGGACCCGGCGGCGATCGAGGTGGCCATCAACTCGACGGTGGCGAGCGGGTCAACCTCCCTGCACAATGCGATCTATGTCGCGCTCAAGCAGTTCGGCCGCACGGCGCAGGCGGCCGGAGAGGTTCGCCGCCAGGCGATCGCGGTGCTGTCGGACGGCGAAGACACCTCCAGCCTCGTGTCGTTCGACGATGTGCTGGCGCTGGCGAGAAGGATGGGGGTGAACATCTACACGATCGGTCTGCAGTCGGAGTCGGCCTCCATGCGCCAGAAGTACGGCCGGGGGTTTTTCTCGGCATCGGACTACGCGATGAGGACGCTCGCGAAGGAGACCGGCGCTCGGGCCTTTTTCCCCATGAACGTCTACGACCTGAAGAACGTGTACGGGGAGATCGCCGAAGAGCTCGGGGCCCAGTATTCGATCGCCTACTCGCCGACCAACGCCCGCCAGGATGGCCGCTTCCGGCGCATCGTCGTGCGCGTCACCGCGGACCCCGACTTCCACCCGCGCGCGCGGTCGGGGTACACCGCAGGGCCGACGCGAGCCGGCGCCGGCATGCTCGCGCCTCAGCTGCGATAATCACCGGGTGCATCGACGCCTGGCCCTGGCCCTGACGATCGCGGCAGTGGCCTGGACGGTGATTCTGGTCGCGGCGCCGGCCGCGCTGGCGCGCCCGTCTCTGGCCGCGCCGGCGGCCTCGATCTACGCCGCATCGTCACGTATCTGCCACCAGCGCCCCGAACGTTCGTTTCACGCCGGCGGCCGGCAGTTGCCGGTGTGCGCGCGGTGCTTCGGGCTGTATCTCTCGGGCGCCTTTGGTGCGGTGCTCGCCTGGGGCAGCCGCCGGCGTCCGGGTCCTCACGCGCGGATGGTCCTGGCGTCCGCGGCGGTGCCGACCGCGCTGACGTGGACGGCGGAAGTCGCCGGGCTCGCCAGCTTCTCGAATCTCGCGCGCGCCCTGGCCGCGCTCCCGCTGGGCATCGCCGCGGGATGGTTGTTCGTCCAGATGCTGCGCTATGATTCTGATCTGGATGGCCACCAAATCCACGACCGCCGATCGCGCGCCGGCAACCGCTGAACCCGCGACCCTCGTCCTCCTGTGCCTCGCGGCCTGGGCGGTGCCGGGCGCCGGCCACCTGTGGCTCGGCCGGCGGCAGAAAGGGATCATTTTTCTCCTCGCGCTGCCGCTCATGTTCCTCACGGGGATCTGGCTGCAGGGGCGGATCTTCCCTTTTGAGGTGTCGGAACCGCTCGTGGTGCTGGGGGCCATCGCTCACCTTGGCATCGGGCTGCCGTGGTTTCTCGCGCAGGCCATGGACTTTGGCCGCGGCATTGTCACCGCCCAGACCTACGAGTACGGCAACACGTTCATGATCGTGGCCGGGCTCCTGAACTTTCTCGTGATGCTCGACGCCTTCGACATCGGCATGGGCCGCAAGTGACCGATCACTTTCTGCTGCTGGCGCTCTTCGCGCTGTTCGTCTCGATCGTCTTTGCCACGCTGTTGCGCGACGAGCCGCGCGAGCAGGCCCGCCTGGGCGGCATGATGTTCGGCGGTTTTCTCGCCGCCGCGTTCGTGCTCGGCTGGTTGATGTACCCGCTGCCGCTCTAGTGAACCCCTCTGGATGGCTGACAGGCGCCTCGTGTACTCGACCGACTCCGGGCGCATGTGCCCGCGGTGCGGCTGGCCGGCAGCCGACTGCAAATGTGCGAGCCGCAGGAGGACCGCCGCCGTGCCGCCGCGCCTGGTGGCGAAGCTGCGCGTCGAGAAGGCTGGCCGCGGCGGCAAAACCGTGACGGTGGTGTTCGGCCTGCCGCAGAACGACGTCTTTCTGAAGGCGCTGCTGCAGGACCTGAAGCGCGCCTGCGGCTGCGGCGGCGGCCTGCGCGAGGATGGGATCGAGCTGCAGGGAGATCTGCGCGAGCGGGTCCGGGAGTACCTGGCGAAGCAGGGTCACACCGTCAAGGGCTGATCCGTCGAAAAAGCTATACTCAGAGCTTCCATGACTGCCCATTCTGTGGACCATCTCGACAACCTGCTGTTCGAACGGGATGGCGGGATCGCGACGATCACCATCAATCGCCCGAAGGTCCTGAATGCGTTGAACTCGCAGACGCTCGACGAGCTCCGCCGCGTCATTCTCGCCTGCAGGCACGACCTCACGGTGAGATGCGTGATCATCACCGGAGCCGGGGAGAAGGCGTTCATTGCCGGGGCCGACATCAACGAGCTCGCGTTGCAGACGCCGACCGGCGGCCGCGACCACGCGATCGCGGGACAGCACATCCTGGACCTCATCGAGAACCTCGGCAAGCCGGTGATCGCTGCGATCAACGGATTCGCGCTCGGCGGCGGGTGCGAGCTGGCGATGGCGTGCACGATGCGGATCGCGGCCGACACGGCACGGCTCGGGCAGCCGGAGATCAACCTCGGGATCATCCCCGGTTACGCTGGCACGCAGCGGCTCGCGCGGCTCGTCGGCCGCGGGCGCGCGCTGGAACTGCTGTTGACGGGCGATCACATCCTGGCGCCCGAAGCGCACCGCCTCGGCCTGGTCAATCGGGTGGTGCCGGCGGCGGAGCTGATGGCCGAGGTCCGCAAGCTGGCAGCAGCGCTCGCCGCCAAGGCCCCGGTGGCCGTGCGCTACATCATCGACGCGGTCAACAAGGGGCTCGACATGGCATTTCCGGACGCGCAGGTGTTCGAGGCCACGCTCTTCGGGCTGGTGTCGAGCACCGACGACATGCGTGAAGGCACGCGCGCGTTTCTCGAGAAGCGCAAGGCCGAGTTCAAGGGGAAGTAGGTGCGCCCAGCAGCCGAATCCACGGCGCCGCTGCCCCCGGCCGGCGGTTTCCGCTTCGCCGTCGTCGTCTCCCGGTTCAACCAGCCGATTACCTCGCGGTTGCGGGACGGCGCGCGGGCGGCCCTGCGCGAGGCCGGCGCCGGCGACGAGGACGTCGAGGAGCTGAGCGTGCCCGGGGCGTT
>DATFFM010000069.1:0-26970 GCA_035250005.1 Vicinamibacterales bacterium | reverse complement strand
AGCGATCCGTACCTGCTCTGGTTCTGGAACTCCAACGTCCGCTCGACCGCGATCGTCCTCAACTCGCTGGTCCGGGCCGATCGTCCGCGCCCGCTTCCACCGGCCGGGGAGCCAGCCGCCGCATCGACGCGCCAGCTCGTGCGCTGGCTGATGAGCGTCCGCAAGGATGGCCGCTGGGGCAACACACAGGAAAACGCGCACGCAATGGAAGCGCTCGTGAGTTACTACCGGGCAAACGAGCCGGCCGCGCCGGATTTTCGCGCCATCGTGACGCTCGGCAAACAGGAGCTCGCGCGCGAGGAATTCAGGACCCGCACCGCTGAGTCCGAAGTGACGATCGTGCCGATGTCGCAGGTCCTGGCGTCGGGTTCTGCCGGTGCCACGCGTCCGCTCATGTTTACGAAAGAGGGCACCGGCACGCTCTACTACACGACCCGGCTGCGGTATGCGGTCGATGCGCTCTTCCAGGATGGGCTCGACTCGGGATTCCGCATCGAGCGGCGATACGAGCCGTTCGTCGAGACGGGCGCACGGCCGGCTGCGACCACCTACAGCGCGGGGGACCTCGTCCGGGTGACACTGACGTTCAGATTGCCGAAGGAACGGCGGTTCGTGGCCGTCACCGACCCGCTCCCGGCCGGCTTCGAAGCGGTCGAATCGTGGTTCTCCACCACCGCCTCCGACCTCGCCGCGCAGCAAAACCGGCAACGAAGCGAGCGCGACGGAGAGGACGGGCACGACTGGGAGGCCTGGTTCCGCAGTGGCGGCTTCGATCACGTCGAGCGCCACGACGACCGCATTCAACTCTTCGCGACACGGCTCAGCGAAGGGGTCCACGAATTCAGCTACATCGTCCGCGCCACGACGGCCGGTTCGTTCCGCACGGCCCCGGCCCGCGCCGAGGAGATGTACACACCCGAGATCTTCGGGCGAACCGCGACGACTACCATCGAGATCAAACGATGATTGTGAACAGGTCTTGCCCGAATGTGCCCCTGCTCTCCTCAATCTGCCGTGCGAAGTTTCCTTGTGACGTCTGAACGACTGGTGCTGCGAATCGTGCGTGGTGTCAGGCGGAGGGCCAGGGCGCTGGTATTGGTGACCGCGTCGATGCTGGTCGCTGCCTTGTGGCTGCGGCTTGGACCGCTGCCGGCCGGGCTGCTCGACGAGCCGGCTCCTTCGACGACCGTCGTCGATCGACGCGGCGTGCCGCTGTACGAGGCGCGGGCGGGTGACGGGACGCGCGGCATCAAGCTCACCGCAAACAGTCTTCCGGCGAACCTGGTCGCCGCCACCCTGGCGGCTGAGGACCGCCGCTTCTGGTCCCATCCGGGTGTGGATCCGCTGTCGGTATTGCGCGCGCTCAAGACGAACCTGGCCGAACGCAGCATCGTCGAAGGAGGCTCGACGATTTCGCAGCAGGTTGCCAAGCTGTTGCTCAACCGGCGGGATCCGAAGCGGACGCGGGGCTGGAGCGCAAAGCTGCACGAGGCAGTCATCGCCTTGCGCCTCGAGCATCGATTCGAAAAGCGCGAGATCCTGGCGATGTACCTGAACCTCGCCGGCTACGGCAACCAGATCTCAGGTGTGGAGCGGGCGAGCCGCGCATACTTCGGCACGGCCGCCGCGATGCTCACACCAGCGCAGGCCGCCTTTCTGGCCGGCCTCCCGCAGCGGCCATCGCAATTCAATCCATACCGGAGCCGCAGCGCCGCAAGTTCGCGGCAGCGGCTGGTGCTGCGGCGGATGGAAGCGGCCGGCACACTCACGAGCGAACAGGCGGCGCAGGCGAGCGAGGAACGGCTGGCGTTCCTGCCGTCCGCGTCATACTTCATCGCGCCCCACTTCGTCGAAATGGCGCTCGCCGCATCGGCAGACGCGCGCAGCGGACGGATCGAGACCACGATCGATGCCGAGCTGCAGGCCCAGGTCACGGGAGTGATCGACAGTCACCGTCAAGTGTTGCGGCAGCACGGCGCCGCGAACGTCGCGGTCGTGGTGCTCGACAACTCGACGGGCGAGTGGCTCGCGTGGGAAGGATCCGGCGATTACCTCGACGCTGCGCACGGCGGAACGATCAACGGCCCGGTCGTCCCGCGTCAGCCCGGATCGGCGCTCAAGCCGTTCACGTACGCGCTGGCGTTCGAGGAGGGGTTGAGCCCGGCGACCGTCCTGGCCGACATTCCTTCGAGCTTCCCGACCGCCGAAGCGGGTATCGTCTACAGCCCGCGCAACTACGACGGCCGGTACCGCGGACCGATGCGCGCCCGGACGGCGCTGGCCGGGTCCGAGAACGTGCCGGCGGTGGCGCTGGCCTCGGAGCTCGGGATTCCGAAGCTGCTTCGCTTTCTCGGTCGCGCCGGCCTTTCGAGCTTCGAGAAGAACGCCTCACATTACGGGCTCGGCCTGACGCTCGGCAACGCCGAAGTGCGGCTCGACCAGCTCGTCTCGGCGTATGCCGCGCTGGCTCGCGGCGGCGAGTGGCTGGAGCCGACCTGGGAGATGCGTGCCTCCGATCGACCCGCACGGCGGGTCGTCTCCCGGCGGACGGCCTTCTGGATCACCGATGTTCTGTCGGACGATGAAGCACGCGCGTACGTGTTCGGGCGCGGTGGCAGCCTCGAGTTCCCGTTCCCGGTTGCGGTCAAGACCGGCACGTCTCAGGCGTACCGCGACAACTGGACTGTCGGGTACTCGAAGCACGTGACCGTTGGCGTCTGGGTCGGCAACTTCGACCGGACGCCGCTCAGAAACTCGAGCGGTGTGACCGGCGCCGCGCCGATCTTCCAGGGGGTGATGCTCGCCGCCGATCGCCGCGCGCGCGGCGGCCCGGGCCAGCCGGTGTCTGATGAGATCCTCGCGCCCGGCCCCGATTCGACGGAGCGTGAGATCTGCGCGCTGTCAGGGCTTGCGGCCAACGCCTGGTGCCCCAACCGCCGTCGCGAGTGGACTCCGAGCGAAGCTGTGCCGCTTCCGTGCAGCTGGCATCACCTCTCGGACGATCGGCTGCTGACGATTCTTCCGCCGGAGTACGCCGCGTGGCAAGGCCAGCGGGCAAGGGCAGATGACCGGCGGGTCGCGGCGGTGAGCGGGACGGGCGCATCCGCCTTTGCGATCGTGAGCCCCGCCGATGGCGCGACGTATCTGATCGATCCGACGCTGCGGCGTGAGTTTCAGGCGCTCCCCCTGAAGGCTGCCGGCGCGTCCCCTGGACCGATCGTCTGGATGGTGAACGGGCGCCCGGTGGGCTCAACTGCCGGCGTCGCGCTGGAGTGGCCGCTCGCGGCCGGCCGTCATCACCTCGTGGCCCGCGACGGACGCGGACGCATTGCCGAGGCGACTATCACCGTCAAGTGACGTGCTAGCATTCGCCGTGCCCCGTCCCGATTACAGCATCCCCAAGGTCATTTCAGCGTCGGCGGTCGGAACGATGATCGAGTGGTACGACTTCTACATCTTCGGGAGTCTCGCCACGGTCATCTCGCCGCTCTTCTACCCGAAGGGCAACGACACGCTGGCGCTCATCGCGTATCTCTCCACCTTTGCGGTGGGTTTCGTCGTGCGGCCGTTCGGCGCGCTCTTTTTCGGGCGCATCGGCGACATTGTCGGCCGCAAGTATGCGTTTCTGGTGACACTCCTCATCATGGGGGGCGCGACCGCGATCATCGGCGTGCTGCCGACGTATGCGTCGATCGGGATCGCGGCGCCCATTATCCTGCTGATCATCCGCGTGCTGCAGGGGCTCGCGCTCGGGGGCGAGTACGGCGGCGCCGCCGTCTACGTGGCCGAGCACGTGCCCGACGACCGACGAGGCTTCTATACCAGCTTCATCCAGATCACGGCGACGCTCGGACTGTTCCTGTCGCTGGCGGTGATCCTGGTCGTGCAGAACACCATGAGCGAGGCGGATTTCCGCGAATGGGGCTGGCGCGTGCCGTTCCTGATCTCGATCGCGCTCGTGCTGATCTCGCTCTACATCCGCCTGCGCATGCAGGAGTCGCCGATCTTCAACCACATCAAGTCGGCGGGGATGACCTCCGCGCGCCCGCTCAAGGAAGCGTTCACGCAGTGGGTCAATCTGAAGCGGGTGCTCGTGTCGCTCTTCGGTGCGACGGCCGGGCAGGGGGTGGTTTGGTACACCGGTCAGTTCTACGCCCTCTTCTACCTGCAGGCGATCCTCAACGTTCACGACACGTCGGCCAACTATGTCATCGCGGTGGCGCTGCTGCTCGGCATGCCTTTCTTCGTCTTCTTCGGGTGGCTGTCCGACCGGATCGGCCGCAAGCGGATCATGATGGCCGGATGCCTGCTCGCAGCCGTGAGCTACATTCCGATCTATGCGGCCATGCAGGCTGCGGCCGGATCCGGGGTCACGACGGCCATTTCTCTGCGGAACCCGGTGACGGGGGCCATCGGCCTCACGCCGATGCGCTCGACCGGGAGCGGGCTGCAGCCTGCCGACGAAGTGCTGACGTACACGGATCTGGGCACGCTGCTCGCCGACCCGATCGCCTGGAAGCTGATCGCGCTGGTCTTCGTCCAGCTGATCTTCGTGACGATGGTCTACGGGCCGATCGCCGCGTATCTGGTCGAGGCGTTCCCGGCACGGATCAGGTACACGGCCCTGTCGCTCCCGTATCACATCGGGAACGGCGTGTTCGGCGGGCTCCTGCCCCTGATCGGGCTCTATGTCATTGCCGCGACCGGCAACATCTACGCTGGCCTGTACTACCCGATCGGTGTGGCAGCCATCACTTTCGTCGTCGGTTCGCTGCTCCTCCGGGAAACGCGCCACGTGCGCATCTGGGAAGAGCTTCGCTGAGTCAACCAGAGATGCCAGCCAGACGTCTTACATGACTGGAGCCGCGGAATGACGAACCTCGTGCTGGCCGGCGCTTTGATCGTAGCTGCGCTGTCGCAGGCGCAGCCTGGCAGAAAGACCCTCGGGATCGTCCACGCTCATTCAGACCAGGATCTCATCGTGGTCGAGCCCGGGAACGTGGTCCAGGTGGAAAAGATCCCCTCGCCGATCCAGTCGCTGATCCCGTCGCGCGTCGCGGGAACGAGTCAGGTCCTCGAGCGGGGGCCCTGCAACATGCCGGTGATTCGCGCGAATCCACAGGTGGACCCGAAGATCGTGATGCCGATCGAGCGCGAGAACAGCGACCCGAAGATCCGGGTGATCGGGCCCACGATCTGCGGTCAGAAAGCCGCTCGCACCGAGGAGATCGTGCGCTAGCTGCCGAATCTTGGATTGACGACGTTGTTGAAAATCGAGCCGAACGAGTAGGAGATCCCGAAGTGCATGAAGTAGCGGTAGCCGGTTTCGAGCTGCCGCTGCCGGACGAGGATCTCTTCAGTGCTCGCCTCGCCCCGCGGTAGATACAGCTGGTCGCGGGTTCGCGCCACCTCGCCGAACACGTTGAACGAAAATCCCTTGAACAGCCGCACGTTCGCGTCGCCGAACGCCGTGATCGAATACTTGTCCGGCTGCGTGAGGTACTGCGAGAAATACACCGTGGCGAAGGAGCTCCCCCATGGCTGCCGCATGCTGAGCGACGTCTGCAGCCGGTGATCGGCCAGCAGCTCGGAGGTCTTGCCGTAGATCGTTTCTTCCTTGTAATCGAAGTGGTCGACGCCGGTGGTGTATTGCACCGTCAGCAGCCGCCGGGTCGATTCGCTGTACGGGAAGAAGTCGTACTCGATGCCGCCGGCCAGGCGCGTGGCAAAATCCTGATTCACGAACGTGGAAGAGGAGGCGCGGCCGACGATCGCGGCAGACCACTGCTTCGTCAGGGATTTGGCGATCAGCGCGTTGGAGGAGTAGTCCCGCGAGGTCGCGGTGAAGGTTTCTCCCTCGGCGAGATCGAAGCTGCTCTCCCGGTAGTTGCCGCTCGTCGAGAGCTGGATCTTGAGCGCCTCGTTCGTCCGGTTGGCCGAGAAGTGGCCTCGAAGCGAGTGGCTCCGGGACGACTGCTCGCCATCGATGCTGCCGCCGACCTCCGCGCGGAACACCCACAGGTTCCAGGGGTCCTTCGCCGCGTCCTGCTGGCCGGACTTCTTCCCGCCTTCCTCCTCCGCGACCGTGATGCGGATCCGCGGCGCCAGCGGCGACTCCGCGACGTAGCGGACGAGACCGCGCTTGAGCACCTCCGCGATCGCCCGCCGTCGTTCGTCGGACGTCGACGTCGAAATCGCGATGTGCTTGAGCGTCTGCTCGACCTGGGCGAACCGCCCCAGGCCGATGAACTTGATGGTGTACTCGGTCCCGCCCCCGCCCGTCTCCTGGGTCGTCAGCAGGATGTGAACGTCGGCATCGTTCCGGTCGCGCACGTAGTCGACGAAGGTGATTTCCTTGCGGACGAACTCCTCGTCGCAGGAGTAATTGCAGTCGAGAAACACTCGGACCGCACCGCGGGTCGCGGAGGGCTGCTGCGCCGCCGGCTGCGGGGTGGTCTGTGCGACCGCATGCGTCAGGCCGCCAGCCGCCAGAAAGAGGAGGAGAAAGGCCGCCCGTGCGGTGCGCATCGGACCATTAGACGGGCCACCCGTCTCCCCAGTTTGACCGAACCGACCGAGAACCAACCTAGAACCCGGAACCTCGTCCCCGACCTCCACGCTGCGGAGCAGGCGCTTCCAGAATTACCATCCGGCCATCCACGAATACGTGCTTCACCTCGGTGTCGTCGTCGAACAGGTCGCCGTTGGTGACCAGCAGGTTGGCGATCCGGCCCTTCTCGATGGAGCCCACGCGGCTGTCGGCCCCGGCGATCCTTGCAGCGTTGAGGGTCAGCGCGCGGAGAGCGGCCTCTGCCGGCAGCCCTTCCCGCACGGCGCGTGCCGCGTTGCGGACGAAGTCCCGCGGCTCGCGCAGCCCGGCGGCCGAGAACGCGAACACGACACCAGCCTTGTCGAGCGCCGCCGGCACCTTCGGCGCGTTGGCGCGCGCGCGCAGGACGCTGATCGATTCATCGGCGTCGGGGGCCAGCGTACGCGAGCGGGTGGGGTAGTTGAGGTTGTAGATGACCCGCACGTTGCGGGCTTTGAGATCCGCCGCGACCTGGTCCGCCTCGCGGCCGCCGGAAATCATCGGATCCAGCTTGAACTCGTTGGCGAGTTCGAGGGCGCGCAGGATCTCTCTGGACGTGTTCGCCTCGAACGCCACCGGAAGCCTGCCCTCGAGCGCCGGCTGCAGCGCGTCCAGCGACGGGTCGTACGGCGGACGGACGGCGGCGCTCTTTGCCGCGCGCTGCGCAACCGCGTGCTGGTGTTGCGCGTCGAGGAAGCTCTGGCGAACGAACGAGATCACGCCGAGCAGTGAGTTCGGATATGCGTCGCCGCCGACGCCGCCCGGGAATTCGATGTGGAGCGCGACCGGCGACCGCACTACCTGGACACCGGTGCGGTAATCGCCGACATTGCCGATCGCCGGCTCGTCCACCGGCGCGGCGACGTTGACCAGCGCGCTCCGTCCCTTGACGATAACGCCGGGCGGCGTCGAGAGCACGCTCGTGATTCCGGCGCTGGCCAGCCGCGCCAGGTCCGGGCCTCCCTGCAGATGGTCCGCCGCATTCACGGCCGGCGTGAGGATCAGCTC
The DNA here is from genome assembly GCA_035250005.1 of Vicinamibacterales bacterium. Classification (GTDB taxonomy): domain Bacteria; phylum Acidobacteriota; class Vicinamibacteria; order Vicinamibacterales; family 2-12-FULL-66-21; genus JACDCA01. Next base: position 19,373 of record DATFFM010000069.1, on the reverse strand, counting down.
CCGCTTCCACCGCTCGGCTTCCTCCGTCGTCCGCAGGCCGGCGGGCTGCTGCCGGTTGATCTGCAGATCCAGCCCCGCGGAGTTCGCCATGTCGATCAGGCCGGGATAGACCGTCAGCCCCTTGCCCTCGATGACCTGTGCGTCGGCGGGGGCTTCGACGGCGGCGCCGACCGCCTCGATCAGGCCGTTGCGCACGACCACAGTACCGGAGGCGATCGCCGCACCCGAGACCGGAACGATCCTCGCACCCTTGATGGCATATACGTGCGGCGCATCGGCGCTGGCTCCAACCGCAAGTGCGGCGGCGATCACAAGCGCGCCCGCTCCCAGTCTGACATTCGGTTTCATGGTTTCGCTCCTGGCAGCCCTGAAGGGCTGCGCTACTGCTGGCAGCCCTAAAGGGCAGCCCTAAAGGGCTGCGCTACGGGGCTGCGCTACGGTCTCGCGATGTATTTGCGGTACAGCGCCTCGTGTTTGTTGTCGATCCCGACGTCCCTGCCCTGAATGACGACGTGCGTCACCCGGGAGCGGACCTCGAGGGGATCGCCGTTGGCGATGAACAGATTCGCGTCCTTCCCCGGTTCGAGGCTGCCGATACGATTCGCGACGCCGAGGATCTCGGCGGCGCCGATCGTCAGCGCCCTGATCGCCGCCTCGCGATCGAGCCCCCACGCGACCGACATCGCCGCCTGGAACGGCACGAGGCGGACGTTCGTGTTGTCGCCGGACGAGAACGCGAACCTGACCCCGGCCTGCGCGAGCTCGCCCGCCAGCTGGTAGGTCGAAGCATGGAAGTTGTCTTCACGCGACGGCATCGCGAGAACGTTGCCGAGGATGACCGGCACGTTCTTCTCCTTGAGCAGCTGCGCGGCGTAGTTCGACTCGATCGCGCCGCTGATGACGATGTTGATTTTGGCCCGGTCGGCGAACGCGACCGCGTCCTTGATGTCCTGCTCGCGCGTCACCGAGACGATCAGCGGCAGCTTGCGTTCCACGACCGGCACGAGCGCCTCGAGGCTCCAGTCCGTCGTCCTGTTCGCGCCCGCTTTCGCATACGCTCTCGCCTGATCGAGCACGCGGATCACGTCGTCGAGACGCCGGTCGCGCTCCCGGCGAATGTCGTCATACGTGCGCTCGGCTGCCTCTCCGCCGCCACCGCGCCCGCCACGCCCCCCGCGTCCGCCGCCGCCGCCCAGGGCCGGAAAGTTGAAGATGATGCCGGCATTCGGCCGCACCGTCGCTTCCTCCCACGTCCAGCCATCCAGGTTCATGACGGCGAATTCGCCCGACATGATGCCGCCAGAGGGTGCGACCCCCACGGTCGTGACGCCCGTACCCCGTGCGACCGGGATCGTTTCGCTCTCGGAGTGATACGACACGCGCGTGCGCAGATGCTGATTCCAGTCGTGCATCTCACTGATGTCGTCGTAGCCGCGGACGCCGTTTTCGCCGATGCCGACCGACGTCCGGGCGTTGATGAATCCCGGATAGACGTGCCCCCCCTTCGCATCGATGATCGTGGCCCCCTGCGGCGCCTGTACGTTCGCGCCGACCGCCTCGATCCGGCTGCCGCGGATCACGATCGTCCCCTTCTCGATCGGGGCGGAGGTGACCGGGAAAATATGCGCGTTGACGATCGCGAGAACGGGGCCTGACGAGGCCTGGGCCGCAGGCACCGGAGCGGTGAGCGAATTCGACCCGTCGTGGGCACCGTTCGTGTCGGTGCCGGCATTCGGCCCGCCGCCGCTGCGGCGGTCGGCCGGCGTCTCACGCGTGGATGAAGGGTCCGGCCTGCTCTCAGACGGTGTGGTCGTGCCCCGGCTGCCGCGTTCGGCCGCCGCCAGCGCGGCCTTCTCCTTTCGCAGCTCCGTCAGGCGAGTCTCCTCTCCCTTGCGGTCGTAGTACTGGCGCCCGTCGATGTAGACGCGGTCCGCGATGGCGTAGGAGCTCAGAGGGTGATGCGTCCACACGGCGATGTCGGCATCCTTGCCGACCTCGAGCGAGCCGACCCGGCTGTCGATCCGGAGCTGCTTCGCCGGATTGATGGTCACGAGCGCGAGCGCTTCGTCTTCGTTGAGCCCACCCCATCGCATCGACTTGGCCGCTTCGGTGTTCAGGCGGCGCGCATGTTCGGCGCTGTCGGAGTTGATCGAGACCAGAACCCCCTTGCGCACCATGATCGCCGCGTTGTGCGGGATCGCATCGTCGGCCTCGATCTTGTAGCCCCACCAGTCGGAGAAGGTCGAGGCGCCGGCGCCGTGGGCGGCGATCTCCTTGGCGACCTTGTAGCCTTCGAGCACGTGCTGGAAGGTGGCGATCTTGAACCCCATCTCGTCGGCCAGGCGGATCAGCATGAGGATCTCGTCGGCCCGATAGCTATGGGCGTGGACGAGACGTTTGCCTTCGAGGATCTCAACCAGCGGTTCCAGCTGCAGGTCACGCCGCGGCGGCGTCGCGTCGGGGTTCGTGGACTTTGCCTTTTCGTGGTCCTTCCAGGCTTTCTGATATGCCTTCGCCCGGGTGAATGCGTCGCGAATGACGAACTCGACGCCGGCGCGGGTCAGTGGGTAGCGGCGCGGTCCCGTGATCTGACCCATCCTGAGGTCCTTCGGGTTCTCGCCGAGCGCGAACTTGATGCCGGGCATCGCTCCCTCGAACAGGAGATCGTCCCCCTTCTTCACTCCCCAGCGCAGCTTGATGACGGCGTTCTTGCCCCCGATGGGGTTGGCGCTTCCGTGGAGAATGTTGGCGGTCGTCAGGCCGCCGGCGAGGTCGCGGTAGATGCTGATGTCGGTCGGGTCGAGCACGTCCTCCATGCCGGTCATCGAGCTGACCGTCGTGCCCCCTTCGTTGATGGAGTCGTTCGCGATGTGCGAATGGGCGTCGATGATCCCGGGAGAGACGTGCCTGCCGGTCGTGTCGATCACCTCGGCATCCGACGGCACGCTGACATTGGCACCCACCGCGGCGATCTTTCCGTCGCGGATGAGCACGGTCCCGTTCTGAATCGTGCCTTTGGTGACCGTGTAGACCGTGCCGCCCCGCAGCGCGATCACCCGGGCCCGCTGCGCCTGGCCGTCCACCGTGACGGCCGAAGGCAGCCAGAGGACCGCCGCCACCGCGAGCGTGAGAAGAGAAATCGATCGGCGTTTCACGTAAACCCCCTTGTCAACGACACATCGACATCGGCTCCGGCTGCCGGTGCACCGATTCAACGCTTTATTGATTTATCGTTGAATCGATGAGCCGTCAAATCGAGGGCCGACAGGTCGAGAGTCTACCGCGATGACCCGGCCGCCGCTATCGGCTTTTGCCACCCAACGGCGCAGCCCGGCGGCGGCCCAGGCCGATCCTGACGGCTTCACGAGGCGCCGCCGGACGCTGACGGCACTGGTCGTTCTTGGCTTGTGGGGCCTGGCAACCCACGGTACCTATGCGGGGTCCGGCGATGAGCCGCACTACCTCGCGATCGCACATTCGCTCGCGTTCGACCACGATCTGGACCTGACGAACAACTACGGCGCGGCCGAACCGCTGATCGCCGGAGGCGCGCTCGAGCCGGGCGATCATATTCGAAGGGGCCGCAACGGCAGGGTCCGGCCCGTGCACGACGTCGGCCTGCCGGTGCTGCTGGCGCCGTACGTGCGTGTGGCGAGGCCCCTGATCGAGCCGTTGCTGGGGCGACCGGATCATCCGATCCTGAAACGGCTGCGCTTGACGCCGTCGACCGCCTACCGCCATCTGCTCAGCGCGGTGATGATCGTCATCGCGGCCGTGCTGGCCAGGGTGATGTTCTCGGTCTTCATCGCGGCGGGCGCCTCGCAGCGTGTTGCCTTCTGGACGGCACTGCTGGTCGCGCTGTCTCCACCGCTCTCGATTTTCGCGATTCTGCTGTTCACGGAGCTCACGAGCGCGCTGCTCGGTCTGCTCGTCTTCCGACGGGTGGCACTGGAAACCCGCGTCTCGCTCCAAGGCTGGTGGCTGACAGGGGCGGCCGCCGGCCTGCTGCTGCTCGTGCACGTCAGGAACGTCGGTCTGGTCGCGCCGCTGGTGTTCCTCGGGCTCCTGCGGCTGGTGAGGCAGCGGCAGGTTTCACATGCCGTGGCGTTCCTCGTCCCCCTATCGCTGCTGGTGGCCGCGAGGGCAGCCATCACCTACGCCTTCTGGGGCACGTACGTCACCAGTCCGCATGCGCGCAGCGGCGGCTGGCCCGGATGGCCGGAGACTTTCTCGATCGCCGGAAACCGCCTTGGAGGCCTGCTCCTCGATCAGGAATTCGGGCTGCTCCCGTACGCGCCGGTGTTCATCCTGACGGGGTTCGGCGCGGCGATTCTCTGGCGCACGCACCGCCGCCTGCTGCTCCAGCTTTCCGGAGTCATCGCGTTCTACGTGCTGCTGATCTGCGTGCCATCCATCAACGCTCATGGATGGACCGGCGGCTGGAGCCCGGTTGCACGGTTCCTGACGCCGGTCGTCCCGCTGCTGGCGATCGCGCTGTGCGCAGGCATCCCATCCGCCCCGCGTGCCGTTCTGATTGCGGTGATGGCCGTGCAGATTGCGATCAGCGCCTACACGTGGCAGGCCCCGAAGAGCCTCTGGAACGATGGCGACGGTGTGGCTGCCGTTTGTCAGCGCGGCCCTGCGGCCTTCTGCCGGTTCCTGCCGGCGTTCCCCCCGCGCTGACCGTCGGCGCCATCCGCGGAGAGCCAGGAAGAGGAAGGCCGTCAGAACGAACCGCCGGAAGCCGAACGCGCTCGCTCGCGCAGGCTGTCAATGTCGCGGGCGCGCTCCGGGTGTGCTAACGTCCTGCGGCGTAAGTCTGCCGTCTGGTCTGAAGCCCGGGAGGAAGCATGCGAGCCGCTCGATACTCCACATTCGCACTGATCGCTGTCTTCGCGCTGGCTGCGCCGCGGGTCGAGACCGCCGCCCCGCAGGCCGCCACACCGCTTTATCAACGATTCCTGAGCAACGCCAACCCGCTCGAGCTGGTCGCCGCCAGAAAAGTGGATCGGGTCGCATGGACGGTCTACGAAGAAGGCAAGCGCAACGCCTACACGGCCGCCGCCCCGGCCTTCACACCCGTTCGTCTCACGAACTTCATGAAAGACGAGGGAACCGATATCTCCCAGATCCGCATCTCTGACGATGGCTCGACGGTGGTCTTCAGCCGCGGCACCGTACCGAACCGTGACGGCTGGGTCGCCAACGCGTCTGCGGATCCGGACGGGGCCGAGCGCGCGATCTGGGCCGTGCGAACGGCCGGTGGACCGGCGTGGCGGGTTGCCGAGGGGACGTCGCCCGAGCTCGCGCCCGACGGCAGCTCAGTGCTGTTCGTCAAGGAAGGGGAGATCTATCGCGCGAAGATTTCGCCCGTCAAATCCCCGAACCCGATGGACCGCGGAGAAAAGCCGTTCATCCGCAACTGGGGCATGCAGAGTGCCCCGCGCTGGTCGCCGGACGGCAAGAAGATCGCCTTCGTCACCAATCGCCAGGACCACAGCTTCATCGCCGTCTACGACATGACGACCCGCGCGATCAGCTACATGTCGCCCGGCGTCGACTTCGATGCCAATCCGATGTGGACCGCCGACAGCCGGCACATCGTCTTTACGCGGCGTCCGGGGCTGCCCTTCGGCCAGCAGGGGCAACAGGGCGGCGGCGGCATCGGGATCCCGAACGGCCCGGCGTTCAACCCGAACCAGGGCCGAGGCGGCCGCGGGCAGGGCGCGCCCGATCCTGCCGCCCAGGCGGCGCAGCAGGCCGCCGCGCGCATCGCAGGGCTCACCCGCGCGACGTTCCGGGGCGGCTACACGCTATCGCTCTGGAAGGCGGACGTGGCGACGACCGAAGCCGAGGAGGTCTGGCACAACGAGCCGAGCGACCGACTCATCACGACCATCAATAATCCTCGCCTGGCAGCGGATTCCGTCGTTTTTCCGCTCAGTGTGGGCGGCGGCCGCGGCGGCCGTGGCCGCGGCCAGCAGCCGGCTGAGGACCAGGCGGAGCCCTCCGGCCCGGTGGACGAGTGGGACCGCTACTACGCGATCAACATCGCAGCCCGGAACTCGAAGCCGGTGCTGCTGACGACCACCGACGGCCTCATAGAGGACCAGACGTCGGTCGCCATCTCGAAGGACGGCAAGACGTTCTATTACTGCACGAACGCAAAAGACATCGACCGCCGGCACATCTGGGCGGTGCCGGTCGCCGGCGGCACGCCGTGGCAGGTGACCTCCGGTGTGGGAATCGAAACCTCACCGAACCCGCTCGCGTCGGGGCGGATGCTCGCGACGATGAGTGCCGACTGGAAGCGGCCCCAGTCGATCGGCCTGTGGACGCTCGCCGGCGCCTCCACGCAGACCGCGCAGAAGTGGATATTCCCGACCAACGCGCACCTGAAGAACTTCCCGCTGGACCTGCACGTCGAGCCGACGGCGGTGACGACCAAGGCGGCCGACGGCAAGGAGGTCTACAACCAGCTCTTCCTCCCGAAAGACCTCAAGCCTGGTGAGAAGCGGCCTGCCATCATCTTCGTTCACGGCGGACCGGTGCGCCAGATGCTCCTCGGCTATCACTACATGCACTTCTACCACTGGTCGTACGGCATCAACCAGTGGCTCGCCAACGAGGGTTACGTCGTGCTGTCGGTGAACTACCGCAGCGGCATCGGCTACGGGCGATCGTTCCGGCAGGCGGCGAACACCGGCGGACGCGGCAATTCCGAATACCAGGATGTACTGGCCGGCGGCAAGTATCTGCAGTCGCACCCGAACGTGGATCCGGAGCGGGTCGGCATCTGGGGACTGTCCTACGGAGGCGTGCTGACGGGCCAGGCGCTCGCGCGCAACTCCGACATCTTCAAGGCCGGCGTCGATCTGGCGGGCGTGCACCTCTGGGGCAGTTCGGTGGACCCGGAGTCGGTGTCGTTCAAGTCATCGGTGATCGGCGCGATCGACGGATGGAAATCGCCCGTGCTGCTCGTGCACGGCGACGACGACCGCAACGTCGCGTTCCAGCAGACGACCGGGTTGGTGCAGCTCCTGCGCCCGCGCAACGTCGAGTACGAACTGATCGTGTTCCCCGACGACACGCACGAATCGATGCTCCACTCCCGCTGGATCTACACGCTGGACCGGATGCAGAAGTTCCTGGCCAAGCACCTCGGCAACGGGACCAGGAAGATTACAACGGAGGCTGGACGGTAACGACTGCAGTCCGTCGTCAGACGGTCAGCACCACCTTGCCGATGTTGGCCCGGCTCTGGATGAACCGGTGGGCGTCGGCGGCTCGGTCGAGCGGAAAGGTTTTCGCTACGATGGGCCGCAGACGCCCGGCGCGCAGCTCGCTGAGCAGCAGGTCCATCAGCGGCGTCAGCTGCGCGCGCTCGTCCCACAGATGGCCGACGTGGAGGCCGAACACGCCGCGATTCCGGTTGATCATCGACAGCGGATCGAATCGCGGCGTCGTCTTCCACGCGCGGAACGCCTTCCACCAGTTGCGCGCCGGATCGGGGGCGGCCGCCGAGATCCCGAACACGATCAGCCGGCCCAGCGGTGCGAGCATCCGGTAGCTGGCCGTGAAGCTCGATCCGCCGATGGGATCCAGGATCACATCGGCTCCCCGGCCCCGCGTGATCCGCCGAACCTCCTCCGCCACGTCCGCATGCGTGTAGTCGATCAGGTGTTCGACGCCGAAGGTTCTCAAGGCCGCGTGCTTCAGCGGCGAGGCCGTGCCGATGACGGTGGCCCGACGCAGCTGCGCGAGCTGGGTCGCCGCGATCCCGATGCCGCCCCCCGCGTTGTGGACGAGGACGGTCTCGCCGGCCGTCAGACCGGCCATTCGATACAGCGCCAGCGCCGCGGTCAGATAGGTGACCGGCACAGCCGCCGCTTCCGCATCGCTCAGGCTTTCAGGAGTCTGAAAACAGTTTTCGGCGGGGACGACGACCACGTCGGCGTAACCGCCGAAGCGGGTCAGGGCAAGAACACGGTCGCCTGGGGCGAACCCGGTGACGCCGGGGCCGATCGCATCGACGTGTCCGGCAACCTCGTAGCCGACGACGACCGGCGGTCTCGGCGCATCAGGATACAGGCCGAGCCGCGACAGGATGTCGGCGAAGTTCACGCCGGCGGCCCGCACGCGGACCCGCAGCTCGCCGACGGCCGGCGAGGGATCCGCGCCCTCCCGCATTTCGAAGACTTCGGGAGGGCCATGGCGCCTGATGACGGCCTGCCGCATGGCGCATTGTAGCGCCCGGCTACGCCGACGCCAGCATCGCGAGCAGCGCCTTCTGGGTGTGCAGGCGATTCTCGGCCTGGTCGAACACGACTGACGCCGACGAGTCGATCACCTCGTCGGTGACCTCGTCGCCGCGGTGCGCGGGCAGGCAGTGCATGAAGATGGCGCCGGAGGCGGCGCGCGCCATCAGAGCGGCGTTTACCTGGAACGGGGCGAAAATCGCCTTGCGCGTGTCGGTCTCCGACTCCTGGCCCATCGAGGCCCAGACGTCGGTGTAGACCGCATCCGCGCCGGCGACGCCGGCGGCGGGATCGTTGGTCGCCGACAGGGTGGCGCCAGCTCGGGCGGCGCCTTCGATGGCGGCGGAAACGTGGTCCGGCAGTTCGAATCCGGCAGGCGTCGCCACCCGCACGTGGGCCCCCAGCATCACGGCGGCCTGCGCCAGCGACGTCGCGACGTTGTTGCCGTCGCCGACGAACGTGATCGTCCGGCCGCGCAGGCTGCCCCACTGCTCACGCAGGGTGAGGCAGTCGGCCAGCGCCTGGCAGGGATGCTCTTCGTCGGTGAGGGCGTTCACCACTTTCAGGCGCGGCGCCGCGTCGGCGAACGCTTCGATCCGCTGTTGCGCGAACGTCCGGATGACGACACCCGAGACCCATCGCTCCAGGTTGCGGGCGACATCCGCGATCGTCTCGCGCCCGCCGAGCACGACGTCAGCCGGCGGCTCGATCACGTCGCCGCCCAGCTCCCGGACCGCGATCATGAACGTCGAACGCGTCCGCAGCGACGGCTTCTCGAACAACAGCGCCACGTGCTGCCCTTCGAGCGGCCGGCCGTGCGCCCGCCTGGCGGCCCGTGCGCTCTTCATCGACGCTGCCAGGGCGAGGCACGCCTCGAGCTGCGCATGATCGAAATCCAGGACCGACAGGAATCGGCTGGGTGACTCGATCAGGTTTGCCTTCGCCATTCGAATTGTCTTGGTCATCGCTGTCACTCAGGTTCGGTACTCGGCGTTGATCCTCACGTATTCGGCGCTGAGGTCGCAGGTCCACATCTGCGACGTCCCGGCGCCACCGGTGCCGAGGTCCACTTCGAGCTGGACCTCCGTCTTCTTCAGGTACTCCGCCGCCTCCGGTGCGCGGTCGTCGTACGGCGTCCCGTCTTTGAAGAGCTCCACGGATCCGATGCGAACAGCGGCGCGTTCGAGCGAAAACAGGGAGCCCGATCGGCCCATGACTGCGACCAGCCGGCCCCAGTTCGGATCGCCGCCGTGGATCGCGGTCTTCACGAGCGGCGAGTTGGCGATCGCCCGGGCGGCCTGCCTCGCCTCATCGTTCGACGTCCCGCCCACGACCCGGACCGTGATCAGCTTGGTCGCCCCCTCGCCGCCGCGGACAATGCCGATGGCGAGCGGTTCGCAGACCTGGCGCAGGGCGTCGACCAGCAACGGGTAATCCGCCTCGGTCAGGGTTACGCCCGACGCGCCGTTCGCCAGGGCGAACACGCAGTCGTTGGTCGAGCACTCGCCGTCCACGGTGATCGCGTTGAACGTGTCGTCGCACGCGGCCTTGAGCGCCCGTTGCAGCCGGGCCGGTTCGACCGCGGCATCCAGCGTCAGAAACGCCAGCATCGTCGCCATGCGCGGTTCGATCATGCCCGAGCCTTTGGCGATGCCGCCGACCCGGAAGGTTCCGGCGTCGGCGCGGACTTCCCACCCGGCTTCCTTCGGGAACGGATCGGTCGTCATGATGGCGCGCGCGGCCGACGGACCGCCGTCGGGTGAGAGTGAACGGACGGCCTCGTCGATGCCGCGCGCGACATTAGCCATCGGCAGCTTCACGCCGATGACTCCCGTGGAGGCGACCAGGACGGCCGCCGGGTCGATGGCCAGCGCCTGCGCGAGCAGGTCCGTCATCTCCCGGGCATGCTGCATCCCGTCCGCGCCGGTGCAGGCATTGGCGCAGCCGCTGTTGACCACCACCGCCCTGATCTTTCCGCCGGCCCTGCGAAGGTGGTCGCGCGAGACGAGGATCGGCGCCGCCTGCGCGAGGTTCGTCGTGAACACTCCGGCCGCGGATGCCGGCACGTCTGACGCGATGACCGCCAGGTCGAGCGCTTTGCCCGCCTTGATCCCGCTGGCGACGCCGGCCGCGCGAAACCCCTGCGGCGCGGCGACCCCTCCGTCGATCCGCTCGTAGACGTCCCGCATTACGCCGGGACTTCCTCGAGGTGCAGGCGCTCGATGTTCAGCCTGCGCCCGGGGACGGTGCGCCCGCCGTAAATCAGCGCCGCCGGCTGCTCCGGCCCGATCAACGCGCCGCTTCGCAGCGGCAGCGTCACGGCGTACTGCCCGCACTTCCGGAACTGCGCGCACGAGCGGCAGTCGCGTTCGATCTTTTCGGGCACCCACATGTGCGGCACGATCGTGAAGCCCAGGCGTACGAAGTGCGACGGTTCGTGAGTGAACGCGCTCAGGGTCGCGAAGCCTTTCGCCGCGCCGGCGGCGGCGAGCTGCGCCACGAGGCGGGGGCCGACGTGGCGCCCGCGCGCGTGCTCGTCCACGACGAGCGAGCGGACTTCGGCGACGCCATCGCTCAGCGGCGCGAGCTCCGCGCAGCCGATCACCACGCCGCCCGACTCCGCGACCAGAAAGCGCGCCGCGTGAGCGCCGACGTCCTCGAGCGTGCGCGGCAGGAGGTGACCGACTTCGAGGTTCTCCACGATCAGGTGATGGATGGCCCGCGCATCGCGCGCATCGGCCTGCCTGAAGGTCACGTTCATGGCTGTACTCCCCCGGTGGAAACGATGGCCTCTTCGAGAATGCCGATCCCTTCGTCGAGCTCGCTGGCCGTGATGACGAACGGCGGCAACAGACGCACGACGGTCTCGGCGGTCCGGTTGATCAGGAGTCCTCGCTGCAGCGCCGCCTCGACGACGGGCGCGGCCGGGCGGTCGAGCTCGATGCCCCAAATCAACCCGGCTCCGCGAACCTCCTTGACTGCCGTCTGTCTCGATCCGATGGCACGCAGCAGGGTCTCGAGGTGGCGTCCGACCTTGGCCACGTGATCCATCAGGCCGTGCGTCGTCAGCTCGTCCAGAAAGACGAGCGCCGCCCGGCACGCGAGCAGGTTGCCGCCGTAGGTGCTGCCGTGATCGCCGAACGCCGCCGCGGCGGCGACCCGCTCCGTGAAGAGTGCCGCCGCTACCGGAACGCCGGCGCCGAGCGCCTTGCCGACAGCCATGAGATCCGGCTTCAGGCCGAGCGCCCCCGAGTAGAAGGGTCGCCCGGTCCGTCCGAGGCCGCACTGGACCTCGTCGGCGATGAGCAGCGCTTCGGTGCGCTTGCAGCTCTCCCAGATCGCATCAGCCGTGCGCTGCGAGAGCGGACGCACGCCCCCCTCCCCCTGGATGGGTTCGACAATGATCGCGGCCGTGGCGTCCGTCATTGCGGCCTGGAGCGCCGCCGGATCGTCGGCCGGGACGAACACGACCTCACCGACGAGCGGCGCAAACGGTCCACGGTAGTGGTCGTCCCAGGTGACCGAGAGCGCGCCCATCGTGCGCCCGTGGAACGAATGCTCCAGTGCGACGAACCGCGCGCGCGGGGCCCCCTTCGCGTGCCAGTACCGCCGCGCGAACTTGAGGCACGTTTCGACCGCCTCCGCGCCGCTGTTGCAGAAGAAGGCGCGATTCAGACCCGACAGCGCCGTCAGCCGTGCCGCGACTTCGGCCTGGAGCGGATGGAAGAACAGGTTCGAGGTGTGCAGCAGCTCTGCGGCCTGTGCCGAGATCGCCGACGCCAGCCTGGGATGCCCATGCCCGAGCGCGGCCACGCCCACGCCGGACGTCAGGTCCAGATAGCTGCGCCCATCGGCGGTGAACAGGCGGCAGCCCTCGCCGCGTTCGAACACCACGGGATTGCGGCGGTAGACCTGAAGAACGTTCCTGGCCTCCGCGGCGATGACGTCAGTCGTTACAGCAATCATGTTCATGCATCCGTGTTCCCGTCGCCTGGTTGAAGTCCGCCACGTTTCGGCCTGACACGATCGCCACGACGTCCACACCCCGCGTGATCGCGGCGCGGCAGGCGGCGAGCTTCGCGACCATCCCGGAGTGGGCCTCTCCCGACGCGATCATTGCGTCGATGCCGTCGACCGTCAGCGAATCGAGTGTTTCGCCGCTCGGTCCGAGCACGCCGGCCGTCCCGCCGGCGATGATCAGCCGGCCCGCATGCAGCGCGCCCGCCAGGTGCCCTGCCAGCGTGTCGGCGTTCACGTTGAGCAGTGCTCCGGTCGGGCTCACGCCGACGCTCGCGATCACGGGGACATATCCGAGCGCGATCAGATCCTGCAGCAGCGTCACCGGAGCATCCACCGGTTGACCGACCAGCCCCAGATCCACGCGCTCGCCAGCCGTCGTCGTGAAGAGGTCCGCCTTCTGGGACAGTCCGATGCCGGCGTCAGCCCCCGTGAGGCCGACGGCACGCGCGCCGGCGGCATGCAGAGCAGCCACGAACGCGGTGTTCGTGCGCCCGGCCAGCACCGACACGACTGTCTCCAGCGCGGCCGCGTCGGTCACGCGCAGACCGTCCACGAACTGCGGCTCGAGGCCGCGGACCCGCAGCTCCGCGTCGATCGCGCGACCGCCGCCATGGACCACGACCACCGGCTCGCACGCGGCCAGCTTCTGGATGGCCGCCGCCATACCCTTCATCGCCGCCTCGTTGTCGAGCAGCTCACCGCCGAGTTTGAGAACAGTCGTCATCCCTAATTCAACCCAAGCGTCTCGTCGAATCCGAACGCGACGTTGAAGTTCTGGATCGCCTGGCCGGCGGCCCCCTTCACGAGGTTGTCGATCACCGCCACCATCACGAGCTGCCCGCCCGGGCGATCCACTCGCCAGCCGATGTCGCAGAAGTTGGTGTGCGCGACGTGCTTGATCTCCGGAAGATCGCTGCCGGTCAGCCGGACGAACGGTGATCCGGCGTAGGCCTGCTTCAAAGCCCGCGAGATGTCGTCTGCACCAGTGCCCGGCTTCAACCTCGCGTAGATCGTCTCGAGGATGCCGCGATCGAGAGGCACCAGATGCGGGACGAACGTAACCGGCATCCCAACCTCCTGCTCGATTTCGGCGGCATGACGATGGGCGAACACGCCATAGGCAGCGACGCTGCCGTGGCACTCCGAGAAGTGCGTCCGTTCGGTGGGCGTCTTGCCCGCGCCTGACACCCCGGACTTCGCGTCGATGATCACGCCGTCGTCGATCAGGCCCGCTGCGACCAGCGGTCGAAGCGAGAGGATGGCAGCTGTCGGATAGCAGCCGGCGCATGCGACGAGCGACGCATCCTTCAGCTCGGCGCGGTAATGCTCGGTCAAGCCGTAGGTCAGACCGCCGGCCGCGAACGCTCCCACGGGCGTGTCGGGATACCATTTCAGCCGGAGCGCGTCGTCGCGAAGGCGAAAGGCCCCGGAGAGATCGAACACCCGAGTGCCACGGGCCGCCAGCGCCGGCCCGATTTCAGCCGCAACCGCGTCGGGCAGTGCCAGAAAGACCGCGTCGGTTTCCGTCGCGAGCCTGTCGATGTTCAGCGGTTCCACGGGGTCGTCCCAGATGCGGGCGAGCGCCGGAATCCGCCTGGATTCAGAGGAGCTGGATGCCATCGCGACCCGGACGTCGGCGTGAGGATGACGGGACAGCCTACGCATGAGCTCCAGGCCCGTGTAACCAGTGACCCCACCGACGCCGACCCTTATTCGAGAATAATTATGCATCCAAGTGTGTAGTTATACACCGCCTCGAATACTCATGCAAGCTTTTTGAACACTTGGGTTTATCTGCCTTGGTCAGTCGTGTATACTGCGAGCGAAGTATGCATAATTATGAAGGGCAGTAGACAGTCTGCCATCCTCGAAATCATCGAGGCGCAGGCGATCAGCAGCCAGGAGCAGCTTCGGAGGCTTCTGAAGGAGCGGGGGATCGTCGCCACGCAGGCGACGCTGTCGCGGGACATCCGCGACCTCGGGCTCGTAAAGCGCGCTGTCGATGGCGCTTATCGGCGGCCCGACGCGGCCGACGAGCCGGGGGACCACCTCGAGGAGTTCGAGTCCGCGGTGGCCGACTACCTCAGGCGTCATGACCGGGTGGAGCAGTTGATCGTGCTGAAGACCGACGCCGGCTACTCACAGCCGCTGGCCGAAGCGATCGACCGGGCGAGGCTGCCCCAGACCCTTGGCACCATCGCGGGGGAGAACACGATCCTGGTGATCTGCCGGAGCACCGCGGATGCGGAAGCGTTTCAGGCCAGGCTGGCCGAGTTGATGAAAGGCTGAACAGGGAGAGATGAAGCGAATCGTCCTTGCGTACTCCGGAAGTCTGGCGACCTCCGCCGCCGTTGCCTGGCTCGTGCAGCAGCATGAATCAGAAATCGTGACGGTGACCCTCGATTTCGGTCAGGAACGGGAGCTGTCGGCCGTGCGCGAGCGTGCCCTGGCGCTCGGTGCGATGCGCGCACACGTCATCGATGTACGCGAAGAGTTCGTCCGCGATTACATGATGCCGGCGCTCCAGGCCGGGGTGCTGATGGAGGGGCACGGGCTCGTGCGTCCGCTGATTGCGAAGCGGCTCGTCGATGTCGCGCGGATGGAGGCGGCCTCTGCCGTCGCGCACGGCGGCCGGCTGGGGTCTGCATCAGAGGCGGCGCTCCATGCGGAAACGAAAGCGCTCGATCCCGTACTCGACGTCATCGCTCCCGCGCGGCTCTGGAGGATGGCGGACGCCGAACTCGTCGCGTTGGCCCGCGCCCGGGGGGCTCACGTACCACCGCCGGACCGGCCTCGTACCGACGCGAGCCTCTGGGGCCGCCTGATGACGCCCGAACCGAGCGCCGTCGTTCCGGAAGACGCCTTCAGACTGACCCGGTCACCCGACGAATGCCCCGGCGATCCGGCTCTGGTCGAGATAGAGTTCGCCGCCGGCGTGCCGGTTCGGGCCAACGGCGTCGAGATGTCGATGATCGAGCTGATCGAAAGCCTTGAAACGATTGCCGGCGCACACGGGGTCGGCCGCGGCCAGAGTGGCGACGCCGTGATCGAGGCCCCCGCGGCCGGCGTACTGGACGTCGCCCACCGGGAGCTGGAAACGTTTGTCCTCGGCGCCGATCTCGCGCGCCTGAAGGCGCAGCTCTCGCGCGTCTACTCCCAGGCGCTGCTCGAGGGGCGGTGGTTCTCCGACGTACGCGAAGCGGTCGACGCGTTCGTGCGGGTGATCCAGCCGCGCGTCACCGGCACCATCCGTCTGGAGCTGCTGAAGGGGCGGTGCGCAGTGTTGCATTGCCGTTCGGCGAACGTTGCCGACGCGGCTGCCGTGCCGGCCCGCGGGCGGAAGGTGGTGGCGTAATGGCGCACCTCTGGTCGGGCCGGTTCGAGTCGGATCCCGACAAGGGACTGTTCGATTTCGGGGCCTCGTTTGCGTTCGACCGCCGCCTGTTCGAAGACGACGTGACCGGCAGCATGGCCTGGGCCGAAGGGCTCGAGCGGGCCGGCGTCTTGACGAACGCGGACGCCATCGCGATTCGAGGGGCGCTCCAGGAGATCCTGTCGCGCTCGGGTGATCCCGCGTTCTTCAACTCGGAAGCGGCGGCGTCCGACGAAGATGTCCACTCGTTCGTGGAGCGGGAGCTGATCGCCCGTGTCGGCGACGCCGGGCGCCGACTGCACACCGGTCGATCGCGTAACGAACAGGCGGCGCTGGACCTCCGCCTCTATCTCAAGCGCCGCATCCCTGTGCTGCAGCGTGCTCTCGTTTCTCTGATCGCGGCGCTCGTCGATCGGGCCGAAGCGGCAGGGAACGCCCTGATGCCCTCGTACACCCACCTGCGGCGGGCACAGCCCATTCTCGTCGCCCACTTCTTTCTCGCGCACGTGTCGGCCCTGCGCCGCGATCACAAGCGGCTCGGCGCGGTACTGGACGAAGCCGATGAACTGCCGCTCGGATCCGGCGCCATCGCGGGCGCCAGTTACGCCATCGACGTGGGGTTTCTCGCCGGCCGCCTCGGCTTCTCGCGCGTCGTCTCGAACAGCATCGATGCGACTGGGGAGCGCGATTTCGTCGCATCGTTCCTCCATGCCTGCGCGCTGGCGATGGTTCACCTGAGCAGGATCTGCGAGGACCTGATTCTCTTCACGTCCGAGGAGTTTGCTTTCATGGAGCTCGCGGATTCCGCGGCCACCGGCAGCAGCCTGATGCCGCAGAAGAAGAATCCGGATCCGCTGGAGCTCGTGCGCGGGAAGTCGGGCCGGGTCATCGGCCGTCTCACCGGGTGGCTGACGACGATGAAGGGGCTGCCGATCGGCTACAGCAAAGACCTGCAGGAGGACAAGGAGGCGCTCTTCGATGCCGAGGACACGCTGCGCGGATCGGTCGAAGCGGTCGCCTCGGTCGTGACGGGGCTCGAGATTCGTTCGGCGGTGACCGGCCGGGCGGCGTCCGGTCTCCTGCTGGCCACCGACGTTGCGGATTACCTGGTTGCCAAGGGTGTCCCGTTCCGCGATGCCCACGAGGTTGTCGGGGCGCTCGTGAGAAAGCTCGTGAGAGAAGGGCGGTCGTTCGATACGCTGACCGCCGACGAGTGGCGAACGGAGTCGCCGCTCTTCGAGCCCGATGTGGTCGAGTGGGTCACCCCATCCTCATCGGTCGGGCGCAAGCGCACGCCGCAGTCGACGCACCCCGAGATGGTCGCCGCTGCCATCGGCGAAGCACGGCGCTGGCTGGCGTCGCAGGCCTGAACTGGCGGGTGCTCGGCGCAGTGTGCCCGAGCACCCCTGGACGGTTAGAACCGGAAGGTTACGCCGACCGAGCCGCGCCAGAACCGGAAGGAACCCAGCGCGATGTCGAGCTCGTCGTCGGGTTCGTTGTCCTGCAGGGAGCGGAAGTATCGCACGTCGCCGCGGATCCCCACATTGTCGCTGAAGAAGCCGGTGACGCCGGCGCCTGCGTTGAACGCCCAGTCGTTGCTCGAGATGTCGAACAGATCTCCGGCGTCGCCGATCCGGCTGCGGACGATGCCGACGCCGCCCGACGCGTAGGGACGGATGCCGATGCCGGTCTGACCTCCGACCGGGGCGCCGAGCACCAGGTTGGCCATCAGCGTGGTGACGTTGTTGTCGCCGTACTCGAAGTCGAACTCTCCTTCGGTGCTCTCGAAGAAGTTGGGTGAATAGCCGAAGTCGATTTCAAAACCCGCGATGCCGGCGCCCATCCACGCCAGGGATGCGCCGTAGGTCCCGCGCTTCTCGAACTTGTCCTCGAAGTCGAACCCTGCTTCATTGAAGGTCGCGGAGCCGCCGAAATTCATTCCGATGAACGGGGTGAACAGCCAGTCGGCGGATGCTTTCGCCGGGGCCGTCACCATAACCATGAGTACAAGACATCCTGTGAACAAAATCCTGCGCAAACGCATATCCGTATCCCTCGTCCTTCTCATCTGTCGCGCGCAAACTCATCCGTGCGCGCACTAGTTCGCCTTTTCCGGGTGCAAGCGGGATGCCTCGGCGCGAGCGGCTCTCAGCAGTTCCCACGCCCGCGCGACGTGGCGCTCCGTGGTGTGCAGGTTGCCGATGGCCAGGCGGATCGCGAACCTGCCGTTGAGTCGGGTGTGCGAGACGAAGACTTCGCCGCTCCGGTTGACGGTCTCCAGGATGCGCTCGTTGAGCGTATCGACGTCGCTGTCGCTCGTCAGCCCTGGCGCAAGCGCCCGAAAACAGACGACGCTGAAGGGGACCGGCGCCAGCCGCTCGAACCCAGCGTCCGCATCGATCCAGGCCGCGAACAGACGCGCGAGCCGCATATGTTCGGCGAGGCGCTCCCGCAAACCCTCGGCACCGAAATGGCGCATGACCATCCACAACTTCAGCGCGCGGAACCGGCGCCCGAGCTGGATGCCGGTGTCCATCAGGTTGCGCACGCCCGACGGCTCGGTGGTCTTCAGGTATTCGGGCACCAGCGAAAACGCGCTGCGCAGAACGTCCATGCGGCGGCAGAAGAGCACGCTCGCGTCGAACGGTGTGAACAGCCACTTGTGCGGATTGACCACGAGCGAGTCGGCTCCCGCGGCGCCGTCGAGAATGCTCTCGTACCCGGGGACCATGGCGGCGACACCGGCGTAGGCGGCATCAACGTGCAGCCAGATGTTCTGTTCGGCGGAGAGCGCCGCGATCGGGCGTAATGGATCCACGCTGGTCGTCGACGTCGAGCCGACTGTTGCCACGATCGCCATCGGCGTGACGCCGGCGGCGCGGTCTTCGGCGATCGCCGCGCGCAGCGCCTCGACCCGCATCCGGAACTCGCCGTCCGACGGGATCCTGCGCAGCGACGCGTGACCGAGACCCAGCAGGATGACCGCCTTGTCGACTGAGGAGTGGGACTGATCCGAGCAGTAGACGCGGACGCCGGCAAGCTCAGGGCGCCCGGGCATGCCGAGCGCGCGCACGTGATCAACGGCGAGCTCGCGCGCTGCGGCGAGGGCGTGCAGCGTGGAGATCGACGCCGTGTCGTAGATGACCCCCTCGAATTCATCAGGCAGGTGGATCAGCCGCTGGAGCCACCGAAGAGTCACTTCTTCCAGCTCGGTCGCCGACGGAGACGTGCGCCACAGCATCGCCTGCTGGTTGAGCGCCGCCGAGAGGAACTCCGCAAGGATCCCGGGGCCGCTCGCGGTGATCGCGAAATACGCGAAGAAGCCGGGATGGTTCCAGTGGGTGATGCCGGGAAGGATGATCTTCTCGAAGTCTGCGAAGATCGCGTCGAACGATTCGCCGCGTGGCGGCGCTTCGAGCGGGAGCTGGCGGGCTATGTCGCCGGGCCCGACCCGCGCCAGCACCGGATAGCCGGCCGAACCGGCAAGGTAGTCGGCGATCCAATCGGCCAGGCGGTGCGCCTCGTGCCGGAACGCCTCGGGATCCATGTCGCCGAAGCGATGCTCGGGCATTGCCCGATTGTACTTATCTCTCGACTTCGAACGATGCCGGTGCCGAGAGCTTGACGGTGACGATCGAGCCGCTGGCGAGGGTGGCGGCGTTGCGCCCGCCGGCCATGACCGCCGCCGTCCCACCGGCCGCGCCCGCGGTGGCGCCGGCGAT
>DATFFM010000068.1:0-40474 GCA_035250005.1 Vicinamibacterales bacterium | reverse complement strand
CGCGACCGCCGCGGCCCGCACGCGCCCTGGCGTCGGTCTCGTTGACCAGCTCGTCGAGCTGCTGCTGGGTGTAGCGCTGCGCGGGGGCCGTCCACAGTGCCGGGACGTCCCTCAGCGCGGAGGTCAGCACGAACTTGCCTTTGAGCTGTCCCTTGAACTTCGCGAGATCTTCGGGCGTCTCGATGACGGCGACCGCGGCGTCACCGGAGACGGCGCCGTTCGTGCCCGGCGTCCAGGCGGTGGACATCCCGATGATCGGGAAGCTGCCGCCAGGAGTCGTCGCCTGCATGTAGAACCTGTCGTTCGACCATCCGCGGCCGAATGGGCCGTTGGCCGTGACCCAGGGTTCGAGCTTGACGTTGGCGAGCCCCCACGCGGTCATCTCCTTGACCGCCCAGTCGCCTGACTTCCGGAAGCCGGGAGAATTCGTGAGGCGAGGTCCGTACACGTCGGTCAGCCAGCTCATGATCTCCATGACCTTCGACCGGGAAAACCCCTCTTCCTTGATCTTGTAGATCGCGTCGTAGTCGACCTTCTCCTGCTGCTGGGCGGCGAGCGGCGTGAACGCCAGGGTCGCGGCCAGAGCGGCTCCCGCGACGAGCGGGCGGTGCCGGAACGTAAATCTCATCGAATCCTCCCGGGAAAACGCGTGCAAAGACATGCAAGGCGAAATAATACTCCAGCGTTCACTTACAGATTCGAAGCAACGGTGACAGCCTTGTAAAGCGTCGAACCCGCGGACCGGCTCTTTTCCCGGGAATTTTGCAGCGCCGGCGTGGTCTGGCGGTTGCACATCGGGCGAGTGCGATGTCCGCCCTTGCCTCACCCGAACGACCCGAAGCGCCGCTCTTCTCCGACGGCATCGGGGATCGCGTCGTTTCCACCGATCCGACTACCGGCGACCTGGTGCAGGTCCTGCGCATCAACCCGGCGCTGACCGCCGTGCCGTCATTCGAGTTCGCGCTGCGCGAGCGCGTCGCCCGGCTCGCGAACTTCCGGCATACCACCTACGCCCGCGTGCGCCGGGTCGACCGGGCGGCCGCCCATGCCACGGCCCTGTCGCTCGTGTCGGACCATGTGGAAGGGACACGCCTGTCGGAGATCCTCCGCGTTGCCGAGGAACGCGGGCTGCAGCTCGACATCAACGCCGCGCTCTGCCTGATCCGGCAGCTGGTGCCCGCGCTCGCGCTGCTGCACGAGAATGCCCGGGACACGGCCCACGGCCTGGTGGCTCCCGAGCGATTGATCATCACGCCGCAGGGCCGGCTGGTGATCGCCGAGCACGTGTGCGGCGCGGCGGTCGAACAGATGCAGTACGGCCGCGAGCGGCTGTGGCACGAGTGCCGCGTGGCGATGCCGCCGAGCGCGGGGATCCCGCGGTTCGATCAGCGCGGCGACGTGACCGGGGTCGGTGTCGTCGCCCTCTCGCTCGTGCTCGGCCGCCCGCTGCGAGACGACGAATTCCCGCGTGGGGTCGGGGACTTGCTCAACCACGCCCGCGAGCGGACCGCGCTCGGGGAAGAGCAGCCGCTGGCGCCGCCGCTGCGATCGTGGCTTGCGCGCGCCCTCCAGGTGGACGCCCGTCGCGCGTTCGCCTCGGCGCCCGAAGCGCTGGCCGCTCTGGACGAGATCACCGCCGACGGGTCGATGTACGTCGCCGCACCGGTGGCGCTCGAGACATTCCTGTCCCGGTATATTTCGGCGCTCCTCGTGCCGCCACCGTCGGTCGCAGCTCCGGCACTCCGTCCGGCCGAGATCGCGGGGCCGTCACAAGCGGCGAGTCCCGTTCGGAGCGCACCCGACGTCACCGAACTGCTGACCGAGCCGCTCCCGGCGCCTCTGCTCGGCACCGTGCGCGACGGTTCCGGCCAGCGGGAAGCGGCGCCCCTGTTCAATGCGGCCGCGCCGTTCAGCGTTCCGAACCCCCCGGCGACCACGGCATCGCGCGGGCGCGGGCGGTCTCGCAAGTGGTTCGCGGTCGCGGCCGTCCTCGTGATTCTCGCCACCGGCGGCATCGCCGGCTTCAAGGTGCTGTCTGGTGACCCGGCGCCGGCGCTTGCGACTCTGACAGTGCAGTCGAATCCCGCCGGGGTGCCCGTATTCGTCGACGGCATCGAGCGTGGCGTGACGCCCGCGCGGATTACGCTGGCCGCGGGAGCGCACATCCTCGAGCTGCGGCGCGGCGTGCCGCGGGTCATTCCGGTGACTCTGGCGGCGGGAGCCGACGTCTCCCAGTATCTCGAGTTCGTCGAGGCCCCCATCGCGGAGGAGCCGGTGATCACTCCTGGAACGGAGGTCGCTCCGGTCCCCGAAGCGCCGGCGTCCGCGCCGGTGGCGCCTCTGGCGGGCTGGATTGCCGTGAAGATGCCGTTTGGCGTCGAGATCCTCGAGAAGGGACGGCTGATCGGTTCGACCCAGGCCGAACGGCTCATGCTCGCCGCCGGCCCCCACGAGCTCGAATTCGTCAACGAGTCGCTCGGCTACCGCGCCACGCGCCTCGTGCACGTGATCGCCGGAAAGGTCACGACGCTCCCGCTCGAAGTGCCGCGCGGCATGGTGAATCTCAACGCGGCCCCGTGGGCCGAGGTGTTTCTCGACGGGCAGTCCGTCGGCGAGACGCCGATTGGCAATCTGTCGGTTCCGATCGGCCCGCACGAGATCCTGTTCAGGCATCCGCAGTTCGGCGAGAAGCGGCACGCCGTGTCGGTGACCGCCGGAGTACCCGTCCGCATCAGCGTGGAGATGAAGTGATGAAGGTCCTGGTGATCGCGGCGATGGTCATGGTTGCGGTCACGCCGCTCGCGGCGCAAACCCCCTCGTTCGCACCGGCGCCCGTCGCCGGAGGACGCGACGCCCGTTCGATCGAGGCCGCGCGAGAACTGTACGCCTCGGCTCGATACGACGAGGCGCTCGCCCTGCTCAACGGTTTGACCCCAACGGACGCGATGCCGGCCGACCGCAAATTGATCGAACAGTACCGCTCGCTCTGTCTGCTCGCACTCGGGCGCGGCGAGGAGGCCGAGGCGGCGATCGCGGCCGTCGTCCGGGTGGATCCTTTCTATCAGCCGAGCGAAGCCGAGGCCTCGCCGCGCGTTCGGGCGACGTTCGCCGACGTCCGTCAGCGGCTGCTGCCGGACCTCGCGTCGGCGCGTTATGCCGAGGCCAAGCAGGCGTACGATCGGAAGGCGTACGTCGAGGCTGAGGCCGGCTTCCGTGATCTGGTCGCGCTGCTCGGCGATCCGCAGATGAACGGACGCCTTCCCGACATGCGCACGCTGGCCGCCGGATTCGTCGAGCTGGCCCGTGCAGCCGCTGCGCCGCCGTCGCCCAAGGCGGAGACGCCGGCTCCAGCCGTCGGTGCTGCAGAGCCGCCGCCGTCCGCCGAACCGCCCATCTATACCGCTGAAGAGCCAGGGATCGTGCCTCCGGTGATCCTTCGGCAGGACGTACCGACCGTACCGAGCGCCATCACCGGAATGACGCGAAGCGCGGGCGTGCTGGATCTGGTGATCGACGAGAAGGGACGGGTGATCTCGATCTCGATTCGCTCGCGCATTCACCCGGTCTACGACACGGCGCTCGTGAACGCCGCCCGCGACTGGAAGTACAAGCCCGCGAAACTGAACGGTTCGCCGGTCAGGTTCCGCAAGCTGCTCCAGATCTCCATCAAGCGCTGACGCGCAATTTCCTTTACTGCACAGACGTGTAAGTCTGCGGACCGGCTGCCCTGTTTAGTGCTCAACCGTGGCGACGGTCGGGCGAAAAGGCGGGAAAGTTCTGGCACACAGCTCTGGCAGGGAAGTAGCAAAGAGCCTGAGTCAGATGCGCACGCCTGACTACACCATCTCTTTGGCGGATCTTTCGGCTGCCGGGCTTCGGCTTCATCCCTCTGAAGCGGTCGCCGTCGCGCACGACGTCACGCTGCGCGCGGCGAGCGGGGATCTGCCCGGCATCCCGTCGGCCAATGTCCTTCGTTTCTCGAGCGACGGCACCATCACCATCGAGGGGCCCATTGCCGCCGGCCGCAGCGTCGAGCGCGCGGCGCGCCTGCTCGAAGCGATGCTGCCGGGATTCGATGCGCCGCCCGAGCTTCGGGCGCCGGGGGCGCTTCGCCTCGTCATCGCGCGTGCGCTCGGCACCCTCGACCTTCCCGCGTATCGCGCCCTCGATGAATTCGCTGCTGCCATCGGACGCTTCGCGGCTCCCGATCCGGTCGCGACCGTGAGGGAGCTCGTGGAAACCTGGGCCAGTGCCGTCCGGCCCGAAACCAGCTCGAGTGGCGGACCGGCCGACCCCGCCACCGCGGCGGTGGACTCCGACCTGACGATCTCCGACGTGCGCCGCGCACGTCGCGCGACCGGCCTGACGCTGTCTGACATCTCCGCCCGGAGCCGGATTCCGGTGTCGTTGCTGCGCGAGCTCGAGTGGGGGTATTTCGTCAACTGGCCGGGGGGACACTACGGGCGCACGCAGCTGGTGCGCTACGCCCGCGCCGCCGGCCTCGACGACCAGGTCGTTGTCGGCGCCGTCTGGCCAGTACTCCAGGAGGCCGTCCGCGCGCGAGGATCGACCAGCCCGGTCGTCGACGGGACGATTGTGACCGCCATTCCGGTCGAGAGCACCAGCCTCGTCAAGATCAGCCCCGCCCTGCCGGCGGTTCGGCCGGACGGTCATCGAACGCGCCGCCGCGGCGTGCTGGCCGCCGTCGCGATCGCGGCGCTGATGATCATCGGCCTGATCCCGGCGATGTGGAACTCCGGAACCGTGGAGGAGCCGTCGG
The DNA here is from genome assembly GCA_035250005.1 of Vicinamibacterales bacterium. Classification (GTDB taxonomy): domain Bacteria; phylum Acidobacteriota; class Vicinamibacteria; order Vicinamibacterales; family 2-12-FULL-66-21; genus JACDCA01. The sequence goes on along the minus strand of DATFFM010000068.1, from coordinate 35,694 downwards.
CGCCGGCCGCGCCCGCCGCGACCGCGGCCCCGTTCGCTGTTGCGTCGGGACGGTCGGGCGCCACCAAAGTGCCGCCGCCCTCGAAAACTCCCGGGCGGGCGACCCGGGCCAACCGGTCCGATCCGGTTCCGACCCCCGAAGCTCCGGCCGCACGCCCGGCGGCGCTCCGCGCGGACGCGGCCTTTTCACCGTCGTTCGCCAGCACGGGCTCGGCGATGTTCTATCACTCCGAGGCGGCCGACAGCAGCGCGCTCATGCGCGCCGATACCGACGCGACCGGCGCCGTGCTCAGGGTCACGAGCATCGTGGACGACGAGGCGCGGAATTTCCATGCGCGCCCCTCACCCGACGGGCGGCAGATTGCCTTCGACTCGGATCGCGACGGCGAGCGGGCGGTCTATGTGGCCGACGCGTCGGGGCAGAATGTTCGCCGGGTGACCGGCGAGGGGTTCGCCGCCGTCCCGAGCTGGTCGCCGGACGGACGGCATCTCGCGTATGTTCGAGCCGAGCCGGACCGCCCGCGAGTCTGGAACCTCTGGACGGTGGATCTTGAAACCGGCGACACGACCCGGCTCACCTCCCATCGTTTTGGCCAGCCCTGGGGGGCCGCCTGGTTCCCCGACGGCAAGCGTATCGTTTACAGCCACGAGGATCGGCTGGTGGTCAGGTCCCTCGATGGCAGCACCCAACAGATCTATCCGTCCCCCAAGAAGGGCCGCCTCGTCCGGACGCCCGCCGTCTCGCCGGACGGCCGGCGGGTCGTCTTCCAGCTGTACAAGGACGGCGCCTGGCTGCTCAACCTTGCCGACGCGTCGATGATCAGGATCCTGGAAGACCCGACGGCAGAAGAGTTTACTTGGGCTCCCGACGGCAGGCGGGTGGCTTACCACAGCCGTAAAAGCGGCCTCTGGAACGTCTGGGTGATGGCCGCCCGCTAGGGTCTTTACGGGGGTTGCCACAGCCGTATTTCTGGCGTACACTGCCGGCTTCTGATGAGCCGGCAATTTATTGCGCTGATTGGGTTTGCGGCCGCAATCTCGGCCGGATGCGCGGCTGAGACGCCGGTGCGGAACGCGCGCCCGGATCTGCGGCTGCCGGCCGAGGTCCAGACGATCTCCGCGCGCGTGCCGAGGCACGCCACCCTCGAGAGCCTCCTCCGGCAGCATGAGCTCGCGGTCGGGCTCGTGGATGCGGCCGTGAAATCCGCCGCCGGCGTCTTCAACCCGCGGACTCTTCGTGCCGAGCGCCCCTACCGGCTGGTCCGCTCCTTCGACGGGGTGCTCCGGGAGTTCGAGTACCAGATCGACGCCGACAATTTTCTGCGCATCTTCAACCCCGACCACAAGCGCCCCGGCGAGCTGCAGGCGGCGGTCGTCCCGATCGAAAAACAGACCGAGATTGCCGCTGTCCGCGGCGACATCGATGGCGCCACCAGCTCGCTGATCGCCGCGCTCGACGCAGCCGGCGAGAACGTCCAGCTTGCGCTGTCGCTCGCGGAGATTTTCAGCGGCAGCATCGACTTCAACAGCGATCTGCAGCCGGGCGACGGCTTCGAGGTGGTGTTCGAGAAGTCCACGCACGCCGGTGAGTTCGCCGGTTACGGCGACATCCTCGGCGCCCGGTTCGTGGCGGACGGCCGCGAGCACCAGGCATTTCGCTGGACCGATCCGGTCACGGGCAAGTCGGCCTACTACGACGAGAACGGCCGCTCCCTGCGGCGTTTCTTTCTGAAGAGCCCGCTGCGGTTCGAGCCGCGCATCACCTCCGGCTTCTCGCTGCGCCGCAAACACCCCGTGCATGGCGGCTACCGCGCGCATCTCGGTGTCGACTACGGCGCGCCGCACGGGTCGGCCGTCGTGTCGGTCGCGGCCGGCGTCGTGGTTTCGGCTGGATGGGCCGGCGGTGGCGGCAAGCAGGTTCGCATCCGCCACGCCAGCGGATACGAGAGCTACTACCTGCACCTGTCGCGATTCGGGAAGGGCATGAGGCCGGGGGCGCGCGTCGGCCAGGGTGAAGTCATCGGCTTCGTCGGTTCGACCGGTACGGCGACGGGCCCGCACCTCGATTACCGGCTCCGCAAAAACGGTGTGTTCGTCAATCCGCGCGTCGAGCACGGCAGGCTGCCGCCGGGCCAGCCGATCGCGGGGGTGCACCTGGCGGCATTCCGCGGACAGCTCGATGGCATCCGGGGCCGCATGGCGACCGCACTCGCCGAATCCGCCCGCGCCACGCCTGACGCCGTCCGCGCCAACCGGTAGCGCATCCACTCCGACGCGCCCGGTACCGAGAGTAGAATGTGCGGATGGCCTCGATACATCCCTTCCGCGCATTGCGGCCGGATCCGGCCTGCGCGGCTGCTGTCTCGTCGGTCCCCTACGATGTCGTGAGCACAGACGAGGCACGCCGCCTCGCCGCGAACAATCCACTCAGCTTCCTCCACGTCACCCGGTCAGAGATCGATCTCCCGGAAGGGACCGACCCGTACTCACCGCAGGTCTATGCCCGGGCGGCCGAGAACTTCGAGCGGCTGCGCGAGAAGGCGCCGCTCGTTCTCGACGATCTGCCGTCGCTCTATGCCTACCGGCTGCGGATGGGCAGTCACGAGCAGATTGGCGTGGCGGGGTGCTTCTCGCTCGAGGAGTACGAAGCCGATGTCATCAAGAAGCACGAGCGCACCCGCCGCGACAAGGAAGACGACCGCACCCGGCACATCGCCGAGCTGCGCGCGCAGACCGGCGTCGTCTTTCTGACCTACAAGTCCACGGCCGGCGCGGACGCAAGCCGGCGGCAGGTCACCGCCGGCGAGCCGCTGTACGATTTCACCGCCGACGACGGTGTGCACCACACGATCTGGCGCGCCGGCCTCGACCAGACCCGCTCGCTCGTCTCCGAGTTCGCGAGGATCCCGGCTCTCTACATCGCTGACGGCCACCATCGCGCCGCCAGCGCCGCGCGCGCCAGAGCCGAGCTCCGCAACCGGCTTGGCGGCACGGCCGACGCCGCCGGCGCCGACACCTTCATTGCCGTTGCTTTCCCCGACGATCAGGTGCAGATACTGCCGTACAACCGCACTGTGAAGGATCTTGCCGGCCGCACCCCCGGGCAGTTTCTCGACGAGCTCCGCGGGATCGTGGCCGTGTCGGCCGCGTCGGCCGCGCCGGCGCGCAAGGGTGATGTCCGGATGTACCTGGCGGGGCAGTGGTACGCGCTCGACTTCACCGGCCTGCAGCCCGAAGACGACTCCCGCGCCGGTTCGCTCGACGTGGCGCTGCTTCAGCGCAACGTGCTCGAGCGGCTGCTGAAGATCGGCGACGTGCGCAGTGACAAGCGGATCGACTTCATCGGCGGCGCGCGGGGCACGGCGGCGCTGGAGGCGGCCGTGAGCTCCGGAAAGGCGGCGGTTGCCTTTGCGATGTTTCCCGTCACCGTGGAGGATCTGATGGCGATCTCGGATGCCGGCGGCATCATGCCGCCGAAGTCCACCTGGTTCGAGCCGAAGCTCCGCGACGGGCTGCTGATCCACACGATCTGACTGATGACACGGATGACTGACCACACGAACGTGGCCGATCACCGGATGTCGCGGACTCACACGTTATGACGAAGGCCCGACCTTCAGGCCGGGCGGGTCGAGAATCTATGAAAGTTCTAGTCGCCGACAAGTTCGAGAAGAGCGGGATCGACGGCCTCCAGGCGGCCGGGTGCGAGGTCGTCTACGAACCGGATCTCAAGGACGATGCCCTGGCGGAGGCCGTACGTTCGTCGGGCGCCGACGTCCTCGTCGTGCGCAGCACGAAGGTCACGACGCCGATGCTCGACGCCGGACGGCTCTCGCTGATCGTCCGTGCGGGAGCGGGTTACAACACGATCGACGTCGCGGGCGCCTCGACGCGGGGTATCTACGTCTCGAATTGCCCCGGGAAGAATGCGATCGCGGTCGCGGAGCTCGCGTTTGCCCTGATGCTGGCGCTCGACCGCCGTGTCCCCGACAACGTCGCCGATCTCCGCGCCGGCAAGTGGGACAAGAAGGAGTATTCCAAGGCCCGAGGTCTTCACGGGAGCACACTCGGGCTCCTGGGGGTCGGCAGCATCGGCCGGGAGATGATCCGCCGCGCGGCCGGCTTCGGGTTGAACGTGGTGATCTGGAGCCGGCGCTACGCCGGGCAGAGCGGCGCGCTGTCCGAGCGGGACGCGAACGAGCTCGGGGTCGAAGCGGCTGCGCGCGCCGTGAAGATCGAGCTGGCGCCCGCTCCCGGCGACGTCGCCCAGCGAGCCGACATCCTGAGTGTGCACGTCGCGCTCGGGCCCGAGACCAGAAATTTCATCGACGCGGCGGTGTTCGACCGGATGAAACCGGGCGCGATGTTCATCAATACCGCACGCGGCGAGGTCGTGGACCACGCGGCGCTCGCCCGGGCGGTCCAGGACAAGAAGCTCCGCGTCGGCCTCGACGTTTTCGCCAACGAGCCGGCCGCGGCGACCGGGGAGTTCAGCAGCGAGCTGATGTCGCTGCCCGGCGTCTACGGCACGCACCATATCGGGGCCTCGACCGACCAGGCACAGGAAGCGATCGCGGCCGAGACCGTCCGCATCATCCGCACCTTCAAAGAGACCGGCCGGGTGCCGAACGTCGTGAACCTGGCGAAACGGACGCCCGCCACGCATATGCTTGTCGTGCGGCATCGCGACCGCCCGGGCGTGCTCGCGCATGTGTTCGATCACCTGCGCGAGGCGAACTTGAACGTCCAGGAGACGGAGAACATCGTCTTCGAAGGCGCGGAGGCGGCGGTCGCGCGGATCAATCTCGATGGGGCCCCGGCCGGCGAGCTGTGCGGCCGTATCAAGACGAACCAGGACGTTCTGGATCTGCAGGTGGTGGAACTGTGACGACCAAGCGCATCTTCAATTTCTCGGCCGGGCCGGCCGTCCTGCCGTTCGAGGTTCTCGAGGAAGCCCGCGAGCACCTGCTCTCGCTGCCGGGCGTCGGCATGTCGATCCTCGAGATCAGCCACCGCTCGAAGCCCTTCGACGAGATCATCCAGGGGGCCGAGGCCGACATCCGCACGCTCGCCGGGGTGCCCGACGGCTACCACGTGCTCTTTCTGCAGGGGGGCGCGAGCCTGCAGTTCTCGATGGTGCCGATGAACATCCTGCCTTCGGGCGGCTCGGCCGACTACGTGGTCACCGGCTCGTGGGCACAGAAGGCCGTGAAGGAGGCGAAACGGGTCGGCGGCGTGAAGATCGCCGCGACGACCGAGGCCGAGAACTTCGCGCGCGTGCCGGCGCAGGCAGAGCTGCGCCTCGATCCCGGCGCGGCCTACGTCCATTACACGACCAACAACACGATTTTCGGCACCGAGTTCCACTATGTTCCGGACGTCGGCGGCGTGCCGCTCGTCACCGATGCCTCGTCCGACATCTTCAGCGGGCCGATTGACGTCTCGAAGTTCGCATTGATCTATGCGGGCGCGCAGAAGAACCTCGCCCCGGCCGGCGTCACGCTCGTGATCATCCGCGACGACATGCTGAAGCGCACCCCCGCCTCGATCCCGACGATGCTGCAGTACCCGATTCACGCCGAGAACAAGTCCCTCTACAACACTCCGCCCGTCTTCACGATCTACGTGATGCGGCTGGTGCTCCGGTGGCTGCTGAAGCAGGGCGGCCTCGCGGCGATCGAGCGCGTGAACGCCCGGAAGGCCGGCAAGCTCTACGCCGAGATCGACCGGAGCGGCTTCTACCGGGCCCACGCCCAGCCGGGCAGCCGGTCGCGGATGAACGTCACCTTCCGGCTGCCGGACGAAGAGCTCGAGAAAAAATTCGCGAAGGACGCCACGGCGGCCGGGCTCGACGGGCTCAAGGGCCACCGTTCCGTGGGCGGGATGCGCGCCTCGATCTACAATGCCTTCCCGGAGGAGGGGGTGGACGCGCTCGTGCAGTTCATGCAGGACTTCGAGAAGGGGAACGGCTGATCATCCCGCATCCACCTACGACCTACTCGCTCGCAGCGCTCAACGGGATCGCTGCCGCCATCATGGGCGCTCTCCACCTCGTAGCCATCGGGGCCTTGTTCCACTTCACCTGGACCAATCTGCTCGTCCTGCTCGTGTTTCACTGGGTGGTGGTAGGGCTGGGGATCAGCATCGGCTACCACCGTCTGTTGACCCATCGCGGGTTCAAGACGTCGAAGGTCTTCGAGTACTTCCTGGCGCTCTGCGGATCGTTCGCCCTCGAAGGCGGACCCATTTTCTGGATCGCCACGCATCGAGTGCACCACCAGCATTCCGACAAGCACGGCGATCCGCACAGCCCGCGCGAGGGCGGTTTCTGGGCGCACATGGGCTGGGTGCTGTTCGGGGACCGGCTGCACAACCACAATCCCACCGCCTCGAAGTACGCGCCTGACCTTGCGTCCGATCCGTTCTATCGATGGCTGACCAGTTGGCACTGGGTGCCGATGACGGCGGTGGGGCTGGTCATGATCGCGTTCGGCGGCTGGGGGATGGCGGCCTGGGGCATGTGTCTGCGAATCGTGCTCGGGCTGCACTTCACCTGGCTGGTGAACTCGGCCACGCACATGTGGGGCACGCGGCGCTTCGACACGCGCGACGACTCGCGCAACAGCTGGTGGGTCGCGGTGCTCACGTTTGGCGAAGGCTGGCACAACAATCACCACGCGCATCCGGTGTCGGCACGGCACGGGCTGGCGTGGTGGGAGCTCGACGTCTCCTGGCTGACCCTGCGCTGTCTCCGGCGCATCGGCCTCGTCTGGGAGGTGAAAGTTGCGAAAGCGTAACGGTTATTGCGAAAGCGTATGCAGGAACCGGCAGTGGAAGCCGGCGGGCGCCGGAGTTACACAACTCTTACAATCCCCCACGCCACAGCTTGATACCTTGGAGGCTCGGTCATTCTTCGAGGAGCCTTCTTGTCTACTGCATCGTTCACGTCCAAGCGCCTGCCGTACAATCTCACCACTCTGAACTGCATCACCGGAATCGTCATGGTGCTGTTTCACATCGGCGCGGTTGCGGCGCTCTTCTTCTTTTCCTGGACCAACTTCTTCGTGGCGCTCGCGCTGCACTGGCTCGCGGTCGGCTTCGGCATCAGCCTCGGCTATCACCGGCTGCACACCCACCGCGGCTACAAGACATCGAAGGTCTTCGAATACTTTCTTGCGATCTGTGGAACGCTGACGCTCGAGGGGGGGCCGATCTTCTGGGTGGCCACCCATCGCGTGCACCACCAGCACTCCGACCACGAGGGGGATCCGCACACGCCGCACGACGGCGGCTTCTGGGCCCACATGGGCTGGATCCTGTTCGGTGACTCCAATCACAACAACACCGCGGTGATGTCGAAGTACGCGCGGGACCTCGCGGCGGACCCCTTCTACCGCTGGCTGAACACCTGGCACTTCGTGCCCGTCATCGTCGTCGGTCTGATCCTCCTTGCGGTGGGCGGATGGCCGATGGTGTTCTGGGGTGTCTTCCTGCGGATCGTGTTCGGCCTGCACGCGACCTGGCTCGTGAACTCGGCCACGCACATGTGGGGCTCGCGTCGGTTTCAGACCCGCGACGACTCGCGCAACAGCTGGTGGGTCGCGCTCCTGACCTTCGGTGAAGGCTGGCACAACAACCACCACGCCCACCCGGTGTCCGCCCGCCACGGGCTGGCCTGGTACGAGTTCGACATCTCCTGGATCACGCTGAAGCTGCTGAACGCCGTCGGGATCGTCCGCGACCTGAAGGTCGCCAAGGTCCGCCAGCCGCTGCCGGCGGAAGAGGCGGCGTAGGAAGAAACGCTGAACGCCGAACGCTGAACGTCGAACGCTGAACGTTCAAAGCCCTGCACCGAGCACCGAGCACCGAGCACCGAGCACGGACTCCTGTATCCTGTCAGAATGATCCGCGGCCGGCGCCGATCCGTCATCTTCTTCACCGTCTTCGGCATCTGCCTCGTCGCGATCGCCGTGGCGTTGAACGTCGGCTGGCTCGTGGTGAGCTGGCAGAGCGGCGTGCTCGCCGTTCTGGGACTCATCCTCTTCCTCGTCATCATCGCCGGCATGGTGCTCAACACCATCTTTCTCGTGCGCGAGATCCGCCGCAACGAGCAGCACGACTCCTTCATCAACGCCGTCACCCACGAGCTCAAGACGCCGGTCGCGTCCATCCGGCTCTATCTCCAGACCCTGCAGGCGCGCGAGCTCGACGAAGCGAAGCGGCAGGAGTTCTACCGGATCATGCTCGAGGACAGCGACCGCCTCCTGCACACGATCGAGCAGGTGCTCCGGGCCGGGAGCACGCAGTCGCCGTTCCGGCGGATCGATCAGGCGCGCGTGAATCTGACCGAGATCGCCGGCGAGTGCGTCACGCTGGCGCGCACCCGCTTTCACCTGCCTGAGGAGTCGATGACCTTCGAGCCGCGGACGCCCGGGTCCGCGATCGTCCTCGGCGATCCAGACGAGTTGAAGGCCGCGGTGTGGAATCTGATCGACAACGCCGTGAAGTACTCCGCGCCGAATCCCCGCGTCACCGTGAGCCTGGAAGAAACCGCCGACAAATCACGCTACGCCCTGAAGGTGGCCGACCGCGGCGCCGGGATCTCACCCAACGAGCTGAAACGCGTCTTCCGGCGTTTCTACCGGATCCACGGCATGACCATGCGAGCGAAGGGCAGCGGGCTCGGCCTGTTCATCGTCCGGTCGGTCGCCAGGCGGCACGGCGGCAAGGCGTTTGCCGAGAGCGAGGGAGCCGGCCGGGGCAGCACCTTCACGCTTCTGTTGCCGCGCCCGCCTGAACCCGCATGAGCGCGCCCAGGATTCTGATCGTCGAAGATGAGCAGCATCTCGCCGATGGGCTCAAGTTCAACCTCGACGCCGAGGGGTATGCGGCCGACGTGGTGGATACCGGCGAGGCGGCGCTGGATCGGCTGGTCGGGTCCGGCAGCCAGCCGTACGACCTCGTCGTGCTGGACGTCATGCTGCCGGGTAAGGACGGCTTCGCGGTCGTCTCCGAGCTCCGGGCCGCGAAACAGTTCGTGCCGGTGCTGATCCTGACAGCCCGTGGCCGCCCCGAAGACGTGCTGAACGGGTTTGCCGCCGGCGCCGACGATTACCTGCCGAAGCCGACGGAGCTGGCCATTCTCATCGCCCGGGCCAACAGCCTGCTTCGCCGGAGCGGCTGGACGAAGCACACCGCCGACCGGTACACCTTTGCAGGTCGAACCATCGATTTCGACGCGCTCGAAATCCGGGTAGGCGATCGTGCGTTCCCGCTCACGCTGATGGAGGCCAACCTGCTTCGTTACCTCATTACGCACGAGGGCAAGGCCGTCTCGCGCAAGTCGATGCTCGAAGACGTCTGGTCGTTGCGCGAAGACACCGACACCCGGGCAATCGACAACTTCATCGTCCGTCTGCGGCGGTACCTGGAAAAGGATCCCGCCTCTCCCCGGCACCTTCAGACGGTTCGAGGCGTCGGCTACCGCTTCATCGCCGAGCCGGGCGACCACTGATGGACTTCGCCGCCGCGCTGCTGACGCTCGCTCTGAAACTCGCCGAGCTTCAGCGTCCGCGCATCGCCGAGAGCATCACCGTCGTCGGCTCCGCGCCCTCGATTGCGACGCCGGCCGCGGTGACGGTCCTCGGCCCCGGCGAGCTCGCGCTCACGCCGTCCGTCACGCTCGACGATGCGCTCCGCTCCGTTCCGGGCTTCAGTCTCTTCCGGCGGTCGTCATCCCGCGTCGCGAACCCGACGACCCAGGGGGTGACGTTGCGCGGGCTTGCGGCGTCGGGCTCGAGCCGCGCGCTGGTTCTGGCCGACGACGTGCCGCTGAACGATCCGGTCGGGGGATGGGTCTACTGGAACCGTGTGCCCGCCATGGCGCTCCGCGAGGTGGCGGTGGCCCGGGGAGCCGCCGGAGACCTGCACGGCGCCGATGCCATTGCCGGCGTCGTGACGCTCCGCAGCCTGCAGGCCCCGGGCACACGCCTGCTGATGGAAGGCGGCTCCGACGCGACGGCACGTGTGTCCGGGTTCGGCGGGCGCACGGTCGCAGGAGTCGATCTGTATGCGGCCGCCGAGGGGTTCACGACCGACGGGTTCGTCATCACCGCGCCTGAGTCGCGGGGGCCGATCGACACGCCGGCCAGATCTCGCCATGGCAGCGCACACGGCGCGACGGGTTTTGCGATGTCCGGGGCACGGGTGACCCTGCGGGCTGCGTACTTCGGTGAATCGCGAGGCAACGGGACGCCGGTGCAGCGCAACCGCACGCGCGTGACCCAGGTCTCCGGGAGTGTGGCGGGCGGCACCGGATGGGGTGCGCGCGGGTACGCGCTGGCGCAGCGCTACGAGCAGACCTTCAGCGCGGTCGCCGGCGACCGTTCGTCGGAGCGGCAGACCAGCGCGCAGGAGGTCAGGGCGAATGCGTTCGGAGGGTCGGGGGACCGGGTGTGGAGCGGCGGCGCAGGCGCGGTGTCGGTCTCCGTGGCCGGCAAGCTCGTCGCTGCCGAGCTTGCCGAGACCGCCTTCACTGCGCAAGGCGCGCCTATGCCTGCGCGCCTCACGACACCGCGGCAGAGTGATGCGTCGATCGCCGCCCAGGCCTCCTCTCATCGGGGCCGCGGAAGCTTCGGCGCGGGGCTGCGTGCCGAGCTCTGGCGCTCGGAGCTCGAAGACGCCAATCAGCATCTCTTCGTGAGCCCGCGGTTCTGGGGCGCGTACGCCGTCACCGGGGAGCTCAGCCTGCGTCTGGCGCTCCAGAGCGGTTACCGCGGGCCGACCATCAACGAGCTCTATCGCCCCTTCCGGGTGGGGAACGTGATCACCGAGGCCAATCCCCTGCTGCGCCCGGAGAGCGCGCGGGGCATCGAAGGCGGCGCCTCCTGGCACAGGCGCGGCATCACGGTTCGAGCGCTCGGCTTCTGGAGCCGCGTAACGGACGCGATCGTCAACGTCACGCTGGCATCAGGCCCGACCATCGTGCGTCAGCGGCAGAACGCGGCGCGCATCGGTTCTGCCGGGGCGGAGCTCGAGCTCGAAGGCCGCGTGTCGCGCTCGCTCGTGCTCACCGGCGCCGCCTCGTTCACGGACTCGGTGTTTGCGGCCGGCCCGCTGGAGGGTCTGCGCGTGCCGCAGGTGCCCCGCGCGCATTACGCGCTCGGCGCACGCGGCACCGTTGGTGCGTTGCGGCTCTCCGCCGAGTGGCGCCATCTCGCGCCCCAGTTCGACGACGACCGCAACGCCTTCGTGCTGAATCGGTCTTCGATGACGGATGTCCGGGCAGGATGGCTGCTGAAGCCGGGTCTCGAACTGTTCGGGGCCGTGGAGAACGTCCTCGATCAGGAGCAGGACGTCGGCCGGACCCCCCTCCGCACCATCGGCCTGCCTCGCACCTCCCGTGTGGGCGTGCGCCTCGTCTTCTAAACCGGATTGCGTCGAGGGCCCCTGCGCCTGCGCCGGCGCCGGCGGAACGATGGCACCGGTGGGGCATCGGCGGCCTGCGCAGCCGGCTCGTACGCCGGCCGTTGCGACTGGAGCTCCCGCCAGTGCGCTACCACGTCCGGCCGATCGCCGTGGATCTCGACCCAGGTGAGCGCTTCGTCGAGCGACGAACGATGAAGCAGCCCGCGCTGCGCGCGGAACGGCGCGTGCACGTCGAGCACCCTCGGGATCATCGAGAAGATCTGCTGCAGCCGCTCCACGTCGCGCCGCGGGATCGGCAACAGCCCCAGGTCGATCTTGCGTTCCATGGGATCGGCATGAAACCTCGTTCGCGGCCCGATCAGCCCGATCGGGTGCAGCAGCGTGCCGGCGAGGATCGCGTTGGTGAGCGAATCGGGCGCGGAATCGAACTGCTCGCGGTAGCGGTCGATCGCTTCGAGCGCGTGCCAGAACTGGTCGGGCGCATCCTCGAGCTCCGGCGTGATCTCCCGGAGGAGCCCGGTCCCCGAGAGCTGTCTGAACGCCTCGGCGGAGTGCCCGGACCGGAGGATCTTGTAGTACTCCTCGAGCAGCCGCGGTGCCGCGCTCCGCGCGATCTCGTGCTTCTGACGCTCGATCGCGTCCAGCGATGCGTCGTCGATCGTGAACTCCAGCCGTGCGGCGAGCACGACGGCACGCAGCATGCGCACCGGATCTTCGAGAAAGCGGACCTCCGGCTCGCCGATGCAGCGGATCAGGCGTGCGTCGAGGTCCTGCAGGCCGCCCGTGTAGTCGATGATGGAAAAGGTGCCGATGTCGTAGAAGAGCGCATTGACCGTGAAGTCGCGTCTGAAGGCGTCCTCTTCAGGCGTGCCGTAGGTATTGTCACGCTGGATCAGGTGATCCTCGGCGCGCCGGCGCGCGCGCGGCGCGATTTCCGGCTCCAGCCGGTTGCCGGTGTCGTCGTCCACCGCCAGCATCCCCGGTTCCGGCGGCGCGTCGGCCGGGATGTCGAGTGCCGCTTCGGCTTCGGGGGTGATGCCGGAGGCGTCCACCAGGCGTCGGAAGGTCGCGACTTCTATCGTTTTCGTCCCGAACTTGACGTGCGCGAGCCTGAAGCGCCGGCCGATGATCCAGCAGTTGCGGAACAGCTTTTTGACCTGATGCGGGTGGGCCGACGTGCCGATGTCGAAGTCCTTCGGCCGCCGGTCGAGCAGCAGGTCCCGGACGCTGCCACCGACGAGGTAGGCGACGTAATTGTGCTCGTGAAGCCGGTACAGAACCTTGAGCGCGTCGGGATCGATGTCACGCCGCGAGAGCGCATGCTCTGATCGCGGGACGACCGTCGGCTCAACCATCGGCGGCGATTATAGCATCATGAATCTGCACCACGGCATGTAAGTGCCTGAGACGCAGCGAGTTAGTGCCACTCGACGGCTGTGCTACCATCCGGGTTGTGCGCCGGAGTGCGGTTGTCCTGATCATGCTGATGCTGCTGCCCGCGGCCCTCCCCGCCCAGGACGCCCTCGGCGAGTCCAGACGTCTTTACAACGCCGGTCAGTTCGAGGCTGCCGAGCGCGCGGCGCGCACGGCCCTGCAGCAACCCGCCACCGCCAATTCAGCGCTGGTGATTCTGGGGCGCATTCACCTGGAGAAATTCCGCAAGTCCCCCTCGGAAACGTCGCTCGCCGACGCCCGCGAGGCACTCCGCGACGTCGATCCGAGCCGCCTCGATGCTCGCGAGCGCCTGGAGTTGACGCTGGGGTTCGCTGAGACGCTGTTCCTCGAGGACCGATTCGGTGCGGCGGCCGACATGTTTGCGCCGGTGCTGGACGCATCGGCGGCGCTCGGGCCGGCTGGATACGACCGGGTGCTCGACTGGTGGGCCACAGCGGTCGACCGTCAGGCGCAGCTCCGGCCGATGAACGAGCGGCCGGCCATCTATGCGAGGCTCATCCACCGCATGAGCGACGAACTCGCGCGGGATCCCGGCTCGACGCCGGCCGGCTACTGGCTCGTCGCCGCGGCGCGAGGCAGCGGCGACCTCGAAGCGGCCTGGAGCGCCGCGTCTGCCGCGTGGGTCCGGGCGGCGCTCGCGCGCGATCGCGGCGTGATGCTCCGGGGCGACCTCGACCGCCTGGTCGTTCAGGCCATCATCCCCGAGCGCGCCGCGCGGCTGTCGCCGAAGGATCCGAGCCTCGCGGTGACCGGCCTCCTCAGCGACTGGGAAGCATTCAAGGCGAGCTGGACGCGCTAGTACTGGTTCCGGGACCTCCTGCGCGCCGGTCAGCTTTTCGCTTCCTTCCAGTTCTCCCCGACGCCGATGTCCACCGTCAGCGGCACCTTGAGCGCGACCGCGTGCTCCATCCTGTCGCGAACCACCGCGATGGTCTCGTCGGCCGCCTCCTTCGGCGCTTCGAACAGCAGTTCGTCGTGGACCGTGAGGATCATGCGCGCCCGCCCCCCCGCGGCGGCTGGCAGCGCCGCGTGGACGTCGATCATTGCTTTCTTGAGGATGTCGGCGGCAGAGCCCTGGATCGGGAAGTTCATCGACCGTCGCTCCGCCTCACCGCGGATCTGATAGTTGCGGCTGTTGAGGTCCGGCATCAGCCGCCGCCGGCCGAACATCGTCTTCACGCTGCCCTCCTGGCGTGCCTGAACCAGCAGTCCGTCGATGAAACCGCGGACGGCCGGGAAGCCGGCGAAGTAGGCGTCGATGAATTCCTGGGCTTCCTGCCTCGAGACTCCGATGTCTTTCGCGAGGGTGAAGGCCTGCTTGCCGTACAGCAGCGCGTAGTTGATGATCTTCGCCCGGCGGCGCAGTTCGTGCGGGCCGAGGCCGCTGCCGGTGCCGAAGACCTTCAGCGCGGTTCGATCGTGAATGTCCTCGTCGCGGCTGAACGCCTCGATCAGTGTCTGCTCGTCGGAGAGGTGGGCGAGCACTCGCAGCTCGATCTGGGAGTAGTCGGCCGAGATCAGGACGTTGCCGCGTTCCGCGACGAAGGCGCGGCGGATCTCGCGGCCGACCTCGGTCCGGATCGGGATGTTCTGCAGGTTGGGATCGCTGCTGCTCAGGCGTCCGGTGGCGGCGACCGCCTGGTTGAAGCAGGTGTGCACCCGGCCGGTTTCCGGGTTCACGAGCTGCGGCAGCGCGTCGATGTACGTGCCTTTCAGCTTCATCAGCGCCCGCCACTCGAGCACCAGCCGCGGCAGGTCGTGGGCCAGCGCCAGTTCCTCGAGCACCTCGAACGACGTGGACTGCGCCTTCGTTTTCGTCGTCCGCCGGATCGTCTCGGTCTTCATCCCGAGCTTCTCGAACAGCACCTCCGACAGCTTTTTCGGGGAGTTGATGTTGAACTCCTCGCCGGCCTGTTCGTAGATCGAGGCGGCGAGCCGCGCGAGCTCCTGGTCGACCTTGCCCGACTGGCTGGCGAGCGCGGCGCCGTCCACGCAGATCCCGGCGCGCTCGATGTCGACCAGGACCGGCACGAGCGGCAGCTCCAGCGTGTCGTACAGCGTCTCGAGATGCTCCTGCCGGAGCAGCGCCCGAAGCGTGTCGGCCATCTGGAGCGCGAGATCGGCACGCTCCCCGGCGAAGTCCATTGCCCGCTCCACCGGGATGTCGCGGAACGAGATCGCCTTCGCGCCGCGGCCGCAGACATCCTCTTCGCGCAGCGCCTTGTAGCCAGCGTGTTCGAGCGCCAGGTCCTCGAGCGGATGGGCGGAGCGGGTCGCGTCGAGCAGGTAGCTTGCGAGCATCGTGTCGACCGTCACGCCTCGAATGGTGATCCCGTGCCGGGCGAGGACGATTGCGTCGAACTTGACGTCGTGGCCGACCTTCAGGACGGACGGATCCTCCAGGACCGGCTTGAGCGCCTCCAGGGCGCCCCGGCCGTCGACGCCGGCGCGTGGCGGACCGTCATCCACGTCGAACAGCCCCCCGGCCGACACCGTGCCTTCGACGAACGGCACATACCGCGCCTGGTGCGCGGCGGTCGAGAAGGCGATTCCGGCGATCCCTGCTCTGACGGCCTCGGGCGCATCGGGGATGACGCGCAGGGCGAATCGCCCCGCCTGGCTCAATTCCGTGGCCAGCGCCTGGAGATCGGCCGCCGACGTGACGATCCGGTGGTCCCTGCTGATGGTTGCGGCCGTCGGCGCGAACTCCATCACCAGCGACCGGAACCCGAGCCGCGTGAACAGCTCGAAGCAGGCGGCCTGGTCGGCGCCTCGGTAGCGGACCGCCTCGGGATCGAACGCCACCGGCACGTCGGTTCGAATCCGGGCCAGCTCGCGGCTCTGCCGTGCGTCTTCGGCGTGGTTCAGCAATCCTTCCCGGTAGCGCTTGTTCGGGATCTCGGACGCGCGAGCGAGGAGCGCTTCGAGGTTGCCGTAGGTCGCGATCAGATCACGGGCGCCCTTCTCGCCGATCCCCGGCACCCCCTTGATGTTGTCGATCGAATCCCCCATCAGGGCGAGCACGTCCACCACCTGCGAGGGGGTGACGCCAAACTTCTCCCTGACGGCCTCGGCGTCGAACCAGGTGCCGTCGTCCTTCGGGTTGTAAACCTTCAAGCCGTCGTGCACCAGCTGAAAGAAATCCTTGTCGCCGGTGACGATCGCCACGTCGAAGCCGCGTGCGACCGCCTGGGTCGCCAGTGTGCCGATCACATCGTCGGCTTCGAACCGCTCGGATGTGAGGATCGGGACGCCCAGTGCCTCGCACGCCTCGTGCACCCACGGGATCTGCTCGGCGAGATCGGGGGGCATCGGCGCGCGGTTCGCCTTGTAGTCGGTGGCCATCTCCGAGCGGAAGGTCGGGCCGGCCAGGTCGAACGAAGCGGCGATGTACTGCGGATGGTGATCCTCCAGCAGCTTACGCAGCATCGTCACGAAGATGTAGACCGCGTGCGTGGTCTTGCCGCCCGGACCGCTCAGGCCCGCGCCGCGCATCGCATGGTAGGCGCGGTACATCTGCGAGCTGCCGTCGATGAGAAACAGGCGCGGGGACTCGGGCATGGAACCACGATATCATTCGGATCGTGCCCACTCGTGCGGCGGCAGCCGCGCTCGCGGCGATCGCGTTCCTCGCGGCCGCCGGGTGCGCCGGCGGCATCCTCGGCAAGCAATACGAATACGAAGAAGACCTCACGCTGGCGATCGACGGCTCCGCCACGATCGTCGTGAACGCGTCGATCCCGGCGCTGGCCGCGCTGCGCGGACTCGACGTGCCGACCGATCCTTCCGAACGCTTCAGGCCGGACGAGATCCGCGCGCAGTTCGAAACCCCGGTGACCGACGTGACGCGCGTGAGCCGTCCGTGGCGCCGCAACGGACGCCGGTTCGTGCAGGTCAGGATGGAGGTCAGCGACGTCCGGAAGCTGAGCGAGGCGCCGCCGTTTGCCTGGTCCCAGTACAGTTTCGGCGCGAAGGACGGCAGGCACGTCTACACCCAGACGGTCGGTGCCTCGGCGATGAAACCGGGCACGCTGCAGAACTACGGGTGGGACGGCACCGAGATCGTCGCCTTCCGCCTGCATCTGCCATCCAGGATCCTGCACCACACAGCGCGCGACCTCGAGACGGATGAGCCCTCCCAGGCGGCCCGGGGCAACATCCTCGCGTGGGAACAGCATCTCGCCGACCGTCTCGACGGGCAGCGGGTGAACATCCTGGTCGAGATGGAGAGCGAGTCGATCCTCCACCGCACGCTCTGGCTCTTCGCGGGTGCCTTCACCGCCGCGGTGACCGTTCTGGTTCTCCTGATCTGGTGGACGATGCGGAAGGGGCGCGAGAGCGACCAGGCGGCGGCCTAGTGGCCGCGCGCCTCGAGGTCCGTCCTCAGCGCACACGTCACCGACAACTCTCCCTGCCCGGTCGCCAGTGACCGCGCCAGCGCGCGATCGACGTCACTTGGCACCACGCCCGTCAGCGTCACGCGGCCGCGCTCCACGATGATGTGGATCGGCGGATTGGGCAGGGCGGCGTATCGCCAGAACGCCGGGTTGCCGTAGATCGCCCGCGCGATCCTGCGCCGCAGGTTCTCGTCGCCGGCCGACACCGGCAGCACCTCGATCTCGTTCCGGACCGCTCGAACGCCGTCGATGGCCGCGACGCGCCGGCCGATGTCGTCCCGCTTGAACGGCATCGTCACCTTGCCCCGCAGCGTGACCGTGCCGTCGTCGGCCAGCACGCTGACATCGTCGAAGATCGTGAAGTGGGAGTAGCTGGTGATGGAGCTGGCGACGGCGTCGGCCAGCGGGGTCTGCTCGAGCGCCTGCGCGGCGACGGCCGCGGCTGACAGCACGACTGCCAGCGTGGCGGAAAGGATTCTGAGACTCATCGGGGACCTCCGGCTCAGTGCGAAAACGACCTGCCGGCAGGCTGCATCACCCTCGAGAGGGGGCAAAGGGGATGCCACGTGACGCCCGCGGATTTACTGGGACTTACGGCTGGCGGGGATGCGCGCGACCGTCCTCATGTAACCACGCCGGAGGACGCCGGCCGGCGCTACAGCAGAACGATCGTCAGGATCCCTGCACCGATCAGGGCCATCTGCCGGACCGCGCCTCCCTCGACATTGCCCCGATGCAGATCGGGGATGAGATCCGCCATCGCGATGTAGAGAAAGTTGCCGGCGGCAAACGCGAGCACGTACGGCAGCGCCGTCGGGACAGCCTGCGAGGCCGTCAACATCGCGACCGCCCCGAGCACGCCGCCGGCGGCGGACATGATGTTGAGCGTCAGCGCCCTCGCACGCGAATAGCCGGCGCGGAGCAGGATGGCAACGTCGCCGACTTCCTGCGGGATCTCGTGCGCGGCCACGGCCAGCGCGGTGGTGATGCCCAGCGGAATCGAGGTCAGGACCGCTGCCGCGATGATGGCGCCATCCACGAACGTGTGAAACGCGTCACCGATGATGACCAGTGACGCCGCGCTGCTCATGTGGACCTCGCATTCGTGGTCGTCGGCGTCATGGCAGTGACGCCACAAGACCAGCTTTTCGAGGAGGAAAAACGTGAGAACACCGGCGAGGAGCGTGCCGAGCGCGGCGGAGGCAGGAAGGGCGTCGAGCGCCTCGGGCAGCAGCGCGAGCAGTGCGACGCCGAGCAGCGTGCCTACCGCGTAGCTGATCGCCCACGGCACGAGGCGCGAGCGGAGTTTGTGCCCGAGCAGCAGGAACCCTGATGCCGCCAGCAGGCCGCCGAAGCTGCCGAGGACGCTCAGCCCGATGGCCGCGGTGAACGATTGCACCGCGAAATCATATCAGCCGATCCACCGGCCAATCGTCTATTGTGTCGCGACGAAGCCGCGGCGCGCCCGCACGTGATACCGGCCGTTGCCCACCTCGACGCGGATCGAGTGCCACTTGCCGTCTTTCACGCCGGTCGACGCATAGCCGATGTAGTACTGCTTCGAGAGCTCGTCGGCGATGCCCGCGGTGGCCGGATCGAGGTCCCGCGCCGTCCGGATCACTTCGGTGCGCCCGCCGCTGTCGTCGGTGATATCCCGGAGCGCAGGCACGTTCACGCGATCGTCCGGCAGACGCGCGCCGGGATTGCGCGGCGTTGTCGCGGGCGGCAGCATCGGAGGTGTGCCCGGCGGAAATCGCGGACCCGGGTTGGGCGGCGGCAGCGGACGCGGCCGGCCCCTCGAGCCGCCGGGGCGCGGAAACGGGAACGGAATCGGTTTCTGGAAGAGCGACTGGACGGCACCGCCCCACGTTCGGCGCGGCTGAACCTGCCAGGTTGGATCCTGGGCGTCGATGCCGATGGCGTAGACCAGCACTTCGGTCTCGCGGATCTGCTCCTTGAGCCGCACGATCGCCGTGCGGCTGCTGGTGTCGTTGCCGTCGGAGATGACCAGGAGCGCCTTCTTCTGGTGCTTGCCGGCCTGCGCGAGCGGGATCGCATCCGCGAGCGCGTCGTACAACGCGGTCCCGCCCCTCGGATGGAGGCGATTGAGCGCAGCGCTCACGCGCTGCCGGTCCGTGGTCCACTCGTGAACCAGCTCGGGTGCGCTGTCGAAGCGATACAGGAAGACCTCGTCCCCGGGGCCGAGCAGATCGAGCAGAAAGCGGTTGAGCGCCATTTTCGCGGCGGTCATCTTCTCGCCATCCATGCTGCCGCTGGTATCGAGAATGATGCCGAGGCTCACGGGCACGCGCTCGCTGTTGAAGTGGGTGATCGCCTGCGGCTGATCGTCCTGGTAGACGCGGAAATCCTCCTGGCGAAGACCGGAGACGAACCGGCCGCTCCCGTCGGTGACGGTGGCGGTGACGTTGATCAGCTCGACGCCGGTGCGAAAGCGGAACGCCTGGTTGTCCTGGGCCTGCTGGCCCGAGACCGCGGCAGCCGCGGCGCCGACGAACGTGGCGATTGCGAAAGCGCGTCGCGATTTCATGGCCCTTCCTTTCGAGCGAGCGCGTCCGGATCACGACGGTCCACGTGGCCGAGCGGCTCGTCGTCCTCGCCGCGGAACCCGACACGGTAGCGCGCGGCGCGGGCGACGGGCACGTGGATGACGAAGGGCGATTCGAGGCCTGGTGTCAGCATAGCGCTCTCGAGCGGGGCGCGCGCGCTCGTCAGCAGCGAACCGTCGCCGCCGAAGACGAGCACCGTCGCGTGAACCCGGCCGAGCGCCGCGCCGCCGCGCGGGTTCTGCACCACTCCTGAGATCGTGAGCGATCCCTCCTGCTGCTGGTGCTCCAGGGCCAGCAGCTCGAGCGGTGCCGCGGTGGCCGCGGACCCGGCGTTCAGGTCGGCCGCGTTGGAACCTGCTGAAGCCGCGGCCGGCGCCGTGACCGCGGGCCGGACAGCGCTCCAGCCCAACGCCACGATCGCGACCAACGCGGCCATGGCGGCAATGACCCCGAAGCGCCGTGGCCATGGCGAGCCTTCGTCGTGCTCATGGAACAGGTCCCCCGCCGCCGGAGGAGTGGCTGCGGCCGGCCGCAGGTCCAGATCGGCCAAACCGACCGCCGCGTTCGTGAGCAGAGCCACGCGTGCGTCGGACCGCCGGCGCTCCTCCCGCAGTATCCGCGCAAGCAGAACGCCCATCGCCGCGGCGAGCGCCAGCGAAAGACCCGTGATCGTCAGCAGAATGGTATCCATCGTTCTTACCGGAGCTTGAATTCCACAGCGACCTCGACGATGACGTCCACGGGGGTGCCGTGCCGCCGGGCTGGAGCGAAGCGCCATTGCCGGACGGCGTCCGTCGCGCGGCGGTCGAGCCCGCCCGCCAGGCTCTGGAGAACCTTCACATCGCCGACCGTCCCGTCGTGCCGGACGACGATCTCGAGCACCACGTCCCCTTCGATCCCCCTGCGCCTCGCGTCGTCGGTGTAATCGGGGCGCACTTCCCGAAGCAGTTCGGGCGGCGTGATGCCGCTCCCGGGGCGGTACGGTCCTCCCCCGGTGCCGCCCCCGGAGCCTGGCCCGATGCCGGCGCCGCTGCCTTCACCGATTCCTGTGCCCTGTCCGGTTCCGACCCCAGCCCCGGTTCCGCTGCCTTGACTCGCCGGCTCGGTTGGGCTTTCGCTCAGCACTCCGGCACGATCACGAGCGTCGGACGACGCCGTGACGACGGGGGCGACCACCTGTGGCGTCACCGCGGGGCGTGGCGCCGGCGGTGGAGGCTCGACCGCAGGGGTGGGGAGCGGCCTCAGAGGCGGCGGCTCCGGCCGCGTGATCCGCGGTGCCGGGGTCTGGGTCGTGAGCCGTTTCGGCGGGGGCACAGGGCTCTTCACGCGACCGGGCCCCTTCATCTCAGCCTTTACGGCCGGTTCCGGTTGCTTCAACCCGCCTCCACCACCTCCGCCACCGGGGCCGGGCCTTACGAGAAAGACGAGCCGCGCAGGATCGAGACGCTCGGGCAGCGTGTCGCGTGCCGACGAGAATCCAAGAGTGAGAAGGACGATCAGCCCGAGCATCCCGGCGTGGACTGCGCCCGACGCCACGACGCCGGCGCCGGCTGACCGCTCCCCGGGCGGTGGCGGAGAGAAGAGCTCGCGCTCGCGCGGCGCCGATAACCGCCCACTCAGAAGCCTGACGCACCGCACAGCCTGGGAGGCGGACACGAATCCCTCGAACACCGGAATCCGCCTGGAATCGACGAACCTGCGCGCCGCGCTTGCAGACACGCCGGCTGCCCGCGCGATCTCGGTCACGCTGAAGACCTCGGCCGCCGCAGATGGGGGCAAAGACATCGGAAGAGTGAGCTGTTCGGGGCAAAAGGCTTGCCGCACCCGGTTCGGAGCGGGAAGGTTGCTACTTCCGGTTTTTCGGCCGATCTTCTCGAAATCTGTTGAAGCCAGCTTCGCAAGGGCTGTAGTCGCGCAGAGACAGTGACGTGCAGAAAGGACAGAGCCGGACGGGTAGCCGCCGCGCGTGCCGAGGCGACCACGAACAGTGATGTAATCGCGCGATGAGGACCGTGATCGTCACAGGCGCGTCGTCGGGGATCGGGCGAGCCACGGCAATGCGGTTCGCGGTCGCCGGCTACGGCGTGCTGGCGGTGGGCCGAAACGCCACCGCGCTGGATGAGCTGGTGGGATCGGTTCCGGACGGGGCTGGCCGCTGCTCGCCCTTCACCGCGGATGTCACCGAGCCGGATGCACCCGGCCTCATTATCGAGGCGGCGATCGGTACCTACGGCCGTCTCGACGTGCTGGTGAACGCGGCGGGGGTCATTGGCTCCGGGACGATCGAGAGTACGACTGACCTGCAGGCGGACGCGATGATGGACGTCAACCTACGCGCGCCGTTCAGGCTGCTGCGCGCGGCCGTGCCGGCGCTCGAGCAGACCGGAGGATGTGTCGTGAACGTGTCGAGCGTCGCGGGGCTGCGCGCGTTCCCGGGCGTGCTCGCTTACTGCGTCAGCAAGGCGGCGCTCGATCAGCTGACACGCTGTTCCGCGCTGGAGCTCGCGCCGAAAGGTGTGCGGGTCAACGCCGTGAACCCCGGCGTGGTCGTTTCGAATCTGCACCGGCGCAGCGGAATGACCGAGGACGCCTACGAGAAGTTTCTCGAGCACTCGAAAGCCACGCACCCGCTGGGCCGCACCGGCGATCCGGCGGAGGTCGCCGATCTCATTCTCTTCCTGGCGACCGAAGGTGCGGCGTGGATCACCGGCGCGACCATCTCGATCGACGGCGGCCGCCATCTGACCTGCGCGCGCTGATCACCGCCGGGCGCCTTCAACGAAGGCGAGCCCGCCGCGATCGGCAATCGTTCTGACCGCGCGGAACCCCGCGCTCTGCATGGCCGACTCGATCTCGGCGGCCGCCATCGGTGGCGCACCTCCAAGCAGGGTACCGAGACCGCGGCGACGGCCGGCCTGGACGACCACGCACCGGCCGCCGCTTCGGAGCACGCGCGCCGTCTCGTGCAGCGCCGCCACCCGCCGATCCGCCGTCAGCTCCGGCAGCAGGTGGCTGACCACCACGACATCGAACGAGTCGGCTCCGAACGGGAGCGACGTTACTGGTCCGGTCTCGACTTCGAGGAGCGCGCCTTCGCGTTCTGCCGCCGCGGCGGCCCGCGCGGTCCGATCGGCCGCTTCGTCTACCGCACAGGCGCGCCCGCTAAGCCCTGGCCGGATGGCGAGCTGCGCCACCAGCTTCGGGTTGGCGCACCCGATCACCAGGAGGCGGTCCGCCATCCGGATCGCGGTCATCGCCACGATCAGCGGTTCGCGCGGTGCAGTCTTTCGCAGCTTCAACATGTCGATCGCCGATCAATCGATCCGCCGATCCGCCGATCACCCCATCGCTCGATGATATAGTTCACGGTTGTGAAAAATCCTCAGAAAATCGCAGAACCCAGGGGCAGACTGGGCATTCTTCTCGTCGGCATGGGCGCCGTCAGCACGACGACCATTGCCGGCGTGTTCGCCATTCGAAAGGGGCTCGCCAAACCGATCGGCTCGCTGACGCAGATGGGCGCGATTCGTCTCGGCAAACGCACCGAAGCGCGTTCCCCCCTCATCAAGGACTTCGTTCCGCTCGCTTCGCTCGACGACGTGGTGTTCGGCGGATGGGACATTTTCGAAGACAACGCCTACGAGGCGGCGAAGACGGCTGGCGTGCTCGACAAGGATCTCCTCGAGCAGATCCGCCCCGAGCTCGAGGCGGTCAAGCCGATGGCCGCGGTGTTCGACCGGCGGTACGTGAAACGGCTCGACGGCCCCAACGTCAAGAAGGGAAAGAACAAGAAGGACCTCGCCGAACAGCTCATCGAAGACATGCGCCGGTTCAAGCAGGCGAACAACTGCGACCGGCTCGTCATGGTGTGGTGCGGCAGTACGGAGGTGTACCTCACCGAAGGCCCGGCCCATGCGAGCCTCGCGGCGTTCGAGCAGGCGCTCGAAGCGAGCGACGACACGATCCCTTCGAGCATGATCTATACCTACGCGGCGCTGCGCGAAGGCATCCCGTACGCGAATGCGGCGCCGAATCTGAGCGGCGACGTCCCCGCGATGCTGGAGCTCGCCGCGAAGAACGGTTCGCCGGTGGCCGGCAAGGACCTGAAGACCGGCCAGACCTGGATGAAGACCGTGATCGCGCCGGGCGTCAAGGCCCGCCTGCTCGGGATCGAAGGCTGGTACTCCACGAACATTCTCGGCAATCGCGACGGCGAGGTGCTCGACGATCCGGAATCGTTCAAGACGAAGGAAGAGAGCAAGAAGTCGGTCCTCGACTACATCCTCCAGCCGAACCTGTATCCCGATCTCTACAAGAAGCTCGATCACGTGGTGCGGATCAATTACTATCCGCCCCGCGGCGACAACAAGGAAGGCTGGGACAACATCGACATCTTCGGCTGGCTGGGCTACCCGATGCAGCTGAAGATCAACTTCCTCTGCCGTGACAGCATCCTGGCGGCGCCGATCGTGCTCGACGTCGCGCTCTTCCTGGATCTCGCGAAGCGCGCCGGGATGGACGGCATCCAGGAGTGGCTCTCGTTCTATTTCAAGAGTCCTCAGCACGCCAAGGACCTTTATCCCGAGCACGATCTGTTCATTCAGCTGATGAAGCTGAAGAACACGCTGCGCTACCTGCGCGGCGAGGAGCTGATCACCCACCTCGGCCTGGAGTATTACGACTGATGGATTCCGCACGGCTGCAGCCCGCGTTACTCGGTGGGGTGTTCATCGGCGTGATGTCGGCCCTCCCGATCATCAACGCCGGCAACTGTTGCTGCTGTCTCTGGGTGCTGGCCGGCGGTGCGCTGGCGGTGTACCTGCGGCGGCAGAACTCCCCGGTCGAGATCACCGCCGCCGAAGGGGCACTCATGGGGCTGCTCGCGGGCCTGATCGGCGGCATCATCGGCGTCCTTCTTGCGATCCCGATACAGATGATGATCGGGCCGCTGCAGCAGGAGTGGATGCAGCGCATCATGGCGGGGAACGAGGACGTGCCGCCCGAAATGCGCGAGATGATGGATCGGATGATGGCCGGCGGCGCGATGCGGGTCGCGGGCGCCATCCTGAACATCGTCGTCAGCGTGGTCTTCGGCATGTTCGGCGGCCTGCTCGGCGTCGCGGTGTTCAAGAAGAACGCGCCGCCGCAGCCACCTACGGTCATTCCACACGATCCAGGGATGGCGCAGTAGTCAACTCCCAACTCCCAAGACGCCAACTCCCAAACCTTTCGTTTGAGCGGCACCTTGTGAGTTGGGAGTTGATAGTTGGGAGTTGACTCATGTCAGAGATTGATGCGCTCCTGCAGGAGAACCGTCGTTTTCCTCCACCCGATCCTTTTCGCCGGCAGGCGCTTGCCAACGATCCCGGAGTCTACGAGCGCGCGGCGCAGGACCCTGAGGCGTTCTGGGCCGCGTTCGCCGGCGAGCTCGAATGGATCGAACCCTGGCACACGGTCCTGAAGTGGGACCCTCCGAATGCGCAGTGGTTCGTCGGCGGCAGGCTGAACGCCAGCGCCAACTGCATCGATCGCCACGTCAGGACTGCCCGCCGCAACAAGGCGGCGCTGATCTGGGAGGGTGAGCCGGGCGACCGCCGCACGCTGACCTACTGGGACCTCTACCGCGAGGTCAGCGCCTTCGCCAACGTGCTGAAGTCGCTCGGCGTCAAGCGCGGCGACCGCGTCGCGCTCTACCTGCCTCTCATTCCCGAGCTCGCGATCTCCATGCTGGCATGCGCGCGGATCGGCGCCGTCCACAGCGTCGTCTTTGGAGGCTTCAGCGCCGAGTCGCTGCGCGACCGGATCAACGACGCGCAGGCCGTGCTGCTCGTGACCGCGGACGGCGGCTACCGCCGCGGCCACATCGTTCCGCTGAAGCAGATGGCCGACGAAGCGCTGAATGACACGCCGTCCATCCGCAACGTGGTGATCGTCCAGCGGCAGACCGGCGGCGAGTTTCCCATCCATGTCAAGGAAGGGCGCGACCACTGGTACCACCGGTTGATGCAGGACGCCGCCCCCGAGTGCGCACCCGAAGCCATGGACGCCGAGGACATGCTCTATATCCTCTATACCTCCGGCACCACCGGCCAGCCCAAGGGCATCGTCCATACGACCGGCGGGTACCTGGTCGGAACCTACGCGACCACCAAGTGGGTCTTCGACCTCAAAGAGGAGGACGTCTACTGGTGCACGGCCGACATCGGCTGGGTCACGGGGCACAGCTATGTCGTGTACGGGCCGCTGGCCAACGGTGCGACGGTGCTGATGTACGAAGGGGCACCCGACTGGCCCGGCAAGGACCGCTTCTGGGAGATGATCGACCGCCACGGCGTCACCATCTTCTACACCGCGCCCACGGCGATCCGCGCGTTCATGCGGTGGGGCGCCGACTGGCCGGCCAAGCACCCGATGAAGACCCTGCGGCTCCTCGGCTCCGTCGGAGAGCCGATCAACCCCGAAGCCTGGATGTGGTACCACGAGCACATCGGCCGCGAGCGCTGCCCGATCGTCGACACCTGGTGGCAGACCGAGACCGGGATGATCATGATCACGCCGCTGCCCGGGCTCACGAGCACCAAGCCGGGTTCGGCTACCCGGCCTTTCCCCGGCGTGTCAGCGGAGGTCCGCGATGCGCACGGCACGCGCGTGGAGACCGGCGGCGGCCTGCTCACACTCACCGAACCGTGGCCGGCGATGCTCCGCGGGATATACCGCGACCCGGAGCGTTTTCAGAAGACGTACTGGAGCCGGTGGCCCGACGGCAGCTACTTCACCGGCGACGGTGCGCGCCGCGACGACGACGGCTTCTACTGGCTCCTCGGCCGCGTCGACGACGTGCTGAACGTCGCCGGGCACCGGCTCGGCACGATGGAAGTCGAGAGCGCGCTGGTCGATCATCCTTCCGTCGCCGAGGCCGCGGTCGTCGGGCGCCCGCACGAGATCAAGGGGCAGGCGGTCGCGGCATTCGTCACCGTGAAGGAAGGAGTGAAGCTGTCGGAGCAGCTGATGGACGAATTGAAGGAGCACGTCGTCAAGAAGATCGGCGCCATCGCGCGCCCTGACCAGATCCTGTTTGCCGCGGACCTGCCGAAGACGCGATCCGGCAAGATCATGCGCCGCCTGCTCCGCGACATCGCGGCGGGTAAAGCCCTGGGCGATACGACCACCCTTGCCGATCCGAACGTCGTCGCGCGACTCAAGGAGGAGTACGAGGAGAAAGAAGGCTAGGCCCACAGCCCCGGAGTGCCTCGAGCGAGTACTAACGCGCCCCCCGAGCTCTGCCGATAAGGCGGACGGTCGGCTCACGGGCGGATCGGTCGACAACACGAGGGGGCCACAGGGTGCGGAAGAAGATCGGCGCGTGCCTGATCCAGGCAGGCCTCATCACCGAAGAGGATCTCCAGACGGCTCTCGGCGAGCACGAACGCACCGGCGAGCGCATCGGCGCCGCCCTCGTGCGGCTGAATCTCGCCTCCGAAGCACAGGTCACCAAGGCGCTGGCGTACCAGCTCGGTTTCCCGTACGCGAACCTCGCGGACGTCCCCCCAGAACTGGACGCGATCCTGCTGATCCCGAGAGAAGTCGCCCTCGAGCGGGGCTGCGTGGCCCTGCGCCGCGAAGACAACCTTCTCACCGTCGCGATGTCGGACCCGCTCCTGTTCAGCCTGCTGCAGGATCTCGAATTCCAGACGGGTCACCGCATCAAGCAAGTCGTCGCGACGCGGACCGACATCCTGCACGCGATCGAGAACGGCTATCCCGAGCAGCCGCCTGCCAGGGTCGTAGAGCCCAGGACCGCTCCCGCCATCGACCCGCCGGTGCCGCCGGCCTCGATCGTCGACCTCGTCGATCTTGTCGTGAGCACCGCAGTCGCGAGCGGCGCCAGCGACGTCCATATCGAGCCGCAGGGGAAAGGCGTGCTCGTCCGTCACCGGCTGGATGGTGTGCTCGGGAGGGTCATGGATCTCCCCAGGCAGGTTCACGAGGGGCTCGTGGCCCGCGTCAAGCTCATGGCCGGGATGGACATCGCGGAGAAGCGGCTGCCGCAGGACGGCCGGCTGCGCGTGAAACAGGACGGCCGGGACGTGAATCTCCGTGTCTCCACGCTGGGCACGCTCTACGGCGAAAAGATCGTGCTGCGCGTGCTCGATCATCGGAAAGGTCCGCCGCCCCTCGATGAGCTCGGGCTGTCGGCGGCGGCGATGAACCAGGTGAAGCATCTCCTCAGGCTCCAGCACGGCATGATCCTGGTCGTCGGCCCGACCGGCAGCGGAAAGACCACGACCCTCAGTTCGGCGATCAGCTCCATCAAGTCGGGCAGGACGAACATCATCACGATCGAAGACCCGATCGAGTACGAGATCCGCGGCATCAATCAGACGGAGGTGAACGAGAAGGCCAGGCTCACGTTCGCGAGCGCGCTGCGGGCGATCCTGCGCCAGGACCCCGACGTCGTGCTGGTCGGCGAGATTCGCGACCAGGAGACCGCGAGGATCGCCATGCAGGCGGCGCAGACCGGCCGCCTCGTGCTCTCGACGCTTCACACCGACGACGCGCCATCGACGATGACCCGGCTGGTCGACATGGGGATGGAGCCCTACGTCCTGGCATCGGCGCTCGCCGGCATCATCGCCCAGCGGCTCGTGCGACGCTTGTGCACATCCTGCCGCCGGCAGTACATGCCGGAGGCCGACACGCTGCGCGCGCTGAACATCACCGAAACAGACGCCGCCGGGATCACGTTCTACCGCGAGGTGGGGTGTGAGGAATGCCACAACACCGGGTACCGCGGGCGGATCGCACTCTACGAGGTGATGCCGGTCACCGAAAAGGTCCGCCGGCTCGTTGCGCAGAACGCCGGCGAGGCCCTCGTGCGCGACGCGGCCATCAGCGCCGGCATGACTACCCTCGGCGAAGACGGCCTGTCGAAGGTGAAGGCGGGCATCACCACCGCCGAGGAGCTGCTGCGGGTCGTGACGGAAGTGCGCGAGATGCGTACCCTCTGCCCGGGCTGTTCCGGCGTGGTGGCGGTGGACTTCATGGCCTGCCCTCACTGCGGCTGGCGGCTGCATCCGGGCTGCGGCAAATGCGGCCGTGCGCTCCAGGCGGGCTGGCATTTCTGTCCTTTCTGCGCGGCCACGCAGGGGATCAGGCCCGAGCGGAAGGCGCCGCCCGGCCGGCCGCCCGAACTGCCCCGGCCGAACCTGGCTGAATTCAAGAACGCCGGTCGTTGATAAGATAGGCGGCATGCCTCTCATCGAGACGCGCGACCTCTGGAAGACCTACGTCATGGGCGACGAGGAGATTCACGCGCTCCGCGGCGTGTCGATCCAGATCGACCGCGGCGAGTACGTCGCGATCATGGGTCCGTCGGGCTCCGGCAAATCGACGCTCATGAACCTGATCGGCTGCCTCGACACGCCGACCAAGGGCAGCTACCTCCTCAACGCCAAGGAGGTGGCGGCGATGAACGACGACGAGCTGGCGCAGATCCGCAACCAGGAGATCGGATTCGTCTTCCAGACGTTCAACCTGCTGCCGCGCGCGACCGCCATGCACAACGTCGAGCTGCCGTTGATCTACGCGGGGGTGTCGGGCAAGGTGCGGCAGGAGCGCGCCCGGCTCGCGCTCGAGAAGGTGGACCTGATGCAGCGGGCGACGCATCGGCCGAATGAGCTCTCGGGCGGACAGCGCCAGCGCGTCGCCATCGCGCGCGCGCTCGTGAACGACCCGTCGATCCTGCTGGCCGACGAGCCGACCGGGAACCTCGACTCGAAGACGGGCAACGAGATCATGGGGGTCTTCGAGCGCCTCCACGGCGGGGGCAACACCATCATTCTGGTGACCCACGAAGCCGACATCGCAGCTTACGCGCACCGCACGATTCACATCCGCGACGGGCAGGTGGAGAAAGACGTGCGCAGAGCCGCCTGACCGGAGGGCTCGCGCGCGTCGGAACCATCCAGCGACGCTGCGAGACGCGATTCCTTCAGGGCCGATCAGAGCGCCGCGAAATGCCCGGGCGCCACTTCTCTCAGGGACGCCGTCCGGCTGAACGAGGAGGGATCCAGCACGACGCGCATGCGCGGAGCGTTCGGATCCGGCACCGGGATCGCCGAGAGCAGCGCGCGCGTGTAGGGATGCGCCGGCGCCGCGAAGATCGCATCCGTCTCTCCCATCTCGACGATCCGCCCCAGATACATCACCGCGACCCGGCTGCAGATGTGACGGACGAGCCGAAGGTCGTGCGCGATGAACAGGTAGGTCAGGTTCAAACGCTGCTGCAGATCCATGAGCAGATTGACGACCTGCGCCTGCACCGACACGTCGAGCGCCGACACCGGTTCGTCGGCGATCACGAGCGAGGGATTCAACGCCAGCGCCCGGGCGAGCCCGATCCGCTGGCGCTGGCCGCCGCTGAACTGGTGAGGATAGCGGGTCAGGTGCGAGGGGTCCAGGCCGACGATCTCGAACAGCTCGCCGACGCGCACCCGGCGCTCGGCCCTGGTGCCGATCCGGTGGATGATGAGCGGCTCCTCCACGATGTCCCGGACGCGCATGCGCGGGTTCAGCGACGAGTACGGATCCTGGAAGACGATCTGCATCTGACGGCGGGCCTCGCGCAGCCGCGGCTTCGAGAAGGCGAGCACATCTTCGTTCCTGAACCGGACCTCTCCTGAAGTCGGTTCGATCAGACGGAGGATGCAGCGGCCGGTCGTCGTCTTGCCGCTGCCCGACTCGCCGACGAGCCCGAACGTTTCCCCTTCCGCGATCTCGAACGTCACGTCGTCAACGGCGCGCACCGGGGTCCCCCTGCCGAAGATCCCTTTCTGGCGGGTGAACTCCTTTGTCAGGTGACGGACTTCGAGCAGCGGCGCGGTCATTCGTGAATCCCGGCGGGTTCGACCGCCGGGCCGTGGAGGTAGCACTTCACCGTGCGAACGCGATCCGCGGGCCCGGATCCCGTGGCGCTTCCGCCGTCGGGCGGAAGAACGAACACGGTGTCACCGGGATGCGCCGTCGGGCAGGGCTCGAACCGGCTCGGGCACCGACTCGTGAACGAGCAGCCCGGCGGCAGCTTGCCGAGTGGCGGGACGGTGCCCTGGATCGCGCGCAGTCTCGTCCCGGGTGCGTCGCCGGGAATCGAGTCGAGCAGCCCCCGGGTGTAGGGGTGCTTGGGGTCTGCGAACAGCGGCTTCACCGGCGAGTGCTCGACGATCCGGCCGGCGTACATCACCGCCACGCGGTCGGCCATTTCCGCTACCACCCCGAGATCATGCGTGATCAGCAGGAGCCCCAGCCCGAGGCGGTCCTGCAGCTCGCGCAGCAGCTCGAGGATCTGTGCCTGGATCGTCACGTCGAGCGCGGTGGTCGGCTCGTCGGCGATCAGCAGCTTTGGCTCGCACGCGAGCGCCATCGCGATCAGCGCCCGCTGCCGCAGGCCTCCCGAGAGCTGATGGGGGTACTCGTGGATCCGCCGCTCCGGCTCGGGAATGCTGACGGCCGCGAGCAGCTCGATCGCCCGCGGCCTCGCCGTCCGGCGGGTCGCGCGGCCATGGATGCGCAGCGTCTCTTCGATGTGGCTGCCGATCGTGAAGACCGGATTCAGCGCCGTCATCGGCTCCTGGAAGATGAACCCGATTTCAGCGCCGCGGACGTGCTGCATCTCGCGCTCGCCAAGCCCCATCAGGTTGCGGCCGTTGAGGCGGACCGTGCCGCCGGCGATGCGGCCGGGCGGCTGCACCAGCCGGATGATCGACAGCGCCGTGACGGATTTGCCGCTGCCCGATTCGCCCACGAGGCACAGCGTCTCGCCCGGGTCCACGTGAAAGCTGACGTCGACGACCGCGGGCAGAAACCGCCCGGCGATGTCGAATCCTGCGGTGAGATGGTCCACCGCCAGAAGAGGACCGTCAGACATCGATCTCCTCGTGCTCACCGAAGACGGATCGCATCGCGTCGGAGATCTCGCCGACCGTCGCCCGGGCTTCGACCGCCCGAACGACCGGCGGCACGAGGTTGGCGCCGCCCGAGGCCGCCGTCCTGACCTCGTCGAGAGCCGCCTGCCACGCCGCCCGGTCGCGCTCTGCGCGGACGGCCTGGACGCGTTCGATCTGCCGGCGCTCCACCGCGGGCTCGAGCCCCAGCACCTCGATCGACGACGGCTCGGTCGTGGCATGCTGATTGACCCCGACGACGACCGCCTCGCCGGCATCGATCTTCTGCTGCGCCCGGTACGCCGACTCCTGAATGTCGCGCTGGATGATCCCGGCTTCGATCGCGGCCAGCGTCCCGCCGATGGCGTCGATCCGGTCGATCAGCGCCCGGGCCTCCTCCTCGATGCGGTTGGTCCGCTCCTCGATCGCGTAGGCGCCGCCGAATGGATCGACGGTATTGGGCACACCGCTTTCGTGCGCGATGATCTGCTGCGTTCGCAGTGCGATTCTCGCCGACTCCTCGGTCGGGAGGGCGAGCGCCTCGTCGCGTCCGTTGCAGTGCAGCGACTGCGTTCCGCCGAGCACTGCCGCGAGTGCCTGCAGCGCGACCCGCACGATGTTGTTGTCGGGCTGCTGGGCGGTGAGGGTGCTGCCGGCCGTCTGCGTGTGAAAGCGCAGCTGCTGCGCGCGAGGATTGGCCGCGCCGAACCGGTCGCGCATGATCCGCGCCCAGAGCCGCCGCGCCGCGCGGAACTTGGCCACCTCCTCGAGAAAATCGTTGTGCGCGTTGAAGAAGAACGAGAGCCGCTGACCGAAGGCGTTCACGTCGAGCCCCGCCGCGCGCGCGGCGTCGACATACGCGATCGCATTGGCGAAGGTGAACGCCACCTCCTGGACGGCAGTCGAGCCCGCCTCGCGAATGTGGTATCCGCTGATCGAGATGGTGTTCCAGTTCGGGAGCTCGCGCTCGCAGAATCCGAAGATGTCGGTGACGATGCGCAGGGAGGCGCGCGGCGGATAGATGTACGTCCCTCGCGCCACGTACTCCTTCAGGATGTCGTTCTGGATCGTCCCCGACAGCGCGGACGCCGCGACGCCCTGGCGACGCGCGACCGCAATGTAGAGCGCGAGGAGGATGATCGCCGTCGCGTTGATCGTCATCGACGTCGACACGCGGCCGAGCGGGATCCCGTCGAAGAGCTCCGCCATGTCGTCGATCGAATCGATCGCGACACCGACGCGGCCGACTTCGCCCGCCGCCAGACGGTGATCGGAGTCATATCCCATCTGCGTCGGAAGGTCGAAGGCCACGCTCAGCCCCGACACGCCGTGGCTCAGCAGATATCGATACCGCTGATTGGATTCGGCCGCCGTGCCAAAGCCGGCGTACTGGCGCATCGTCCAGAGCCGGCCGCGGTACATAGTGGTCTGGATCCCGCGCGTGAACGGGAACTGACCCGGGTACCCAAGCTCGACCGAAGGGTCCCACCCGCTGAGCGTCTCGGGATCCGCGAACAACCGTTCTGGCTGCATGCTCGGCGTCATTGTAGCAACTTGGTGTCTAAGCTCCGCTCACCCCAACATCTTGGGGCCAGCCATTGACACTCAGCCGCTGGGCTTCTACAATGGACATGCGTTCCCACAGCAAATCCTTCATATGAGCAGATTTGGCACCCGAGCCCTGCCGCCGTCCTCAGGCAGTCACGGTTCGGGCAATGCCCCGGTCCCCCAGCTCCGGCGGCAGTAAGGAGGTCCCGTATGGATGACGTCGTGAACCGGTTAGCCCGCGAGCTATCCGACGCCATTAGTGCTGCCGTTGCCGATGATGCCCGAGTCGAAGCGGCGCGCGAGCGCGCCCGCGCGGCCGGATTCGAGATGAAGGTCACGCTGGAGGCCGTCATCGGCTTCATGAACCGAGCCAACTCGACCGCACTCGCCAAGGTTGGCCCCGGCACCGGGGTGGTCAAGACAGTGAAGGCGGCCGATCGTTCGTTCGAGATCAGCGCGAACGACAAGCGATTCCTGCGCTCGCTGCGGATTGCCGCCGACGAAGCGCAGGAAAAGGAAGTCGAATAAGGGTTTTTGCCCTAAGTCGTTTGCAAGAGGCTGGCGCCCGTCATCTCCGGGGCGCCAGCTATCCCCAGCAGCTCCAGCATCGTCGGCGCCACATCCCTGAGGGTGCCGTCCCGCAGCCTGCCTCCGGCATATCGTTCATGACACAGGATCACCGGCACGGGGTTCGCCGTGTGAGCCGTGTGAGGGGCGTTCAGCCGGTCGTCCCACATCTGCTCCGCGTTGCCGTGGTCTGCCGTGATGATGGCCGTGCCGCCGGCGGAGGCGAGCGCTTTGAGGATCCGCCCGAGACAGGTGTCCAGCGTTTCCACTGCCGCGATCGTCGCCTCGAGGCTGCCGGTGTGACCGACCATGTCGGCGTTCGCGAAGTTACAGATGACCACGTCGTGCTGCGCGGCCTCGAGATCGGCCACCAGCGTGTCCGCGATCCCCGGGGCGCTCATCTGCGGCATGAGGTCGTAGGTCGCGACTTTCTGTGATGGCACCAGGATCCGCTCTTCGTCACGGTAGGGCTCTTCGCGTCCGCAATTGAAGAAATACGTCACGTGTGCGTACTTCTCGGTTTCTGCGAGACGGAGGTTGGTCCTGCCGGCCGACTCGAGCACATCCGCAAAGTTTCCCGTCAGCGACTGGGGCTCGAACACGACCGGGAAGGTAAACGTGCGGTCGTAGACCGTCATGGTCGTGTAGTGAACCTTCGGCCGCGCCGGCCGAGCGAAGCCATCGAAATCGTCGAGCGCCAGCGCGCGCGTAATCTGACGGGCCCGGTCGGCCCTGAAGTTGAAAAACAGCACGGAATCGCCGTCCCGAATGGGGCCGACCGGACTGTTGTCGGGATCGACGATTACGACCGGCTTGATGAACTCGTCGGTGATGCCCGCTGCATGGGACTGCCGCACGGCATCGAGCGCCGAGCGGGTCGTCGTTTCTGCAACGCCGCCCGCGAGCGCATCGTAGGCGAGCCTGGTCCGTTCCCACCGCTTGTCGCGGTCCATGGCGTAGTACCGCCCGATCACGGTTGCGATCCTCCCACCCGTCCGCTGCAGGACTTCTTCGAGCTGAGGAATGTAGCGGGCGCTGCCGGCCGGCGATGAATCCCGGCCGTCGGTGATCACGTGGACGAAGACGTGCGGCAGCTTTCGGGCGGCCGCCAGTTCGAGCAGCGCGTGCAGGTGCCGTTGATGACTGTGGACGCCGCCGTCGGACACCAGCCCGATCAGATGCAGCGCATGCTCGCCGCCGGCGCAGCGCATGTACGATTCCGCGAGTGCCGGGTTGGTCGACAGATCGCCGTCCGCAATCGCCTTGTCGATCCGGGTGAGGTCCTGGTAGACGATGCGGCCGGCGCCCATGTTGGTGTGGCCGACTTCGGAGTTGCCCATCTGCCCGGCGGGCAGGCCGACCGCTTCCCCCGACGCGATCAGCTGCGCGTGCGGATAGCGGGCGAGCAGGCCGTCGTACACCGGCTTGCGCGCGAGCGCGACGGCGTTGTTCTCGCGCGCTTCGCGGATGCCGAACCCGTCGAGCACGAGCAGGACGAGCGGGTTCATGCCGGGAACTGGGCGCGGATCGCCGCCTTGCCGGCGTACTTCGCCCCGGAGCCCAGCGCTTCCTCGATCCTCAGCAGCTGGTTGTACTTGGCGACGCGGTCACTGCGGCTGGCGGACCCCGTCTTGATCTGCCCGGCGGCGGTGCCGACGGCGAGGTCCGCGATCGTCGTGTCTTCGGTCTCGCCCGACCGGTGTGAGATGACCGCGGCGTAGTTCGCGTCGCGCGCCATCTTCACGGCGTCCAGCGTTTCGGTGACGGTGCCGATCTGATTGAGCTTGACGAGCAG
>DATFFM010000067.1:0-27097 GCA_035250005.1 Vicinamibacterales bacterium | reverse complement strand
CCACGGCCGCCGCCGAAGCCGCGCCCGCCGAACTGCTGCGGCGCCTGGAAGCGCCCGTTCTGCCGCGCGCCGTCGACGCTCTGGTTCGCGAACCCGATCAGGTCCACGACCGACGCGGGCGCGTGTGCGCCGGTCCGCGTTGGCGGAGCAATGAGGTTGTCGCTTTCGCCGAATGTGAGGATCGCCGCGATGTTCCGGCGCGCGATCACGTATTCGAGCATCCCTCGCACTTCCGGCTCGCTGGCCATGTGCGGGCCGGCGTCGGGCGTGTAGTACGGATACTGGTGCATGAAGTTGCGGTTCAAATCGACGCCTCCGGAACCGTCCTCGTTGATGAAGCCGTCACCGTCGGTGTCGAGGCCTTCCCAGTACACGGCATAGGCGCCGGCCTCACCCTTCGACGCATCGGCACGCCGCAGGAGCCGCGGGTCGTCCGGATGAAGCATGTACGGCCCCCGCGGGTCCTTCACGCGCATCACCGAGATGAAGCCGTCCTTGTTCAGGTCTTCGGGACCGTCTTCGTCGAACCGTCCATCGTTGTCGGCGTCGGTCTTTGCGCTATTGGTCTTTCGCGCCGCCTTCACCGCGCCGAACATCGCCTCTGCGGCGTCGGCGTTGACCCGGGGGACGATGTAGAAGACGTGCGAGTCGAGGCGCTGTTTGATCGTTGGATCTGCCGCGTAGCCGGTGAGGAGCTGCTCGGCCACGTAGAGCGCCAGCTCGCTGCCGATCAGCTGGTCCCCTTCGAAATTGGCGGCGATCAGCAGCGCAGGGCGCTCGGCGACGGGCGTGCCGGCGGGATTGGCGATCTCGATCGCCCACACCGTGCGCCCTTCACGGGTCTTGGCGACTTCGACGAGCTTCGCCAGCTTCGCGTGGGTCTTGGCGAGGTCGCGAAGCGCGGCGCTCATCTCGTCGTAGGTGTGGTACTTGGTGTAGTCGGCGGCCGCCAGCGGCGTGCCGCCGGTGCCCGCCGCGAGCGCGAAGCCGGCGGCGGCCACGCACGCGGCGCGCAAGCATGCCCGTATTGTCAAGACGTCCTCCTGGATGGCGATAACGTATCACGTGCGAGGTGCGACGTGCGACGTGCGACGTGCTCGTGCGACGTGCGACGTGCTCGTGCGACGTGCGACGTGCCGTGCGACGTGCTGCGTGCTGCGTGCTGCGTGCTGCGTGCGGGGGTGCGTGGTGGGAAACACCACGCACCCGGAAACAGGGTTACTGCACCTGGCAGGCCGCCGGCACCGTGAAGGACTCCACAACGGTCACACTATTGCGGCTGATGGTCGCGCTGGAGCCTTCACCGACGCCAAAGGCAGCAAACGCGTTCCACACGGTGCAGTCCAGCGCCGTCGGCGTCGCCATGAGGAGCCCCGCCCGCATGTCTTCGAAGGTGGGTGTCGAGGGGATGTGGTTCATCGCCTGGACGAAGTACATGAGCAGCTGCTCACGGTTCTCGGGCGTATTGCCCACCAGCGTCATGAGCCGCCAGATGATGGCCGCGTAGATCTCCCCGTCGTTGTGCACGGATGTGCCGGTGACATCGCCATAGGTGTTCGGGTAGCCGTCGTAGGGGAAGCGGCGAAGGCCCTCACTGTGCGACACGGAGTACTCGGCGATCCGGTCGTCCCCGTTGATCAGCATCGCCAGCGCATCGCTCGCCCCCTCGCCGAGCGCGCCGGCAATCGGACCGCTCATCCCGCCGATCATCCGCCACGTGAGACCGTGGCCATACTCGTGATTCACGATGTCGGAATCGAGCGTCGAGTCGATGTCCAGCGGCGGCGTGGACGCCTTCTGCATCGTCGCCTGCACGCCAGTCGCCGCTCGCAGGGTGGCACCGTCGTTCTGGCTGATCATCAGCACGGGAATCCGGATCGACCGGTCGGTGCCGCCCAGACCCTCGATGTCGGTGCCCCCCCTGTTGTTCGCGATGAGCAGACCGATCGCGCCCGCCGCCTGCGCGTTGGCCGCCTTGACCACGAAGGTGCAGGTCCCGCGGTCGACCAGGGCAATCAGCCCGCTCACCGCGTCCGGCTGCAGCGCCTCGCACCCGTCGGTCGCAGACACGCCGCCGGCATCGGTCGCCGCGACGACCTCACCGGAGACCGGCCGCCGGAGCGCAGACCCGAAGTCCGCCAGAAACGCCTTGTAGGACCCGGCGACGCCCGAGGGTGCCGTCACGAGCACTTCATGTTCGCCGACGCCGGTGAACAGATACATCTGCATGCGCGGATTGCTGCCGTCGGACGGCGTGGCGAAATTCGCGTTGTTCTCGCCGCGTCCGTCCTGCGCTTCGGCGTTCACCGAATCGCTGCCGAGCCCGCCGCGGCCGAAGTTGTTCTCCTGGAAGTTGCCCGCCGCCTCGGTGAACCCGTGCCCGTAAAGGATGTCGTGAAGGCGATTGTTCAGGTAGAAGAGGTTCTGGACAGAAACGTCCCGGTTGGTCGGCGTAGACGGCGACTGCAGGAGATTGACCGCCATGACGAAGTTCCCGTCGTTGATGACGACGCCTCCGGTGTCGGGCGTGTTGTTGCTTCTCGCATCCAGGTAGCTGCGCACGTTGTTGCCGGCAATGTTGATCGAGCTGTGCGGGCCCGGCGCCAGCCATCCCTCGGGCGATTCAGTGGTGCCGGCCGGGCCGGCGACGATCATCTGCGAACCGACTCTCGGGCTGATGGCGAAGATGTTGTAGCTGTCGACATTGGTGCGATGCTCGACGAACAGCACGTCGCCCCCCTGCCCCACCAGCGTGTGATGGAGCTGGTTCCGCCGATCGCTCCAGGTTTCCACCAGCAGGCCAGGTCGGATCTCTCCATCGGTCGCCTGAAAGGCCACCCGGGTCACCCGCGGCGCCGCATGGAAGAACGCCGTGCGTTCGAAGACGACGCTGTTCTGCTCGCGACGGGCCGCGCCGACGACGATCGACTGCCCTGGATAAAGATGATTCAGGGCTCCCCTGAGCGCCTGTTCGACCGAGACTCCTGGGCCGGGCAGCGACGAGGGAAGCGCGACCGCGAGGTTCTCGATGAGATGCACCAGCTCGCCCTGCCGCGTGAACGAGGCCTTGGCATAAGTGCCGTACAGGTTCAGGCCCGCGACGGTCTGGCCGAATCGCATCACGACGATCCCGTTGATGGCGGGGATGGGATCTCCCTCGCGCACGAGCGAGGCCTCGGCGACGTCGGTCCCGCGATCCCGGAGAAACTGCGCGATCACGGCCGCCGGTGAGGCAGTCGACGGCCCGGTCAGCGGCCGATCGACATCACCGGCATAGGTTCGAGCCTTCTGCGGTGCATATCCAGCGGGCTGAGCGAAGGCCGTGCCCGCGAGCAGCAGCGAAACGGCGAGTGCAAGAAACGGACGGACGGGTGATTTCATGAGGCCCCCTGCCACTACCGGCATTGAAAATCGGCGTCAGCTGTGGACCGCCCGAAGTCAGACGGAGCTCGGATCGTACGGCCTTCCGGTGCTCCTCCGCAAGAGCGCCGCGGTCGCCAAACCGGATGAGCTGCCCGGCGGGGTCGGCCGTCCCTGACACACAGCCAGCCGCCGGGCGCCACCGCAGCCGTTTGACAACCACCAGCCCCCGGCGTATCTTCCCATCGTTAGACGATGGGAGAGACGTGGTGAAGGACGTGCCGCCCGACCTGCTGCCTGGGACGCTGGACATGCTGATCCTGCGCCTCCTCGCGCGCG
This sequence comes from Vicinamibacterales bacterium, assembly GCA_035250005.1. Taxonomy (GTDB): domain Bacteria; phylum Acidobacteriota; class Vicinamibacteria; order Vicinamibacterales; family 2-12-FULL-66-21; genus JACDCA01. The sequence continues at coordinate 23,398 of DATFFM010000067.1, read as the reverse complement.
AATCGATGCACGGCTACGGGATCGCCCAGCGCCTGCGCCAGGTCTCGGACGACGTACTCGTCGTCGGCGAGAGCTCGCTGTACCCGGCGCTGCAGCGCCTGCTGCTGAACGACTACGTGCGGGCCGAATGGAGCGCGTCCGAGAACAACCGCCGCGCCCGTTATTACACCCTCACACCCGCCGGACGGAAACACCTGCAAGCCGAGCGGGCGGAGTTTGCGCGGCTGATCGGCGCCATCCAGCACGTGCTCGAGTCAGCCTGAAGGGGCAAATCGTGAACAGCTTGCTGCAGCGGCTCCGCAGCCGGTTTCGGAACCGCGGATTCGACCAGGACCTTCGCGACGAGCTGCGCGTGCACGAAGAGATGAAGCGCGAGGAGCTGGCCGCCGCGGGGCTGTCGGCGAGCGACGCACGTACGGAGGCACGCCGGGCGCTCGGCAATGTCACCCTGATGCGCGAGAACTCCCGCGCAGTGTGGATGGCCTCCTGGCTCGACAGCACGTTGCAGGACGTCCGGTATGCGATCCGCACCCTCCTCCGGCAACCGGTGCACTCGCTGACCGCCGGGACGGTGCTCGTGCTCGCGATCGGGCTCAACGCCAGCCTCTTCACGGTGTTCAAGGGCATCTTTCTGGAACCGTGGCCGGTGCAGGACCCCGGCAGGGTGGTTCGAATCTGGGCTCGAACCGGCGGCCGCGCGGTCGGGCCATCGGTGGACGAGTACCGCTTCATCCGGCAGAACGCCACATCGTTCAGCGGCCTGGTCGCGCACACGGCGGCGGGTGAAGGGGCCCGGCTGGAGTCCCCGGGGCGCGCGGAGGCCTACCTGCCAGCAGTCTGGGTGTCCGCCGGTTTCTTCGACGTCCTCGGCGCGCGGATGCAGCTGGGCGCCGGGTTCATTGAGGAAGACGACCTGCCCGGAAACCGGCGTGCGCCGCTGGTCATCAGCGACAGCACCTGGCGCGCGCATTTCGGAGCGGATCCCGGCGTGGTCGGTCGTCCGGTGTCGGTAACCGGCCAACCGTTCACCATCGCCGGCGTGCTGAAGCCGGATTTCGATGGCATCGGCCGGCCTGTGGATATGTGGATGCCGCTCTCCGCCTATTCGTCGGTCCGGTCCGGCGACAACATTGCGTGGGAAGGGCCGAACGCAGCCAGCTGCTGCGTCAACATGGTCGGCCGGCTCGCTGCCGGCGCGAACCGCCGCCAGGCCGCGCAGGAGCTGCAGCTGCTGCACGAACGCTTCTCGAAAACAACACAGCGCGGCACAAGCGGCCGAATCGAGCTCTTCGGCACGAGAGAAATGTCCGGACCAGGGCAGAAGGGACTGGGGCTCCTGGCGGCGTTCGGAGCGGCGGTCGCGCTGATCCTGGTGCTGGCATGTGCCAACGTCGGCAACCTCCAGCTGGCGCGCGGGCTTGCCCGGCGCCGCGAGATAGCCACCCGGATGTCGCTGGGCGCGAGCCGGCGGCGAGTTGTGCGGCAGCTGCTGACCGAGGGGCTCGTGCTCGCCTGCGCCGCCGGTGGACTGGGCTTCGGCGTGTCGGCGATCCTGCCGCCTGTGATCCTCAGATTCGCCGGCGAAGAAATTCCGGCATACATGGCCGCGCGGCTGACTCCGGATGGCGGGATCCTGCTCTTCACGCTCGGCATTTGCGTCGCTTCATGTCTGGCCTTCGCGCTCGCGCCCGCGTTTCAAGCGACCCGCGTGACGATTCCGCTGGGCGTGCTCGACCGGGCATCCACACGGCCGTCGCGCTTCCATCTGCGGAGCGTTCTGCTTGCGACCCAGATCGCCGTCTGCACGGTGCTGCTGGCCGGAGCGGGACTCGTGACCAGAGCCATCGCGCACGCGATGAGCATCGATCCCGGATTCACGATCGAGGGGGTCGACGTCGTCTCCACGTCGCTCCCGACTGGCGCCTCGAGCAGGGACAGGCAGGCGCTGATACGCGGAGTGCTGGCCGCGGTGGAACGGGACGGTGGAGATCCCGTCGCGGTCGCCCCCTTCGGGCCGATCAACGACGCGAGATACATGATGCCAATGGCACTTCCGCACAAGAGTCCCAGGGACTTCGTGACCGTGCTGAGGCGATCTGTGTCCGCGCGCTATTTCGACGTGCTGGGGATCCCGTTCGTGAACGGACGGATGTTTCCATCCGGAGTCAAAGACGAGGCGGTGGTCAACGAGGCCTTCGTACGCGCGTACTGGCCTGACGAAAATCCGATCGGCCGGCAGACGCCGGAAGTCGACGTCAAAGGCCAGGTTCGGCGCACCTACGCGATCGTCGGCGTCGTTCGCGACACCTACCTCACCGGGCTCGAGCGCATCGATCCGGTGATCTTCACGCCGGACGACGTCGGGCCGTTTTTGACGCGCGGCGGTCCGGCGGCCGTCGAGCGCATCCGGGCGACGGCGCTGGCGATCAATCCGGCGGCGATCGTCACCGTCCGTCCGTTGCGGGAGAACGTCCGCAAGTACCTCGAAGAATCACGGACCGGCGCGGCCCTGGCGTGGGCCATCGGGCTTCTCGGCTTGATCCTCGCCACCGTCGGTGTCTTTGGTGTGTTCGCCTACGCCGTCGAGGAGCGCCGGCGGGAAATCGGCCTGCGGCTCGCCCTGGGGGCGGCGCGCACGCAGATCGTCTCGATGCTGCTCTCATCGAGCGGTCGCGCCATGCTCTTCGGGCTGGGCGCGGGCCTCCTGCTGTCGCTCGGTTGCGGTCCGGTGCTCCGCAGTTATCTCTACGGTTTGAGTCCGGTCGATCCAGTGGCGTACGGAATGGTGACGTTGCTGCTCGCCACCGCCGCGTCCCTGGCCACCCTGATCCCGGCACGGCGTGCCTGCCGGGTCGACCCGGCGGTAACACTTCGCGAAGACTGAAGTGATCGGGTGATCGGGTGATCGGCTGATGGATTGCCAACGGGGTGGGCCGTGAGCCAGTTTCCGGCACCCTCGCGCCCTCTGTGCACGACGTTCGTGTCGCCGTTGCTGGATCTGCCCCCGACCTACCGTCGTCTTCCGGACGAAACCTCGACGCGGCGCATGGTCGCGGGCGGCCCGACCGCCGGGATGGTGGTGTTCGTGCGCGTCACGCGTCATCTGACCGTCGCCCACGAGCTCCGTTGGACGAGCGGTCTGATCACGGACGGCGCCGGATCCACCGCCGGACGACGGTCTTCGTGAAGCGAATAACGGACTACGGCCTGCCGCCGGCATCCACGCGCGGCAGGATGTGGGTCTCGAGCAGATCGAACAGCTGCCGTCGATAGCCGCGCCGCTCCTCACTCATCGTCGTGGCGGAGGTGACGGCAACCACGAGGTCGAGGTCGCGGAAGACGAAGATGTACTGGCCGCCGAAGCCCCAGGCAAAGCAGGCTCGGTGGCCGGCGAAGCCCTGGATCCACCAGCCGTAGCCGTACTCGCGATCGCCGTCCCAGCGCGAGCGGGTCCGCGGCACGCACGACGTGTCGACCCATGCAGCGGGAACGATCTGCCGGCCGTTGGCGCGTCCGCGATTCAGGTACAGCTCCCCGAACGCGATCATCTGCCTCGGCGTCATGACCATCTCGTTGCCGCCGAAATAGATGCCCTGCGGATCGCGGGGCCATCGTGCGAGCGGGATCCCGAGCGGCTTCGCCAGCACCTCGGACGCAAACTGGTGCGTGCTCTTCCCCGTTGCCTTCGTGAGAATGGCCGAGAGGATGTGCGACGTCCCGGTGCTGTACTCCATCGAGGTGCCCGGATCGCTCACCATCGGCCGCGCCAGCGCATATCGCACCCAGTTGCGGCTGCTCACCCACCGGCCGTAGTGCTCGCCGCTCGTCGACTCCAGCCCCGAGCGCATCGTCAGGAGCTGCTCGATGGTGATGGTCTGCTTGCGCGTGTCCGGATCCTTGCGCAGCTCCGGGAACCAGCGGACGATCGGCACGTCGATCCCGGGGAGCAGCTTCCGCGCGATGGCGATGCCGACGAGCGTGGAGATGATGCTCTTCGAGGCGGACTTGATGTTGGCGAGACCCGCGGCACGGTGTTTCGGAGCGTAATACTCGAGCGCCAGGTTGCCGCGGTGGCTCACGACCAGGCTGTGAAGCTGCGGCAGCGCGGCAGCGGCGCTGCGTGCGGAGGAGAAGTCGGGTTGCGGCGCAGCGTGCGCGACAGCAACGGTCAGGACGGCCGTCGCCGCGAACAGCGGCGCGCACGCGATCCGACGAATCGCCGGGGTCAGATCCTGCAACATCCGGCTACGATCAGGCCGTTCGGGCTGCGCCTGGCCGCAGATGCGCCTTCAGAAAACGTCCCGTGTACGACGCCCTGCACGCCGCAACCGCCTCCGGCGTCCCCGTCACCACGACTTCACCGCCGGCATGGCCGCCTTCCGGACCGAGGTCGATCACGTGATCGGCCACCTTGATGACGTCGAGGTGATGTTCGATCAGCAGGACCGTGTGGCCGGCATCGACGATCCTGTTCAACGACTCCAGCAGCCGCTCGATGTCGGCGAGGTGCAACCCGGTCGTCGGCTCGTCCAGGATGTAGATCGTGTGCCTGGACCGCTGCAGCGTGCTCAATTCGGTGGCGATCTTGATCCGCTGCGCCTCGCCCCCCGAGAGGGTGGTCGCCGACTGACCCAGCGTCAGGTAGCCGAGCCCGAGATCGGCCAGCACCTGAATCTTCCTGCGCACGACCGGCTCGCCGGCGAAGAATGCGACCCCCTCCTCCACCGACATGTTCAGCACGTCGTCGATCGTCTTGCCGCGCAGCGTCACCTCGAGCGTCTCGGCATTGAACCGGGCGCCCTTGCACGCCCCGCATGTGACCTCCACGTCGGGCATGAAATAGAGCTGGGTGGTGATCACGCCTTCGCCCTGGCACTCCTCGCAGCGGCCCCCCTTGACGTTGAAGCTGAATCGCCCCGGCTTGTAGTCGCGCTCGACGGCCAGGGGCGACTGCGTGAACAGGTCGCGGATGCTGTCGTAGAACCCGACGTAGGTCGCGGGATTCGACCGGCTGTTGCGGCCGATCGGCGACTGGTCGATGTTGACCACCTTGTGTACGTGCTCGAGACCATCCACCCGGTCGTGGGCCCCGGGCAACGTCCGCGTATCGACCAGGTGCTTCCAGAGGACCTTGTAGAGGATCTCACTCACCAGGGTGCTCTTGCCCGAGCCCGAGGCGCCGGTGATCGCGACCATCAGCCCGAGCGGAACGGTGACGTCGATCGACTTCAGGTTGTTCTCGCGCGCGCCGCGAATCACCAGGGTCTTGCCGTTCCCGGTTCGCCGCTTCGCCGGCGTCAGGATCGAGCGCCTGCCCGAGAAGAACTGCCCCGTCGGGGACCCCTTGCACTTCAGCAGGTCCCCGATCAGCCCCTGCACGACGACGGTGCCGCCGTGGACCCCGGGGCCCGGGCCCATCTCGACGATGTGATCGGCGGCGCGGATCGTGTCCTCGTCGTGCTCCACCACGATCACGGTGTTGCCGATGTCGCGCAGGCTCTCGAGCGTGGCGATCATCTTGACGTTGTCTTTCGGGTGCAGGCCGATGCTGGGCTCGTCGAGCACGTAGAGCATGCCCATGAGCCCCGACCCGATCTGCGTCGACAGCCGGATCCGCTGCGACTCCCCGCCCGAGAGCGTGGACGCCCGGCGATTGAAACTCAGATAATCGAGCCCGATGCCGAGGAGCAGCTCCAGCCGGCCGCGAATCTCCTTCAGCACCTGGCGCCCGGCGTCAGCGCCGCGGCCGGTGGGCTTGAGGCTGCCGAGAAAGGCGTGCAGCTCGTCGAAGTGCAGCTGCCCCAGCTCGTAAATGGACTGGCCGGCAACGGTGAAGAGCAGCCGGGTCGCGCGCACGCGGGCGCCGCTGCAGTCAGGGCACGTGCGCTCCACCATCACCTTCTCGAGCCACGCTTCCATCCGCGAGTTCGCCTCGCCCTGCTGGCGGTACCGGCGGTAATGACGCTCGATCCGCCGGGCGATCCCATGAAAACTGACCTCCCTGCCTTCATGCTCGTCGCGCCTGACTCTGGCGTCGGGGGGCGTCAGCATGCGGATCTTTTTTGGATCGATGCCGTACAGAATGGCCTGCCTGGCGGGTTCGGGGAGGTCCCGCCAGGGGGCGTCCAGTGGAAACCCTTGTGCGACTGAGAGGCTGTACATCATCAGGCCGTCCCAGGTGTCGGGGTTGTACTTGAACGCCTCGCGAACGAAGCAGCCGCCCATGATGCTCCGCTGCGGATCGGGGATGAGCAGCTCCGGATGCGTCAGCTTGTCCACCCCGAGACCCCCGCACGTCCGGCACGCGCTCTCGGGATTGTTGAACATGAAGTATTCGGGACCGATGTCGCCGTAGACGAAGTGGTGCGTTGCGCTGCACAGGCCCTGGTAGAACCGTGCGGCCTCGGCCTTGCTGACCCCCTTGACGACGTGCAGGCGCATCAGTCCGTCGCCGACCAGGAGCGTGCTGGCGATGCCCGCCTTGATCGCCTTCTCGTGCTTTCTGCTGACCACGAACCGGTCCACCACGGCGTCCATGGTCTGGACCGCCGATTCGTCGAGGTCGATCTCGGCCGAGATGTCCAGCGGCTGTCCGTTGACGATCAGCCACCGGCAGCCTTTCTTCCGCACATCCGTGAACACGACGTCGAGATCCTCGCCGTACAGCTTGAACACCGGGGCGTGCAGCTCGATCTCGGCACCCTCCGGCAACGACAGGATGGCTTCCAGAATCTGGCTGGAGCTTCGGCTCGGGGTGGCTTCGCCGGTCCGCGGGCAGTGCGGCTGGCCGATGGTCGCGTAGAGGAGGTTCAGATAGCTCGCGATGTCGGTCATGGTGCCGACGGTCGAGCGCGGATTGCTCGTGAGCGTCTTCTGTTCGATGGAGATGACGGGCGAGAGGCCGAAGACGAAGTCCACATCCGGCTTCGTGATCTGCGTCACGAAGCGCCTGGCGAAACTGGAGAGCGACTCCATGTAGCGGCGCTGCCCCTCGGCGTAGATCGTGTCGAACGCCAGGCTCGACTTGCCCGAGCCCGAGAGCCCGGTCACCACGATCAGCCGGTCGCGCGGGATCTCGAGCGAGATGTTCCTCAGGTTGTGGACGCGGGCCCCCTGCACGGCGATCGTGGTTCGCGGCGCCGCCTTCCGCCTGCCCGTCTTCATGCCGGATCCAGCGCAAAGAAGGCCAGTTCCTGCACCTCGACGTTGCTCTTCTTCGTGAGGCGTGCCGGCGCCGACGCCTTGCCGATCAATCCCTGGTCGGCCAGATACTCGCAGGCCGTCGTCACGCCGGTCACGTCGAAGTTCCGACGGAAGTGGTGTTCGAGATCGCGGCACGACCGCGCTTCGCCGATCTCGCGCAGGTGGTCGAGGATCGGGCCGAACAGCGTCGTCGCACGCGCGGCCAGATAGCCGTCGACGGCGTCCAGTGCCGCCTGTACGGCGGCCGCGCTCTTCGGCGCATTCAGCAGGTCCACGTAGATCGTCTGGAACAAGGCGGGGTTGACGCGCATCGCCTGCGGAATCACTTCGCGGTCCGCCAGCAGCCCCGCGCCGATCACCTCCACCTGCGCGAGCGGGGTGGCGGCATACAGGATCCACAGCGCGGTGTAGTCGAGGTCGGCGCGGGTCACGAACCACTTGTGCGCCTTGTAGAGGGCCGGCAGCACGTGGGTCGCCGCCCGGAGCAGCTGCACCTGCTGGTCGCGCCGGCCGATGTCAGCCAGCGTCGCGCAGAGGGTGCTGATGGTCGGATCGTGCGTATAAAGGAGCCGCCCTTTCGTCAGGAACGAGTGCGTGAAGGAGTGGCGGACCGAACCCTCCACCATCTTTCGGAACTCGGCCCGCGGCACGAGGATCGCGTGAACGTTGACCCCATCGGCATTCACCGACAGATCGCTCTCCCCCACGAGCCTGTCGTCCACGGTCACAAGGACGAGATCGATGTCCGACTTCGACCACACCGTGTCGTGCGACAGGCTGCCGCAGAGCAGCGCCGCAAGGACGGAACGGTCCTGTTTCACCTGATCAACGAGCCGGTCGAGGGCGTCGATGAACTTCTGCTGGATCGAGGTCGGTTCGGACGGCGGCGGTACCATCGGCACTGGTGAGGTGGCCGGGATTTTATCCGACACCGGAACGCATGGCTACCATACGGAATTCGAACACCGAGCCGCCGGTCATCCGGTATCTGGCGCGTTTCCCGTTGGCGCAGCCGTTGCTCTCGTGGACCGGAATCACGGAACGGAGGTAAAACGATGGCAGACACCAAGACGAACCGGTCCCAGACCGGCAGAGAGGGCGGGCAATCGCTCGAGCGAGCGGAGCGCGAGCGGCAGGGCCTCCAGCGGCTGTACCCGTCAATGGGTGCATTCGGAAGTCCATTCGACCTCTTCGATCGACTGACCGAGGAAATGGAGCGCACTTTCGACCGTCTCGGGCGTGACTTCGGCGCGTCGCGCCGGTCCCTTTTCTCGAGGGGCGGTTTGGGGTCCCGCTTCGGGCAGGAAATCTGGTCCCCGCGGATCGAGGCCTTTCAGAAGGGGGATCGCTTCATGGTCCGGGCCGAACTGCCGGGCCTGAAAAAGGATGACGTCCAGGTCGAGCTCCTCGAGGGGGCGCTGACCCTGCGCGGCGAGCGCCGAGAGGAGCAGGAGGAGGAGCGCGAAGGCTATTACCACAGCGAGCGCGAGTACGGGCAGTTCCACCGCACGATCCCGCTGCCTGAGGGAGTGATTTCCGAGAGCGCGCAAGCCTCGTTCCGCAACGGCGTGCTCGAGATCACCATGCAGGCGGCGCCACCCGAGGCCAACCGCGGACGCACGGTTGAGATTCAGGACGCATCCGAAGGCGATCAGAAGAAGTGATGGAAGCAAATCGGAAGATCTGACGCATCGGGCAGGCGGGCGGGCCCGCGGATCAGGCTCGCCCGCTGCTTCCGTGGAGCGATGACTCACTCGCCGAGGCGATCCCGAGCTCTTCGAGTTTTCGCTCAGGTACAAATCCCGCCTCGTCCCAGCCTCTGGCCTGGTAGTAACCCTGGATCATGCCGCGGAGCTCCTCCGGGTGGAGCCCGACGCCCCGCGCCACACCGCTCGTCAGCTTCTCGGTCAGCAGCCGCGGAGGCAGCCAGTCGTCGGCCGGCTGCCATTGCTCGCGAATGTTGAAAAGCTTCTTGACCGTGTGGATGCGCTCGCCTGCGGTGCGCAGCTCATCTTCTGTGTAGTCCCAACCCGTGACGCCGCTGACGATCGCCGCCGCCTCGGCGTAGAAGTCGGTGAAACATTTGCGCAGGAACTTGCAGATGATGAGGGAGTCCAGCACCGCGGCGAAGTCTTCCGACGCGGCGACCAGCGGTCCCCGCTGCGGATCGCCGCGCAGCCGGTCGACCTTTCCCGAGAAGTCCGCTTCGTAGGCGCCGGACCGGTTGTGACAGGCGCCGCGCGGGCTGACGGCCAGGCCGAGAGCCATGGTCTTCAGGCTGCGCGGCTCGTAGCCGGGCAGCTCGAGCCCCTTCACGTGCATCGCCCAGTCCGGGCTGCTGCCGCCCGTCTCTGTCGCGGCGCGCCGGGACCCTTCGGCGAGCAGCTCCCCGATGCCTTCGCGCGCCGCAATCGCGCGGATCGCCGACAGCACGCCCTGTGCGTTCCCGAATCGCAGTCCAAGCTTCCATGCGCCGGGCAGCAGGCCCCGCTCGCCGGTCTCGATCGCCCACGCCAGCGTCCCGCCGGTGCTGATGGTATCCAGGCCGTAACGGTCGCACAGCTGCGCGGCATCGAGCACGTCCGCGGGATCGCGGATGCCACACAGCGGCCCGAGTGCGAACAGCGTTTCGTACTCGAGGCGCTGCTCGCCGTTGCCCGTGCGGGACTTGAACAACCGTTCGCACTGGATGGTGCAGGAGGCGCAGCCGTGCCGGCGGCTGAAGCTGCTGCCGGTCAGCGTTTCTCCGCTGAGGGCCTCCGCATCCTCGAAGGTCGCCTGCTGGAAGTTGCGGGTGGGCAGGGCGCCGAGATGGTTGAACACCGCAAGATTCGCCACCGTGCCGAGACGCCGATACTTGTCGGTCAACGATCCCACGCTGCGGAGGCGCAGCGAACCGGCGATCGTCTCCACCGCTTCAGGCTCCGCGACGACGGTCGCCCGGTCTCCACAGACCGCGATCGCTTTCAGGTTCTTGGACCCCATCACCGCCCCCACGCCGCCCCGCCCGGCATGGCGGCCTTCGTTGCTGATGGTCGCGAATCGCACCAGGTTCTCACCGGCCGTACCGATCGACGCGATCCAGGCGGCCGGGGAGTCCAGCTCCGCACGAATGCGGGTCTCGGTTTCGTCGGGTGCGCTGCCTCGGAGGTGGGTGGCGTTGCGGATATCCACCCGGCCGTGATCGACGAACAGGTACGCCAGCGCGGGCGCCTGCCCGGTGATCACCAGCGCGTCGATGCCGAGCCGTTTCAATTCCAGCGCGAAATGGCTCGACGAGAGCGAGTCGGCGATGAACCCCGTCAGCGGCGACTTCGTCACGACCGCGAATTTGGCGGTCGTGGTCAGGCGGGTGCCAACGAGGGGGGCGCTCGTGAGGATCAGCGGGTTCGCGGGCGAAAGAGGATCCACCCCGGCGGGGGCGTACTCGCAGAGCAGGCTGGTGCCGAGGCCGATGCCGCCGAGGTACTGCCTGAGCCGCGGCTCCTCGAGGTCTCGGTAAACCCCGCGGCCGCTGGTCAGGTCGACGTGCAGGAGGCGGCCCCAGAAACCGTGCACCGCCCCTACCCTCCTGCGTCTGCGGAGATGATGGCGATGTTGTCGCCGGGATTGACCTTCGCCGCCGCGCTGCGGACGAAGTCGAGCCCGTTGACGTTGCAGACGTAGCCGTCAGCCAGACGGCTGCGGTCGGCGCTGATCACGCGGCCCGCGAGAAGGGGTACTCTGCGGGCGAGCGCCTCGAACACGTGTGCAAAGGTGGCGTCAGGTGGCAGGGCCAGCGAGATCTCCTTCGTCTGCGCCAACAGCTGCGCGACGCCGAACAGCTCGATGGTGCACGTGATCGAGGCGTCCCGATCGTGGAGCGCACGCCATCGCGTCAGCGCCTCCGCATAGTCCTCCGGTGTGTTCATGTTGAAGAAACTCGCGCCGTCGGGGTCGAACCGGCGGATCTCGTCCTCTTCGACCGGGCGGGTCCTGACTTTGTCGAAGAGATAGACCGGCCTCAGCTGTCCATTCGCCAGCTGCTGCTCCAGAAGCGGCAGCACGGTCCGTCGATAGACCGCGAGCAGCGGCTGGAACCGGCCTTCCCAACGGGGCACGACGACGTCGTGGTCTGCGCGTTGGGCCATCAGATGGGAGATCAGCGGCGCGCTCAGAAAAGCCGAGTCGCACGAGGTGACGAACGCGAACTCCCCCTCGGCGGCTTTGAGACCGTAATAGATCCCCCCCACCGGCCCCTGATACGCCACATCGTCATGCACCAGCGTCACCGGCATCGAGGGGAGCTGCTGGCCCGGCGACGCCACGACGACCAGATTGCCGAAGAGCGGCTGCAGTGTGCGGACGATGTGCAGGATCAGCGGCTCGCCGTCGAACAGCAGGAGCGCTTTGGGCGTGCCCATGCGTGAGCTTCGCCCGCCGGCAAGAATGATGGCGTTCAGCACCGTTCCTTCCCCGCGTCTTCAGAAGGCGCCCCTTCCTCGAGCCAGCGTCTGAACTCCCCCATCGAATGAGCGAGGCGCCACTCCTCGAAGACCGCCCGTGCCATGGCGAGGGCCGGACCGGCCAGCTCCGGCGCGCTGCAGGTAAGGGGATACTCGAGCAGCCATGCCTCGAACGCTTCGGGGGCAGGATCGTCGTCGACGGCCCTCCGCAGCAGATCCCGTTTGATCCCGAGGCCGAATGCGTCTGGGGTCTGGTCCCGCTTGCGCTTGCGGCGGCGGCCTTCCGAGGCTTCGAGCGCCGCCAGCAGCGCCCGGCACACGTCGGCCGGACGAAGGATGGCGGTTGAAGGCCCGGTGACGGTCATGCGTTCCACGCAAAAAAGCGCCGTTCGGCCCCGCTCGCGTTCACCATGATGTCGAACGCTCGCCCAGCCCCCGCAGGACGCGCGTACCCGTGCTCGAGCGCGGCCACATCGAGGCCGACGCTGTTAAGATCCTCCGCGATGACCGTGGCGGCCGGGCATGCCTGCAGCCGGGTGAACGCCTTGACGTAGCCGCGGCACTGCCGGCACGCCTCGACGACGCCCGGAGATCCGGCCTTCTCCGGCACCAGCGTCACCAGGTCGTCATGGTTGTTCGTGCCGCAATACGCGCAGTGCAGGATGTGCGCGTGCCACTCTCCCCCACACCGGCCGCAGCGCAGGTAGCGGCTGCGTTCGATGCCGCGCATTTCAGCCAGCGCAGGCCACGAGCCGCACACGGGGCAGTACCCCTCCATCCAGTCCGTGGGGATCGCGGCCGCCAGGCGGCGGTTGCACGCCTGGAGGAAGGGCAGAGGGACGAGCGCGACGACCGCCTGGAACGCCTCGGCGTCGGCGCCGGATTCGGCCGCCAGCCTGTCGATGCGTGCGTGGTCCTGGCACACCGACGCGCGAAACAGCACCGCCAGATCCACGTTCGCGCGGAGCGCCGGCTTCAGGGTCGTCATCTTTGGCGTCCCCTGCCGCGAGGCGATCTCGATCAAACGATCCAGGAAGGCCTGCACCAGCGGTCCATCCAGACGCACGGCAGTGCCGGCAATGAGCGGAGCCGGTGGCCCCTCCGCGCCTCGCTCACCGGGGACCGCCGCTTCCCATCGGGAGCTCAGGCTCTCGCGGAGGGCCTCGTCGACGACGGCGAGCCATGGAGACCATTCAGGCCGCCGGCGTTTCAGCAGATCCACGGGACCGCCTGGTGAGATCACTGTCCCCGCCCTTCCCCGGTCGTCGGCGGCGGAGCCGTTCGGGTGGATGGCAGGCTGAGATGACGGGCCTGCTCCGACGGCGCGAGCGGCGGGCCTTCGCCGGGGATCACCACGCGTGTCTCCCAGTACTGCCGCGACCCCTCGTGCATCATCACCTGTGACGGCCGATTGCCTGTGTCACCACCCGGGCCTCCGCCGCGCTGGCGCGTGGCCTCCGGGCTGGCGCAACTTCCAAGCACGGCGCAGGCGAGCACGAGCGGGGCGAGGCGCTTCATTATCAGATGGTCTCGGACGAAAAAATCACCACCACGCGGAGCAGGAAACCGCCGATCAGCACGAGCGCGGCCATCGTGGCGATGCTGGCCTCCGTAAACCGCCGCTGCCGCCATGAAAGCACCAGCGGTACGATCAGGCCCGGTATGATCACGCCAAACAGGAGCAGGGCTCCCCAGGCGTTGAGCCAGCCGCGCAAGGCGGATCCGAGCGACACCACGACCGCTGCCAGCACGAGCAGCTCGAGCGCGAGCACCAGGCCGTCCATTCGCTGCAACGCGGCCACACCCGGCAGCGCGCGCCACCCATACCTCTGAGCCAGCAGCATCAGCAACGCCGTCGACGTGGATGCAGCCGACACGATGAACAGCATGCCGAGCAGCGGCGTGTCGGACCAGATCGGGCGGTTCGTCACCGCGAGCAGAACGCCGGTGTAGCCCGCGACGAAAAGCCCCGCGAGCCCGCCGAGCACCGCGACGATCAGGCCGGTGACGGCGGGCGGCCGGGTGGTGCGAAAGGCCGGCCACTGCAGGCGGCGAAAGGCTGGCCACCGAAGGCGATCCTCTTCGGCGAGCGCGCCCATGAAGGAGATGAAGCTGAACAGTCCGAAGGCGAGCAGCGCCCAGGATCCAATCGACATCGGCGACCAGGCCTTGAACATCGGCTCGAAGGTGTTGCGCTCGATCAACATGTGCCAGAACCGAAGCGGCCGCGACAGGTCGAGAGTCAGCAGCAGGCCGCTGAGCAGGACGGCGGGGAAGGCCACGTAATACCCAAGCCGCGCGAGCGGACGGTCCTCGACCCTGCCCAGATGATCGATCAGCGCCGCGAGAAAGTAGCACCCCCCCGCCAGCCCTCCGATGAAGAAGTACAGGACGATGTACCACTGCCAGTGCGGATTGGTGGTGAACCATGTGCTGGAAGGGGCGTCGATCATGGCCGCACCTCGGGACCCGGGCCGGTCCCGAGCGAAGAGGTTCGATCCCGGAAACTGAACAGGCCGGCCAGGCCCACCATGATGGCTCCGAGCACCGTATACACTGAGCCCGGCACGAGGTTGCGTGAAGGCATCTTCGGCTCGGGCGGCAATCCGTACACTTCCGGCCGGTCGACCAGGAGATAAAACGAATTGAGGCCTCCCAGCATCTTCTCGTCGGCGCCGTAGAGGTACGCTCGGTTCTCGCCGGTCTGGTGCAGTTGATCCACGCGTTTTTGCGCCCGCGCACGCAGCTCGCTGATCGTCCCGAACTGAATCGAATCGGTCGGGCAGGCTTTCGAACAGGCGGGCTCCAGGCCGTTCTGCAGGCGGTCGTAACAGAGCGTGCACTTCTGAGCCGTGCCCGACACCGGGTTCATGTCGATCACGCCGAACGGGCAGGCGGCGATGCAGTCACGGCAGCCGTTGCAGGTGTTCGACTGGATGACGACGGTGTCGAACTCCGTACGGATGATGGCGCCGGTCGGACACACCTCGAGGCAGGCGGCCTGGACGCAGTGCTTGCACACGTCGCTCATCAGGAGCCACCGGCCGTCCTGCCGCGATTCGGGGAACTGCTCGATGAACTTCACGTGGCGCCAGTGAATGCCGTCGAGCCTGCGGGTGTTGTCGTAGCTGTCGCCGCTCATCGTGTTGGCGCCGCCGGCGGTGGCCGGGAGCTGGTTCCACTCCTTGCACGCGACCTCGCAGGCCTTGCAGCCGATGCAGACCGTCGTGTCGGTGTAGAACCCCATGGGTTCAGCCATAAGAGCGTCTCGATTCGTTGGGCAGCCCTGAAGGGCTGCGCTACACCATCAGGGGGCAGCCCTGAAGGGCTGCGCTACGCCATTCTTGGGGCAGCCCTGAAGGGCTGCGCTACGCCATTCTTGGGGCAGCCCTGAAGGGCTGCGCTACACCATTCTTGGGGCAGCCCTGAAGGGCTGCGCTACACCATCAGGGGCAGCCCTGAAGGGCTGCGCTACGCGGTCACGCGGCCGCGGCTACCCTTTTTCCACGTTGCACACGAACGCCTTGCCTTCGTGGATCGTCACGTTGGGATCACCGACGAGCGCGGTGAGCTCGTTGACGATCTCCCCCTTCACGACTCCTTCGTAGCCCCAGTGCCAGGGCATGCCGACCTGGTGGAGCGTCCGTCCGTCGATCTGGAGCGGGCGGATCCGCCGCGTGACGAGCGCCTTGGCTCGAATCTGCCCCCGCGGCGTCGAGATCCGGACCCTGTCCAGGTTGGCGATGCCTTTCTCCTGCGCCAGCTCCGGGCTGATCTCGATGAACAACTCGGGCATCAGCTCCGTCAGGGCCGGGAGCCACCGGCTCATCGCGCCGGACAGATAGTGCTCGGTGAGGCGATAGGTCGTGATGACGTACGGAAAGTTCGGATCCGCGACCGAGGCCAGCGGATTGCCATCCTGCTTCCAGTACTTGAACACGGGGCTCGATTGCTGCTTGTAGAGCGGGTTGCGGATCGGGGATTCCGCCGGCTCGTACTGGGTCGGGAGCGGACCGTCAACCAGGCCGGTCGGCACGTACAGCCAGCCGACGCCATCCCCCTTCATGATGAAGGCGTCGGTCCCTGACAGCGCGTCGAGGCCGATGCCGCCTGGCTTCGGTTGCGCGGACGGCGCTTTCGTTCCGGCGAAGTCCGGCACGTCGTAGCCGGTCCACTTCGAGCCATCCCACCAGACCCACTTCTTGCGCTCGCTCCAGGGCTTCCCTGACGGATCGGCGGACGCACGGTTGTAGAGCAGACGTCGGTTGGCCGGCCAGGCAAAGCCCCAGTTCAGGTGCGCGCCGGGCTGGCCGGGCGGATCGGGCTGCTTGCTCGCCGCCAGGTTCCTGTCCGGCGCAGGGAAGACTCCCGAGTAGATCCACGACGCGCATGTCGTCGAGCCGTCGTCCTTCAGTTCGCCGAAACCGGCGAGGTGCCTGGAGGGGTCGGCGGTCTGGTATCCGTTCATCTCCTTCAGGAGCTTCACGGCGGACGGCTCGCCGATCTGCCGTTCCTTCGGATCCTCGTGCTCGAAATCGAAGGTCAGGTTCCTGAAGCCCTGGTCGCGGGGCGCCTGGCTGTCGGCATACAGCTTCTTCAGCCGCTTGCCGAGCTGATAGGTGAACCAGACATCGGTGCGGCAGTCGCCGGGCGCTTCGGCGGCCTTGTAGTGCGTCTGCATCATCCGCTGCGTGTTCGTGAACGTGCCCTCGGTCTCGGCGACCTGTGCCGCGGGGAAGAAGAAGACCTCGGTCTTGATGTCCGCCGGGCTCACCTCCCCGCTCTGGATCTCCGGCGCCGTCTTCCAGAAATTCGCCGTCTCGTGGACCCAGTTGTCTTTCACGACGAGCCACTCGAGCTTGCGCATCGCCGCGCGCTCGAGCTTGGCGTTGAGGGATGTCGCCGGGTTCTGCCCGATGCAGAACATCCCCCGGACCTTCCCCTCGTTCATCGCGACGAACATGGGCAGGTGTGAATGATCCCCGAAGATCTTCGGATGCCAGTCGTAGCCGAAGCCGTTCTCCACCGTGGCGGTATCGCCGTACATCGACTTGAGGTACGACACGACGAACTTGGGCATGTTCCCCCAGTAGCCGGTCGGCACCGTCTCGGCGGCGAGATAGTCCTCGAGGGTGTCGTGCTTCTTCAGGGCCGTCGGGTGCGCCATGTAGCCGTGGATCGAGTGATACAGCGTCGGCACGTCGGTCGATCCCTGGATCGATGCGTGGCCGCGCAGCGCCATGATGCCGGCGCCGGGGCGGCCGAAGTTGCCGAGCAGCAGCTGCAGCAGGGCGCAGCAGCCGATGATCTGCACACCGTTGGTGTGTTGCGTCCACGCAACCGCGTACGCGAAGGAGGTGGTCCGGTCGGCGCCGGAGTTCGCAAGGATCGTCTCGGCGACCTTCAGGAAAGTGTCTCGCGGGCAGCCGCTGGCGCGCTCGACCATCTCGGGTGTGTAGCGGCTGAAGTGCCGCTTCACGACCTGGAAGACGCACCGCGGATTCTGGAGCGTCTCGTCACGCGCGGCGGGCGGTTTCAACAGCGACCGGACGAGCGCGTCGTATGGCGGGCCGGACGGCTGTGGCGCGCCCGGCGTCCCCATGCCGGACTTGGTGCCTGGCGTCTCGCCGGACTGCGCCGTGGCGGCGGTGCGGCCCTGATCGCCAACGCGCGTGCCCGCATATTGCCAGCTGGCGTTCTCGTACTGCTGGGTAAACCCGTTGTATGGCCACTCGGGCACACCGGCCTTGTATTCCATGAGGCCGGAAAACACGCCGTCTCGGTCTTCGGCGTCCTGGTATTGATCGCTGATGAGCGTAGCCGCATTCGTATAGTTCACCACCCACGACCGGAAGAACGGGTCGCGGTTCCAGCGTTCACTGTTGATGACGTAGTTCACCAGACCGCCGAGGAACGCGATGTCGGAACCGGCACGCACCGGCGCGTAGATGTCGGCGACCGCGCTGGTTCGCGTGAAGCGCGGATCGACATGGATCAGCTTGGCGCCATGCTCGACTTTCGCCGCCATCGGCCAGCGAAAGGCGACAGGGTGGTTCTCCGCCATGTTGGAGCCCATGACGACCACGCAGTCGGATTCCCGCATGCTTCGGGGGAACATCGTGGCGGCGCCGCGACCGAGCCGTGTCCCCAGACCGGGGACGCTGGAGCTATGTCATATCCGGGCCTGGTTCTCGATCGCGATGATGCCAAGCCCCCGCATCAGCTTCTGGTGGATGTGATTCCACTCGATGTCGAGCGTGGCGCCCCCCAGGGAAAAAATCCCCGTCGTCGCATTGACGAGCTTGCCGTTGGCGAGCCGCTCGACGAAGGTCTCGTCGCGGGTCTTCTTCGCCAGCTCGGCGACGCGGTCCATCGCCCGGTTCAAATCCCACACTTCCCAGTCGGTCGCGCCGGCGGCACGGTGCAGCACCTGGATCGGGCGATTCGGGTTGATGTGAAGCTGGAAGGTTGCCGCCCCCTTCGGGCAGAGAGTTCCTTCGTTGTGGGGGCTGCGCGGATCCCCTTCGATGTTGACGATCTGACCGTTGATGGTGTGGACGAGGGTGGCGCAGCCGACGGAGCAGAACGGGCAGACGCTTGGAGTGACCTTGGCGTCTTTGATCCGAAGCTGCTGGGCTTCGGCGACGACCGGCGCCAGATCGACGCCCGATGCGATCAGGCCCCCCAGGGCCGTACCGGTGCCGCCTGCAACCGAGAGGCGAAGCAGGTCGCGACGCGAGAGCTCCATGGCGTCCTCGCCCGCGCCTCAAGCATGTCGCGTGCCGGGTATACGCGTTGCATTGGCGCGGCGCGAACGGGGAGGACCACATGCCCACGTCGCGAATCGCCGTGTACATCGTCGCATTCGTGTTTGCGTTCGCTGCACCGGTCCGTGCCCAGGTGGTGATCAAGGTCAACGAGGACGTGAACTTCAAGTTCGGCGTGCTCGGCCAGTTCCAGGGTGACTGGCTCGAGGACCCCGACCAGGACGAAACGCAACAGAACCTCTTCATCCGGCGGGTCCGCCTGCTGTTCGGCGGGCAGGTCGCCCGGAACGTCACCTTCTTCATCGAGACCGACGCCGTCAACCTCGGCAGAACGCTCCCGGGGGGCAAGAACATCAGCCCGCAGATGATCGTCCAGGACGCGTACGGCGAGGTCAGGCTGCACGACGCGCTGGCGCTGGACGTCGGCCTGATGTTCGTGCCGTTTTCACGCAACAGCATCCAGAGCGCCGCGTCGCTCCTGCCGATCGACTATGGCGCCTACACCTTCAGCGCCTCGGGACCGACCCAGTCGAGCGTCGGCCGGGACACCGGTGTCCAGGCGAAGGGCTACCTTCTCGCCAACCGCCTCGAGTACCGCCTCGGCGCGTTTCAGGGGGCGCGCGATGCGCGCTCGCATCGATCGTTCCGCTACGCCGGCCGCGTACAGTTCCAGCTGCTCGATCCTGAACCGCCGGGCTTCTTTTATTCGGGGACGTATCTCGGCAACAGGAGGGTGGCCGCCGTCGGGGCCGCGTTCGACACGCAGGACGAGTACGTTGCGTACGACGCCGATGCTTTCGTGGACTATCCGCTGGGGCCTGGCGCCGTCACCGCCCAGCTGGCCTACCACCGCCTCGATGGCGACACCACGTTCGTCACGCTGCCGAAGCAGAACGTGGTGCTGCTCGAGGTCGGGTACCTGCTGCGCGATCTGCGGCTGACGCCAGTGTTGCAGTTCACGAGACGCGGCGTGGCCGGCACGAACGCCGGCGACGAGACGCGCTGGTCGATCGGTCTGAACTACTGGTGGGCCAGCCACAACGCGAACGTCAAGGGGGCCTACGGCCGGATCGATCCTCGCGGGCTCTCGGAACAGAACCAGTTCACGATTCAGTTGCAGCTGTTCTACTTCTGACCCGGATCGGAATCCGTGTCGGTGAACGGCGGGGGGGGCAGGAGGTACGGCAGGTCGCGCAATTCGCGGCTCAGACGGGCATGTCGCCGCCGCCACGGCTCGAAGTGACGCGACAACGCCCGCATCAACCTCGCCTTGCGCGCCGACTCCTGCTGCGCGGCCGCGCGGTTGAAGAAGCCCGCACCGAGCTCGGCGTACCAGCCGATCGCGTGCCGGCGGCGCATCTGGTCCTCGAAGAACCCGGCGAGCAGCAGGCACTGCGCCCCCGCAATCTCCATCATCTCGGCATCGTCATGCGCGGTGGTGTCGATGACGAACTGGTCGAAGATGGTGCTCAGCCCGGGGGGCATCGGCACCCCCTCGATCGCGGCGGTGGAAACCTGCGCGTAGTGGGCGAGGACGCTCGCGTTGTACAGCAGCTCGTCGTGCGGGACCGCCGATTCGCACACGTCCCGCAGGTGCACGAAGAAGAACTCGAGCGCTCGACGTTCGTCGGTGGCGAGGAGCTCGCGGAGCATCTGGCCGTACGTATCGGCCCGACAGCCGTTTCCCCTTAGGGCAGGCTGGCTGGGGCAGGCTGGCCTTCAGGGGCGCGGCTTGCGGCCGATGGCAAACAGCGTCGACGCGCCCCGGACGTACATGACCCCCCTCGACAGCGCGGGTGTCGCCATCAGCAGTTCGCCCATCGAGTTGATCGCGATCTGCTGGAACTCGGGGCCCGCGGCGACGATCGTGATCTCGCCATCTTCGCCGGAAATGTAGATCTTCCCGTCCGCCCCGACCGGGGAGGCGTTGAAGCCGCTGCCAAGGTGAGGCAGCCGCTGGCGGTAGATCTCGTTCCCCGTCTTCACGTCGTACGCATCGAACAGGCCGTTGTTGGCGACCACGTACAGCAGGCCCTTGTAGGCCAGCGGGGTCGGCATGTACGAGCCTCGACCGGTCCGGCTCCAGGCGACCGCGTCGCTGCTCGTCCGGTCTTCCGGGAGCGTCACGTCGCCACGCGCCCCCGGACGCACGACGAAGATCGGCCGCTCCGGCCCTCGTCCGCTGGCGACGACGATCAGGCCGTCGGCCAGAAAGGGGGTCGGCACGGTGATCTTCGAACTGCGTCCGAGCCGCCACAGTTCCCTGCCGGTGCGCGGATCGTAGGCGCGAATGAAATTCGACCCGTTGGTCACGAGCTGCGGTCCGTCCGGCGTCGAGACGACTGTCGGCGTTCCCCACGAGGGGAGCTCCTCGCGATCCGTCTTCCAGGCGGTCTCGCCCGTGCGCGCGTCGAGGGCCAGGAGAAACGAGTCTGCCTGTGTGTCGCATTGAAGAATGACGAGGTCGTTCCAGATGATCGGCGAGCTCGCCGTGCCCCACTCCACCGTCGGTGCGTCGTAGGCGCCCACGTCGAGCCTTCCAAGATCCACCTTCCACCGGAAGCGGCCGTCCACGTCGTACGCGTAGACGCCTTCCGATCCAAACCAGGCGACGACGATGCGGCCGTCGGTCGCGGGGGTGGAGCTGGCGTAGGTGGACTTGATGTGGCGCTTCTGGCGCGGCTCACCCTTGTGCGCCTCCCGCTCCCAGACGATCCTGCCGGTGCGGGTGTCGAGCGCGTAGATCATCCAGCGGTGCGCCGACTGATCGTCGGACGCATCGCCGGCGCCGTACAACCCGGGACTGAAGGTCGCACCCGGACGGCTGCTGATCGCGGAGGTCACGTAGATCCGATCGCCCCAGACGATCGGGCTGGAGTGCGCGAGCCCGGGGATCGGCTGGCGCCACAGAATGTTCTCGCCGGTCCTGCCGTCCCATTTATCGGGGATGTTCTGCGACTCCGCGATGCCGGATGCGCCGGAGCCACGGAACGACGGCCAGCTGCCCGTGGCGCTCGGCGCTTGACCGAGCGGGGCGAGGCGTTTGGCTGCGGTACGAACGATCCGGCGGTCGGCTGGTGCCGGGGTCGCTCCGCTACGGGTCTCCGCGGACGTTTCGCGCGCGGCCGTCGGAGGCTGCCCGGGCAACCGCGGAACCGGCCGGAACAGGAGTCCGTTCAGACCTATCGCCAGCAGGAGCGATAACAGAACCTTCATGATCTCCCTCGATAGGCGAAGTATCGGGTTGTACGCCGCATTTGCGCACGCCGTCGTGTTGCGGAAGAGGGAAATGGCCGCCGGCTGTGGCCCGCCGGCCGCCCGGCCGCGGCCGTCGTCTCAAATCCATGATGACCGCGTCCATCCTCCGGCGGATCCCAATAGCGTTGCTCCTCGTTTTTCCGGGAGCGCTGGCGGTGCGGACCGGCCCGATCGCCGCCACCGGCGGGCCTGATCCCACGCGGCCCCT
The DNA here is from genome assembly GCA_035250005.1 of Vicinamibacterales bacterium. Lineage (GTDB taxonomy): Bacteria > Acidobacteriota > Vicinamibacteria > Vicinamibacterales > 2-12-FULL-66-21 > JACDCA01. The sequence continues at coordinate 1,517 of DATFFM010000067.1, read as the reverse complement.
CAGGCTCATAGCCGCGCTCGACGCGTGCATCCAGGAGCGTTTCAAGGAAATCAACGAGCGCTTCGGCATGAGCCGGGTGATGAGGATTGACCAGACGCCGCACGCGTTTCGGCCGGAGCAGGCCTCAGAGCTTGCAGCCGTCACCGCCCTTCAGCAGGCGAACCTGCGCGTGGTGCTCTACCTCGCGGGACGGCGGGTTCAGGCGCCGAAGCCCGATACGTCTCGATGGAGCGAGGCGGAGGCCTGGCGCCTGATCAAGGGGCCGGTTGCGATCACACCGTCGCCGGCGACGCCGGGCATCGTGACGTCAGGCGTTCCACCGGCGCCCCCGCCCCCGCTCGAGCTCTGGGATGAGAGCCGGCGCGCGATGCAGGCGTTTACCACGAGCGACTCGCACGAATTCGACGTGGCGGCGTGGCGATTCGTCGCCAGGCCTGTCCGCGCCAGCAGCACCACCTGCCTTGGATGTCATGCCGGGGCGTCGAGACCCGTGCGCCTCGGCGACGCGCTGGGGGCGGTCCTCTACGGCTATCAGCCGCGGTAAATGCAAGCCGTCAGCGGCATCAGCGCGCGGCCGCCAGCTCCCTGACCGCGCCCGACAGCAGCCGTGTCTTTGCCTGGTCGGCGGCGCCTGCGGCCTCGGTGTTCAGCTGGGCGGCGAGCCGGTCGAGTGCCTGCCGGCGCGGCTGCCCCGACAGCTTCTCGGCGCTCGCGAGCTCCGCCCGGACGGCCGTGACCCTCGCCGCCGCCAGGCCGTTGCCACGCTCCAGCTGATCGAGATACGCCCGTGCCTTGGCGAAGCTCGGGGGCCACACGATCTTGCGCTGCTCCTGGGCGTTCAGGTAGTCGAACGTGACGGTCTTCGCCGCGTCCAGCTCATTCTGGGTAACGAGGCCGTTCGGCAGCAGCTCGAAGATGTCGAGCCCGCGCGCGATCTCGGAGCTCACGATCCAGCCGTTGTACCAGTAGACCGACCAGGAGCCGCCGCTGATCATCCGGGTCGCGTCCAGCGGACCGCGGTCGAAGAAGGCGATCTCCTTCGGGCGTGAGACATCGGTCCAGTCGAAGACCGAGATGCCCCCCTGATACCAGCCCTGCACCATTACCTCGCGGCCGGGGATCGGGATCAGCGATCCGTTGTGCGCGACGCAATTCTCGAACGACGTCTGCGGCGCGGGCAGCTTGTAGTAGCTCTTGAAGTGCATCTTCCGGTTTTCGATGGTGAAGAGCGCATTGGCGCCCCACTCCGGCTTGTCGGTGTCGCGGCAACGCGGCTGGGATCCGCCGCCCCATTCGTCCGAGAACAGGATCTTGCTGCCGTCGTTGCTGAAGGTGGCCGAGTGCCAGAACGACATATTGATATCGGCCGCCTGATCGATCCGCTTCGGGTTGGCCACGTCGCTGATGTCGAGCAGCAGGCCGTATCCGCCACACGCCCCGCCCGCCAGACCGATGTCGGGGTAGACGGTGATGTCGTGACACTGATTCGGTCCGGAGTTGCGGCGGTTGGGATCGCC
>DATFFM010000066.1:0-59002 GCA_035250005.1 Vicinamibacterales bacterium | reverse complement strand
TCCGGCGCGGCCGGGCGCGCCGGCGCCGGGCCCCAACGCTCCCCAGACGTGGATCTTCGTTTTCGATCTCAATCACCTGACACCTGGCTCCGGCTTCGACCGGGCCCGGAAAGCGGTCGAAGACTTCCTTCGGGATGGATTCAGGGACGGCGACATCGGCGGCATCGTCGCCGGCAACAAGATGGTGAACAACCGGCTCACCAGCGTCCGGCAGGAGCTGCTCGACAACGTGAAGCAGGTGAAGCCGCTCGGCGACGCGCGGACGCGCATGATCGAGTTGACACGCGAATGGCCGCGCCTGCTGAACGAAGAAGAGGCGATCCGCGTCGGGCGCGGCGAACGCGAGCCGCTCCAGCGAGCGATCACGCGCGCCTGCGGCGACGATCCTGAACAATGCCCCATCGCCGACTCCGCGGTGCGGGAGAAAGGGCAGAAGGTGGGAGCCGCCATCCACCGCGCCTCGATGGAAACGCTCGTCGCCTTGAATGCGCTCGCCTCCGGCCTCTCGCGCGTGCCCGGGCCGAAGACCGTGGTGTTCCTCAGTGATGGGTTCGTCGCCCAGGATGTCGAAACGACCGTCCGGTCGGTCGTCGGCCAGGTTGGCCGCGCCGGCGCTCGGGTCTATGCGATCGATGTCCGCGGGTTGAATCGTTTCGGCGGGGCCGGGATGATCGACCAGGAGCGGGTCGATGACCCTGCCGGGCCCGGAACGAACTTCGACAGCGTGGCAGACGGCCCCAACAGCCTCGCGATCGACACCGGCGGGATGATGATCCGCAACGAAAACAATATCGGCCGTGCGCTCGGGCGGATCGCCGAAGATGCCGGCCGCTACTACGTGCTCGCCTACCAGCCGGCCAACTCGAACTTCGACGGCAAGTACCGGCCGATCCAGGTCCGCGTGAAGCGGGATGGTCTGCGCGTCCGTGCGCGTCGCGGCTACCTGGCGCTTCCAGCCGCGCGGATGCTGGTCCCGCAGCCGATCGAGCCATCGAAAGTGGACGAGCCCGCACCGGCCGTCGCGGAACCGGAACGTCCTGCCCCCATCGCAGCGCCGCTTGAGCCGGTCGCGGCGCTGCCGCCTCCAGCCACTGGAACCATCGCCGGCGAAACCACGCCAGAGGCCCCCGTGTCGGCAGGCAGCGCTGTCCGGCTGCGGCCCGACACCGCAGGGCGCATCAGGGCGCTCTCGGCAGGCGAAACCACTGCGACGACCGCTCTCGCTCAGGAGGGATGGAAGGCCTACGAGCGGGGTGACGTCGAGGCCGCTGAGGCCGCCTTCTCGAAGGCGGCCGCGCGGCCGGACGTCAGACCCTGGGTGCTCTACGCCCTCGGCATGTCGCAGGCCGGGCTCGGCCGCGCCGCCGAGGCCATTGCCTCGTGGGAGCGCGTGCGGCAGGCCGTACCCGACTTCGAGCCGGTCTACATGGATCTGGCCGACACCTACGCACAGGTCTCCGACCTGACGAAGGCGCTCTCGGTCATGAGAGATGCCGAGAAGCGCTGGCCCGACAGCGCCGGGATCCACAGCGCTATCGGTGTCATCCACGTCAGGCGCGGCGCGCTGGACGAAGGGATCCAGGCGCTCGCCAAGGCGACCCAGCTTGCCCCGGGCGACGGGCTGGCGCACCTGAACCTCGGACGGGCGTACGCGCTGCGGTTCCACCGCGGCCGGCGCTACGTCACGAGCCAGCGGCGCTGGGTCGCCCCGGAGGGGGACCGCGCGAAGGCGCTCGAGGCATTCCGGAAGTGTGTGCAGATCGGCGGGCCGTACGCGGGCCCGGCGAGCGAAGAGCTCACACTACTGGAATGGTCCAAGTAACGTCATGACCACTCGGCGGGCTGCCTGCATTCTCGGGCTGACCACGTTCGTGCTGGCCGCTCCGGGCGCACCAGTCGCGCGGCAGGCGGAGCGGCCAAACATCCTCCTCATCACGCTCGACACGGTCCGAGCGGATCGCCTGGGAATTTACGGCTACGAGCTCGCGCACACGCCCAATCTCGATCGGCTCGCGCGCGAAGGCGTTCGCTTCGCGGATGCTACCAGTCAGGCGCCGCTGACCGCGCCTGCGCATGCGGCGCTCATGACCGGCCTCTACCCGGGGCGGCTCGGCATCAGAAACAACGGCAGCACTCCCATCCCGGATGAGACCGCCACACTCGCGGAGACGCTGAAGGGCGCGGGGTATCGTACCGGCGCCTTCATCGGCGCATTCGTCGTCGACCGCGCGTACGGGTTCGGGCAGGGGTTCGACGTCTTCGACGCGGCGTTCGAGGGATTCAGGCAGGACATCAAGGGGCAGGTACAGCGCCCGGCTGTGGAGGTCCTCGATCCGGCCCTGGCTTGGATCAAGCGCGTACCCGCAGGGTCCCCCTTTTTTGCCTGGCTCCATCTCTACGACGCCCACACGCCGTATGCCGCTCCGCCACCGTACGGCGCGAAGTTCAAGACCCGGCCGTACGACGGTGAAGTGGCGTATGCCGACGCGCAGTTGGGACGGCTGCTCGACGCGCTGCGTGCGTCAGGGACGCTGGACCGTACGATCGTGGCGGTGATCGGTGACCATGGAGAGGCGCTCGGCGACCACGGCGAAGAAGATCATGGAATCTTCCTGTACGAGGCCGTCATGAAGATTCCGTGGCTCATGAGGCTGCCGCCTTCGTCGGGCGTGAAGGCGGATCGAATCATTGCGGAGCAGGTCCGCTCGATCGACCTCATGCCGACGCTGCTGGAACTGGTGGGGCTGCGCGGCGGCGAGCGCCTCGACGGTGAAAGCCTCTCCGGCCTCATCCGGGGGGACGCGCGGCGCGACCCGCCGCCGTCATACTCCGAAAGCTGGTATCCGCAACTTCATTTCGGGTGGAGCCGGCTGCGGGCGCTGCGGGTCGGGGAATGGAAATACATCGACGCGCCGCGCCCGGAGCTCTACGACCTGCGCACCGACCGCGGCGAGCGGAAGAACGTCATCGCCACCCGCGGGAGCGTGGCCGCCCGCATGGCCGCCGACCTGGAGGGGATCGAGAAGAGCTTCGGAGCGGCTGCCGGCGCCGAGGCGCCGCAGCCGGACGCCGAGACGATCGCGCGGCTTCGCAGTCTTGGATACGTCGGCCTCGCAGCTCCCTCGTCTGGCTCGGGCCGCGGCCCCGACCCGAAAGACAAGATCCTCGAGATGAAGGAGTTTCGCGGACTGCTGACCCGCGCGGGAGACGACCTGGCCGCCGGGAGGAGCGACGCCGCCATCCTCAAGCTGAAGCGCGCTGTCGCGCTCAACGAGCGGGCCTACGACGCGCATGTGATGCTCGGTGCGGCGTGGCAGCAGAAAGGGGACGTCGAGAAGGCGATCGGCGAGTTCGACGCCGCGGCGCTGCTCAACCCGGTCGGCGCGGCGCCGCATCTGCTGGCGGCGGACGCCTTTCTCGAATCAGGACGGCTGGAAAGCGCCATGGCGCGGGCGAACAAGGGGGCCGAGCTCGAGCCCGCGTCGGGCGACGTCGCGTCGATGCGCGGCCGGATCTACGAGCGCGCCGGCCGAGGGCCTGAAGCGCTGGCCGAGTACCAGCGCGCCGTGGCGCTCAACGGCGCCGACACGGCGGCCCGCGGCCGTCTGGTGGGCGTCGCGATGAACATGGGCCGGCCCGAGATCGCCGAGCCGCAGCTCGAGATCCTGCTGCAGCTGAAGTATCAGCCCTCCCGTACGCATTTCGCACTCGGGCAGATCGCACAGATGCGGGGGAGAAAGGATGAAGCCGCCGGCCACTACCGCAAAGCGATCGAGCTGGAACCCGGCTTCGCCCCAGCCAGGAAAGCCCTCGCCGATCTCAAACAGAAGTAAACGCTGACAGCGTCTACTTGATCGTCGCGAGAATCTGTTTGGCCGTCGCCAGCTCGGACGCGTCGGCCGGCGCCAGCGAAACGTACTTCTCCAGGTCTGCCTTGGCCGCCGGGGTTTTCCCAAGCGAGAGGTAGGCGATGCCCCGGTAGTAGTACCCGTCGGGATGCTGCGGGAAGCGCGCGATCGCCTTGTCGAACCATGGGATCGCTTCCGCATGTTTCTTGTCGTTGATCAGGCCGATGCCGATATTGACGAAGACCGTCGGGTCGATGACCTTCGAGTCGTCCACGGATGCGAGGATCTGCCGGGCTTCTTCGGCCTGGCCTGCTTCCATCAGCGTGGTACCCAGCAGCAGCCGCACTTCGATGTTCCCGGGATCTTCGGCGCTGGCCTTCCGCAGGTGCTCGATCGCGGCGGCCGTGTTCCCCTCGCCGTGGTAGGTCCGGGCGATCAGTGGACGGAACTGCTTGACCTCCGGATGCTTCGCCGAGAGCTCTTCGTAGATGGCGCGCGCTTCCGCGTACTGCTTGGCGTTCATCTTCGCTGCAGCCTCGGTGAGCTTCGCCTTGATCTCGGCGTTCGGGTCGGGGGGCGGCGCTGCTTTCTTCTTCAGCCGGACTTCCATCGGACGGCGGCCGCCGCTTTCCGAGATCGGCAGGCTGATGCTCCTGGTTTCGTAGCCGTCCTTGATGAAGTCGAGCGCCCAGTTGCCGCTCGCCACGCCGCCGATGGCCCACTCCCCTTTCGCGTTCGACTTGCTCTCATCCGGGCCGCGGTTCCCGGACGCCGGGAGCGTCGCCTTCACCGCCACCCCTTCGATGGGCTGGCCGGTCTCCTCGTCCACGACCTTGCCGCCCACCCGCGCCATCCCGCGCCAGTCCTGCGCCTCAGCCGCGGTCGAGGCGATAAAAACGACCAGGAGAACGAAGCCCGTCAGTTCGAGAATTCGTCGAGTCATGGATGGATTATCGCGTACACAAAAAGACCCTGGAGCCCGGCATGGCCGAGCTCCAGGGCAAGCTAACCGCGAGGCGATTAGAAGTTGAACCGCACGCCGAGCCGCAGCACGCGCGGGTTCATGATCTCGAGCACATTGTTCGCCTGGGTGGACTGCAGGTTGTACTGCCGGCCCAGGATGGTGCTCGCGTTGGTTGCATTGAACACGTCCAAGTCGAGGTTGAACCGCACCCGGTTGAAAGCGAACTCCTTGCCGAGGCGCAGATCGAGCGACGTCATCGACGGCAGCCTGGCATCACCCGCTTCGTCGAGCAGGAACACGTTCTTCAGCCGCGCGTTGGCGTCGCCGGCCGGGTTGATGGTCCGGGTGTCGAGCTGCCCGATGCTGTACTGCATGGCGAAGCCCTGCCGGTTGACGATGTTGGCTGCGAGGTTGATGCCCCACTTCGCCTGGTACAGCCCGGTCGCGGTGAACTGGTACTTCGGCAGCACCTGGAAGATGCCGCTCTTGCCGCTGCCAGTGCTTTGCCGCACCACCAGGCCGCCGTCCACGTTCGGGTTGGTCGGGGTCGGGGTCGGGTCGGTCATGCCTGCTCGCGAATCGAAGTACTCGCGATGGTCGTTGCTCGAGAACCCGAAGCGGGCCATCCAGCGGTTCGACAGGCGCTTCGTGGCCGCCAGCTCGAAGCCGATGAAACGCTGTGAGTAGTCGGGCCGCTGCCGGTACTCGGTCGCCCCCCGGTTGGCGGGGAACTTGTCGGCGGTGACGCCGAAGATCGGGACGCTCCAGTCGCCGATTGCCGGGTGCGAACCGGTGAACGTGCCGATCTCGTTGTAGGCGGTACCAACCAGTCCGTTATTGCGCCAGACGAAGTTGACGAACTTCCGGTAGGTGAACGTGCCGCTCACGCCGAAGTTCGGGATCAGCTCGCGATCGAGCCCCAGCTGGAACTCGTGGGTCAGCGGCGGATCGTAGTCGCCAACCGTGTGGATCGGCTCGCCGACGTTGCCTGGATTGTTGATGTCGAGTGTCCCGTAGTAGTTGCAGGATCCCGCGGCCACGAGTGCGTCGCTGCAGGTGCGGCCGGCGATCTCGGCCGGGTCTACGACGCGGTTGCCGTTCAGGTCGATCACGTCGTACAAGTACACCCCGCGGTAGCCCACCGTCGACATGAAGTTGGCCGCGGTCGCATTGAGCTGCGAGGAAAACGACGCATAGCTGGCGCGCGCGATCGTCTTGCGCGCGTCGTCGAGCGCATAGGTCAGGCCGATGCGCGGCGTGAACGCGCTATCGACGAGCACGTCGTTCCGCGCAGTGCTCGTGAGGTCGGGCAGCAGCAAGGGCAGCAGTGAACTGCCAGTCTGCGTGTTCCCCTTGACCGACGAAGCCGTCCGGCCCCAGCGCACGCCCAGATTCAGCGTCAGCCGGTCCCACGTCATCGTGTCGCCGATATAGGCGCTCAGGTACTTGGTGCTGGCCGACGTATTGTCGTTGGCGACGAACACATCAGCCTGCATGCTCGGATAGCCTGTGTGGGTCGTGATGATGCCGTTCGGCCCGTCGTAGCCCGGCACGATCGTGGTCGAGTCGACGTCGGCCTTCCGCCAGCCGAATCCGAACTTGACCTCGTGCTTGCCCTTGAAGAAGTTGCCGTCGGCAGAGCCGGTCCACTGCGGCCGGACGGTCTCGTAGTGGATGTACGACCCGCGGAACACCCTGGCGTCGTCCCTGAAGTACGGTGTGTCGAGGCCGCCCTGCGGCGTCAGCGAGAATCCGCCATCGACGTAGGCGTAGCGTCCCGTCAGGAACAGGTTGTTGCCCAACACCACGTTCGCTTCCCCTTTGTACAGCGAGGTCGGGCCGCTCTGGTTCCACGTCGTCTCAGGCGGGCGCAGCGGCCCGGCACTGCGGCCGAACTTCAGCTTGTCGCCGCGGAAGAAGGTGAAGTTGCCGCGAAGCGCCTGCGAGATCTGGCCGGTCGCCTTGAATGACGTGTTCTCGAGGATCGTCTGGTCCGGGGTGTTCGCCAGCGTCAGCAGCGTGACGTCGGTTTTTCCGTAGGCACCCCATGCCCAGAGGCGGTCCCTCCACAGCGGTCCGCCGAGCTCGCCGCCGTAGTCCTTGTACAGGTTGATCCGATTGCCCTTGCCGGTCACGCCGCCGAGGCTCGCCTTCAGATCGTCGGGCAGGTTGTTCGCCTGCATGCCCTCGTCTTCGTAGTAGATGCGGGCCGAGCCGCGCGGCGTGTTCGCTCCGCTCTTGAGCACCATGTTCAAGCCGACGCCCGGCGTGGCGATCGACAGGTCGGCGCCACCGGTCGTGACCTGCATCTCCTGGAACATGTCGAAGTCGTAGTAGGTCGGTGAAGAACCGAGCGCCGCCATGTCGGTGATCGCGATGCCGTCGATGTTCCAGGTGTTGTCGCCGGACGCGGCGCCCTTGGCCTGGTAGTTGGACTGCTGGCCCGACTCGGCGCCGCCGACGTTCACACGGTCGACGATGACACCGGGAACGGTCTGCAGCACGACCCACGGGTCACGCGAGGAGGGGATCTGCTGGAGCTCCTCGTTGGTGACGTTGGTCATGGTGGCGGTGCGCTTCGGATCGATCACGGGGCTTTCGGCCATGACCTCGACCTGCTGTGTGACGCCGCCGACCGCAAGCGCAACCTTGAGCGGCACGCCGCCGCCGGCGACGACCGGCACGTTCCTGTTCACATAATCGCCGAAGCCCTGGAGCTTGGCGGTCACGGTGTAGGTGCCGGGCGCCAGATTCAGGAAATGAACTTCGCCGCTGGCGTCAGAAACCGCGGTCGCAGTCTGCGGCCCGGTGATCTCCACGGTCACCCCGGGCAGGATTGCGCCCGTGGTGTCAGCCACGGTGATGTCGATGCGGCCGGTGTATACCTGCGCCGCGGCCGGTGTTGCGAACGCCAGTAACGCCGCACACAACACGGCCAGTCGAGCCAATCGCACTCTCATTCTCACCCTCCTCGGAAAGCAACGAAGCAACGGCAACGGCGCCTTGTCTTCTATGGACGCGGCGGGCGAACGGCCGACGATCGGCCTAAGAGCCCGGCGCGAATCGGATCCGGGGGAGCACAACTCCCCAGCGGACCAGTGTTCGATAGTGCCACGACTGAACGGCGACCGAAGTCGAACGCAAACTTATGCAAGGTTCGACCCTTTGGATACATTAGTATTTTCAACGATTCAGGCCTCTCCGGCCCGCCGTATCCAATAAGCCGGACGAGGTTACTCCAAAGTCTCGTAGTGAGCAATAGAACGGATACGGGGCTCAGTAGCGGTGGAATAGGGCCCAGTAGTTCGCGGGCTGGGGGCTGGGACCGCCGGATCAGGGGCCCAGAGCGCTGGGGACCCAGGCCCTCAGCACCCACGCAGCACCCCCGCACATTGCACCCCGCACGTCCTTATCGATAAATCAGGTATTTCGCGCGCAGCAGCCGCCAGCGGGCTTCGGATCGCGACCAGCCGGCGAGCAGCGCGGCGGGATCCCCGCCAGCCTTGAGCGCGGCCAGATTCGCGCTCGAGCCGAACAGGCGCGCGGCTGCCTCGATCTGGTACTTCGACCCATGCATTTGGCTGAGCGCGGCGGCGATTTCGGCCCCGACCCGGACCGGGCGCAGCGCAATCCGGTCCGTCACCACCATGAAGACCCCCTGGCACTCCTCGTTGGCGTGCTTGCTTGCGGTCGGCGTGAAGCGGACCGGATAGAACCGGATCCCGGCCAGGTTCCGCGCGTTCAGCGCCTCGGCCAGCTTCACGCCGTCGATCCAGGGCGCGCCGATCTGCTCGAATGGCGTATCGGTGCCCCGGCCGACCGAGATATTCGTCCCCTCGATCGCGCCGATCCCGGGATAAAGCGTCGCCTGAATCAGGTTCCGCATGTTCGGCGACGGGTTGATCCAGGGCTGCGCGGTCGAATCGAACCACTGGTCGCGGGTCCAGTTGCGCAGCCGGACGACGGTGAGGTCGGCGCCGATCCTGTTCTCGGCATTGAACAGCTGCGCGAGCTCGCCGAGCGTCATGCCGTGGCGGATCGGCATCGCGGGAAAGTAGCCGGTGAAGCCGGTCTGCGACTTGTCGAGCTCGGGCCCCTCGATCTGCACGCCGTTGATCGGGTTGACCCGATCCAGCACCACCACGCCGATCTTTCTCTTCGCCGCTTCCTCCATTACATACGCCATCGTCGTCGTGTAGGTGTAGAAGCGCGCGCCGATGTCCTGCAGGTCGAACACCAGCGTGTCGACGTCCTTCAGCATCTCGTCGGTCGGGCGGCGCGTCTCGCCGTAGAGGGAGTGGATGACGAGGCCGGTCTTCTCGTCCCTTTCCGACGGGACCTTCGCGTCGAGGATGCCGCGGATGCCGTGCTCCGGGCTGAACAGCGCGACGAGCTTGACCTCTTTCGCCTGGTGGATGAGATCGATCGTCGTGGCGCCGTCACGGGCTCGGCCCGTGTGGTTGGTGACCAGGCCGACGCGCTTGCCGCGGAGGATCGCGAAGCCGTCCGCGCGAAGCACGTCGATGCCGGTAAGCACCGGCGCCGACGCCGGTTCGGCCGGCACCGGGCTGCCGGGGCCGAAGTCCCGGCCGGCCGACGACGTCTCGGCCAGCAGTTCCGGCGTGACTCCCGTGAGCGCCGAGGCGGCGATCGTCGAGACACGCGCGCGGAGCGGCGTGACATCGCCTTTGCCGTCGGGATGATTCCGGTTCGACAGGAACACGACGAACATCTTCGTCGCCGGGTCCATCCAGAGCGAGGTGCCGGTCCATCCGGTATGGCCGAACGAGCCGATCGGCAGCAGCTCCCCCCGGTTCGAGGAGAAGGTTGAATCCATGTCCCAGCCGAGGCCCCGGACGTTGCGCTCGCCAGGCGGCGTGGAGGGCGAAATCAGGCGGTCCACGGCCAATGGAGACAGGATCCGCACGCCGTTGTAGGAGCCGCCGTTGAGCAGCATCCGCACGAAGATCGAGAGATCGGCGGCTGTACTGAACAGCCCCGCGTGGCCGGCCACCCCCGCCATCCGCCGCGCGGTGGGATCGTGCACGACGCCGCGGAGCATGCTCATCTCCCGCTTGCCCTGAGCGAGCGCTCCATCAGGCGAGTCGAATGAGTCACAGGGCCATCCATACGGCGTGCAGTTCTCGGTCGGCGCGATGCGCCGCAGGAGCGATGCCGGCGGCTTGAACATCGTGTCGTTCATGCCGAGCGGCTTGAAGATCCGGTCCCGCGTGAACTCGTCGAGCGGCTGGCCGCTCACGCGCCGGACGATGTCGCCGAGCAGAAAGTAGCCGATATCGCTGTAAACGAAGCGCTCGCCGGGGGGCGCCGTTGGAACCTCTTCGATCGCCAGCTCGATTGCCTTGTCGTAGCCGGTCCACAGGTCGCCGAGGTCCACGTCCGGCCGCAGCCCCGCCATGTGGGTCATGAGGTGGCGGACGGTGATGTTGCCTTTGTTGTAGCGCTCGAAGCCGGGGATGTAGGTCGCCACCCGGTCGCTCAGCCGGATCTTCCCTTCTTCGATCAGGATCATCGCCGCGGTCGTCGTCGCGACGACCTTGGTGAGCGAGGCCAGGTCGAAGATCGTGTCGGCGGTCATCGGCTCGGCCTTCGGCTCGACGGCGCGGTTGCCGACGACCCTTTGCCAGACGATCCTGTCGCCCCGCCCCACGAGTACGACCGCCCCGGGGAGCTTCTTCGCCGCGATCTCCTCTTTGATCAGCGGCTCGATGGCCTCCAGCCGCTTGAGGTCGAAGTCGTTCGTGGTCGTGCGTTGCTGCTGCGCGACACCAGAGACCCCCAGCACGGTCAGCGTGACGCACAGAACGAAGGCGATGTTCTTCATGTCCGGAAATCATACCGCCGGTGCGACGAGCCCCACGCCTCGGGACATTCTGGCGGAGCCACGTCAGGTCCCCGGCGCGATGCGGCCAACCCGCTGCTGCCACGCCGGAGCCTTTGGCGAAGGCGGGGCGGTTCTGAAAAATGCACCGCAGGCGTCCCCATCAGCTTCGCGCAGGTCTTGCGCGCTCAGCGAAGGGTCGTAACTGCCGTCATCCGTCCGTCGGTGGCAGTCAGAAAGAACGCCTCCCATTCCCGCCGAATCCGATCGAGCTTCGTGACGGCGGCGGAGGCGGGGCCGCTGGCGGCAGTCGACACGTAGATGAACGCCTGACGGTGGAACCGCGACGAGTCGGCCACCGAGGGGACCCGGGGGCCGTGGATGGCGACGATGTCCTCGATCAGCACGTCGCGCCGCGTGCCGTTGAACGTGACGCCGATCTGCGGCGCGGACTCGCTGTTGCGGTTGGGATTGGAGTTGGTCGGGCTCTGGACGTAGAAAAAGGGCGGAACCTGCCCGGCGCCGACCAGGCCCATCGCGTACTGGTCGAGCAGGCTGAAGCGGCTGACCGCGTCAACCGTCCGGAAGGATCCACCGCCGAGATCCTCGATGTCGTTTCCCTCCATGACCGAAGCGTCGGAGTCGAAGAAGAAGCTCCAGTGCGACGCGCCGCGGCCGAGCAGCTGATCCGACCGCGTGCCGGTGTGGTCGCGGAAATCCATGAACGCGAGCCAGCGGTGGCCCACTTCCTGCCCGAGCACGCTGACCGTGGTGTTCTCGCCGAGGAACTTCTGCCGCGGATCCTCGGGATACTTGTTGATCCAGTCCATGACCGCGACGCTGCGGAGCCGCCCGCTGCTGCCGAAGTCACGCGAGGCGTCGAACAGCGGCACGCCGATCCCCCGTACCTCGTTGGCCACCGTCATCTCAAAGGCGAACGCATCCTGGATCAGCGGCGCGTCGGTCCAGATGAGCACCTGGTCGTAGTTGTCGGGATGTGTCTGGTAGAACTTCCTCAGCAGCGCCACGTTGTCGAGCTCCGGGCGCGCGGCAAACCGCTCGCCGACGGCCTCGCCGCCGCCGTTGGGGCCGGGTTCGCTGAGGTTCACCGGTGTGAAGTCGCCGGTCCGGCCGGGGGAGACGCCGATGACCGCATCCCCCAGGCTGGTGCTGCCGCTGCCGTACACGAACTCGATCGCGCCGTCGGGCAGCAGGGTCATCTGGGTGGTGATCGACAGCTGCGAGTCGAAGCCGCGGACGCTGCACCACGTCACCGTGTACAGGTCCGACCCGGCGTTCACGAACACCCGGCCGCCTGCGGTCGGATCGAGATCGGCGAGAAACGGGGCGACACGCGGCGGGCCCGTCAGCAGCCGGGCGACGTTCCGCTCGGTGCTGGCGAGATCCCCTTCGCCGAAGGTGACGTTCCCGTCGGAGTTCACGAACGCCGCGGTCTGCCCGGTGCCGTAGAACGGAAAACTGAACGCCACCGCCTGCGACGCCGTGTCGTCGTCGGTCAGCGTGAGCTGGCGGCCGAGCGTGGGACGAAAGTTCGCATCCATGCGCCGCGCGTCGTAGCCGCCCGCGGCGTTGCGCGTGAAGCGGACGCCGGCGCCGCGCAGGTCGAACGCGTTCGGCGGCGCCACCAGATCCCCTTCGTCCTGGATGACGGCGATCTCGCCGATATCCACGCTGTCGCGCCCCGCGGACCCAGCGGACCCCGCGGACCCAACGGACCCAGCGGACCCACCGGACCCACCGGACCCACCAGACCTAGAGCCCCTGGCCGCCCGCGCCCTGTTCAGGGCAATTGCGTCGAGCACGTTGTAGCGGGAGTCGCCGTCGATCCACGTCCGCTTCTCGCTTCGCAGCTGCTCGTCGGCCGGCGCCGTGAGATCGGTGACCGACGCGTTCGCGCAGGGATTCGTGGATGGATTCGGATTCGGATTCGGCGAGGGGTTGTCGCCATTCCCATCGCCGCAGGCATATGCCGCCACCAACAGAAGCGCCGCCACGGATGGACGTTTCATGCTGGAAAGATACTAGCCGATTCAGCCTTCAGCCTTCAGCCTTCAGCGTTCAGCGTTCAGCGTTCAGAGTTTCTTCGTCAGCTGCTCGAGGAGCCGCTTGGCGTCGGGAGCCTGCTGCGCCGTCGGCGCGGCCGCCAGGAAGGCCTCGAGATCCGCCTTGGCTTCGGGCAGCTTCGTCGCGACGATGTAGGCGCGGCCGCGGTAATAGAGGAGCGCCTTGTCGTTCGGGAACTGCGCGATCAGCTTCGTCAGCAGATCGATCGCTTCCGCCGGCTTGCCGCCGTTGATGTGGTTGATGGCGAGGTTGGTGAACGCCCGGGCGTCCTTCACCTTGGTGATGTCGATCGACTCGAGGACCTTCTGCGCCCCCTCCTTGTCGCCCGCCTCCATCATCATCTCCGCCGAGAGCACCAGGTACTCGACGTTCGCCGGCTCCTTGGCGAGCGCGATCTTGATGTGCTCGAGCCCCTTGGCCGCATTGCCCTCGACGGCGTACATGTTCGCCAGCATCGCGTGCAGCTGATAGACGTCCGGAAACTTCACGAGCAGGTCGTCGTAGATCTTGCGGGCTTCGGGGATCTTGCCGGCCTGCGCCAGGGCGATCGCGCGCTGGTGTTCGGTGTTGATCTCGACGGTCGGATCCGGCTTCGGCGCAGCGGGTTTCGCGATCGTGATGTCCACGGTCTTGGTCCGCTCGCCTTCGGCCAGGGCCGCCATCACTTCCTTCACGCCGACGCCGTCCTTCATCGCCTCGATGACCCATTCACCGGCCGCGACGCCGTTGATGGTGTACTCCCCCTTGTCGTTGGTCTTCGCGGTGAGGACCTCCGGCTGCGCTTCCCCTTTCTTCGCCGCGCGCACCTGGGCGTCGGCGACCGGCTGGCCGGCTTCGTTCAGCACCTTGCCGGTGATGCGCAGGGTGCCACGGCTCTGGGCGGATGCTCCTGCGGCGATGGCCAGAACCATCGCCAGCGCCGAGACAGAACGGAAGAACTTCATGATGACTCCTGTATGGCCGGGATAATGCCCGGAACGTACAAGTGTAGCGTGGAGAAATCGGGAACTGGTGAGGTGTAGTTACTTGGCGAAGCGGTCGAAGATGTCGACGAGCTCGTTGAGCCGTTTGGCGCCCTCGGCCTGACCCTGGCTGATGCCTTCAGGCACGCACTTTTCCACGTGACAGCGCAGGACGGCAAGGCTGATCCGGTTGAGCGCCGCCTCGGCTGCGGCGAGCTGCTGGAGAATCTCGACGCACAGGCGCGGCTCCTCTATCATGCGCCGGATGCCGCGGACCTGCCCCTCGATACGGTTCAGTCGCGTCACCAGCGCCTGTTGCTGGGTCGTATCCAACATGGGGGGTAATACGCCACACTGGAGGGGGGCGTTTAGTCGTGAAAGGTCCGGGGGTCCGGGGGTCCGGGGTCCGGGGGTCCGGGGGGTTGGGCTTTCGCGTTCTGAGGTCTGAGTGGTTCGATTTGTGATGCGCTTTTTCGACGCGGGGTCGGGGCCTCCGCTGATCGTCGTACCTGGCGTGCAGGGGCGCTGGGAATGGATCCGGCCGGCGCTCGAGCAGCTGCGGCAACGCTGCCGGACGATCAGCTATTCACTGTGCGGGGACTTCGGATCCGGGCGCCGACTCGACGCCTCGCGGGGCTTCGACAACTATCTGGATCAGCTCGACGATGTGTTCGACCAGCTGCGGCTGGAACAGGCAGCTGTCTGCGGGATCTCGTACGGTGGGCTCGTTGCGCTGCGGTACGCCGCCACGCGGCCCGGGCGCGTTTCTGCCCTGATCATTGCTTCATCCCCCGCCCCGGGATGGGTCCCGAACCCGGTCCAGCGCGCCTACATCGCGAGCCCCTGGCGAAAGGCCCCGAAGTTCATCCTGACCTCACCCTTCCGGATCTGGCCGGAAATCCACACGGCCTTCGGCTCACCGCTCACGCGGCTCGGCTTTCTCGCTCGCCACGGCGTCCGGGTCGCCGGCGCACCCATGATCCCCGCCCTGATGGCGGCTCGAATCGTCGAACAGCAGGCGATGGACTTCACCGCCGACTGCGCCCGCGTGCAGGCGCCCACCCTCATCGTCACCGGCGAGCCGCACCTCGATCGGATCGTCCCGGTCGAAAGCACTCGCCGTTATGTCGGGCTGATCCCCGGCGCGAAGTACGCCCTGATCGAGCGCACCGGTCACCTCGGGCTCATCACCCGGCCCGAGGCCTTCGCCTGGACGGTCAGCAGTTTTGTCGAAGAGCACAGCAGCCGCGGGCTGAAGCCGGCGTCCCTCGAGCGCTCCGAAGGCCGGCTGAAGCCGGCCTCTGCTGGTTGATGGCCACGATAACGGATCTCTCCGGGCCGGCCGGTCTTCTCGAAGCCATTCTCGACGAGCCTGGGCCCCCACATGCAGCCGCCCCACACGCGGCGGTCGTCTTCGCGCATCCCCATCCCCAGTTCGGCGGGACGATGCATACGAAGGCGGTCTATCAGGGCACAAAGGGGCTGACGCGAATCGGGTGCGCGGTGCTGCGGTTCAACTTCCGCGGGGTGGGGCGCAGCGGCGGGACGTTCGACCAGGGTGAGGGGGAGAAGGAAGACTTCGCGGCCGCGCTGGATTTCATGGCACAGCGGTACCCGGGCAGGCGGCTCTGGGCGGCCGGATTCTCCTTCGGCGCCTGGGTCGCGCTCGAGGTCGGCGCCGCGGACGATCGGGTGCAGGCCCTCATCGGCATCGCTCCGCCCGTGGCGACGTCGGTTTCGGGTATGGACTACACGTTCCCCCACACCCTGGCGAGCACCAAACCGAAATTCTTCGTTCAAGGTGAATCCGACGAGGTCTGCCCGGTCCAGGGGATGTGGGCGTTCTACGGGCAGCTCGAAGAGCCGAAGGATCTCGTCATCATCGACGGCGCCGATCACCTCTTCGATGGCCACACCGCCGAAGTCGGCGAGGCGCTCGAAGAGTTGCTCGAAGACTTTTAGAGGCCACAGGGGAAACACAGAAGCAACACTGGTGGCGACAACAAACATGAGAAGGACGGCGGCGGCCTGCGTTCGATCCGGCCTCGGGACGGCTGAGGGCACCTGATGGCAGTAAACAGTGTTTCTTCTGTGTTTCCCCTGTGGCCTGACAGTGTTTCTTCTGTGTTTCCCCTGTGGCCAGACAGTGTTTCTTCTGTGTTTCCCCTGGGGCCAGACGGTGTTTCTTCTGTGTTTCCCCCGTGGCCGTCCGTCGATTCGCAATCGTCTATGCTGTTTCCATGAGTGTCAGCGCTGGCCCACGCGGGGTGTCGTGGCTGTACGAGGCCACCTTGCACGACTCCGTCTTCACGCCAGAGAAGCTCTCCGACGAGCATCGACTGATCCGCCGGACAGCCGACGAGTTCGTGGCCAACGAGGTGCTGCCGGCGGTGGACCGGCTCGAAGCCAAAGACTGGGCGTTCGTGCGGCAGCTGGTGCGCCAGTGCGCGGATCTCGGGCTGATCGGCACCGACGTCCCCGAGGAGTTCAACGGCCTCGCGCTCGATAAGGTGTCGTCGCTGATCGTGTCCGAGTCGGTCGGGCGGCTGCCGTCGTGGGCCGTGACCTTCGGCGGGCAGACCGGGCTCGCGATCACTCCCCTCCTCTGCTTCGGCACGGCCGCGCAGAAGCAGGCGTATCTGCCGCGGCTCGTGAGCGGCGAGACGATCGGCGCGTATGCGCTCAGCGAAACCGGGTCGGGGTCCGACGCGCTCGGCGCGCGGTGCCGCGCGGCGCGCCAGGAGGACGGCAGCTTTATCCTCACCGGCGAGAAGATGTGGATCACCAACGGGGGATTCGCCGACCTCTTCACGGTTTTTGCCAAGGCCGACAACGATCAGTTCACGGCGTTTCTCGTCGAGCGCACGTCCTCCGGCGTCACGACCGGCAAGGAAGAGCACAAGCTGGGGCTGCACGGCTCGTCGACCGTGCCGCTGATCCTGCAGGACGTGCGGGTGCCGGCCGGCGGCGTGCTCGGCGAAGTCGGGAAGGGGCACAAGGTCGCGTTCAACGTGCTCAACTACGGCCGTTTCAAGCTCGCCGCAATGTGCAGCGGCGGCGCGCGGTTCGTGATCGCCGAATCCGCGCAGTACGCCTCCGAGCGGCGGCAGTTCGGGCGGGCGCTCGGCGAATTCGGCGCCATCCGCTACAAGCTGGCCGAGATGACCGTGCGGCAGTATGCCGTCGAGAGCATGCTCTATCGGATCGCGGGGCTGCTCGACCAAGCCGGTGCGGCCGGTCTTCAACGGCTGCCGGAGGCGCTCGAGGAGTTCGCCGTCGAAGCCTCGATCGTGAAGGTGGCGGGCAGCGAGATGCTCGACTACGTCGTCGACGAAAACGTGCAGATCCATGGCGGCAACGGCTTCGTGCGCGACTACCCGGCGGAGCGGCACTATCGCGACGCGCGCGTGAACCGCATCTTCGAGGGGACCAACGAGATCAACCGCATGCTCATACCGGGGATGATCGCCCGCCGCGAGGCGGCCCGGCTGGCGAGCGCGTCCGCCTCCGCCGAGACCGGCGCAGGGACCGGCTTCAGCCGGCCGGTGGGCGCGATGAAAACCGCGGCTTCAATCGTCCTGTCGACCGCCGTCGGGCAATACGGCAAGGCGCTTGGCGAGCAGCAGGAGGTCCTGATGTTCGCGGCCGACGTCATCATCGACACCTTCGCCTCCGAGAGCGTCATGCTGCGCGCGGCGGCTTCGGGAGATCCGCTGCACGCGACGGCGGCAGCCGTTTACATCAACGATGCCGTCGGGCGCGTGGAGCTGGCCGCGCGCAACGCGCTCGCGGCCATCGGTGACGCCGGTCGCGCGCGCCTGACGGGGCTCCGCGCGCTGATGAACATCGAACCCGTCAACACCATCCCGCTGCGGCACCAGCTCGCCGAAGCGGTCCTTTCGAGGAGGAAGTACCCGTTTGTATCGTGACTGCGCACCGACGACTCTTTCCAGGAGGATAGGAGACAGGAGACATGCAAATGAATACTCCTGAACTCTTATTCTCTGGTTTAAGGAAACAGTGGCTGCCGCTGATTCTCGCTCTCTGCTTCGCGGGATGCACGGCTGCCGACGCGCCGAGCGCGCAGGATGTGGCGACGTGGCGCGCGGAAAAGGACCGCTACATGCGCGAATCGCCCGAATCCCCGGTGCCGGCGAACGCGCGCGCGACATTTCCGCCGCTCCCGTACTACGCCATCGATCCGGCGTATCAGATCCCCGCGTCGCTCGCGATCGCGCCGGGGGATGCCGTGCTCGAGCTGCCGACGTCGACCGGCCTGCGGCGGAAGATGAAGAAGATCGGGACGCTCAGGTTCACGCTGAAGGGGCAGCCGCTCACGCTGTCGGCATTCGTCGATGCCAGTACGAACGACGTGCGGCGCCTGTTCGTCCCGTTCGGCGATCTTACCAACGGCAGCGAGACGTATCCCGGCGGCCGCTACCTCGATCTCGAACGCACCGCCACCGGCATCTACGACCTCGACTTCAATCGCGCCTATCACCCGTTCTGCGTCTTCAACGCCGCCTACGACTGCCCGTATCCGCCGAGGGAGAACCGCCTCGCCGTTCCGGTTCGGGCGGGTGAAAGGCTTCAATCCCTGATCCCTAATCCCTAATCCCTGATCCTGGATTGGGAGATTAGGGATTAGGGATTACGGATCAGGAAATTGAGTGATTCACCTGGTTTTCGACTTCGACGGCGTCCTCGCCGACTCCGAGCCGCTCCACCTCGCGACCTATCAGGAGGTCTTCGCCGCGCTCGGCGTCACCCTCACGCGCGAGGACTACTACGCCCAATATCTCGGGTACGACGACGAGGGGGTGTTCAGGGCCATGGCTGCGGCGCAGGGATGGGACCCGGACGAGCGCCGGCTGGCCGAGCTCATCGCGCAGAAGTCGCGCGTGTTCGACGAGCTGATCGCCGGCGGTGGGGTGATCTACCCCGCCGTGCCGGGCTGCATCGAGCGGCTGGCCCGGGTGTTCCCGCTCGGGATTGCCTCCGGGGCGTTGCGGCACGAGATCGAGACGATTCTCGACCGTGCGGGTCTCGCCCGGCACTTCCGCTTCATCGTCGCGTCCGGTGACACGCCGAACAGCAAGCCTGCGCCGGACCCCTACATCCGTGCCGCGCAGCTGCACGGCGTCTTACCCGCCGCGTGCGTGGCCATCGAAGACTCTCGCTGGGGGATCGTCTCAGCCAGGGCCGCCGGCATGAAGTGCGTGGGGATCACCAATACGTACCCGGCCTCAGAGCTGACCGGCGCGGACATCGTCATCGAGTCCCTGGAAGAACTCACGCCGGCCATGATTGAACGGCTGTGAGAGTGCGGCGCACGTTACAATCCCCCGAGTGCCTTACTCCCTGAACCTGACGTCGCGCCTGCCCCAGGTGACCGCGGAACTGGAGCGTGCGCTGAACGCACCGGGGGCCGACATCGTGCCGGCGGCACTCGCGATTGCGCGGGTGGAGTATCCCGCGCTCGATCCGCAGCCGTATCTCGATCAGATCGAAGCGATGGGGCTCAACGCCGCCGCGCGGCTGGCTGGCGTGGCGGTGGTGTCGTCGGAGGCTATCACCGTGCTGAACGAGTACCTGTTCGAGGAGGAAGGGTTTTCGGGGAACCGCGAACACTACGACGATCCGCGCAACAGCTTTCTCAACGAAGTCCTCGACCGGCGTACCGGGATCCCGATCAGTCTTGCGATCATCTATCTCGAGGTCGCGCGCCGGGCCGGGCTCGACATCACCGGCGTCAACTTTCCAGGCCATTTCCTCTTGCGCGCCGCCGGCCCCGTCGTCGGGGAGAACCTGATCATCGATCCGTTCCACGGCGGGGCATTGCTCTCCGAAATCGACTGCCGGCAGCTCCTTCGCAGCCACGTCGGGGAGGAAGCGGCGTTCGATGGCTCGCTGCTGGCCCCCGCCACCCGCCACGACATCGTCGTCCGCATGCTGGTGAACCTGAAGCGCCTGTACGTGCGGATGCGGTCGTTCCCGCAGGCGCGCTTCGTCTCCACCCTCCTGCTGGCCGCGGACCCTTCGGCGATCAGCGAGCTGCGTGACCGCGGCCTGCTCGCGTACCACCTCGAAGACTTCGCCTCTGCGCTGCGCGACCTCGAGGAGTACCTCCGCCTCTCACCGCACGAGGCCGAAGCGGAACTCGAGGCGGAGCTCGAAGCCCCGACCGACGAAGAAGCGCCCGCCCGTCTTCTGGATCACGTGAAGGCACTCCGCCGGCGCGTCGCCGGCTTCAATTAGGCGACCGACCGAAGACCCATAGCGCAGCCCTTCAGGGCTGCCACCCTCGGATGCAGGCAGACCCGTAGCGCAGCCCTTCAGGGCTGCCACCCCTCGGATGCACGCAGACCCGTAGCGCAGCCCTTCAGGGCTGCCATCCCGCTGGAACCCTTCAGTAAGATCCTGGAACGGTCTCTGCAACCTTCTCTCGCATCCCCGCACGTGACCGCAGTTCATGAGGTCTGCCCGCGCGGGGCATATTGAGGAGGTTCTGAATGAATATTCGATACATGTGCGCCGCGGCGGCGCTGGCGCTCGGGCTCGGCAGCGGCGTTGCCGCTCAGCAGGCGGCCGTCGGAGGTCAGCCGGTGCCGACCGGCGACGACAAAGAAGTCACGCTCACCGGCTGCGTCGTGAAGGGTGACGGAGGCTACGTACTGTCGACCGTGGGCGAAGGCGTTACCGTCCAGTCATCGCGAACGACCGTTGGCACGTCGGGAGCCACGACCACGACGACAACCACCACGACAACCCCGGCGACGCCGGTGATCCCTGCTCCGGAGCAGCGGTTTCTCTACTGGCTCGACGATGGCGACGAGCTCGAGAAACATGCCGGCCATCGCGTCGAAGTGACGGGCGAGATCGAAGGTGAGATCGAGCGCGGCGAGATCGAAGTCGAGCGCGAGAACAATATGATCGAGCTCGAGATCAAGGCGAAGGGGGAGAAGATCACCGTGAAGCTGCCCGACACACCGGCGGCGAACAACGCCGCGGTGGGCACGAGCGGGATCGTGACCGACGAGCCGAAGGACATCCCGTTCAAGGTCCGGAAGTTCGACGTCAAGTCGGTCAAGGTCGTTGCCGGGGCGTGTCAATAACACGTGCGACGTGCGACGTGCGACGTGCGATGTGCTGACGTGCTGACGTGCTGACGTGCTGACGTCAGCAATCGCACATCGCGCTTCGCACGTGGCCACTGCTCACCCCAGCATCCGCAGCAGATATTCCCCGTACGCACTCTGTCTCAGAGGTCTCGCGAGCCGGCGGACCTGGTCGGCGTCGATGTAGCCCATCCGGAAGGCTATCTCCTCCGGGCAGGCGATCTTGAGCCCCTGCCGCTTCTCGATCGTCTCGATGAAGGTGGAGGCGTCGTGCAGCGATTCGTGCGTGCCGGTGTCGAGCCACGCCATCCCGCGGCCAAGCAGCTGCATCCGCAGCGTGCCGCGCCGGAGGTATTCGACGTTGACGTCGGTGATTTCGAGCTCGCCGCGCTTCGACGGTTTGAGATTCTGCGCGATCCCGACGACGTCGTTGTCGAAGAAGTAGATGCCGGTCACCGCATAGCGGGACTTCGGGACGGCCGGCTTTTCCTCGATGCTGAGCACGCGCCCGTCGGCATCCACTTCGGCGACGCCGTAGCGCTCGGGGTCCTGCACGGAGTAGCCGAAGATCGTCGCCCCCTGGTCCCGCGCCGCGGCGGTCTGGAGCATGACGCTGAGCCCGTCGCCATAGAAGATGTTGTCGCCGAGGACGAGGCAGACGGGATCCCTGCCGACGAAGGCTGCGCCGATGACGAATGCCTGGGCGAGCCCTTCGGGCTCCGGCTGCGGGGCGTACGAGAAGCTCATCCCCCACTGGCTGCCGTCGCCGAGCAGCGCTTCGAACCTCGGCAGCTCGTGTGGCGTGGAGATCACGAGCACGTCGCGGATCCCGGCGAGCATCAGCGTCGACAGCGGGTAGTACACCATCGGCTTGTCGTACACCGGCAGCAGCTGCTTGCTGACCACCCGGGTGAGCGGAAAGAGGCGGGTGCCGGCGCCGCCGGCGAGCACGATACCTTTCACGGATGAGATCTTATCGTTGACGCCGCCGATTTCATTTTTGTAGAGAAGTTATTACATCAAAAACGTCAGTCGCCACCACACTGCCCAAGCGCTGCCGTTCGGCGCCGAATGCGCGTTTCGTTTGATTTCCCTCCACATTTACGCAAACGGCCAAGGTGGCATCACCGTTGATATAGGCCGAGCCAGAAAGTCGCCAAGCAGTGGCCATTGCGCAGCGACATCGCGTGTCGCCCGATCCGCGGGCGTAGGAGATGTCAATGCGTATCGTTCGTGTGTCATCCGTCGCGCGTGCGGCGGTCGTCGCCGCGTGCCTGTCAGCCGCGGTCCCCACGTTCGCACAGCCGAGGGTCGAGGAACCGGCACAGTCTCCGGAGTTCTCCTTCCTGGCAGCGGAGCTTCGGCTCCCGTTCGAGGCGGCTGAGGCGCAGTCGCGTTATCCGTCGAGAGCGGCCCGGCAACCCGAACGGCCCGCGGCGCTCCTCCCGCTGTATGGGTCGCTGATCGCACTGCAGGGGCTCGACATCCACTCGACGAGGCGGGGGCTCGCGTCTGGTTCGGCGCGCGAGCTGAATCCGGCGATGCGTCCGGTCGTACGCAACAGCGCCGCGTTCATCGCGGTGAAAGCATCGGCAACAGCCGGCGTGATCTGGGCGTCCGAGAAAATGTGGAAGAAACATCCGAAGCGAGCCGTAATCTTCGCGGCGATCGTGAATACCGCCATAGCGGCGGTCGTGGCGAACAACTACCGCGTCAATCGTTGAACAGGTCGAAGAGCAATTTCAGAGGATCGTCCGCACGCGGGCGATCCTCTGTCACGGCCGGCGGTCCCTTCCGAATGTAGCTGTCGTCGATTCGCGGGAGCTGGCGGCTCCCCCGGTCGCTCCCCGGCGCGTCGACGATCTGCCGGATCTCGCCGAAATCCAGCCAGATCATGTCGCAGTGTGTGCAGCTGTCGATGACGACGTTGCCGGGCCCGTAGTGCGGGTAGGTGTCGAAGCGCCTGGTGCAGAGCGGGCATGAAAGCGCGCGATCGAGCGCCCGACGATCGAGCCTGACCGGTTCGGCCGGCGGAGTGGTCGCCCAGGCACGCCGCTTGTTGACAACGCCGGCGAAGGTTTCCCGCGGCAGCAGCACCCCGCGGCACGCGGCGCAGAAGTGCACGGGGTGGTCGCCGTCCAGCAGCGCGTGGGCCATCGGCGTCTTGCACACGGGGCACGCCGGCGCGTTCGCCGGACGGCCGACGATGCGGACGCCGTCGGCGTCGGCCGGTTCCGGGAAAGTGAAGGTGCCGCAGTGCCGGCAGAGAAGGTAGCGGCGCGATTCAACCAGCTCCATCGCCGCGCCGCAGTTCGCGCAGTTCATCGTCTACGCGCAGATTGTACATGGGCGAAAGACCGCATTGGCGCGGCTGTTCGTCGTGCCGTTTAGTCTGACTTTCCGGTGCCTTTTGTCGTCCTGCCGGTGACAGCCTTCTGGCTCTCAGGTGTTTTTCCCCGCATTCCTGAGCGTTTTGCCCCTGGATATCGGTGGTGAGTGCGAACGGCACGTGGGCATTCCGCGTGCAGAGATGGGGTCCCCACGTTCGCAAACCAGCTGGATTCTCCAGAACCGACGTTCTATCCTGTGGCTCGCCGAGGGCATGCGTCGATCGCAAGGCCAGTTTTCTAACCGGTCGTGTCGTCGGCGCGCCCCGACTTTGGAGGTTCGATGCGTCGCACTTCGTTCGGCACCATCGTGCTCGCCTGGGTTGCTGGCCTGATCTACTTCACCGCGCCGGCTTCGATGCAGGGGCCCGGACGCCCCGACCGCGAACGAGTCAACGGCCGCGAGGTCGCGGCGCGCGAAGCGCTGGTCCGGTTCCGTGACCCGGTGGGGCCGGCGCTTCTGGCGGACCTCCACGCGCAGGCCGATGGCGAGAGGATCGAGCGGATCGGCGGCACGGGCGTGCTGCGTGTGCGCTCGCGGTCAATCGATGCGGCGGCGCTCGTCGTCCAGCTCTCGCAGCGCCCGGACGTGCTCTACGCCGAGCCGAATTACATCGTGCGAGCCTTCTCGACCCCGAACGACGCGAGCTTTCCGCAATTGTGGGGTCTCGAGAACATCGGGCAAGCCGTCAACGGCGGGCTGCCCGGCAGCGCCGGTTCGGACATTCGCGCCGTTCCGGCATGGAATCTCACCGTCGGCTCCACCGCCCACGTAGTCGGTGTAATCGATACAGGCGTCGATTACACCCACCCGGATCTGGCGCCAAACATGTGGTCGGCGCCCGCCGCGTTCACCGTCGATCTGGGCGGCGGCGGGGTCGTGAGATGCGCAGCGGGCACGCACGGCTTCAATGCGATTACGAGGGCCTGCGACCCGATGGACGACCAGGGCCATGGGACCCACGTCGCCGGCACCATTGGCGCTTCGGGGAACGACGGGATTGGCGTCGTCGGCGTGAACTGGACGACTCAGCTGATGGGCATCAAGTTCCTGGATGACACCGGCTCCGGAACCATAGCCGACGCGATCACCGGAATCCGATTCGCCGTGGCTGCCAGGCGCGCCTTCCCGGGCGCCGCCGACGTGCGGATTCTGTCCGCCAGCTGGGGCGCGTTCGAGTTCTCTCAAGCGCTGCTCGATGAGATAACCGCCGTCCAGGCCGAAGACATGCTGTTCGTGGCGGCGGCGGGCAACAACGGGCTCAACAACGACGTGTTCCCTATGTACCCGGCCAGCTATGAAGCCCCGAATATCGTCTCGGTGGCGGCGACCACGAACACCAATGGTCGCGCTTTCTTCTCGAATTACGGACCGACGACCGTCGATCTGGGCGCGCCCGGCGTCGATATCCTTTCCACGGTCCCGGGCAACAGCTACTCGTTCGCCAGCGGCACGTCGATGGCAACCCCGCATGTCTCGGGGGCCGCGGCGCTCGTGCTGTCGCGGTGCCCGTTCGACACCACTGCGCTGAAGGACGCGCTGATCGGCACAGTCCAACCGATGGACGCGCTCGCCTCCGTTACCGTTACCGGCGGGCGCCTGGACGTCAATAGCGCCATTCACTCCTGTATCGCGCCGCCGCCCACGCCGGACAACCTGACCGCACTCGGAGGTGACGTGCAGGTGCGGCTCTCGTGGGCCTCGGCGCTGGGCGCGACGGGGTACACCGTCAAGCGCAGCCTGACATCTGGCGGACCGTATACGACGATCGCGTCCAACGTCAAAGGCGCTCGATACACGGACTCAACCGTCGTCAACGGCACGACGTACTATTACGTTGTCTCGGCGACGAATTCGCTGGGGGAAAGCGGCGATTCGAACGAGGCGTCTGCGACCCCGAATCGGCCATCCGATCTCGTCGTCCCTGCCCTGACCGCTCCGAGCGCTGTCGGCGCAGGCTCGACGATCTCCGTCGAGGTGACGACGACGAACCAGGGCAGCGGGCCGGCACCAGCGAGCACGACGCGAATCTATTTGTCGGCCAATTCGACCTTCGACAGCGGCGATCTGGGACTCGACCCCGCGCATGCGGTGCCCGCCCTCGAGCCTGGCGAGGCGAGCTCGGCATCCCTCTCGGTTACGATCCCTCCAGACACACCAGCCGGCTCGCGGTACCTGATCGCCGCAGCTGACGACGCGCATATTGCACTCGAGAGCGTAGAAACGAACAACATCCGGGTGCGCGCCGTGGCAGTCGGCCCCGATCTCACGATCTCGGCTGTCAGCGCGCCCTCTGCGGCGGCAGCTGGGGAGGCCATCACGATATCCGACACGGTGAAGAACCAGGGTGCAAGCGGCGCAGCTTCGTCGACAACCACTTTCTATCTCTCGGCCAATGCGACCCTCGACGCGTCTGACACGCTGCTGGCGGGGGAGCGAGTGGTTCCGGCGCTCGCCGCGGGCGCGAGCAGTTCCGGCACCTCGACGATCACCATTCCGGACACCACTGCCGTCGGCGCGTATTACGTGATTGCGAAGGCGGATGGAGGCAGCGCGGTCATCGAGTCATCCGAATCCAACAACACGTCCCTGCGATCGATCCGGATCGGCGGCGACCTCGTGCTGTCGGCATTCTTGTCGCCGGCCAAGGGAGGCGCCGGCGATTCCATTTCGGTCACCGACACGACCCATAATCAGGGGACCGGCGCCACGGAGGCGTCGGTTACGCGATTCTATCTCTCCGCCAACGCCTCGTTCGATGGGGCCGATACGCCGCTGGGCGGGCGCGTCGTCCCCTCGCTCATGGCCGGCGCGAGCAGTTCCGGCACGACGTCGCTCACGATTCCAGCCGCCACGCCGACCGGTGGGTACTACTTGGTGGCGGTAGCGGACGCTGACGGCACCGTGGCCGAGAGCCTTGAATCGAACAACCGATTACTCCGCGGCCTCGCGGTTGGCGGCGACCTGCGGGTCTCGGCACTGACGGCGCCCGCGTCCGCAGGCGGCGGCTCGAGTATCGTCGTCAGCGATACAACTACCAATGAGGGCGGCGGGGCGATTGGTGCAACGTCGACCAGGTATTACTTCTCGGCCAATAGTCTGCTGGACGCTCAGGATGTCGCGCTGGGCGGCCGGCAGGTCCCCGGCCTGGGTGCCGGTGCGAGCGACACCGGTTCGGCGACCGTGACGATCCCGCTGGATCTCACCGCTGGCACGTACTACATCATCGCCAGGACTGACGCCGACGATGCCGCGGCAGAAACGCAGGAGACGGACAATGTCCTCACGCGTTCGATTCAGGTCGGCGGCGACCTGCGCATATCGGCGTTTTCCGCGCCGGCCAAAGGTGGCGCCGGGCTGTCGATCCTCGTGTCCGACACGACCGTCAACCAGGGCACGGCGACCGTCGCGGCCTCGGCCATCAGGTTCTATCTGTCGCCGAACGCATCGCTCGACGCGAGCGACACGGTATTCGCCGATCGACGCGCGGTGCCGGCGCTCGCCGCCGGTGCCAGCAGCTCGGGCTCCACGACGCTGGTGATTCCGTCAGACGTACCGGTCGGCAGCTACTATCTTTTTGCCAAGGCCGATGGCGATGGCACGGTCGCGGAAACACAGGAGGCCAACAACACCTCGCTGCGGGGCATCCAGGTTGGCCCCGACCTCGCTGTCTCGTCTCTGACGATGCCCGCCGAAGCGGCGGTGGGTTCAACGATCAGCGTGACTGAGGCAACGGCAAACCTGGGCGGTGGCGAGGTGTCGCCGTCGACGACGATCTTCTTCCTGTCTGGGAACTTCAGTCTGGACACCGGCGACACCCCGCTTGGCGGGAGTCGCGCCGTAGGCGCTCTTGCGGCTGGTGCCTCGAGCTCCGGACCGACGAGCCTGACGATTCCAACCGGTACCGTGCCGGGCACCTACTACCTCATCGCGAAGGCTGACGGAAGCGGCAGTGTTGTCGAAACCCAGGAGGCGAACAACACGCGCGGGCAAGCGGTCCGGATTGGTCCCGACCTGGCGGTGTCGACCGCATCGCTCCTATCCTCGACTGTCGCGGCGGGTTCGACAGCAACAGTGAGCAACACGGCCGTGAACGTGGGCGCCGGGGTCGCGGCGCCGTCCACGATCCGCTTCTATCTCTCGTCCAACACGACCCTCGATGCGGCAGACCTGCTCGTGTCGGGCAGCCGTGACGTTCCGGAACTGGCGGCCGATGCGACCAGTGCGGGATCGACGGTCATAACCATTCCGGACGGCACGGCGGCGGGCACGTACTACTTGCTTGCCAAAGCGGATGCCGACGGAGCGGTTGCCGAGTGCTTCGAAACCAACAATGTCAAGGTCGTGCGGAGCATCACGGTCACGGCGCCATGACGCTGTGCGTATTGGCTGGCGCTCTGCTGCAGGCTACGCTCACGTTTACCACCATCGCGCGGGGCAGCGACAGCCGGATACCGGAGCCCCGGCAGGTCGCGATCCGCTCCATGGACGAGTGGCGCGGGCTCTGGAAGGAACACCGCTCCGGCGCGGTGCCTGTGGTCGATTTCTCCACCTCGATGGTGGTCGGGGTCTTCACTGGTTCGCGACCCACGGCCGGCTACCATGTGGACATCGTCAGTGTAAGAACCGAGGGCGCTCTTGTCGTCGTGGAGTACCGCGAGCGATCGCCTGGGCCTGATGCCCTGGTCGCGCAGATGCTCACGTCACCCTTCCATCTCGTCAGCCTTCCGCGGAACGCCGGCACCGTCCAGTTCAGGAAACTGAGGCCACCGGCATAATGGCCCTGTCGACATGAGGTGGCATTGAGGCGAGTGTTCGAACGGGTTATGGAGCAGCCATGGGTATACCGACTGTGGCAGGCTCCGTTTGCCGAGAAGAAGTTCTCCCCGGTACGTCGATACCTCGATCGCCTACCGGCACGGCGCGTCCTGGACGTCGGTTGCGGCCCGGGCACCAACGCTGCTCGATTCCTCGAAGCGGAGTACGTCGGCATCGACATCAACGAGAAATACCTGGCAGTGGGCCGGGCCCGGCACCAGGGACAATTCGTTCAGGCGGATCTGACGACCGCGGACCTATCTCACCTGGGAAGCTTCGATACGATCCTGGTCAACAGTTTTCTCCACCATCTGCCCGACGATGCAGTCGACGATGTTCTCGAGCGGATCTCGGAACTCCTCGAACCTGACGGTCGTGTGCACATTCTGGAGCTTGTATTGCCGGAGAGCATGAATCTGGCACGTCTCATGGCGCGGCTCGATCGCGGACGGCACGCCAGAAGCATCGAGTCGTGGCGAACCCGATTCGAGCAGCACTTCGAGCCAGTAGTCCTGGAGCCATACGTGCTCGGCGGCTGGCTGTGGGCGATGGTGTACTTCCAAGGTGGGGCACGAACATGCGGCTCTCGGTAGGAATCCCGGTCTATAACGAGCAGCAGGTCATTCCGGAGTTGCTCACGCGACTCACGAAGGTGCTCGATGCGCTGCCGGGCGGTCCTCACGAGGTGGTGTTCGTGGACGATGGCAGCGCTGATGCCTCCCGGGACCTTCTCACCGAGGCCGCCCGGCGCGATCCGCGCATTCGCCTCGTGATCCTGTCGAGAAACTTTGGCCACCAGGCGGCGCTTGGGGCTGCGCTGGATCACGTCACAGGTGACGCTGTCGTCCTGATGGATGCCGACCTGCAGGACGAGCCCGAGATCATCCCGCAGTTCCTGAAGCATCACGAGACCGGCGCCGATGTCGTGTACGCTCGTCGCGCCTCCCGGCAGGAAGGCTGGTTGCTTCGTGTGTCGTACCGAGTGTTTTACCGTGTGATCGCCTCGTTGTCGGAGGTATACCTTCCTCGTGACGCGGGAGATTTCGCGCTGCTCGGCAAACCAGTGATTGCGGCGCTGCGGCAGCTGCCGGAACAACAGCGATATCTCCGCGGCCTGCGCGCATGGGTCGGCTTCAGGCAGACTGCCGTCGATGTCGAGCGGCCCGCGAGGTTCGCTGGCAAGCCCAAGTACACGGCGTGGAGGCTGATCAAGCTGGCTCTCGACGGAATCTGCTCCTTCTCGGTCGCCCCGCTTCGTGCGGCTATCCTTGCCGGTCTGCTGGCAATCGCAGCTGCGGCAGCGTTCACGCTGTACGCCGTATATGTGCGCCTGGTTTCGGGAGCGGTTCCCGAAGGCTTCACCGCCTCGCTGGTGATGATGACGTTACTGGCGGGCGTTCAACTGTTCTTTCTGGGCGTGATCGGAGAATATCTTGGCCGGGTGTATGGAGAAACGAAGAGGCGTCCGGCGTATGTGATCGCACGGATTGTCGGATCAAACGATGGATAGCGTCTATGCGGAGACCTACCCGGAGCTGTACAGGCGGCACTGGTGGTGGCGGGTCCGGGAGGGCATTCTGCTCCGGAGAATCGCCGGGCTGTTGGAAAAAAAAGAGCGTCCAGTACGAATCCTCGACGTCGGATGTGGTGCAGGACTGTTTTTCGATGCGTTGCAGCGCTTCGGTGATGTCGAAGGGATTGAATCCGATCCAAGGGCGGTAGAGAGAGCCGGAAGATGGCGCGAAAGCATTCATCAAGGCGAGCTGGACGAGTCCTTCAGGCCGACGGAGCTCTACGATGCCATTCTGATGCTCGACATTCTCGAGCATCTTCGAGATCCCGTGCGGCTCCTGCGGTCCGCCAGGCCTCTGCTGAAGCCCGACGGGCGAATTGTGATCACCGTTCCAGCATTCAACTGGCTGTGGACGAGGCACGATGACCTGAACCACCACGTGTGCCGCTACACCGGAGCACAGATGCGTCATACGGTGAGGGCGGCCGGGCTGGTCGTCACTGACTCCACCTACCTGTTCCAGTCCCTGGTCGTTCCCAAGGCGCTGGTTCGACTCCAGGAGTCGCTGCTATCCAAGGCTCCGAGTGTGCCCACCATCCCAGGACGGGCCTTGAACGACGCGCTTCAATCATGGTTCCGCACGGAGTATGCCGTGGCTCGCTGGCTACCGTTTGGAACGTCATTGATGGTAGTCGCGAAGTCTCCTTCCTGAGGCCCGTTTTCTGGACCCCGAAATGCCCGGCGACCAGGCAGTGCTCGTCCAGGATGGTGGCGTGTCCGGCGTGAGCCTGCTGGTCTCTCGCCTATCTTCCAGAACCCAGCGGGCCATCGCCATCGCGATGGTGCTTGCCGCGATGGCCTACCTCGCGACGTTTGTTCAGCGGGGCTGGGTCGCCCACGACGAGGGTTTGATCGGGCAGTCAGCGGAAAGAGTCCTTCGTGGCAGTTTGCCCCATGTCGACTACCGCGATCCATATACGGGTGGTTTGGCGCAGTTCTATGGTGCTGTCTTTCGTTTCACCGGCATCGACCTGGCGCATGTCCGGTGGGTCCTTTTCATTGCTGCGTGCTTTGCACAGGTCCTCGTGTATGCGATCTCGAGACGCTACTTGCCTCCTATACCTGCAGCCCTCGTTACATGGGTAGCGCTCGTCTGGAGCTTTCCGAATTACTTCGCCGGCTTGCCCTCCTGGTGGATCCTGATATGCGCCCTGCTCGCCCTCTGGGCGCTGCTGCGTCATTCGGATACCGGCAACATCGCGTACGTCGTACTTGCCGGCGTTTCGGTAGGCATCGCGATCGTCATCAAACAAACCGGTGTCTACCTGCTCGTTCCCTTGATGTTGTCAGTGCTGAGCGGTCCAACCAGACCACACCGCCTTTTGAGCACGGCACTCGGTGTGTCCTCTTTCGCGATCGCGACGCTGATCCTGAGATCGCGACTTGGTGCGAGCGAGTTCGTTTATCTGCTTCTACCGGTTGCAGCATCCTGTTATATGGCGGGCTCCAGTCGGTTCAGCACGCAGTCGCCGTCCGGTTCACGCGGCCATTGGGTTGCGCCGATCTGCGCAGCCTTAGCTGCTCTCGTGCCTCTCACACTTTTTCTGCTTCCGTATGTCGCCGCGGGAGAGCTCAATGCATTCGTTTCGGGCGCAATCCGCGACCCGCAAAAACGCCTGGTTTTTGCGAGTTCGCCCTTGCCGCCGGCCGTGTTGATCATCCCGGGCGCCATGGCCGCCGCCTGGCTCCTCTGGTCACCACGGTCGCTGTCCAGACTCGAGTTGCGACTGGTCGGCATCTTTCGCTGGACTGTCTCTCTGAGCTTCCTCTGGCTCAGCTTTCGTGAGCCGCTCGCCTATACGTTCATCTGGGCGTGTGCCCGTGGGATCGGTGCGCTGTTGCCGGTCGTCGGCCTCTGGATCCTGATCAGGCGGCGCCACCCGGGCAGGCGGACGCCGGACCTGATCCTGATATCGAGCATGCTGGCCTGGGCGTCCCTGAATCAGTTTCCATATAGTTCGTCTGCGTATTTCTGTTATGTCGCCCCCCTGGCAGTCATTGCCGGGGTGGCATCCGCCGACCGAATCCACTGGCCACGGCGGTTGAGTGCCGCGCCAGTAATCGTTCTGGCGCTGCTCTTCGGGGTACTGAGCCTCAATCGCGGATATGTCTACAACATCGGGGCCTACCACGTCGTCCAGAGATTGGATGTGCGTCTGGATCTGCCCCGCGCGCACCTGACGGTGAGCGCCGACGACGCCCACGACTATCACCGGGTCGTGCAGCTGATCGAGCAACACCGCGGGGCCAGGGGCCTGGTCGCCGGCCCCGATACCCCGGAGTTGTACTTCCTGACGGGGCAGTTCAGCCGTTCGGGCGCGCTCTACGATTTTTTCTCGAGCCTGTCGTCGTCGGCCGAGTACGCGCAGCAGTTCGGGTGGTTCGACGCCGACGTGATCGTCGTGAAACACAGGCGCAGCTTTTCAGGTCCGCTGTCGTCAACGTTGCTGGCAGACCTGCGCCGGCAGTACCCTCAAAGCGAATCGGTGGGACCGTTCGAGGTCCGGTGGCGATAGGCGACCGGCAATGTCATCGCGCATCTTTCCGCCGGTAGATGCGGATCGTGGGACCAGGGCGCTCGACAGTCCACATGCCCCAGACGGGCACGAAAAACAGATCCTGCACATCGTAGATGGCACCTCGCGGGAGCAGTGGAGTGCCATCGATGCGGGTCGCGACCACGTAATCCGTCTCAGCGATCTCCTGTACTGGCTGGGGCACCTCCGTATAGGTAAACAACGGCGACTCGTGCAACACGAGCCAATCCGGCCGCTGGCCCCCAGAGTTTGCGAAGTCTCCTGCGTCGGTATCGAAAGTCACGCGACGGTACCGGGTGCGCGACAGGTCCACGGCCACGTACTTGCCACCGGCATCGTAGAAGCTGTCTCCAGGTCTGAGATTCGTCTCGAGCCAGCGCGCAGCGACCACGCGTGAATCAGTGCGCGCCAGCAGAAGGTCGAACCACATCGAGTTCACCAGGCCTGGCCCGGCGATTATCGCGATCAGAATTCCGAGCGACGTAGCGAGAGAAAGGGACGTGCGCCTCACCAGCGAGCTCGCCGCGTGACGAATGCCGACAGCCGCAGCCAGGCAGACGATTGGCAGTAGCGGCAGGACGTATCTGAAAAACACCAGATATCCGGCACCGATGAGGAAGAAGAAGACTGCGGCGAAGCTTCCGAGAACGGACCAGTGTGTCCGATGGTGCCTCGCCATGATGACGCTCCCGACAATCGCCGCAGCGAACGTGGGGACGCCCGCGCCGAATGGAAGGGAGTGCGTCAAGTGGTAGACCCAGCCCCGGCCGAGATCTACGTTTTGGCCGGCTGCGAGGTGCCCGAAGGTAAATCGAAAACCGTCCAGAAAGGCGTGGAAATCGAGAACGATGTACGGGCTTGTGGCGACGAACGCGCCAGCGAAACAACCGCCGAATGCTATCACGGGCAGCCATGCACGTCGCGACACAAGACTTCGCGATGTTCTCGAGACGATGATCGGCAAGAGTGCCGCCACGATCGCGGCCCCGCTGTACTTGGTGGATGCTGCCAAGCCGCCGATCAGGCCGGAAGCAGCGAACCAGACCAGCGACGCTTTGTCGTCTCCTTCGTCTACGGCTCGCAGCAGCAAGAGCAGAGAGATTGTCAGGAACAGGGTCATCAAGACGTCGGTCATCGCGAAATGTGATTCGCGCACGTGAAGGATAGCTACGGCAAGGAGTCCGGCGGCCAGAAGTCCGGTCCCTTCATCGGCTACTCGGCGACCGATCCGAAAAAGCACAAAGAGGGTGGCAGTTCCGGCCACGGCCACCGCTACTCGCGCCAGCAGTATTTGCTCGTGCAGGGCCAACGATGCCTGGCCTGACGCAACGCCTTTGACCAGAC
Organism: Vicinamibacterales bacterium; assembly: GCA_035250005.1. GTDB lineage: Bacteria > Acidobacteriota > Vicinamibacteria > Vicinamibacterales > 2-12-FULL-66-21 > JACDCA01. The sequence goes on along the minus strand of DATFFM010000066.1, from coordinate 25,523 downwards.
CCGCCAGGGCATAGATCGCCCCGAACACATAGAAGGTCAGCGAAGGCCAATGAAAGAAGTGGGGATTGAGGTCCCCGCTCGTCAGGAGCTCAATCGCCTTACGCGTTGCAACGTCTTCGTCCGGACGGGCATAGGGGTAGGGCAGCCCGAACCAGATCCCAAAGAGCCGAAGGAATCCGCCGAGCACGATGATGATCATCAGCCAACGCCGAGTGGCTACCGCATGCTCGCCCTTCACGTTTCTCGTTCCGCCGTGTCAGAGCGCGAAGGCGGCCGGGACCGCAGCCGTTCCACCAGCAACAACATGCCGACTGGCCACAGAATCGAAAACCCTCGGGCAGCGTTGCCCGGCACCTTCCAAACGGCAGCGGTGGAGCACAAAGCGGTCAGGACCCATGGCGCGGCGACCCAGCGCATGGGCCGGCTGTGCCCGACAGCGAGCATGGCGATCGCGACGAGCAGGCTGAGGAGCGCATAGCCAGCCAGGAACAGCTGCACGTAGTTGCGACCCAGCCGCTGCTTCCAATGAACCGCGCTCGTGAGAATTCCGCTCAAAGGGGGGCCGAAGTGCCGCGTTTCTTCAACCGTTTCTGGTATGAACACCCAAACCCATATGCTCCATGCCAGCAGCGGTAGCAATGGGATGATGGCAACGGCAGCCGCAACCCTGGGGCGCCGCTCACTCAGCTGCCAGGCTGCGACCGACAGGGGAACCAGTACATAGACTTCCTTCGTGAGTGCCGCCAGACCGAAGGCCGCAATCGCAAGACCGAATTTGCGTCGAATCGAGAGTGCAACACCCGACATGGCGAGCCCGAGCGCCAGTGCGTCAGCAGTCAGAATCATCGCGGAGATGAGCGCGCCCACGTTGAAAGCGGCCAGGAGCGCGGCACCGCCCCTCAAACGCAGCTGCGACGCGACATCGGCGACCGCAACAGTAGCAAGGCCCATCCCGAAGACGACCAGAGAGATCATCCCGGCGAGCGTGACCTTGCCCCCGAACTGGCCGAAGCCTCCGGCGAGTAATGGAAAGAGAATGCGGCGATACCGGTATCGAGGTCCGTTATTGTCGAACCCTGCCAGATCGCCAGGCGTCGTAGCCTCAGCGAACGGGTCTCTGGCGATCAGGTAGTAGAGCTGACCGTCGTGACCCGTCCGATCAGGCGTCACAATCGGGCCCAGTTCGCTCTGGAGCCTGCCGAGTGCTGGGTTGTCAGAACCCACGCGGAGCAGCGAAGCCCAGGTCCCGCCGCCTTGCGCATTCATCGCCATCAGCGTAAAGGCGGCTCCAGCGACAAACCAGAACACGCACGTGGCCGGCCGTGAACAGTCGACGACATCCGTGGAATTGTGCGGCCTCATGCTCGGGATTGGTGCAGATTGTAAATGATCGCGGGCATCGAATACAGATATGATCTGCAGGCATCGACACCGTCATCGCTACTCAGTCGCGCAATCCGACGTCACGACGCGACGATGCCATCGTAGCTGTCTTCGTCGCGACCACATTCACGGCGTCAGCGCTGTTGTTCGTCATCCAGCCTCTGTTCGCCAAGATGGCGCTGCCGCATCTCGGGGGCAGCCCGGCGGTCTGGAACACGTGCGTGCTGTTCTTTCAGGCCGTGCTCCTTCTGGCATACCTGTACGCGCACCTGACCGTGCAGTGGCTCGGGGCTCGAGGGCAGGCGATTTCGCATGTCGCGCTGCTGCTGCTGCCGCTCTTCGTGCTCCCGATCGCCGTCCCGCCTGGCGGCCCGCCCGAAGGCGAAGGCCCCACGTGGTGGCTGCTGCGCATGATGACCGTCAGGATCGGGCTGCCCTTTTTCCTCGTGGCCACGATGGCCCCGCTGGTCCAGCGATGGTTCGCCACCCTGCCTCTGAGGTCGGCGGCGGATCCGTATTTTCTGTACGCCGCAAGCAACATGGGCAGCATGCTGGCCCTGCTCGCGTTCCCGTTTTTTCTCGAACCTGCCTACGGTGTGCGCCTGCAGGCCCGCGGCTGGGTGGCCGGCTACGGGCTTCTGATCGCCCTCGCGGCAATCTGCGCAGCGACGGCCTGGCGATATGGCGGCAGTCTTGGCCAGGTGCCTGGCGGAGCGGCCGACCGCGTCCCCCTCACCGCCTGGCAACGCGGCTGGTGGGTGCTGCTGTCGTTCGTGCCCTCGAGTCTCATGCTCGGCGTCACCACGCATATCTCGACCGACCTGGCGGCGGTCCCGCTCCTCTGGATCATTCCGCTCTCGCTGTATCTGGCGACATTCATCCTGGCGTTCTCGACTCGCCAATGGGTCCCGGATCGATTGCTGGCGAGAACGTTTCCCCTGTTCGCGCTCGCGGCCGTGGCTTCGATCGTGCTCCGAATCGGCTCGCCATATCTGATCCTGCTGCACCTCGCGGCGTTCTTCACGTGTGCGCTGGTCTGTCACCGACGGCTTGCGCGAAGCCGGCCGCCAGCGGCTCATCTCACGGAGTTCTACCTCTGGCTCTCGGTTGGTGGCGTGCTGGGCGGAATCTTCAACACGCTCGTCGCGCCACACATCTTCAATGGCATCTACGAGTACCCGCTGGTGCTCGCACTCGGATGTCTCCTGCGTCCCCACACCGTCGCGAAGACGAGACCTGAACCGTGGTCCTTGTTTGCCGTGACGTCGGTGACGCCGCTGGCCGTCTGCGTCGGCCTCTGGGGCTTTGGCGCGTCGCCGGCCGGCGCAAGTCTCCGGAACATCATCGTGATCGCCCTGATCGTGATCGGAGGGTTCTGGGCGTTTGCCGGCCGGAGAGCTCCATTCAACGCCCTGATTCTCGGTATTGCCCTGCTCGTCCTCGGAGGGTTTGGAGGCCTCCCCGGCAACACTCTGTTTGCCGATCGCAGCTTTTTCGGCGTGCTCAAGGTGATCGCGGGTCCTCAACCTGGCTATCACGTTCTGCAGCACGGCACGACGTTGCACGGACGCCAGGACACTCGCGTCGCCGGTTCCTGTGAGCCGCTTTCGTACTACCACCGAAATGGGCCGGTCGGCCAGTTGTTCGCGGAGGCCGGTGCGCAATTTCGAAACATCGCGGTAGTCGGCCTGGGCACCGGCGCACTCGCCTGTTATCCGACCGGGTCGCAGCGGATGACGTTCTTCGAGATCGATCCGATGGTGGTGCGGATCGCCAGCGATCCGCGTCTGTTCACGTACCTGCAGAACAGCGCCGGACACCTGGACGTTGTCGTGGGCGACGGCCGGAAAATGCTGGAATTGGCGCCCCCCGGGTCATTCGATCTGATCGTTGTGGATGCCTTCAGCTCCGACTCGGTTCCCGTCCACCTTATGACCCGGGAAGCGCTCGAGGTGTACGTCTCACGACTGCGTCCAGCCGGGGTAATCGGATTTCACATCTCGAACCGTTATCTCGATCTGGAGGGTGTTCTCGGAGCTACGGTCGCAGCTGCTGGGCTGGACGCGATGGTGAACCGCGACGTGGCCATCCCCGACGTCGAAAAGAACGGGGGAAGATCACCTTCTCACTGGGTGTTGATCTGGGCGCAGGAGCCGGTCCTGTCAGCCATGCGGAGCCGTCCGGGTTGGAGCGCACTCAAGGACGACTCCCGCTCAGCCGCGTGGACGGACGACTATTCCAACATCGTCGACGCGCTCATCGCGGGCCGACCAGGAAACTGACGACTCGATCGCATGAGCTTGCCAACGAAAGCTCCAATATCGCGTGGGACAGCCCGGGTTGCTCTGGCAGGACTCCTTCTGCTGCTGGCCGGCGGATTGATGACACGAGCACCGGAGGCACGGCCACTCAAGAAGGGAGAGGGCGATGTGGCCCTCTTCGAAACGGTGGTTCGCCGGGTTCGAAATGGTGAATCGTATTATCCCGCCATGGGGGTCGAGCTGCGCACGCGCGGCTATCCGACCGCCAGCGTTTTCAACTGGCGGACGCCTTTCCCGCTCACCGCGGTGGCGGCTGCTCCGCGCCTCGTCGCGGTCGCCTTCTTCGCACTCGGGGTCCTAGCCGTCGGAGGCACGATCCTGCTTCTGATAAGGGAGCCCCCCGGGGGGATGCTGATCGGGATCCTGGCCCAGATCGGGGTGACCGTGTCGCTGCTCAAGGTTCCGCAATTTGCACTGATGGGCGAGGCATGGGCTGGATTTCTCATCATGACATCAGTGCTGGCTTACGCGCGCCGCTGGTGGGCGACGGCAGCCGTGTTCGGAGTGATGGCGCTCCTCGCGCGAGAGCTCGCGGCCCCCTATTGTCTGGTCTGCGGAATCACTGCATTCGCTCAAAGGCGATGGCGCGAAGGCGCGGTCTGGATGCTCGGTGCCGTCGTGTACGTGGCGTACCTGCTGCTCCACTTTTTCCAGGTGGACGCCCAGCTGGGAGCCCAGGAGGTGGCGCACAGGCAGTCGTGGATACAGCTGGGAGGGCTGCCGTTTCTGCTGCGCGTCGTCAGCTTCAGCGGCTGGTACGACGTCCTGCCCGTCTGGACGCGGGCGGTCGGCTGCATGCTGCTGGCCGCATCCGTCTGGGCGGCCGACGCGCCCCGCCAGCTGCGCGCGATGGTCGCGGCGTACCTGATATTTTTTTCAGTTGTCGGGCTGCCGTTCAATCAGTACTGGGGCCTTGTGACCGCCCCGGCTTTTGCGCTGGCGACGGGTTACGGTTTGCTCGGGCTCTGGCGGCTCATTATCGCGGCGCGAGAACCGAAGCCTTCCGCCGCTCGGTGAGGACTTCGGCATCGAACGACAGCGCGATGCTGCGGCAGACCTTCGGGACGTCGGCCGCGGACGCCGTTTCGACCCAGTGCGCCCTGGGCTTGACGGCGCCGGCGAGGGTGGTGATCAACTGCTCACGAAACTCCGGCGCGACATGCGATTCCGCGAATCTCTCGATCCGCTCGACGAATGGCTCCGTCACCAGAACCGAGAAAGCCGATCCCACGTCCTTCTGCGATCGGGTTACGACTTTCAGCGTGATGACGCTGATGATGAATTCCGGAGACGCCTCGGTCACCTGAACGCCTGGCAGCGCCCGCAGCTCGTCTTCGAGCGACTTCTGCACGACGCCCTTCAGCTCCGGGTCCGCGCTGACCTTGACCTGAACACGGATGGGCTTCGCGACGACGGGGATCTGCGCGATCCCGACCTGGCTCCAGGCCGTGAGCAGAACGGACGACAACAGGACTCGACAGGCACGGCGTGAACGCATCGTGGACCTCCTCGTCCGTCGTGTTTAATGCGCGACCCAGACCGTCTTTCGATATCGGACCGGTACTCCGCCCTTGCGTGCGGGGTGAAACTCCCACGCTTTGGCGGCGCTCAGCAGCATCCAGTCGTGCACCGTCTTGGGGGGATCCAGGAGCTTGACCGATTCGACCGTGCCGTCGGGGAGGATCAGCAGCTCGATCCGCGTCAGGTCTTCACGGCGAACCCCTGGCGGGAGCTCCTGCGGCAGCTGCGGGCGCACGCCGACCGGCGCCGAGACGCCCGGAGAGTTGAGCGTGTAGACCGTCACGTCCGGCGTTTCTGTGCGAGGGGTTGCCCGCTCACTCGCTGGCGCCGGAACATCCATGGGCTCTGGTTCGGTCACCAGATCCTTGGCGGCGTCGAGATCGAATGCGCTCAGCGCGGCACGCTGGAGCTCGGCGTCAGCTCTCGACGGCGCTCCTCCTGGTGATTTCGTTCTCAGCTTCGAAATCGGCGTCGAGGGTTTCGGCGCTTCGACCGGGGGCTCCGGAGCCGGGGCGGCCGCGGCGCTGCTCAGCCCGACTCGTTCACCGATGGCTGACACCGCCGACGTGACGGCGCCGGTCACGCTCTTCGAAACCTTTGCGGTCATTTCGGTCGCCTCGGCGATCCGTGATCCGCTCTCCGCTCGCCTGGCAAGTGCCGCGCCCCCGAGCGCGGCGATCAGCGCGAGACCGCCGGTTGCGTACACCAGCCACTTCCTGCGGCCCGGCGGTGTAGCCGGCGCCTCCCGCTTTTGCTCCGGGATCACCGGCGATGCGGCAATGACCGTGTCGGCGAACTCCGATGGATCGGTCAGCGGCACCGCCGCCGACGCGCGGTTGTACAACGCCTGGAGGATGGAGACGCGCTCCGGGCGTTCGAAGAACGCGAGCGCCTCGGAAAAGGCGCGCACCGACTCGGGCGGCTGCGCAATCACCAACCTCAGCTGCACCGGCGGATCAGCACGGGTGAGGAGCGCCTGGCACATCTGACAGAGCCGCTGCACCGGATCCGACACCCCGGAGCCGCCGTGCACTTCGACCTGCCCCCATGGGAGCAGCTCCACCTGGTGGAGCTCCGGCACCCTGCCCTTTTCGATCTCGGGGCCCCTGTCGACGAGGTCCCGCATGAGCGCAACGGCCTCGTGCCATTCAATGCGAAGATCGCGGCCGAGCATGTCTGAAAGGATCATGAGAAGCTCTTTACAAACCGGACGCAGTAGTCCACCGCATCACGGAGCCAGTACGTTGCAGAGTTCACGAACGCCTTGGGGCCACCCGCCGCCGCGACGACGAACGCCGCGAATGCAGCCAACGGAACGAGCGCCATCCACCCTTCACGCGGACGTCCTGAAGTATTCATGCGGTCAGCTCACTTGGCCGGGGCGAAATACCCGCCCGGGCTCCTGACGGTGACGTCCCCCGACTTCGTCCTGATCTCGACCTGCCTCCATGCCCCGTCCCGCTTCGAGTTGCTGGACGTATAACCGACCACCCACCGGCGCCGGAGGTGCTCGACGATGCGCCGGTACGGCTCCTCGAGGCCGCTGACATCCTCGGGAAAGTAAGCTTCGCCGCCCGATGTCGCCGCGAGCGTTTCGAGCACCTTTCGGTCGACGTTCGCACCGAGCCCGATGCCGTACACGACCGCTTCGACCTGTTTCAGGTCGGTGAGCACGCTCTCGAATGTGCTCACGCTGCCCGGCCCCGTGCCGGGGTTGTCTTCGTCGCGTCCGTCGGTGACGACCACGACGACCCGGCGCCCCTCGACCGCCTTGAGGTGGCTCAGCGCCGACGAGAGCGCGTCGTACAGCGCGGTGCCGCCGCTTGCCACGTACGCCTCGATGGCACGCTGTGCCGGCCCCCGAGCCGTGGACAGGTCGTGTGCGAGCTCCGCCGTGTTGCCGAACAGCACGGTCGCGAGCCTGTCTTCGGGCTTCAGCGCATCCACGAACCGCCGCGCCGCGATCTTCGCCGGCTCGGCGGCCTTTTTCATGCTCCCGCTCGAGTCGAGCGCCAGCACGACAGAAACGGGAGAGACCGCCTCCTGGAACGACTCGACCGTCTGCTCGACGCCATCCTCGACCACGACGAGGTCCTCGGCGGTGATCTCACGCATCCCGGCAATCGCATGGCTGAGTGTGAACTCGAGGGCCGGTCTGACCGGCGGCGGCTTGGGGGCGAAGTAACCGGCGCGGGTTCGAACCTTGTGAGTCGGGTCGGTTGTCGCAAGGCTTATCACGCGCCACGTGCCATCGACCTTCTGGTTGGCCGGCGTGTAGGTCAACAGATATCTGGTGTGGATATCCTCGGCGAGCAGGGTGTGCACCTGAGCAAGTTCCTCTTCCCGCGAAGGCAGAAAGGCGCGCCCGCCCGTCTCGGTGGCCAGCCTCCTCAGCAGCCGCTCCCCCTTCAGCGAGATGCCGGCCGACCCGCCGATCCCGACGACGTAGACGGTCGCATTCGCCGCCTTCACGGCCGCCAGCGCCTCGTCGAACGACTTCTCGCTGTGCTCGTCGTATCCGTCGGTGACCAGCACGATGGCGCGGCGCCCTTCGATGCTCTGGAGGTGCGGCGCCAGCTCGATCAGGCCGTCGAGAATCGCCGTACCCCCCTTCGGGGCGATAGCGGCGATCGCCTCCTCGACCGTCGTGCGGTCGTTGGTCGGCCCGGTGACCGGCTGCAGATGCTTCGAGAAGGGCACGATCAGCATCCGGTCGCGCTCGGTGAGATACCCGGTCAGGCGGCTCGCGGCCTCCTTCACGAAATCCATCCGCCGCGACATGCTCTGGCTCGAGTCGATCAGCAGGGCGAAGGTTGCAGGCATCGCGTCCTGCCGGGCGAGCTCGAGCGTCTGCGGCACGCCGTCCTCGCGCACCTCGAAGTGCTTTGCGGTCAGTCCGCCGATGGATCGTCCGGATTTATCCAGAACAGTCGCCTCGAGCAGCACGCTCATGACTTCGGCGGCTTCGACGACCTCCAGCGGCTTGAGGGCCACGACATCGCGCGCGACGTTGCCATGATGATCGGCGACCGCGACCGCAAGGCTTCTCGGCTCGAACGGATTGATGTCTTCCCAGTCGGCGGCAAAGGGAGGCCCGTCGCGGTCCTCGCCCAGCAGCACGCCATCCACGAAAAACTGCACGGGGCTGAGGACCGTTCCGGGGGTCGCCTGTACCTGGGCGACGATCCGGACCTTGCCCGGGATGCCCAACCGGCCGAGGGGCGACGTGATGCGTACGCCCAGCGGCGACGGGGCCGGTGCAGGCGCGAGATCCTGAAAGGTTATGAGAGCCAGGGCGGCGAACAGCGCCCCGACCGTCGGCAGCGACATCTTCAGCTCCTCCGGTCAGGCGTAGACGACAGGGGTCTCCCGCTCGTCCACGAAATATGCCGCGCAGGCCGCATCGAGGAGTTCCGGGGTAACCCGTCGTGGTTCGCCCAGATAGTCGGCGAGCGACACCACGTGTTCGAGCAGGTCGCGAGGCTGACATCCACGAAGCGCGATCTTGCGCGGCGCGTAGTAGTTCTGGAGCAGATGCTCCACGGCGCTGCGCTCGAACGGGAGCTCCCGCTCGCGGCAGCAGTTCTCGAAGATGCGGTTGAACTCCGCAACCGTCGGGCTCTCGGCAAACACCTTGTAGTGGATCCGGCGCAGGAACGCTTCGTCCACCAGCTCCGACGGCTTGATGTTCGTGGCGAAGATCACGAGCACCATGAACGGCAGCTCGAACTTCTGGCCAGACTGCAGCGTGAGAAAGTCGACCCGGCTCTCGAGCGGCACGATCCAGCGGTTCAGCAGGTCCCTCGGCGAGCATTGCTGCCGGCCGAAGTCGTCGATGACCAGCACGCCGCCGTTGGCGATCGCCTGCGTCGGCGCGCGGTAAAAGCCGGTCGTCGCGTTGTAGCTGAGCTCGAGCGCCTCGAGCGTGAGCTCGCCGCCAACCATGACCATCGGCCGCTTGCACTGCACCCAACGCCGATCAGGGCCCCGGCCGAGATCGAAGCCCGGGCGCTCTTCCTCGTCGGGCTCGATCGGCTCGTGGTTGACCGGGTCGAAGAATCGGATGATCGAGCCCTCGATCTCGACCGCGTGCGGGATCGCAATTGATCCGTGGAGCAGTTTTCGAATCGCCTGTGAGATGACGGTCTTGCCGTTGCCCGGGGGGCCGTAGACGAACATCGAATGCCCCGCGTTGATCGCGGGCCCGAGCTGATCGAGCACCGGCTGGCTGATGACGAGGTGCGAGAACGCTTCCCTGACCCGGTCGCGCGTCGCCGATCGTGGGGCGGCGGTCTGAAAGGCCAGCATGTACCGCCTGTACTGGTCGAACGGGACGGGCGCGACGCCGACGTAGTGGTTCGCCTCGAGGAACAGCACGGCCCGGACGCGGCCGGCGTCGGTAATGCGGTAGCGGTACGACGCCTGGCCAACCATGGCGCCGCCCGCAACTTCCACCTGCCGCTCGGTCTTGAGAAACTCGAGAGCAGGCTCGAGCACGGAGAACTGCAGACCGAGCCGTTTCGCGAGCTCGGTGCCTCGCAATTCGCCGGAGAAATGGAGCGTCTTCAGCAGGAGCTGCTGAATGAGGTCGACGCTGAGACCGCTGTCCTCGACGGTCTGCGGCGCCATTGGACGCGGTACGACTTCAGGTTCGATCATGGTCTCGATCACTTCGGGTCTCCGCTCGTCTCCCTGGTCGCGGCGCGCCCGAGCTGGCGGGCCTGCGTCGCGCGTTCCCGGGCGATCCCCATCGAGGGATTCGCCCTGCTTGCGGCATCGAAGGCCTTCGCGGCGCGCACATAATCGCGCGCGGCCATGTGCACGATGCCGATATTGAACAAGCCGACCGCCTCGTCCCCGGCGTCCATGAACTCGGTTCGCGCGAGATCGAGCCTGCCGGCAGCCGCGTGCGCCAGCGCCAGGTTGTTGCGCGCGGCCATGAATGCCGGATCGACCGCCAGCGCCGAGCGGCAGGTGCTGACGGCGCGGTCGAAATCGCCGTGCAGAAACGCCAGGTAGCAGAGATTGCTCAGTGCGTACACTGCCCCCGGTTCGAGGCGGCTGGCCCGCTCATAAGCCTTCCGCGCCTGGTCGTGCTGGCCGAGCGCCTGAAAAACCGTCCCCATCGTGTTCTGGGCCGCGGCGGACGCCGGTGCGTAAAAGACGGCACGGTGCGCGTCACCCAGGGCGAGCTCGGGGAAACCCCAGTCGCGCCAGACCCGCGCGAGGCCGTCGTGCGCCGCCGCGTCGCGCCCATCGATCGCGACGGCGCGGCTGAAATGCCGATACGCCGCGTCGGCGATACCGAGCGCCCGGTAGCGTTCACCGGCGGCCCGGTGCGACTCTCCGGTTGGCGACAGGGAGAGCCGCAGAAGAGCCGCAGCCAGCTGCGGGTCCTGCTGCTCGATGCTGGCCGGCACGCTGGCCTTGGCCGGGCGCGCCGACAGATGGCGGATCCTCGCAATATGCGCGTCCAGGGACTCCACCACCGGCGCTACGGGGCCGCTGGCGACGGCACCCGCGCCGCTTGCCTGGCTGCGCAACGCGCATCCGGACGCCACCGACCCGGCGACGAGAATCAGGAGCGTGGCAAAAAGGCGGCTCAACCGGCCTAGTCCTCGTGCTTCAAGCGCGCGCGACGGCGCCCGATGTACAGCACGAACAGCACTGCCATAATGACCAGTAGAACGATAGTAGTCGTGTCCATCACTCATCTCCCTCGAAGGACGTTGGTTTACTGCGCCATGGGTCTGAACACCCGGAGGAACTGGATCACCGCCGGACCGAGTATGACGACGTAGAGCGCCGGAAACAGGAACAGCACGAGCGGGAACACGAGCTTCACGCCGACCTTGGCCGCCCGCTCTTCGGCGCGCTGCCGGCGTTTCGTTCTCGATGTCTCGGCGTGCGTCCGGAGCGCCTGGGCGATGCTGGTGCCGAACTTGTCGGTCTGGATGAGCAGCGCCACCAGCGAACGGACATCGTCGACCTTGGTGCGTTCCGCGAAGTTCTTGAAGGCTTCGAGCCTGGGCTTGCCGGCACGCACTTCGGTCGTGACCATTCGGAGCTCTTCAGCCAGCGCCGGATAGGTGAGCTGCAATTCGTCGGTCACTTTGACGATCGCCTGATCCAGACCGCAGCCAGCCTCGACGCACACGATCAGAAGGTCGAGTGCGTCAGGCAACCCGTTGGCGATCTGCAGCTTCCGGTTGTCGATCTGCCGGGCGAGCACGATCCCGGGGAGCATGTAACCGATGATCACCGCAAAGGCGATTCCCAGCAGACCGCCGATGCCCGTGCCAAACAGGAAGAGCGCCGTGAGCCCGAACAACACCGGAGTCAGCAGCGTGGCGGCACCATAGACCACCACCGCGGTCGGACTGTGGTATCCGGCCCTCCCCAGACGCCGTCGGAGACGCGTCATGTCTTTGGGAGACTTCGGCAGGAAGCCTGGCAGACGGCGCAAGCGCGGATCGACATTGTCCATGCTGTCGACCAGCGAGGTCAGGCCGAGATCCGGTCCTCCCGCGGGCGCCAGGTTCCGAAGGCGCCGGCGCTCCGGGCTCTGCGCCGACAGCAGCGCAGAGGTCGCCCAGCCGACGATCAATGCCACCGAGAGAAACGCTGCAGCCAGTGTGACGATCAGTTCTAATGTCATAACGAAGCAGCCGCTAATACGGGACGTTGACCAGCTTGCGAATGATCAGGGTCCCCATGACCTGGAAGAAGAGCGCGACACCGATCATCTTGATCCCCAGTGGATCGCTGATCAGAAGATTCATGTGGTCCGGGGACACGACGAACAGGACAGCCGCGAGCGACGGCGGCATCGCCGAGAGGATCCAGCCGGTGATTCGGCCATGCGCCGTGACCACCCGAACCTGCCGTTTGACCTTGAAGCGGTCCCGAATGACGGTGGCGAGGTTGTCCAGCACCTCTGAAAGGTTGCCGCCAGTCTCGCGCTGCGTCATGACGGCAGTCACGAAAAAACGCGCGTCGAGCAGCGGCACTCGTTCCGCCAGCCCTCTCAGCGCTTCCGGAAAGGGCATCCCGAAGTTCTGCCGGTCGTAGAGCAGCTTGAATTCCCCCCCGATCGGCGGTGGCATCTCGTCGGCAACCATCAGCAGCCCGGTCGGGAATGCATGCCCGGCGCGAAGCGCCCTCGCCAGCAGCTCGATGGCCTCGGGGAATTGCTCCTCGAACTTGTCGAACCGCTTGGTCCGCGCGTGCCGCACGTACAGATACGGAATCATGCCGACCAACGGCGCGAGCGCAAGGGCGAAGAGCGCACTGTAGGTCAGCCACTCGACGAGCACGAACGTGACCAGCGTCAGCAGGGCCGAAGACAGCACCAGGGTCCCGACCGACATCTTCAACCCGGATTGGGTGATCAATCGCTCGAGCGGCCCCGACAGACCCGCCGCGCGCGAAAGCACGACATCCAGGGCCTTGACGTGGCTCAGACGCTGTTCGGGGCGTTCGAGGTCACCGATCGCCTTGCCGGCCGCCGGGCCGGTGGTGGCCGTCCCGCGCAGACGCTGGCGCAGCAACACCTGCTGGCGCCGCTCCGGGCGCACCAGCAGCAGCCAGTAGGTGCCGAAGACGATCCCCGAAATGAGGACGAAGGTGAAAAGGACAATACCCATCACAGAACCTCAGGCGATGACCTTGATGTGCTCGAACATGTCCATCGGCAGGTGCACGCCCGACGCCGCCAGCCGCTCCGTGCACTTCGGCCGGATGCCGGTCGCGCGGAACTGCCCGCGGACCTTGCCATCGGGCCCCAGCCCGGTGCGGTCGAACATGAAGATGTCCTGCATGGTGATGACTTCCCCTTCCATGCCCGTGATCTCGCTGATCGCGGTCACCTTTCTCGTGCCGTCGGACAGGCGCGAGACCTGCACGACCAGGTTCACGGCCGACGCGATCTGCTGCCGGATCGCCTTCTCCGGGATGTTCAGGTTGGCCATCGCCACCATGGTGTCGAGGCGATACAGCGCGTCTCTCGGACTGTTGGCGTGGATCGTCGTCAAGCTCCCGTCGTGGCCGGTGTTCATCGCCTGGAGCATGTCGAGCGCTTCTTCGCTGCGGACCTCGCCGACCACGATGCGGTCGGGGCGCATACGGAGGGCGTTGACCACCAGCTCGCGCTGGCGGACGGCCCCCTTGCCCTCGATGTTGGCCGGGCGCGTCTCGAGCCGCACGACGTGCCGCTGCCTCAGCTTCAGTTCCGCCGCGTCTTCGATCGTGACGACGCGCTCGGTCTCGCCGATGAAGCTCGAAAGAATATTGAGCAGCGTCGTCTTGCCGGCGCCGGTGCCGCCGGAAACGACGACATTCAAGCGGCTGCCGACGGCCGCCTGGAGAAACTCGCGCATCGGCTGGGTCCACGATTCGCGCCCCACCAGGTCGTCGGCGCCCAGGCGGTCGGTGCGGAAACGGCGGATCGAGAGCACGGCGCCGTCGAGCGCCAGCGGCGGAATGATCGCGTTGACACGCGATCCGTCGGCAAGGCGCGCGTCGACCATCGGGCTCGACTCGTCGATCCGGCGGCCGATCGAGCTGACGATGCGCTCGATGATCTGCTGGAGGTGCCGGTCGTCTTTGAAGACCACTTCGGTCGGCTCGAGCTTGCCTTCGCGCTCGACGTACACCTGATCGAACCGATTCACGAGGATGTCTGAAATCGTCGGATCGTGAAGCAGCCCTTCGAGCGGCCCCAGGCCGAACAGCTCGTGGAGCACGTCGCCGACGATCGTCTCGCGCTCGAACAGGCTGAGCGGCGTACGCTCGCGCTCACGTTCGAGCATGCCGACGATCAGCGAGCGGATCTCCGGCTCGGCGTCTTCACGCCTGACGCGGGTCAGACGGTCGAGGTTCAGCCGGTTGAGCAGATCCTGGTGGATCTTGCTCTTCAGCTCCTGGTAGTCGGCACTTCGCGTATCTGCGGAAACGGCAACCGAGGCGGCGTTCATTTTGGCTCCTGGGTGAATCAATATGGGTGCGGGAGTCATCAGGACCTCCGTCCGGAGAGTCGACCGAGCAGACCCGACTGCTTGCGTTCCCGGGGTTCGTTTGAAACGCCAGCCAGCTCGCGGGCCAGCGTCTTGAACGAGGCGGAGAGATCGTTGTGGTTGTCGAGCGCGAGCGGGCGCCCTTTGTTCATGGCTTCGAGCGCGCGCCGGTAGTCGCTCGGGATCTGGTGCGTGACCGGGCCCCCCACTGCGCGCTCGATGTCTTCCTGGCCGATCTCTGATCGCCGATCGGTGCGGTTCACCACCGTCATGACCTTGGCCTTGCCATAGCGGCTCCGCAGCGCGGCAGCCATCCGGCCGGCGTTGCGAACCGTCGCAAGCTCCTGGTTCGCCACCACGACGATCGTGGCCCCCTGGTCGAGCGCTTCGAGCGCCGCGGCATCCGACCGCGGTACGTCAACAACGGTGTAGGGGTAGACGCCCGAGGCAAACGCGATGAGCGCCGCGATCTGGCGCGAGTCCACCGGGCCGGTCGCCGGCCTGGTCGCCGAGGGCAGAAGGTCCACGCCGGAGCTGGTATGCACCACCAGGCTTCGCAGGAACGTCTCGTCGAACCGGTGCATGTTCTCGAGCGCGTCGAGGATCGAGTAGCGCGGCTCCGCGCCCAGGAACACCGCCGCATCGCCGTAGGCGAGGTGGAGGTCGATGAACAGCGCCCGGGCGGGTGACAGTTTCGACAGCGCCGTCGCCACGTTGACCGCCGTCGTGGTGGTACCGACTCCACCCTTGGCGCCAATGAAAGCAAACACCGGCCCTGACGGGGCCTCGGCGAGCTTGCCGACCACCCGGGTCATCGCCGCACTAAGCTCCTCGAGGACGAGCGGCTCGGTCACGCACTCGTTGACACCCGCACGCATCGCTTCGAGCATCAGCGCCGGATCCAGCGTAGACGCGAGGATCACGACGCCGGTGGACGGATGACGGCGCTTCAGCAGCGGCAGCGCCGGCGGAACATGGGTCTGGCCGCGCAGATCGACGAGCACGACGCTCGGCTGCACCGCGGCCGCTCCCGCGAGCTCGGCCAGGTCCGTCACCCAGGTGATGACCGGCTTCAGCCCGGTAGCGCGGACCGACTCCTCGAGATTCGCGTCGCGCGCTCCGACGATGGTTACAGAAACTGCCACAAGACCTCGTCAGCGGATGAGAATGACCGTCCGCAGAAATGTCGAATCGTCGTCTGTCATCGCCGCCATGGCGGGGTAGTGCGTGAGATAGCCCACGACATCGTTCCCCTGCATGCGTTCGATCCAGTACCCCAGGATCTTCACGACCCTGATCTCCGTTCTCCCGCCGGCCCGCGCGGCGGCCCATGTATCGACGTTAAACAGGGCAATGGCGACCAGACGCGGGCTGATCGCGCAGGTGCCTGCCCCCATACAGCCCCCCGAAGGCGCTCCCTGGCCGTCCTTCGCTTCCGGATCCCAGAAGGCCGCCCTGTCTTGATTGATCAGGTCGGTCATCCCCTGTGAGGTGGGCCCCACCATGTTCCCGGGCTCGGTCTCGAGAAGCGTGCCGGGACCGACGACCGTCGGATCGCAGGTCGCAATGTTCTCGCGGTAGTTGTCGCCACCCGGCCCCTCTTCGGGATTGATCACGACCGGGAAGAACCATCCGGGCCGAATGGCCTGTTGCGGGTTGCCGTGCTTGAGTACCATCGGCGTGCCGTAGTCGTCCTCAATCGTAAAACCGGTGTGTCCGGTCTCACCTGGCGGTATATACACGTCAGCCGGATCCATCAGGCTCCCGGCGTTGGCTCCGTTCGGGACGTAGCGGTCGAAGGTTGAGTCCTCCAGCCACTCGCCCGGGCCAGGGTTCAACTCCATCCACTTGTCCGGAACCGCCCACGGTTTGATGCAGTTCGCGCTGTTGCCGGCCAGCACCTGTGCCGTTGCGGTCGCCTGTACCCCCTGCTGCGTAATGCCGACGAGGCGGGCAAAGAACGTCGGCAGCGGGTTCCCGCCGGGCCGCTGATTTCTGAAGACATCCACCTTGACACAAGTGTCGGGCAGCCCCGGCGACCCCGGAGGGCACGCCGGGAAAGTGATGTCCGCGTCGGTGACGTCGGGCGCGGCTCCAAAAACGCGGTTGACCGATGCCGTGGCCTTGGCCTTGGCCCTCGCCGCATCCTTGTCATCCGGATCGTCGAAAGCCAGCGCGATCGCACCCGACAGCGCCGCGGAATCCGCCGAATTCTGCGCCTGACCGCGGCTCACCCACATCACGCCGTAGTCGAATACGAAGGCGCTCAGCGCGAGCAGCGCCAGCATCGCGACCGTGACCTGTACGAGAACCGTGCCGCGCTGCGACGCGAGGCGGACCGACGGCGCGTCAGTCGTCATAGCCTTTCCCTCCAGCCGGCTTGGGCGGCTGCTTCTTGTCCTGGGAAGTGTTGGTCATCGCCGGCGCGTCGGACAACCCGCCAGCGCCCTCGAGCTGCTGGCCGACGCCCCCCCCTTTCGGGATGAACGGCCGCATGTCGACCGGCAGGGGCGGGACTTCGTCGGGGTTCAACGCCCGCACGAGGCGTGGCGTGATGAGCACCATCAGCTCGGTCCGCTCCGCGCGATCCGCCTTGCTCTTGAACAGGTTGCCGATGATCGGCAGCTTGCTCAGGATCGGAATCGCGGCGCTGTCATTCTGCGAGACGTTGTCGAGCAGCCCGGCGATCGCGAACGACTGGCCGTCGCGGAGCTCCACGTCGGTCTGCGCCCGCCTGGTCGTGAGCGCAGGGATCCGGAAACCCGAGAGGGTGATGCCGTTGGCGAAGTCGAGCGTGCTGACTTCGGGCCGCACCTTCAGGCGAATGACGTCACCGGCGATCGTGGGCGTAAAGCTCAGCCTGATGCCGAACTCCTTGAATTCAACCGATACCGAGCCCGTGTTGCCTTGAACGATCGGAACCGGGAACTCACCGCCGGCCAGAAAGCTCGCCTCCTGGCCGTTGTAGGCGATCAGATTCGGCTCGGCCAGGCTCTGAAAGCCCCCCGACTGTTCGAGGGCCTTCAACACGCCGCCGATGCCATGCTCCCGGTCGAAAAAGAAGAGATTGAGGTAGTCGGTGAAGACCAGGCCGCCCGGCCGCGAGTCGTCGAAGTCAGGCGCGGCGAACTGCTGCGTGGTCGAACGGGCGGAGAAGTTTTCGCGCTGCGCGAAGAGGGCAAGCCCCACTTCCTTGACCGCGCGGCGATTCACCTCGGCGAACCGGACCTGCAGCATCACCTGCTGGCTTTCGCTGCCGCCCGGCACCTGGAGCATGTTGATGATCTGGCTCTTCGACGACGAAGCCCTCGCGATCTCGGCGGCACGGAGCATGACCGAGGTGCTCGACACCAGACCCGAGAGAATGACCGCTTCTTCGCTGACGCTCACTTCGATCGGCTCACCCGGAAACAGCGCCTGCAGGTGCTGTTCGAGCGTCGTGATCGCCGGTTCCACGACGATGTCGTAGTTCTTGCGCGAGCTGCCGGACCACACGATCAGGCTGATCGTGCCGGCCTTCTTGCCGTCGATCAGGATCTCTCGCGGCTCGACGACCACCGCGTCGGCGATCGTGGGATCCGTAATCGCGATTCGCGTCACGTCACCCTGCGTCGCGAGGACGGTCGACCGTCCCGCGGTCACGACTACTCGTTCAGCCGCAGGCTGGCCGGCCGGCGCGGGCGCTACGGCCTGCGGCGGCTGCACCGGCGAAGACTGCGCCGCAACACCGGCAACCGACAGGACGAACGAGCAAACGATCAGACTTGATCTCAACGAATGACCTCTTTTTCGGGATTTTCCGGTCGATTCACCTGGGGTTCCTGACGAATGACCTCTTCGGTCCGCTTGGCGCCCCTGATCGCTTCAACCGTGCGGGGTTTGACCGGCTCGGGCGCCGGAGCGACCACGGTCGCCGCGACAGGCCGAGCCTTGCGGCCCACCGGTTTGCTGGGAGGTGGCACGGCCGCGGGCTGACCGCCGAAGATGCCGGCCGTCCGCGCCCCGGTCGTCACCGTGGGCTCGACGTCGAGCGGATTTCGCAGCGTGAGCATGAGATGGCCTTCGGTCGCGGCCAGGGTGATGCGTTCCGCGTCTTCGGGAGTGACCAGCAGCGTGACCACCGAAGAGGGCATCGCTTCCCCTTCCTTGGCCTTCTCGTTGTCATAACGAGTGCCCGCGGTCAACACCTGGACGTTGCTCACGACGACCTTTGTCATGCCCCCCTCCTCACGCCGCCCGCCAAGCGTAGCCATCACGTCGACCCGGGTGCCAGGCACCACGAATCCGGCCACGCCCACCACCTCGTTGACCTTGACCGAAAGCGCGCGCATGCCGTCGGGAATCGACGGAGGCAGTCCCACGCCTGCCTCGAGGGCGGCCAGCTTGCTGTCGGTGAGGGGTTCGTTCTCGTCAAGCGGGCTGATCAGACCGCGATCCAGCACGTCTTCGATCTTGGTGTAGGCACCCGGTACCGGGCTGCTCGCCGGCCAGTTCACCAGCTTGACGTGGTCCTTCGTGATGCGGGTGCCGAGCTTCAGCGGGTGAGCGGCAACGACCGCGTTGACCGTCGGCACCTCCTGACGCGCCGGCAGGTTAGCCACGACGCGGTAGACGCCAAAGCTGGCAATGCCCGCCATGATGACGGCGATGGCGAGCACGACGACGGTTCGGTTGTTGCGATTCATAAGACTCCTTGCTTCCCTTGAGAACTTCAGGCGCCCGCGACGGCGATTTCGACGCGCATCTCGGAAACTGCAGACAGCTGCTGTGTCGTGTACGCGGCGCCGAACCAGCCGGCGATCGCATTCAGGAACATATACGTGTAGGTGTAGGTGACGGTGACCCGCCTCATCGTGATCGTTGTCCCACCCGGAACCACCAGCGGTTCGGTAGTAACCGTGACCACGGGATTCCCGGCCGTCGTCGGCACCCGCCCTGCGTCCAGGTACGCGGCCACCCGTGCCTCGACGTCCTGATTCGCGTAGCCCGGGAGGACCGCGATCCGCGCGCCTTCACGAGCCGCGTTGGTCAGGACCTCGTAGCGTTGAAACATGAACCCGAATTCCGCGATACCGAGGATGACCAGCAGGAGGAGCGGCAGCACCAAGGCAAACTCGACGAGCTGCGCCCCCTTCTCGTTACCCAGGAACCGGCGATTGGTCACTTCAGCCATAGCGTCACCAGCGTTCCAACAGCGATCGGGACCGCGTACGCGAGACGCGGTCCACGACTTCCCGATAGCGTCACTTTCTCGACCGGCCGGATCCCCGTTACCCGCCATTGCATCAACAGGCCAAGAATGTTCGTAAACGCCTTGCCGAGGTATCCATGAAACGCGGCGACCAGAAGGCCGAGAACACCTCCGGCGACCGACGTAATCAGTGCGACCCATATCACCTGGGCCGGGCCGAGCCAGGCGCCGATCGCGGCCAGCAGCTTGACGTCGCCTGCGCCCATGCCGCGGAGCGCGAAAATTGGAAAAAAGAGGGCGGCACCCAATAACCACCCTCCAACACTCGTCGCAAGACCGGGCAATCCGTTGGTCGCGGCATGAAACGCCAGCGCGACGACCGTCGCGCCGAGCGTCAGCGCGTTCGGGATGCGCCGCGTCCGAAGGTCCGGAATGCAGGCAACCAGCACAAGCGCAACGGCAGCAATCTGGGTGGCTGACATTTGATTACTGGTTACTGCGGAAGCGGATCGGGCGGTGGCGCAATCATCTGTATGTCGGCATCGGCCTGACCGTACGCCGCCCCAACCGAATTCGCAAGCAACTGCCACGTCACGATGGACGCGATTCCGATGAGGGATGTCAGCAACGCATACTCAACGATGTCCTGACCCGACTCGTCGGTCAGAAACCGCTCGAGAAACGACTGATCACTCACGTGTGTCATAGCGCGTTATCGAGAACGAGGCCGACCCGGGCAAAGAACTCGCGCATCTGTGTCAGGCCCAGGATTGCGGTGATGCAGGCCACTGCGAGCAGGGCAGACAACAGGGCGTACTCGATCAGGTCTTGCGCCTCTTCCTCCCGGGCCAGCCGCGCCAGCAATTGCGTCATCACTTCTTCTCTCCGATCCACGGCACTTCGCCAGTCAGTGGCACAGCATCCGCCTTCCAGCGCCTGAGAAACGCGCCGGCGCTGCCGCCGGCGCGTTTCCTGGCGTGCTGTCTATGCGCCGTCGAGCGAAGCGCCGATCTTCGAGAAGATCTCGTTGATGTCGACCGCCAGGGCATTCATGGCCGCGATGCAGGCGACCGCGATCAGGGCCGCGAGCAACGAGTACTCGATCAGGTCCTGGCCCTCTTCCTCACGCACGAAACGATTGATCAGGTTCTTCATGTCTCTCACTCCACACACACATTTATGTTTTTGCGGGACCATCCCGCGCTTCCGGGCGGCGTCGATTCCACAAATCCGTTACGAGCCTGCAGGCTCTGCTCGCCAGAAATGGCGCTGGACTCTTGAATCGCCGCTCTACCGCTTGCACAGTGGCCCTTCTCGAGGAGGCGATCGGCTGTGCCGCCCGATCGCTCCATCTACCGTCACCCGGGATGACGGAATCTAGATCTGCTGCCGCCCGGCTTCGAACCGCATCGTCTGCAGCGCGCCCGGCTGGAGCCCGGCGATCACCCGCCGCAGGGACCGCTCGCCCGGATGCGTCGTCCAGAGGAACTGCGCGCCGAGCCGGAACCAGTGGTCCCCCACGATCGGCGCCTGGCAGCGGACGATGCGGACGTCGTCCACGTAGTCCGCGCCGCCGTACGCGAGCCGCAGCGTGCCGGTCGTGCCTTCCACCAGCCGTGTTTCGCTCTGAATCAGGCAGCCCGAGTTGCTGATGTCCACCAGACGAACCGCCACGTCGCGTCCGAGAACTGCCACCACGTCGTGCGCGCGGAGAATGGCGTCGAGGGCTTCCACGTTCAGAGCGCCTCCGCCTGGGCGCCGGCATCGGCCGCCGCCCCGTTGTCCACGTCATCCTCGGCATTGACCAGCGCGAGCCGGAGCCGGTGCCGAACCGACCCTTCCACCATGACCGGCCGGCTGTCGATCACCCTGACCCTGAGGCCCAGCGTCGTACCGGCCCCCATAAGGTCCAATGTCATTTCCTCTCCCGAGATGCCCGGCACCTGGCTGACGGCCTGAAGTTCGTCTCCTTCGGTGCGCTGGATGATGACGTCTCGAAGGACGCGCATCGCACCATCCCAAGGTGTCGCCACCGCATACCTTGGATGTGACCGCCTGCCTGACATGAACACCTCGAGGAACCGGAAAGTTGGCAGATCGTTCCCTGCCCTGATGCCTGCGACCCTTTGTCGTTGTGACAGACATAACCGCAAGGGTGGTACCCGAATGTGCCGGACCGCGCGATTTCTGGCTAACCTACAGGAAGGGAAGACACTTAGGCGCAGAGTGACGAGGAGGGTGTTTTCGAGGCAAGGTGCAGAAGTCTGGTCCAGACCAAAACATCTGCGCGCCAGACAAGAACTTCATTATCGGCACTTCTCGCGCAGGGCTCCAGTGCCGGCGGGCGAGAGCGAGTGGGCTCAGGGCCCTGCGGTCACCTCGACCGAGTCACCGGCCCGGGTATCGGAGGCGTCGGCCTGACCGGCGGCGAGCTCGACGACCGCGAACGCGCGCCAGGCGCCGGCGATCCGGCGCGGGGGAACCGCCCGCCGGACCTTCAATACGGAGCCGTCGCGCGCCATAAAGAGGATGTCGATCGGGAACCGCATGGCGAAGGTGTGAACGAGGTTCGTCGGCGCGATCACCAGCGCGTGCCCCGAAGCGAGGCCGTCCCGGCCAAGCAGTCCCTTCTTGCGGTCGGCTGATTCAAAGGCGGTTTCGATCGTGGTCGCGATCGAGCGTCCGGACCGCAGGTTCCGCAGCTGCAGCGACCCGGCCGGGGTTCGGCGTAAGAGCGGTTGGAGAAAGTGCGGCCGGCTCAATTCGTGATTCCAAAGTGCGCCGGGGGCCAGACTTTAATCCGGGCAGCCCCCCCCAAAGTCTGCTGCCGGCCGCGGACGAACGAAGAAATCCCTTGAAATACGCTCATTTACCCGTGGCAGTCGTCTTGATCTCCAAGGATGCATGCCCCCCAGCAACGGATCGGACGTTTTCCCCTGCCCCTTCTGCCATTCGGGCGCGCTTCTGCTTATCGGCGGGAGCCGCCTTTTTGTCTACTACCGGTGCGGCGAGTGCGCCGAAATCTGGACGGCCACCGAACCGAACGCGTCGAGCACTCTTTCAGGACATCGGCTCGAATCGGCCATGGCGGCGGCCACGCGGCACTAAGCGGATCAGCACGACCACACTCCACTCGCTCCGCTTTTGATCCAATTACCCTGCTATGACCCAGAACCGGCGGCTGACGCGAGTTGAAGTTGCCGCACTCGCGGTCGTGCTGATCGCGCTCACGGTCGCGGCGACCGCCACTGTCGTTCGGTTGCGCTATCAGGATCGGTACGTCAGCGCCTACGACCCCCTGAAGCACGAACTGAGGGCGAAATACGGCCCGTCGCAGTTCTCTCAGTTCGGGGAAGAATGGATCATCCGGGATTTCTTTCAGGATCGACGCAATGGCGTGTTCCTCGATGTGGGCTCGAGTCATCATCAGCAGTTCAACAACACCTACTATCTGGAAACCGTCCTGGGTTGGTCGGGCATCGCGGTCGACGCCCTGCATGAGTTCGCCAAAGGTTACGAAGCCAACCGCCCACGAACCCGATTCGTCGCCATGTTCGCGTCAGACGTGGCGGATAGCACGGTGCAGTTCTTCGTCCCCGATAATCATCAGGTCTCTTCGTCGGATCCCGCTTTCGCCAGGAAGGGAGGCGGCACTCCTGCCGCGCGGGTCGTGCCGACCACGACCCTGAACGCGCTGCTCGATGCGGCGAAGATCACGAAGGTGGATTTCCTGTCGATGGATATTGAACTGGCCGAACCGAAAGCGCTGGCCGGGTTCGACATTGACCGGTTCCGGCCGGACCTTGTGTGCATCGAAGCCCAGCCGGAAGTCCGCCAACAGATTCTGGATTACTTCGACCGCCACGGGTATGTGGTGGTCGGAAAGTATCTCAGGGTCGATCCGCACAACCTGTATTTCAAGCCGTCCCCCGAGCGACAGGAACCCCTGGAACCCACCAATTGACGGCCAGGTCGAGCGGCCGTCTCGAGACCCATACCGTCCTTGCCGTGCGGTGTGCAGTTTTTGCACAAACTGCCATTTGATGCAGAACCGAGCAATCCCGGTAAGCCACTGAAAACACTGCTATTCGCGTGAGCCAGCCGGCCTGGCGCATGAGTTGCGAGTCTGCCCCTGCGCAGAAATAAATTCGCTGTAAGTGCGACCAAATCGCTTAGAATCTACTCCTCCGTAAAATGACCGATCAACCTTCTCCTGCGAGAACTGCGGCCAGGCCGAACTCCGTGGGCGCACCGACGATTGTCGCCGGCAGCGCCGCGATGCTCGAAGTGCTGGCGATCGCACGACGGTCCGCGGCCGGCGACGCGAAGGTGCTCGTCACCGGCGAGAGCGGCGTCGGCAAGGATGTCATCGCGCGGCTGATCCATGTCAGCTCGAAGCGCGCGCGCGGACCGTTCATCGCGGTCAACTGCGCCGGGCTCACCGAGACGCTCCTCGAGTCGGAGCTCTTCGGCCACGTCAAGGGCAGCTTCACCGGCGCGTATCGCGACAAGCGCGGCAAGCTGCAGATGGCGCACGGCGGCACCCTGTTTCTCGACGAAGTCGGCGAGATGAGCCTGCGGATGCAGGCGCTGCTGCTGCGGTTTCTCGAGACGGGCGAGATTCAGTCGGTCGGCGCCCACGACGAAACGAGCCATGTGGACGTGCGGGTCATCGCGGCGACCAACCGCAACCTGCCGGAGCGGGTCGCGGCCGGAGAGTTCCGCGAAGACCTGCTCTACCGGCTCCGCGTCATCCACATCCACGTGCCGCCGCTCCGCGAGCGGCGCGACGACATCCCGCTGCTGGTCTCGCACCTGCTGAAGCGCGGCGAACGGCAGATGGAGGTCTCGGAGGACGCGATGCAGCTGCTCCAGCGCTATCGCTGGCCCGGCAACATCCGCGAGCTGCAGAACGTCATCGAACAGGCCATGTGGTTCGCCGACCGCGAGATGATCGACGTCGGCCACCTCCCGCCGACGGTGCGCAACGCCGGTGAAACGCTGCTGCCGCAGCGCGAACGCCGCCGCCAGATCGCCGACGATCTGTACGACGCGCTGGTCTCGGGCGGCTACTCCTTCTGGGAGCACATCCACCCGATCTTTCTCTCGCGCGACATCACCCGCCACGACGTTCGCGAGCTGGTGGTACGCGGCCTCCGCACGACCCAGGGGAACTACCGGGCGCTGCTGCGCCTGTTCGCGATCCCGGCGCACGACTACAAGCGCTTTCACAACTTTCTCATGGCGCACGGCTGCAAGGTGGACTACCGCTCGTTCCGCCAGGGCACGCCCGAGCCCGCACGCCGCCACCAGGTCGTACTCCCGCCCCTGCGTCCCGGCCTCCCGCCCTCCGACCACCCGTCTTCGGCTTCGGTTCCAGGCTCCAAGTTCTAGGCTCTCCGCTCAGCTCCGAGATGCAGTTGCTCGGCGTGTCGCCGCTGTCGCGTGAGGGTGTCTTTGAACAGGAGGCCAGGAGATCAAGGAGACGGTTTCGGTCCTGGAGCCTGCTCGGCAACACGAGGCAGCGTCAGAACCTGAAACCTACCTGGGACCGAAAAAATATCGGTACGAAAGGGCGGGACGGTAGACGGCGAATTCCAGCGGGGCGCGGACGAGCAGGCGCCACAGGTCGGTGCCTGACGGGGCCCCGGGCGTGCCGCCGCGGAGCAGGAGCGCCGAGGCGGAGGCAAGGCCGTAGCCGAACGTGAGGAACAGCAGCACGAGGAACGGCGCGGTCCAGTTGACCCACGCCACCGCCGTCCCGGCGAGGATCATCGCAATTACCACCACCTGCGCGGCGGGGGTGATCAGTTCCACCGCGAGCACGCACATCATCACCAGCCGCGCGCTCCCCGACTCCCGGCTCGCCGCGAACGTGCGCAGCGCCTCGACCACGGCGCGCTGGCGGCGCGCCGCCACCTGCGCAGCGCCGGTGACCGTCACGGTGGCGGTGCGCCCGAATACTTCGGACGTCCGGACGACGCGCCCGGCGACGCCGCCGGTCTGCGTCTGCAGCCGGATCAGCAGGTCGAGCTCCGCGTCGGCCGCGTCCACCGAGAAGCCCCCGAGCTCCAGCAGTGCGTCGCGCCGCCA
>DATFFM010000065.1:0-47941 GCA_035250005.1 Vicinamibacterales bacterium | reverse complement strand
TTCCAGCTCGAACTTTTCCCGCAGCCGGTTGATCAGATATCGCTGGTAGGAGAAATGAAACTCCGTCGCGACGTTCGTGAAGAACACGAAGGTGGGCGGCTCGGTGGCGATCTGCGCGGCGTAGAGCACGCGGACGGCGCGACGGCCGGGGCTCTTGGGCGGATGCTCGGCGGTGATCTGCTGGACGAACCGGTTCAACTCCCCGGTCGGGACGCGACGCGACCGCGCGGCCGCAACCCTGTCCACGGCTTCGAGGACTTTCGTGGCCCGCTCGCCGGTCGTCGCCGAGATGTGCAGCACCGGTGCGTACTCCAGGAACTTCAACTGCCGGCGCAGCTCGTCGTCGAAGGTCTTGTAGAAGTCCGGCCCCTTTGACTTCATCAGGTCCCACTTGTTGGCGGCGATCACGATGCCGCAGCCGGCCTTCTCGGCTTCGCCCGCGATCGCGCCGTCCTGATCGGCGGGTCCGATCGAGGCATCGATCACCAGCACCGCGACATCCGCCTTCTGGATCGCCCGCCGCGCGAGGATCACACTGAGCGACTCGAGCTGGCCGCTCTTCGCGACGCGGCCCGGCCGGCGGATGCCAGCGGTGTCGACGATCCGGAAGGTGCGCTTGTGCCACTTGAGGACGGCATCCACCGTGTCGCGGGTCGTGCCCGGCGTCTCGCTGACGATCGAACGCTCGGCTTTCAGCAACCGGTTCAGGAGGGAGGACTTGCCGACGTTGGGACGGCCGACGATCGCGATCGCGGTCTCCTCAGCCGTGTCGTCGCCGGGCTCCCTGCGGGCCGGCAGCCGGCGGGTGACTTCGTCGAGCAGGTCCCCGACGCCCTCGCCGTGCTCCGCGGCGATCTCGACCACCGGCTCGAACCCGAGCTCGTGAAACTCCAGGGCGCGGCCGCGGGCGCGCTTGTCGTCGGTCTTGTTCACCGCCAGGAGGACCGGGGCTTTCGAGGCGCGGAGGTAGGATGCGATCTCCTCGTCGCCCGAGACCAGCCCTTCCCTGCCGTCCACGATGAACACCACGACGTCGGCGGTTTCGAGGGCCTTGCGACCCTGGATCACGACCAGCTCATGCAGCGGGTCGGTACTCGCGCCGAACATCCCCCCGGTATCCACCAGGCGAAAGGGCACCTCGCCCCATTCGACGGGCTCCTCGATAACGTCGCGGGTAGTGCCGGCGATGGCGGTGACGATAGATCGGCGGGTCCGGGTGATGCGGTTGAACAGCGTGGATTTGCCGACGTTGGGCCGGCCGACCAGCACGACTGTGGGCAGCCCGAGGGCGCGTCTCAGGGCCATTCAGAAAGTCTAGTTAGCACGATGCTTGACAGCGTAAGTCCCGATAATTAATATAGTTACAACTCCCTGGGGGTCGCTAAGCATGATCAAGGTGGACATCGTCAACGAGGTGTCGAAGATCGCCGACATCACGAAGGTCAAGGCCGAGGTGGCCGTTGACGCCGTGTTCGACGCGATGCGGCTCTCGATGCAGCGAGGCGAGCGCATCGAGCTCCGCGGCTTTGGCGTCTTCCAGGTGAAGCCCCGCAAGCGCGGCATCGGCCGCAATCCGCGAACGGGCAAGGAAGTCCGCATCCCGCCCGGCCGCACGATCCGCTTCAAGCCGGGCAAGGATCTCCAGAACATCGGAGGGTAATTGTCATACCCTGCCGACGATCCGGGGCGTGAGGCCCCGGCGTCTCCGTTCCCGTTCGAGACGCTCTACGTTCCAAGCCCGCCTCCTAAGTTCCGCAATCGCTGGCGGTTGCACGTTATGTTGTTTGCCCTGACGCTGGTGTTCACCACCGTGGCGGGCGCTCTTCATTATCACTCGTACATCACCGAATTCGGGCGCCACGGGCCGGCGCTCACCCTGTGGACGCTGGTCGATCCGAAGGGCCTCTGGTACAGCCTCACGCTGCTGTCGATTCTCGGCGCCCACGAGATGGGCCATTACTACTTCTGCCGGCGCTACAACGTGGATGCGACACTGCCCTATTTCATCCCGGCACCGGTCCCGCTGACCGGCACGCTTGGCGCGGTCATCAAGATCCGCGAGCCGTTCCCGACGCGCACGATCCTGTTCGACATCGGCGTCGGCGGACCGATCGCCGGCTTCATCGTCCTGGTGCCGGCGCTGTTCCTGGGGATGAGCATGTCGGAGGTTGTTCCGGTGCCGACCGGCGACGCCGTGTTCTACATGGGGGAACCGCTGCTGTTCCAGTGGGCTGCGGCGCTTAATTTCGGCACGATCGGTCCGGAAGAGACGATCAACATCCATCCGATGGTGTTCGCCGCCTGGTTCGGCCTGCTCGCGACCGCACTGAACCTCCTGCCGTTCGGGCAGCTCGATGGCGGCCACATCACCTACGCCACGCTCGGCCGCTGGTCCACGCCCATTTCGCTGGCGACAGTCGGGACAGCGATCGTCATGACCTATAACTCGACGAGCTGGATGTTCATGACGCTCATGATGGTCGTCATGCTCCTGCTGCTCGGCCCGCGGCATCCGCGAGTGCTCCGAGAATACGAGCCGCTGGCACCCGGGCGACGACTCATCGCGGTCCTCGCGCTGATCATCTTCATCCTCTGCTTCACGCCTGTGCCGATCGACACACTTATCGAAGGCTGAACGCTGAACGCTGAAGGCTGAAAATCAAAGTACCGACATCGGGTCCACGTCGATGCTCGTGCGGCGGCGGATCTCGGGTCTGGCGTCGAGCGCCGTCACGAGCGCCTTGCGCATGGACGCCCGGTGGCTGCCCTTGAGGAAGAACTGCGCGCGGTGTTCACCCTTGAGCCGGCTGAGCGGCGCCGGCGCCGGGCCCAGCACTCGATAGGGTTCCCCTCCCCACCGCAGCGCCCGGACGATGTCGGCGGCGTCGGCCATCGCCCCTTCCCGGGTACGTGCCCTGACGACCGCGTTGATCATCGCGACGACCGGCGGATAGTGCATCCGGCGGCGAAATTCGATTTCGTCCGCGAAGAACGCTCCGTAATCCTGTCTGCACGCGTGGCGGATGCTGTAGTGCGTCGGGTAGAGCGTCTGGACGATCGCCTCACCGGCCAGCTCGCCGCGGCCGGAGCGGCCGGCCACCTGCGTGAGCAGCTGAAACGTGCGTTCGCCGGCCCGGAAGTCCGCCATCCCCAGGCCGACGTCGGCGGAGATGACGCCGACCAGCGTGACCCTGGGGAAGTCGTGGCCTTTCGCGATCATCTGTGTGCCGACCAGGATGTCGAGCTCGCCCGCGCCGAAACGTGACAGCAGACCGGTGATCGCACCGCGCCGGCGGATCGTATCCCGGTCCACGCGGGCGATCCGCGCGCCCGGCAGCAGCGCTCTGATCTCGGCCTCGACGCGCTCGGTCCCGAATCCGAGCTGCTCGAGGTAGGGGCCCGCGCAATTGGCGCAGCGGGTCGGGATCCCGGTGGCGTGGTTGCAGTAATGGCACCGCGCGCGGCGGATCGCCTTGTGAACGGTGAGGGAGACGCTGCAGTTCGGGCACTCGAGCGTGTGCGCGCACTGGCGGCAGAACACGACGGTGGCGAAGCCCCGGCGGTTCAGGAGGACGATCGCCTGTTCCTGTCTGCTGATCCTGTCGCCGAGCGCGGTTGACAGCGCCGCGCTCAGAATGACGCCGGGCCCCCCGGCCGCGAACTCTTCGCGCATGTCGACGATGCGTACGGACGCCATCGGCCGGTCCAGCACGCGCCGCTCGAGCGAGACGAGCCGGTACCGGCCGTTCCGCGCGTTGTGATAGCTCTCCATCGACGGCGTCGCGGAGCCGAGCACCGCGAGCGCCCCGGCCTGCTGCGCGCGGACGACCGCGACATCGCGGCCGTGATACCGGGGCGTTTCCTCCTGCTTGTAGGAGCCGTCGTGCTCCTCGTCAACGATGATGAGCCCGACGTTCGCGACCGGCGCGAAGACGGCGGATCGGGTCCCGACGACGACGTCCACGTCGCCGCGGCGGATGCGGTGCCATTGGTCGTGGCGCTCCCCGTCGGAGAGGCCGCTGTGCTGGATCGCGACCCGTTCGCCGAACGCTCCGCGGAAGAGCGCGGCGACGGCGGGTGTCAGGGCAATTTCCGGCACGAGCAGCAGCACGCCGCGTCCGCGTCGGCGGACGGCGTCGGCCAGCCGCAGGTAGAGCTCGGTCTTGCCGCTGCCGGTGACCCCGTGCAGCAGCGCGCACTGGAACGTGCCGGATTCTGCCCAGCCGCGGAGCTGTTCGAAGGCGCCGGCCTGCTCGGCGTTCAGCGTGACCTGCCGCCGCTCGACGGCCGGAAGCGCCGCGTCCTGTTCGAAGGGGTCCCGCTCGATCCGGCGGCGGTGGACGGCGACGAGACCGAGCTCGACGAGGCGCTTCAGCGTGCCGGCGCTGATGCCGTCCGACGCCAGTGTTCTCGCGTCGATGCCGTCCGGTTCGCCGGCGAGCCGCTCGATCGTTTCGAGCTGCTTCGCCCCGAGCGGCCTGGCGGCGCCGCCGGCGGCCGGGATGAATTCGTGCCCCTGCGCGGTCAGGCTCGCGACCCGGACGGTGCGGAACGCCGATGCGCTCCCGCGCAGCGGACGGGTCACCTCGACGAGGCCGTCCCGCTCGAGACCGGCGAGCGCACCGTACAGCCCGCTGCGCGTTGCCAGCGTGTCAACGCGCGCCGGCTTGTCATCGGAGAGGTTCGCCAGCACCTCGGCGCGCAGCCCCTTTTCCCGGGGGCGGCGCTGGCGGCCCGCCTCGGTGATCTGCGCGACCCGCTCGCTCTCGATCCAGGCGCGCGGCGGCATCGCCGACGACAGCGCCTCCCCCGCGCCGCACGCGTAGTACTCGGCCACCCAGCGCACGAGGCTGAGAACGTCGGCCGGGAGGAAGGCCTGTTGGTCGAGGATGTCGATCAGGTCCTTCGCTGTGGTCTGCGGATTGGCAAACTCGTCGGCGGCGTCGGGCACGCCGATGACGACGCCCGTGAGCACCCGCGTGCCGACCGGCACGAGCACGCGCGCCCCGGGAACGGGATCCGACAGGTGATCGGGGACGCGGTAGGTCAGCGCATCCACGGCAGGGACCGGGACCGCGACGGCAACGAGACGCACGATGCTAGGCGCCGGACGCGGCCGGTGGCTGGCGGCCCATGATCGCCAGGGCGGTCTTCAGGTCTTCCCAGGCGTACTTCTTCTGACCGGGGCTGCGCAGGAGGAACGATGGATGGAAGGTCGGGATCAGCCTGGCGCCGTGATAGTCGTAGACCCGGCCGCGCAGCCGCGAGATCGGGTCCTGCGTCCGCAGGAGCGTCTTCGCGGCGAACGCCCCGAGCGCCACGATCACCTTCGGCTGGATCGACTCGATCTGCCGGAAGAGAAACGGCTCGCAGGTCTCGATTTCGTCCGGCTCGGGGTTGCGGTTCTCGGGTGGCCGGCACTTCACGACGTTGGCGATGTAGACTTCGTCGCGCCTGAAGCCCATCGCCTCGATCATCTTCGTCAGCAGCTGCCCGGCCCGGCCGACGAACGGCACCCCCTGGACGTCTTCGTCGGCCCCGGGCGCCTCGCCGATGAACATCAGGTCGGCGTCGGGGTTGCCGACCCCGAACACGACCTGCTTCCGCCCCAGCGTGCTCAGCTTGCACCGCGTACAGTCGCCGATGTCCTCGCGAATCGCCTGAAGGGTCCATGTGACGTCCGACGGCTCCACACCGGGGGCCGTCTTCTCGTCACGTCGCCGCCACTTCGGATCCCGGCTGATCCCGTCGATACCGATCTCCTGATAGAACCGGAGATGCTCTGCAAGCTGGAGGGGATCCATCAGCGTGCGACGACGCGCTCGAGGAGGATTTCGGCCCGATCGAGGATGACGCCGGCGATCTGGGCCTTGGGCGCGAGCGGCACGGCTTCATCTCCGTCGGCGGTCACGAGCGTCACCGCATTTGCGTCGGCGTCGAACCCCGAGCCCGGCCGGCTGATGTCGTTGGCGACGATCATGTCGGCGTTCTTGCGCGCCAGCTTCTCGCGGGCGCGGGCCACGGGATCACCACTCTCGGCCGCGAAACCGATGACGACCTGCGCCGACCCGGCGGCTCGCGCCCGGCCGATCTCAGCCAGGATGTCGGGCGTTCTCACCAGGTCGAGCGACAGGGGGCCATGGGATTTCTCGAGCTTACCGCCGGCGCGGGAGCGTGGCGCGTAGTCGGCGACCGCGGCGGCCATGATCGCGAGGTCGGCCAGCGGCGCCTGGGGCATCACCGCGGCGTGCATCTCGGCGGCGCTGCGGACCCGCACCACCTCGACGTTCGCCGGCACCGGGACCAAGGAGGGTCCAGATACCAGCAGGACGCGCGCGCCGCGCCGCGCCGCCTCGCCCGCCAGCGCGTAGCCCATCTTGCCGCTCGACCGGTTCCCGATATACCGCACGTCGTCGATATCCTCGTAAGTGGGGCCCGCGGTGACGACCACGAACCTGCCGGCGAGCGTTCCGGGGCGCCGCAGCATGGCGTCGGCGGCCTCGACGACGTCGTCGGGCTCGGCGAGGCGGCCCTTCCCCACCCATCCGCACGCGAGGTAGCCCTCGCCGGGGTCCACGAAGCGGATCCCGCGCGACCGCAGCGCCGCCATGTTGGCGCGCACGGCCTCGTGCTCCAGCATGTTCGTGTTCATTGCCGGCGCCATCAGAACCGGCGCCCGGGTTGCGAGATACAGCGAGGTGAGAAAGTCGTCGGCGATCCCGTGCGCGAATTTGCCGATCACGTTGGCGGTCGCCGGTGCGACGACCAGAAGCTGCGCATTGGTGGCGAGCGAGATGTGCTCGATGTCGGAGTTCGCCCCTTCGGCGAACTGGTCGGTGATCACGCGCCGATGGGTGATCGCCTCGAACGTCACGGGGCCGACGAAGCGCCGGGCGGACCGGGTCATGATCGCCGCCACGTCGTGGCCGCGCTTCTGCAGCCCGCGAACGATCTCGACCGCCTTGTAGGCGCCGATGCCGCCGCAGACGCCGAGGGCGATCAAAGCCATGATCCCTAATCCCTAATCCCTAATCCCGGATCCCCGGATCCCCGGACCCCGCTATTCGGCCTCCTCCACCTTGCGGATCTTGCCTTCCCTGACTTCACGCTGGGCGAGCTTCGCGGGTTTCTCGCTGCCGGCGGTACGCGGGGTGCAGCCGGCGAGCAGCTGGCGCGCGCGGGCGCTGGAGACGGTGACGAACTCGAACGCGTTACGAACTTCTGATCTGTCGGAAATCTTCAACGGGGTGCCCTTTCTGTAAACGATTCAACGATCTTCTCGGCTTCACGGCGAACGGAGCGGAGCCGCGCCCGCTCCGCCAGGACGATCGCCCGCAGCCGCTCCACGCAGGCTTCGAGCTCGTCGTTCACGATCACGTAGTCGTATTCGGCGAACGCCGCGACCTCATTGCGCGCGGTGCGCAGCCGCCGCTGCATGGCCTCTTCGTCGTCCTTGCTGCGGCCGCGCAGCCGCTGCTCCAGGACCTCGAACGACGGCGGCAGCACGAACACGCCGACCGTGTGCGCGTAGCGCAGGCGCACCTGCCGCGCCCCCTGGACGTCGATCACCAGCACGATGTCACAGCCGCGCTCGAGCTGCCGTTCCACGTCGGTCGCACACGTCCCGTAGAGATTGCCGAAGACGTCCGCCCATTCGAGGAACTCGTCGGCAGCCACCATCGCTTCGAAGCGCGCCCGGGTAATGAAATTATAGTCGACCCCGTTGGTTTCTCCCGGCCGCTCGGGGCGCGACGTGTATGACCGGGAAAGGGCAAGGTCGGGCACCAGCTGAACCAGCCGCTCCACGACGGTCGTCTTGCCGGTCCCGGACGGCGCGGAGACGACGAACAGCAGGCCGCGCCTCAATTCATTCGACATTCTGGACCTGCTCGCGCATCTTCTCGAGCTCCGCCTTGAGCGATACGATCAGCTCCGAGACGGCCGGACCCTCGGCCTTCGACCCGACCGTGTTGACTTCGCGGTTCATCTCCTGCAGCAGAAAGTCCAGCTTGCGCCCGCAGGGCTCCGACGACTCGGTCAGCGATTTCCAGTGCTCGAGGTGGCCGCGGAACCGGACGACCTCCTCGGTGATGTCGGATCGTCCGACGAATCTCGCGATCTCCTGCGCCACCAGGTTCTCGTCGGCGAGCGCGTCGCCGCGCAGCGCCCTGACCCGTTCCTCGAGCCGGGCGCGAAGGGTGCCCATGCCGCTCTCGGAGGCCGCGTGCACTCTCTCGAACAGATCGCCGAGCAGCTCGCGCCGGCCATCCAGGTCCGCGCGGAGGAACTCGCCTTCCCTGGCCCGCATCGTATCGAGGCTTTCGACCGCCGCGTCGATCGCCTCTTCGATACGCGGCAGCAGGTCGCCGTTGGTTGCCAGCTCCTGCTGTTTCTCGCGGATCGAAAGCGCCTGTGGAAAGCGCAGCAGATCGCCCGGCGTCATCGGTCCGGCGATGTGTCCCCGCTCGCGGGCGCGGTCGAGCGCGCCGCCGAGCGCCTCCAGGAACGGCTCGTTGAGCTCCACCTCGAGCGCCGGCACGCGCCGCTGCTGCACCGAGACCGTCACCTCGACCCGCCCCCGCGACACGCGCTGCTGCACCAGCCCGCGGACGCGCGGCTCGAGCGCGGCGAACGACGGCGGGAGCCGGAGCTGCAGATCGAGAAAACGGTGGTTCACCGCCTTCACCGTCACCGCGATGGTCGCCGTCTCATCATCCCGCGTCAGCGACGCGAATCCGGTCATGCTCTTGATCATTGGATCGTCGGGTGCGCGCGGATCTGGCCGGGCCGGCGGCCTTCGAAGGCCTGAAGCGCGTAGAGCTTGGAATAGACGCTGCTCGGCCGGGCGAGCAGCTCGTCGTGCTTGCCGACCTCGACGATGCGCCCTTTTTCGAGCACGATGATCTGGTCGGCGCGGCGCACCGTCGACAGCCGGTGGGCGATGACGAACGACGTCCGGTTGCGCATCAGGGTCTGCAGCGCGTCCTGGACCAGCAGCTCCGATTCGGCGTCGAGCGAGGACGTCGCTTCATCGAGGATCAGGATCGGCGCGTTCTTCAGGATCGCGCGCGCGATCGCGAGCCGCTGCCGCTGCCCGCCCGACAGCGTCTGACCGCGCTCGCCGATCCTGGTCTGGTACTTGTTCGAGAGACCGGCGATGAACTCATGGGCGTGCGCCGCCGTCGCCGCCGCCTCGATCGCCTCGGCCGAGGCCCCCGAGGAGCCGTACGCGATGTTGCTGGCGATGGTTTCGTCGAACAGGACCGTCTCCTGCGTGACGATGCCGATCTTCGACCGCAGCGACGCCAGCGTGAGATCCCGGATGTCGACGCCGTCCACGCGGATCGCGCCGGCGGTCACGTCGTAGAACCGCGGCAGCAGGTTCACGAGCGTCGTCTTGCCGGCGCCGCTGAGACCGACGATCGCCACCATTTCACCGGCCGCCACCCGGAACGACACGTCGCGAAGAATCGGCTTGGTCGGCCGGTCCTCGTAAACGAACGCGACGTGCTGGAACTCGATGCTGTGCCGCAGGCCGTTGAGCACGGCCGCATTCGGCCGCTCCCTGACTTCCGAGTGCGTATCCAGCACTTCGAAGATCCGTTCGGATGCAGCCATCGCCTGCTGGAGGCTCGCGTTCACCCGGCTGAGTTTCTTGATCGGGGTGTACATCATGAACGCCGCGACGACGAAGAGCAGGAACTCCCCCTCGGTCAGCGCGTTGCTGGCGATCTGCCTGCTGCCGTACCACACGAGAAACACGGTCGCGCCGCCGCCGACCAGCTCCATCAGCGAGGGCAGGATCGCGAGCGTGCTCGTCACCTTCAGGTTCGTGCGGTACACCTGGTGCGCCGCCCGCCGGAAGCGGTGCTCCTCATGGGCTTCGGCGCCGAAGGCCTTGACGATGCGGTGGCCCGTGAACGCTTCCGCGGTGACGTGCGTGAGATGCTCCAGCTCCTCCTGGCTGCGCCTCGTCGTGCGGCGGATCCGCTTGCCCAGGCGCACCAGCGGATGAATGGCCAGCGGTGCGATGAAGACGGTGACCATCGCCAGCTGCCAGTCCATGACGAACAGGACCGCCGCGAACGCCACCAGCGACAGCCCCTCGCGCAGAAGGTCGCCGAGCGTCTCCGAGACGGCCTGCTGGATCTGGTTGACGTCGTTCGTGATCCGCGACATCAGCGAGCCGGTGCTGGTGCGCGCGAAGAACGCCGCCGACTGATCGAGCATGTGCCGGAACAGCTGGTTGCGGATGTCGCGGACGACCCGCTGCCCGATATCGGTCATCAGGAAGGTCGCGAAATACCCGCCGATGCCCTTGAGGAAGTAGCCGCCGATCACGACCCACGCGAACCACGCGAACGCGAGCTTCCCCTTGAGCACACCGTCGATCAGCGGCTTGATCTGGTAGGTCACGCCGGCGTTCGCCGCGGCGTAGATCACCATGGCCGCGAGAGCCGCGATGAACCGCCCGCGATAGGGGCGGGCGTAGGCGAGCAGGCGATGGAGCGGGTTCACTCAGTGAATCGATACTTCAGCAACACCCACAAGGCCACGAAGCCGTCGCGCCACGTGATCTTCTTGCCTTCGTCGTATCCTCTGCCATCGTAGGTGATCGGCACCTCGTACACCCGGTAACCCCGCTTGAAGATCTTCGCGGTCATCTCCGGCTCGATCCCGAAACCGTCCGAATCGAGGGTGAACGACCGGAGCACCTCCGTGCGCATCACCTTGTAACACGTCTCCATGTCGCTGAGCATGGTGTTGTAGAGCACGTTGGTCAGAAGCGTCACGATCCGGTTGCCCACGTAGTGCGTGAACATGAACACCCGGTGCCGGCCAAGAAAGCGCGACCCGTAGACGACGTCGGCGCGCCCCTGGCAGATGAGCTCGATGAGCTCGGGGAACTCCTCCGGCGAGTATTCGAGGTCGGCGTCCTGGATGACGACGAGGTCTCCGGTGACCTCCTGGAACCCGCGGCGGAGGGCGGATCCCTTGCCGGCGTTGGCGGGCTGAAAGATCACCTTGATCGGCAGTTCGACAGCCAGCCGGGTGAGGATCTCGCGCGTCCGGTCCTTCGACCCGTCGTCCACCACGATGAGCTCGGTGCGGACCGATACCGCCACCACCCGGCGGATCATCTCTTCGATCGTCGCCTCTTCGTTGTAGGCCGGCATCACGACCGACAGCAGAGGGTCGTGCAACTGCCCTTTCAATCGCGACATCAGCGCCCCGCTCCCACGGCCGACTGGTATCCCGCCGGACGGTCGCGGCGCCATTGCCACGCGGTCCTGACGATCGTGTCGATGTCTTCGAGCTGCGGCGTCCAGCCCAGGTCGTGCTTGATCCGGACGCTCGAGGCGAACAGCACGTCGGGATCCCCTTCGCGGCGCGGTCCAATGGTCAGCGGCACCTCTTTGCCGACCACGCGCGCCACGGCGTCGACGACTTCCTTCACCGATGTCGGCCGGCCGTTGCCCAGGTTGTAGCGCGCCGACGCCCCGCCCGCCCGCAGTGAATCGAGCGCCCGGAGGTGCGCGTCGGCCAGGTCGGTCACGTGGATGTAGTCGCGCAGGCAGGTGCCATCAGGGGTGTCGTAGTCGTCGCCGAAAATCTGGAAGGTGTCGCGGCCGAGCGCGGCATCGATCGCCCGGGGAATCAGGTGCAGCTCGGGGTCGTGATGCTCTCCCAGCCGCCCATCCGGATCCGCCCCGGCGGCGTTGAAATAACGGAGCGCGACGGAGCGGAGCCCGTAGGCGCGTTCGTAATGCGGGAGCGCGCGTTCGATCGCCAGCTTGGTCTCGCCGTACGCGTTGATCGGCTGTTTCGGGTGATCCTCCGTGATCGGCGTCTCCACCGGGTTGCCGAAGACCGCGGCGGTCGAGGAGAAGACGAACCGCCGCACCTGCTCGGCCACCATCGCCTCGAGGACGCCGAGGGCGCCGATGACGTTGTTGCGGTAGTAGCCGGCCGGGTCCCGAACGGAGTCGCCGACCGACAGCCAGGCCGCGAAGTGCATCACGGCATCCACCTCGTGGTCCCGCAACGCGCGGCGGAGCTTGGCGGGGTCGTGGATGTCCCCTTCGATGAAGGCGTCGGCGAAGCGCGCCGCCTCGCGATGGCCGGCGGAAAGGTTGTCATAGACGACGACCCGGTGCCCCGCCGCAGTCAGCGCCTTGACCGCATGACTGCCGATGTACCCGGCGCCGCCCGTGACGAGGACGGCGCTCATGAGTGCGACGGCCGCCCGATCGAGAAGTAGGTGAAGCCCTGAGCGCGGATCTGATCCGGATTGTAGATGTTGCGTCCGTCGAAGATCACCGGGTGCCGCATCAGCTTGCGCATGCGCGCGTAGTCGGGCTCGCGGAACTCGTTCCACTCGGTGACCAGCACCAGCGCATCGGCCCCGACCAGCGCGGCGTAGCTGTTGTCGGCGTAGGTGACCCTGCCGCCGAAGATGGTTCGCGCGACCTTCATCGCCTCGGGATCGTAGGCGTGCACGCTCGCCCCCTCGGCGAGGAGCCCGTTGATGAGCGGCACGGACGGCGCCTCGCGCATGTCGTCGGTCCGGGGCTTGAAGGCCAGCCCCCACACGCCGATCCGCTTGCCTTTGAGCGTGCCGAAGTGCGTGCGCAGCTTGTCGAGCAGCCGGAGCTTCTGCTTCTCGTTGACCGCCTCCACGGATTTCAGGATCTGGAAGTCGTACTTGGCGCTGTGCGCGAAGCGCAGCAGCGCCTTGACGTCTTTGGGAAAGCAGCTGCCGCCGTACCCGACGCCGGGGAACAGGAACGACGGCCCGATGCGGCGGTCCGCGGCCACCGCCTTGCGCACCTGGTCCACGTCGGCCCCCATCGCTTCGCAGACGTTCGCGACTTCGTTCATGAACGAGATGCGGGTCGCCAGCATGGCGTTCGCCGCGTACTTGGAAAGCTCGGCGCTCGCGCAATCCATGAGCATGATCGGCGCACCGGTGCGGGTGAACGGCGAGTAGAGCTCGTTCATCAGCTCCGCCGCGCGCGGGTCCTCGGCCCCGATCACGACCCGGTCGGGCTTCATGAAGTCGTCGATCGCCGCCCCCTGCTTGAGGAACTCGGGATTGCTGACCACGCTGAACGGGTGGGTGGTTTCGCGCCGCACGATCTCGCGGACCTTCCCGGCGGTGCCGACCGGCACCGTGCTCTTGTTCACCAGGACCTTGTAGCCGTTCATCGCACGCGCGGTCTCGCGCGCGACGTCCAGCACGTGCTTCAGATCGGCCGAGCCGTCCTCGCCGGTCGGCGTGCCGACCGCGATGAAGATGATCTCCGATGCCCGGACCCCGCGGGCAAGATTGGTGGTGAATGTGAGCCGCTTTTCCGTCCGGTTCCGCCGGACCATCTCCTCCAGCCCCGGCTCGTAGATCGGGATGTGCCCGCGCTGCAGCTTCTTGATCTTGGCGGGATCCTTGTCGATGCAGACGACTTCGTTCCCGTTTTCCGCGAAACAGGCGCCGGCCACGAGCCCCACGTAGCCGCTTCCCACGACCGCGATTTTCATCTGTCGAAAGTCCCCGCTGGATACAAAACCCTAACGCTAGCACAGCCGCAAAAACGCTGTCAATCTATTGAGCACCAAGGGTTTGTCGGAATTGCGGTTCGGCCCGCAGCCCCCGGCTCCGTGGTACCATCCGGCCGTTTGCGCATCCTTCTCGACTACCGGTCCGCTCTGCGCCGGCGCACGGGTGTCGGCGAGTATGCGCACCAGCTGGCGTCCGCGCTCTGCCGTCACGGCAGCCAACCCCGAGTGACCCTCTTTTCCAGCTCCTGGAAGGATCGCCTGGCCGCCGACGCGGTGCCGGGCGCCGACGTCCTCGATGCCCGCATCCCGGTCAGCGTCCTGAATTTCGCCTGGCACCGGCTCGGCTGGCCCGCCGTCGAGGCCCTGGGCGCAGCCGCCGACGTCGCCTGGTCGCTCCATCCCCTCCTGATGCCCTCGTCGAGCGCCGCGCAGGTCGCCACCGTGCACGACCTGTATTTCCTCGATCATCCCGAAGCGACCGCCCGAGAGGTCCGCCGGGATTACCCGGCCCTGGCCGGGGCCCATGGCCGCCGGGCTGACGCCGTCATTGCCAATTCCGAGTACACGAAACAGCTCGTCACCGCCCGGCTCGGCGTGCCGGGCGATCGCGTGACCGTCTGCCATCCGGGAGCGCCCGCCTGGCGCGTCCGGGAGGAGCCCGCCACCCCGGGCCCCATCCTCCATATCGGCACGATCGAGCCACGAAAGAACGTCACCGCCCTGATCAAGGCCTATTTGATGCTCGCCCTGGAACGGCCCCAGACCCCCCCGCTGGTCTTCGCCGGCCGGATCGCCACCCCGGTCGCGATGGCCGACAGCGAGCTCTACC
This sequence comes from Vicinamibacterales bacterium, assembly GCA_035250005.1. Taxonomy (GTDB): domain Bacteria; phylum Acidobacteriota; class Vicinamibacteria; order Vicinamibacterales; family 2-12-FULL-66-21; genus JACDCA01. Next base: position 33,555 of record DATFFM010000065.1, on the reverse strand, counting down.
GTACCCGCGTCAGGTTTCTTGGCTACGTCAGCGACGAGGAACGCCTGAAGCTGTACCGCGAAGCCTCGATGCTGGTCATCGCCTCTGCCGAGGAAGGCTTCGGGATCCCTGCGCTCGAAGGCATGACGATCGGCCTCCCGGTCGTTGCCGCGCGCCGCGGGTCGCTGCCAGAAGTGCTCGGGGACGCCGGGCTGCTGGTCGAGGCCGATGATGCGGCCGTACTGGCGCGAGCGATGGGGCGCCTGCTCGACGACCCGGCCTTGCGGCGCGAGCAGGCGGCCCGGGGCGTGAGCCGCGCACGGCTCTTCAACTGGGATGACTCGGCCGGACGGCTGCTCGAGGCTTTCCACGAAGCGATCGCGCGGAGGCGGACGCGATCGTGACGCCGCTGCGCATCGGCATCGACGCGCGCGAGCTGCTCGGGGCGCGGACCGGTGTCGGCCGGTACCTTGGGGAGCTGATGGCACGGTGGACGACGCGCGCGGATGCGGGGATGCGGCAGTTTCTGCTCTTCAGCCCGGACCCGCTCGGCGTGGCCTGGCCGGGCGCCGCCGCGCGCGTGCTCGGCGGCGGCGGTGGCACATGGTGGGAACAGACCACGCTGGCCGCCGCCGTGCGGCACGACGCCCCCGACGTTTTCTTCGCCCCTGCCTACACCGCGCCGGTGCGCCTGGCCGCCCCACTCGTGGTCACGATTCATGACGTGTCCTTCAGCCGGCATCCGGAGTGGTTCCGGTTCCGCGAGCAGAAGCGGCGCCATGTGCTCACGCGCTCGGCGGCGCGGCGCGCAGATGTCGTCCTCACCGTGTCGCAATTCTCGCGGCAGGAGATCCACGATCTTTACGATGTCCCGCTGGAGCGGATCAGGGTCATCCGGAACGGGCTGGCTGCCGCCCCCCGATCCACCGGAGGGGCGCGCGAGCCGCTCGTGCTCTACAGCGGCTCCATCTTCAACCGGCGCAGGGTTCCGGACCTCATCGCCGCTTTCGCGATGGCGGCGCGAGAAGTGCCTTCGGCGCAGCTCGTGATCGCCGGCGACAACCGGACCTTCCCGCTGGAGGACCTGCCGGCCATCGCCTCGGCGCACGGCGTGAGCGGCCGGGTCTCCGTGCGCAGCTATGTGAGCGACGAGGAGCTGGTCTCTCTCTATCGGCGCGCTTCCGTGTTCGCGTTTTTCTCCGAGTACGAAGGCTTCGGCCTGACCCCGCTCGAGGCGCTTTCGGCCGGTGTGCCGGTCGTCGTGCTGGATACGCCCGTCGCCCGCGAGATCTACGGGGAGGCCGCCGTATTCGTGCCGCAAGGCGACATCGCGGCGGCTGCCGCCTCCCTCACACGGCTGCTGACCTCACCCGACGCGGCGGCCGCGCAGCTGGCCCGCGCCCCGGGTGTCCTCGCCCGGTACTCGTGGGACGAAGCCGCGGAACAGACGCTGTCGGCGATCGAGGGGGTCGCGCGCCGATGACCCCGCGCCTGTCGGTCGTCGTCGTGAACTACAACGGCGCCGGGCATCTGGAGAGCTGCCTCCGCTCGCTGGTAGAGCATCCGCCCGCAATCCCCACGGAGATTGTCGTCGTCGACAACGGGTCGACCGACGGCAGCGGCGCGATCACACGTGCGTTTCCGCCCGCCCGGCTGGTCCAACTACCGGCAAACGTTGGTTTCTCCGCGGGGACCAACGCAGGGATCCGGGCGACGGCCGGCGAGCTCGTGCTCCTGCTGAACAACGACACGGTCGCGCCTCGGGGAGCGCTCGACCGGCTCGTCGAACGGCTGGACGCCGATCCGGCGGCCGCCATCGCGGGGCCGAGACTCGTCGATGGGGAGGGGGCCGCGGAGCTGTCGTTCGGGCCGATGCTCTCGCCGCTTGCGGAAGCGCGCCGGAAGGTGGTCACCAGCCTTCATGGGCGCGGCTTCGGGCCGGTGTCGTCGTGGGTGGAGCGCGCGACGCGGCGGGAGCAGTACGTCGACTGGGTCAGCGGCGCCTGTCTCCTCGTGCGCCGCGGCGTTGCCGAAGACGTGGGTTTGCTCGACGAGCGGTTCTTTCTCTACACCGAAGACGTCGATTTCTGCGCCAGCGTCCGGGCCAGAGGCTGGAAGGTGCTGTTCACGCCCGCCGCCGAGATCGTTCACCTGCGCGGCCGTTCCCGTGCCACCGCCGCCCGGCAGATGAACACCGCCTACCGGCGGAGCCACCTCGCGTTCTACGAGAAGCACCATCCGCGGCTGGTGCCGCTGCTGCGGCTGTACTTGCGTCTGAAGGGGCAACTGCCGGCTCGCTGACTAGACTCTTAACTTCAAACTTCAAACTTCAAACTTCAAACTTCAAACTTCAAAGTCACGGCTTCAGCACAAAGGAGCACGAAGGACACCAAGGCCACGAAGACGGCCACAACGACGTTCTTTCAAAAAGGCAAGAAACGGTTTGCGCTGTGAAGTTTGGCGTTTGAAGTCTGACGTTTGGAGTTTGAAGTCAGCAGAAGCCACCCGAGTTGATAAGATTCTGCTCAGTGCGAATTGCCATCGACGTGCGGAAGCTGCGCGACTACGGGATCGGGACCTACATCCGCAATCTCGTGCGGCATCTGGCTCGCCTCGATTGCACGACCGAGTACGTGCTGATCGTCCGGCCGCCGGATATCGAGATCGCCGCGGAACTGGGCGAGAACTTCCGCGCGGTGCCGGACTGGTCGGGCGCTTACTCGGTCCGGGAGCAGCTGACCATCCCGCTCGATCTGCGCCGCGAGAGGGTCGATCTCTTCCACGCGCCGCACTACGTGCTGCCGCCCCTGACCCCGTGCAAAGCCGTGGTGACCATCCACGACTGCATCCACCTGCGCTTTCCGCAGTACCTCCCGAACCGGCTCGGGTACGTCTACGCGCGCACGTCGATGTGGGTGGCGACGCATCGGGCCGCGCGCGTGCTGACCGTGTCCGAAACCTCGAAGCGCGACATCCTCCGGTACTTCCGGATTCCGGAATCGAAGATCGACGTGATCTACAACGCGATCGACGAGCGCCTCGGCGAAGCGCCCACCGACGCCGAGATGGCGCAGGTCCGCGAGCGGTATCAGCTGAACGCCCCGTTCGTGCTCTACACCGGCAACATCAAGCCGCACAAGAACCTCGAGCGCCTGATCGAGGCGTTCCACACGCTGCGCCGCGGCGGGCTCGAGCACGTGCAGCTGCTGATCATCGGCGACGAGATCTCGAAGTACGCAACCCTGCGACGCGCCGTGCACCGCCACAAGCTGCACAAACACGTGCGATTCTTCGGTTTCGTGCCCGACAAGACGCTGTCGAGCCTGTATCGGCTGGCGAGCGTCTTCGTGTTCCCGTCGCTCTATGAAGGGTTCGGGCTGCCGCCGCTCGAGGCGATGGCGGCCGGGACGCCGGTGATCACTTCGAATCTCTCCTCGCTTCCGGAGGTCGTCGGGGACGCCGCGATCCTGATCGACCCGTACGAACCCGACGAGATCGCCGCCGCGATGCGCCGGGTGCTCACCGACCCGGCGGTCCGCGACGATCTTCGCGCGCGCGGCCTCGACCGGGTGAAGCAGTTCTCCTGGGAACGCTCGGTTCAACGCGTCCGCGAGATCTACGGCGAGGTGCTGGACGCGTGAGGAGCCGTGCCGGGTTGGGGGATGCGGCGGCCCGGGTCGCGATCGTCCACGACTGGCTGACCGGCATGCGGGGAGGCGAGAAGGTCCTCGAGGCCATCTGCGAGCTCTATCCGGAGGCGACCCTGTTTACGCTGGTGCGCGTGCCGGGGGCGCTGGCGGCGAGCCTCGAGCGCCGCACGATCCGGACCTCGTTCGTTCAGCGCCTGCCCAGCCCGGGCCGGTTCTACCGTCACTACCTGCCCTTCTATCCCGCCGCCGTCGAGACGTTCGACCTGGACGGCTACGACCTGGTCATCAGCAGCAGCCATTGCGCCGTCAAATCGGTGATCGCGCGCGGGGACGCGCGACACGTCTGTTACTGCCATTCGCCGATGCGGTACGCCTGGGACCAGTTCGGTGCCTACTTTGGCCCGGATCAGGTTGGCCGGTGGGCCAGCCGGGCCCTTCGGCCGATCATGGCGGGGCTCGCCCGGTGGGACGCCGCCACGGCCGGCCGGGTGGACAGCTTTCTCGCGAATTCTCACTATGTTGCCGGGCGGATACGCCGATACTATAATCGCGGGTCGATCGTTGTGTATCCTCCTGTGGACACCGAGTTTTACCGGCCGGATCCCAGCCGCGCGGAATCCGGCTCGGGCGCTCTGGTCGTGTCTGCCCTCGTTCCCTATAAACGTCTGGACCTTGCGATTGAAGCCTGTCGATTGGCCCGGGTACCTCTTCGGATTGTCGGGCAGGGCCCGGAAGAGGCCCGTCTGAGAACGCTGGCGGCCGGCGCGTCGGTGGAATTCCTCGGCTGGAGAAGCAATGACGAGATACGGGAGCTCTATCGGTCCGCCGGGATGGTCCTGCTGACCGGGACCGAGGACTTCGGGATCGCCCCGGTGGAAGCCCAGGCGTGCGGCACGCCGGTGATCGCGCTGGCCGAAGGGGGCGCCTGTGAAACTGTCCAGGACAACGTCACCGGCCTGCTGGTTCCGCGCCCCGATGCCCGCCTGTTCGCGGCGGCGATCCGGCAGGTAATCGACCGGCCGCTCGACCGAATGGCCATCCGGCAGCACGCCGAGCGCTTCTCCACCAGCCAGTTCAAGACCCGCTTCGCAGCCGCCGTCGACGAGACTCGCGCGCCCGCGATCGCCGCGTCATGATGCGCCGTTACAACCGGCTGCTCGTCGCCTTCTACGTCCTCAGCGACGCCGCGCTCGGGATGGCTGCGTTTCTGCTGGCCTACCTCATTCGGTTCGAGAGCGGGCTGATCCCGGTCATCAAGGGGTACCCCCCGTTCGACCAGTACGTGAACATGGCCCCGTTCATCGCGATCATCGTGCCGATCGCGTTCCACGTCCAGGGGCTCTATCGGCTGCGCCGCGGCCGCTCGCGGATCGACGACTTCTTTGCCGTCTTCGTGGGCACCATCCTGGCCGGCATCATCGGCCTGGTCGGGAACCTCTACGTCCAGGCCTATCCCCCGCCCGCCTGGCTCTTCCCGGGGCTGTCGGTTGCCGTGGGGGAGGCGCATGAAGTCTCCCGCGTGGTCCTGGCCCTCTTTCTGACCATCAACATCGCCTTCACCTACGGCTCGCGCGAGCTCGTGCGCGAGCTGCTGGAGCGGCGCTGGAAGGCCGGGATCGGCCTGAAGCGCGTGCTCATCGCCGGGGCTGGCGATCTCGGGCGGATGGTGGCCGACAAGGTGCTGCAGCACCGCGAGCTCGGCTTCCAGGTGGTCGGCTTCGTCGACGATCGCGCCGCCGGCGACCACATCGGCTACCGCGGGCTTCCGCTGCTCGGCATGCTCGGCGAGACCGACGAGATCATCCGCCGCGAGAAGATCGATCACGTGTACGTCGCGCTGCCGCTCGAAGAGCACGTGAAGATGCTCGGTCTCGTCGAAGCGACCAACCGTGAAGGGGTCGACGTCCACGTCGTCCCCGACCTGCTGCAGTTCATCGCCCTGCGCGCCCGGCTCGAGAACCTCGACGGCGTGCCGATCATCAGCCTGAACGACGTGCCGCTGCGCGGCTTCAACAGCGTCCTGAAGCGGATTATCGACGTCGCGATCTCGGGCTCGGCCCTCCTGGCGCTGAGCCTCCCGTTCTTCGTGATCGCCATCCTGATCAGGCGCGGCTCGCGCGGGCCGGTGTTCTACACCCAGGAGCGCATGGGGCTCGACGGCAAGGCGTTTCACGTTTTCAAGTTTCGCTCCATGTACGTCGGCGCCGAAGACGACACCGGCCCGGTGTGGGCGCGAGACGACGATCCCCGGTGCACGCGGGTCGGCAAGTGGCTGCGCAAGCTGGATCTCGACGAGCTGCCTCAGCTCTGGAACGTGCTGCGCGGCGACATGTCGATCGTCGGGCCGCGCCCCGAGCGCCCGTACTTCGTGGAGCAGTTCAAGCACCGCATCCCGCAGTACATGCTGCGCCACAAGGTGAAGGCCGGGATCACCGGCTGGGCGCAGGTGAACGGCTGGCGGGGCAACACGTCGCTCGAAAAACGGATCGAGTACGACCTCTACTACATCGAGAACTGGTCGGTCGGGCTCGATCTGAAGATCATGTGGCTCACCGTCGTCCGCGGATTCCATCGGCATGCCTTCTAAACGGGTGGTCATTACCGGCGCGGCCGGTTTCATCGGTTCTCACCTCTCCGAAACCCTTCTCGACCGCGGCTACACGGTGGTCGGCATCGACAACCTGCTCACCGGCGACACCGCGAACATCGCCCACCTGGTGAACCGGGACTTCACGTTCATCAAGCACGACGTCACCAACTACATCTACGTCGAAGGGCCGGTGCACGCGGTGCTGCACTGGGCGAGTCCGGCGAGCCCGATCGACTACCTGGAGCTGCCGATCCCGACCCTGAAGGTCGGTGCGCTCGGCACCCACAAGGCGCTGGGGCTGGCCCTCGCCAAGAAGGCCCGCTTCGTGCTGGCCTCGACCTCGGAGGTTTACGGTGACCCGCTGGAGCACCCGCAGAAGGAAACTTATTGGGGCAACGTCAACCCGATCGGCCCGCGCGGCGTGTACGACGAGGCGAAGCGGTTTGCCGAAGCCATGACCACCGCTTACCGGCGGTATCACGGCCTCGACGCCAAGATCGTGCGGATCTTCAATACCTACGGTCCGCGGATGCGCGTGAGGGACGGCCGCGCCGTGCCGGCGTTCATGAGCCAGGCGCTCCGCGACGAAGACGTCACGATCTTCGGCAGCGGCGACCAGACGCGCAGCTTCTGCTACGTGACGGACCTGGTCGACGGGATCCTGCGGCTCATGGAATCCGACGTCCACGATCCGGTCAACATCGGCAACCCGCACGAGATGACGATCGAAGAGATCGCCCGGGTGATCATCCGGATCTCCGGCTCCAGGAGCCGGATCGTCTATCGTCCCCTGCCGGAGGACGATCCCAAGGTCCGCAGGCCCGACATCACCCGGGCGCGCACGCTGCTGGGCTGGGAGCCGAAGGTTCCACTCGAAGACGGGCTGCTCAAGACCCTCGAGTATTTCAAGACGAAGATCGGCATCGGGCACTGAGCATCGGCATTGACACGATACCTTCGAGCGTTCGTCGCCGCTGCGTGCCTCAGCGTGAGCGGCTCGCTGTCGGCGCAGGCGCCTGCTTCCGGGACAGTCGTCCCGGTTTCAGTGAATGGAGATCCCTCGGCGCGCTTCTCGCTGGTCGTCATGGGTGACGGCTACACCGCCGCGGAGCTGCCGAAATATCGCGCGCAACTCGACCGGCACTTGAACGTGCTCTGGAGCATCGAGCCGTTCCGAAGTTACCGGAACTACATCAATGTCTACTCCGTGGAGATTGCGTCGTCCGAATCCGGGATCACCTGCGACCCCGAGATCCGCGAGCAGCGGAAGACGCCGCTCGGCGCCCACTTCCAGGGGGGCTGCACGAATCCCAACGCACGGGGCATCCTCGTCAACCAGGAGGCCGCCCGCGCTTTTGCGAAGCTTGCCACGCCGCACTTCGACCAGATCCTCGTGCTCGCCAATACCGACACCTACGGCGGCATCGGGGGAGGCGTCGCCACCACCTCCGGCGGCAACTCGCTCGGCGTCCTGATCACGCCGCACGAGCTCGGGCACTCGCTCGGGGGCCTGCAGGACGAGTACACCTATCGCGAACGCGGCGTACCTGGCGGGCCGTACAAGGGGATGGAACCGACCTCGGTCCACCACACCCTGCTCACGGAGGACCAGCTGCGCGCCCGGCAGACGAAGTGGTTTCGCTGGCTCGGCGACGAGAGCGAGTCAGGCGGGCGGATCGCCCGCTTCGAGGGGGGCACCTATCGCACGACCGGCGTCTGGCGGCCCAGCAAGCATTCGATGATGATCTCGGTCGGGTACTACTTCGACCAGGTGAGCCGCGAGCGCATGGTGCAGCGGATCTCGGAGCAGGTGAACCTGATCGCGGCCTCGACCTCCACCGACTCCCCGGTCACCCAGCGTGACGTGCTCTGGGTAGAGACCGCACATCCGAACTATCACGAGCTCGAGGTGAAATGGGATGTCGACGGCGTCCCCGTGCCGTCCCCGGCGAACAGCCCCTACCTCGACCTTCGGACCGCGAATCTGACCAGCGCGGCGGAAAAGGTGACGGTCACCGTTATCGACTCCACTCCGTTCGTCCGCGATCCGTCCATCCGCGCGAAGGCTCTCACCGCCACGAGGTCATGGACCATCCGCAGGGGCCTGCCGACGGCACAGCGGGTGATCCCGGCGTTCACCGCATCGACGCCGTCGAGCCGTCCGGTCGCGGCAACCGAGGTCGTCTACGTGGCGACTACCCACGATCGGAATCGCATTCTGCCGGTTACGTGGTGGTTGAACGGTAACCGGATGGAGACGCTCCCTTCGAGCCGCACCTTCTCGCTCGCGAAACAGCGCCTGCCGGCCGGCACGCACACCCTGCTGGCTACGCTCACCGAATCCGGCACCGGCACGCCGCAGGATTCGCTGACGTGGACGATCGACAACACCATGCCCACCGTCACGCCCACGCTCTCGGCGCCGGTCGAGACGAAGACGGACGTCGACGGCACGCCGCATTACGTGTTCCACGACGAGTTCACGATGAAGCTGGAACCCTCCGACGATCAGAAGGGCTACGTCGTCGCCGAGTTCCGTGTGAACGGCGACGGCTGGCATCACTACTACGGGTGGCCGGACGCTCCCGAGGGCACGCCGTTCAAGTTCACTCCCCGCGGCACCAGCATCAAGGAGCTCATTTACGGCAGTTTGAGCAGCGAAGGGCTCTCGCCGCAGCCGTGGGAGGAGCGGAAGCCTGGCTACGGCACGCACCGCATCGAATATCGCGCCATCGACGCGGCGGGCAACATCGGCCCGGCGAAAACGTTCATGGTCACGCTGCAGCGGTCCAGGTAGGACTGAAACTCATCGCTTCGTTCTCCCGGCCTCCGCTGACGGACGCGCCTCGCTGGTGGTCAGCCGGACGACCTGCAGCAGGTAGTCTGCGGCCGAGACGATCGTGATGATCAGCGACGCGTAGATGAAAGCCGTCACCACGCCTGACGGCTGGTTCAGGTAGTTGAAGTACAGCGTGATCACGCCGGTGAAGATGTAGGTCGCCGTCGCGATCTTGCCGAAGATCGACGGCCGGAACGTCCGCGGCCCCACGGCCAGGTTGAAGACCGCCACCGTCGCCACGATCGCGACGTCGCGGCTGATCACGAGAACGGTGAACCAGAGCGGGAGCCGGTTTGCCGAGCCGATGTCGGGGAGCGTGAGCACGATGAACATGGTGACGAGCAGGAGCTTGTCAGCCATGGGGTCGAGCCAGGCGCCGAGCTCGGTGTTCTGCCCCGTGGACCGGGCGATGAGGCCGTCGAGCATGTCAGTCGCGCCGGCGGTGAGGAAGGTGATCAACGCCCACCCGCGATACCCGTACATCAGCAGGATCACGAACGCCGGGATCAGCAGCATCCGGAGGATCGTCAGCTGGTTGGCCGCGGTCAGATTCTTCATCATCGACGGCGGTCCGCCAGTTCGGCGAGCCGCTTGATGGCGGCAACCGCCTCGGCGCCGGTGACCGGGCGCGACAGGTGGAACGCGTCGTCTTCGAGCGGCTGCATCACGCCGGCCTCCACCGCCATTGAGGCCGCGGCGTGGCTCAGGTGCCCCGGCGGCAGGTCCGAGAACCTGCGGCGCGCGTTGCGCCAGGACGCCCCGAGCCTCGGGTTTTCAGCGGCGATGACGGTGAGGATGTTGCTGACTGCAAACGCCAGGTCACCCCGGCGGACGGTCGCGGATGGCTGAAAGGTGTGGTTGAGATACACCTCCATGAAGCCGGCGCGCGCCACCGGAAGGATCCATTGCGCGGCCCAGTTCCCGCGTGTATCGGTCATGACCGCGGTGTTGCGTCGCGGGGCGCGCTTCACCAGCGCCTCCAGCCGGATGCCGATGAGCGCCGCCAGCTGCGCCCGCGTCACCGTCGTCGCCTGCTCGATCGCGCGGAATTCCGGCGGCATCGCCTCGAAGGCGAGCTTGGCCCGGAGCGCCTCGATCCGTTCGTCCAGCGCGGCGGACGGCTCGAGCGCGGTGGCGCTCGTCAGCGCGGAGGCCGCCTTTTCGAGCTCGCCCATCGACTCGTAGACGTCGGCCAGTACGACGAAGCTCCTGGAGTCGTTCGGATCGAGCGCGATCGCGGTTTCGATACGTTCCATCGCCTCGGGAAGCCGGCCGTCCTGGCGCTCGACCACCGCCAGCTCGCGATAGAGAAACGGGCTTTCGGGCGAAGCCGTGATCGCTTCGATGTAGCCGGCCCGAGCATCGGCCCAGCGGCCGGCGGCGGCCGCTTCGCGCGCGCCGGCGACGCCCCCCTGAAGCCCCTGGAAGCGAAGGACGTCGGCCGCGCTCCGGATCGCGGTCAGGCCGGGGTCTGCCGCCAGCGCGGCGTCGAAGCTGGCCAGCGCCTGATCCCGCTGCCTGGTCGCGAGGTAGGTTTGCCCCTTCCCGGCCAGCGCCGGCGCGTAGGCGGGATTGACGGCCAGCGCGCGGTCGAAGTGCGCGAGCGCCGACTCGTAGTCCTCTCGCGACAGCGCCGTGTAACCGAGCCCGGCGTGGGCGGGATAGAACCCGGGGACGCGCTTGAGCAGCGCCGTGTACTGGCGCTCGGCGGCCCGAGCGTCACCAGCCTGCAAAACCTGCCACGCCAGGTCGTGGGCCTCGAGCACGCTCGCCTCGGGCGGCTCGGCGGCGCCGGGGAACACGAACTCCGGGTACCGCGGCGCTCCCGGCGCGATGACCGGAGGCGCCACTTTCGGCGCGCACCCTGCCAGCACCGCCGCCACCAGCAGCAGCCCCCACGTCCCCCGCACATCGCACATCGCACGTCGCACGTCGCACGTCATCCCCGTCGCACCTCGAGCGGTGGTGCCTCGCCCCGCAACCGCTCCACGACCCGTCGCGGAACCTCGGCTTCGATCGAGATCCGCCCGTCGGTGGCGACGTGGCTGCGAATGCGGCCGACGCGATACAGGTCAGCGATACGCTTCCGGTCCCCCTCATCGCCGGACGCGAAGTCGAAGCGCGCGACGGTGGTGTCGAGTGCGAGACGCCCTTCGAGCACGGCGATGAGCTCCTCGCGCCCTTCGCCGGTGAGCGCGGAGACGCAGAGTGCGCCGGGATAGACGGCCTGGACCCGTGCGCGCTCCGCCGCTTCGAGCTGATCGCACTTGTTGAAGACCTCGACGACCGGCACGCGTTCCGCCCCGACTTCGGCGAGCACGCTGCGGACGGCGGCGATCTGGCGGTCGCGCTCGGGGCTGGAGGCGTCGATGACGTGCAGCAGCAGGTCTGCCGCGGCGACCTCTTCGAGCGTCGCGCGGAATGCCGCGACCAGCGAGTGCGGCAGCCGCTCGATGAAGCCGACCGTATCGGAGACGAGCAGCTCGCGACGGTCCGGCAGCTTGACCTTGCGCACGAGAGGATCGAGGGTGACGAACAGCGCGTCCGAGGCCACTGCCGTCACTCCGGTCAGCGCGTTGAACAATGTCGTCTTGCCGGCATTGGTGTAGCCGACCAGCGCGACCGTCGGCACGGCGGCCTTCTGCCGGCGCTCGCGCAGCTGCGTACGCCGCCGGCGGACCGTATCGATCTCGTCAGACAGCATGCTGATCCGATAGCGGATTCGCCGCCGGTCGGTTTCGAGCTTCGTCTCCCCCGGGCCGCGCGTGCCGATGCCGCCGCCGAGCCTGGACAGTGCGGTGGCGGAGCCGACGAGCCGCGGCATGAGGTACTTGAGCTGTGCGAGCTCCACCTGGAGCTTGCCTTCACGGGTGCGCGCCCGGCCGGCGAAAATGTCGAGGATCAGCTGCGTGCGATCGAGGACTTTCCGGTCCAGCGCCGCCTCGAGGTTGCGCAGCTGCGCGGGGCTGAGCTCGTTGTCGAAGATCACGACGTCGGCGCGCGTTTCGGCGCAGGCCGCCGCGAGCGAGGCCACCTTGCCGCTGCCGAGAAACGTGGCGGGATCGGGCCTCGGGTTTTTCTGGAGAACGCGCAGCACCACCGTCGCACCGGCCGCCGCCGCGAGGCCGGCAAGCTCATCGAGCGAGTGTTCGGGATCGAAGTGGCGGGATGCGCCGGTAAACAGGCCGACGAGCGCCGCGCGCTCGCGCGTGCCGTTCGCGATCGAGCGTGAAGCAGCGCGCGTCACTGGATCGATCTTAGCACGCGGTCCCAGTCGATCGCGCCGGCGCGCACGAGGCGCGGCGCGTCGCTGCGCAGGTCCACGATCGTGGATGGCGCGCCGCCCGGAGCATCGCCGCCATCGAGCACGAAGTCGATGGCGTCGCCGAGCGACCGCCGGACCGCCGCCGCCGAGGTCGCCGGCGGGTCACCGCTCAGATTGGCGCTGGTCGCCGTAATACAGAACCCCAGTCCGGCCGCAAGCGCTCGTGCCAGGGCGTGCGCCGGCACGCGCACCGCGACGCTGCCGTCGGCGGCGAGCAGCTCGGGACGGAAGGCTCCCGTGCCGTTAAGCACGAGCGACAACGGCCCCGGCCAGAAAGCCAGGGCCGCGCGCCGCGACCGTTCGTCGAACGCCGCCGCCTCCAGCGCCTGCTGGAGGTCGGCCGCGATGACCGGCACTGCGTGCCCCGCCGCCCTGGCCTTCACCGCGAACAGCCGCCGCACCGCCTCAGCCGACCGCGGATCAGCCGCGAGGCCGTAGAAGGTGTCGGTCGGGTACGCGACCACGCCCCCGTCCCGCAGGATCCGTACCCCCTGCTCGAGATCGGCATTCAGCATTGACGTCGCCCTAGATCTCCTCGGTGGGCGGCGATGAAGCGGCCGGCAACGGTGAGATGATCATCAGCCTCGAGACCATGAGCGCGAGCGTGGTCAGGATCAGCGCATCCATCAGGAAGACCGCTTCGATGCTCGTCACCGCCAGCAGTCCGCTGGCAATCGGGCTGACGGCAAGCCCGACGAGCGATGCGGTCGTGAGCAGCCCGAACCCGGACCCTCTGGCGCTGAATGGAATGATGCTGCTCGCCGCCGTATACGCCGCCGTCGTCGCCGCGCCGATCGCCACGCCGAAGACCGCCGTCGGCAACACGAGCCACCAGGCGCTGCCGGCCAGCAGGTAGCCCGACACCCCGGCGGCCGCGATCGCGCAGGCCGACACGATCACGCGGCGGGCGCCGGAGCGGTGCATCAGCCCGCCGCAGATGTGGTTCCCGAACGCGCCGGTCCCGGCCGAGATCGAGAAGAGGATCCCCGCGAGCAGGGGAACGCGCGGGCTCTCGGTGCCGAGCGCGGCGACGAAGAGCGGCAGCACCGGGCCGAAGCTGCGGTCCACGACCTGCAGGCCGAAGACGACCGCCATCAGCAGCACGAAGTTCTCGAACGCGAGGACGCTGCGGAATGTGACCCGCCCCGCCTCACCCTGCGCCACCCGTTTCAGTACGCCGCGCTCGTCGTAGCCGAACGTGACCACGAGCACCGCGCACGCGTAGAAGCTGGAGGTGACGAAGAAGGCGTTGCGGAGCCCGACTGCCTGCGCCACGATGCCACCGACGACCGGCCCGATCGCCGGACCGATCCGCTGAGCCGTCTGAACGAAGCCGATCGCGTAGGCGGTCTGCTCCTTGGGCGCCACGTCGGCCGCCATGGTCAGCGTGAGGGCGCCGTAGCCGGCAAACAGCCCCTGGATCGTCCGCAGCGCAAACACGTGCCACGGCTCGGTCACGAACGCCATCGCCGCCATCACGAAGACGAAGCTGACCAGCGACCGCTGGACCATGATCTTGCGCCCGTAGCGATCCGCCAGGCGGCCCCAGAACGGCGCCATGAACGCGGTGACGGCCGGCGTCACCCCGAGGCTGAGACCAGACCACATCGCGATCTCACCAACGTCGGTGAGACCCAGCTGCTCGAAATAGAGCGGCAGGAACGGCATCACGAGCGTGAAGCCGGTGAAGCCGATGAAGCCTGCGGCGGTGACCGCGTAGAGGTTTCTACGCCAGGGCAAGATCGCGTTCAGAGTTCAGAAGTTAGAATCGCACCTTCACGAGCCCGGCCTGCTCGACGTGGATGGTGTCGATGAAGCGGATCCGCACCGGCTTGCTCTGCATGATCAGCGAGCTGGTCCGCACGCCGTCGCCGAAGAAGCGGACCCCCTTCATCAGCGTTCCGTCGGTGACGCCGGTGGCCGCGAAGATGATGCTGTCACCTGACGCCAGATCCTTCGAAGTGTAAATCCGCGTCGGGTCCTTGATCCCCATCTCCCGGCACCGCTGCTCGTCCTCCGGCTTCTTGACCACCAGTCTCGCGAAGATCTCGCCATTCAGGCACCGCATCGCCGCGGCCGTGAGCACACCCTCGGGGGCGCCGCCGGTCCCCATGACGGCGTGGACGCCGCTGCCGACCACCGCGGCGGCAATGCCGGCCGAAAGATCGCCGTCCCCGATCAGCCGGATGCGCGCGCCGGTCGCCCGGATGTCTTCGATCAGCTGCGCATGCCGGTCCCGCTCGAGGACGACGACCACCAGATCCTCGACATCGCGCTCGAGCGACCGCGCGATCGCGCGCAGGTTCTCCGCCACGGGGGCGTCGAGATGCACCGCGTGCTTGGAGCTGGGCCCGACCACCAGCTTCTCCATGTACAGATCCGGCGCGTGGAGCAGCCCGCCTTGATCCGAGGCCGCCAGCACGGCGATCGCGTTGGGGGCGCCGGTCGCGCAGAGATTCGTGCCTTCCAGCGGGTCCACCGCGATGTCGACCCTGGGGAAGGCGATTCCCTTGCCCTCGGAGCGGTGCGCGAACCCGACCTTTTCGCCGATGAAGAGCATCGGCGCCTCGTCGCGCTCCCCCTCGCCGATGACGATCGTGCCGTCGATCGGCACCGAGTCCATGCACTTGCGCATGGCTTCGACCGCGACCTGGTCGGACTTGTGCCGATCGCCCTGGCCCATCGTGTGGGCGCAGGCGATCGCCGCCTGTTCGACGACGGAGAGGAAGTCGAGGGAAAGATCTGAATTCATGAGGGCCTTCCAGCTGCTAGCTTCTGTTCACCGCCGGCAGCTCGCAGCGGGTCGGTTTGTCCTGGCGGAAGCCGAGCACGTAGTCGGCCTGCATCAACTTGTGGATCTCGCGCGTGCCTTCGTAGATCACCGCGCCCTTGCAGTTGCGGTAGAAGCGGCCGACCGGGTATTCGTCGGAGTAGCCGTTCGCCCCATGGATCTGGACGGCATCGCCCGCGGCCCGCTCCGAGGCGACGGTCGAGAACCATTTCGCCAGGCCGGTCTCGCGGGTATTGCGCCGCCCAGCGTTCTTGAGCGCGCCGGCGCGCAGCCACAACAGACGCGAGGCCTGATAGTCCGATTCCATCTGCGCGATCATCTCCTTCACCAGCTGATGCTCGGCGATCGGCTGGCCGAAGGTCCGCCGCTCGAGCGCGTACGCCGCGCTCGCGTCGCGACAGGCGCGGATCAGCCCGGTCGCGCCGGCCGCCACCGTGAACCTCCCCTGATCGAGCGCGAACATCGCGATCTTGAAGCCTTCCCCCTCCCGCCCGACCAGGTTCGCAGCGGGCACCTCGACGTCGTCCATCTTGAAGAACCCGGTGTTGCCCGCGAGGATCCCCCACTTCTCCTTCAGCGTCCCGCTCGAAAAGCCCTTGAACGAGCGTTCGATGATGAAGGCGCTGATGCCCGACGTGTCGCGCTGCTTCTTTTTTTCGAGATCGGTCCAGGCGAACACGAGAAAGTTGTCGGCGACGTCGGCGAGCGAGATCCACATCTTCTCGCCGGTGACGTGGTAGCTCTCGCCTTTCCTGATCGCGACCGTCTGGATCCCCCGCACGTCGCTGCCCGCGGCCGGTTCGGTCAGCCCGTAGGTGGCGATCTTCTTCCCCTGCGCCTGCGGGATGAGGTAGCGCTGCTTCTGATCTTCGGTCCCCCAGGTCAGGAGCGAGAGACAGTTGAGCCCCGCGTGCACCGACATGATCACGCGCAGCGAGGTGTCGACGTATTCGAGCTCCTCCGACACGATGCCCAGGCTGATGTAATCCATGCCCGCGCCGCCGTATTCGGCCGGGACGGAACAGCCGAGCAGGCCCATGCCGGCCATCTGAACCAGGATGTTCTGGTCGAACCGGTGCTCGCGGTCGAGCTCACGGATGCGTGGCGCCACTTCGCGCGCGGCCCACTCCCGGACCGAGCGTTCGAGAAGCGTGTGCTCCTCAGTCAGATCGAAATCAATCATGAATGCGTCCTTCAGCGAGAAATGAACAGCTTATTCTAGTTCACCCATCAGGTATTCTTGGCGGATGAGGCCGGTCATTGCCCTCTTGAGCGATTTCGGCTCGAAGGATCACTACGTGGGGACCATGAAGGGGGTCATGCTCGGGATCTGTCCGGAGGCCACGCTCGTGGATATCACGCACGACATCGCGCCGCACGACGTGCTCGATGGGGCACTGGAGCTTGCGGCGGCCTATCGCTTCTTCCCGCCGGGCACGATCTTCCTCGCCGTCGTGGATCCGGGCGTGGGATCGAGCCGCCGCGGGATCGCGGCGGAAGTCGGCGACTACCGGTTCGTCTCCCCCGACAACGGACTGCTGTCGGCGGTCGTGAGCGAGACGCCACCGAGGAAGGTCGTCGAGCTGACCGAGCGGCGCTACGCCCGCCCCACGGTCAGCCGCACGTTCGAGGGGCGCGACCGGTTCGCCCCCGCCGCGGCATGGCTCGCCAAAGGCATTCAGCTCCCGGCGCTCGGCCGGAACCTGCCTGAATACCAGCGCCTCGACATCCCCCACGCCGTCGCCACCGACGACGAGATCCGCGGCGCCGTGCTGAGGATCGATCGTTTCGGCAACCTCGTCACGAACATCGACCGCAAGGCGTTCGAGAAGTTTTCGCGCGGCGGCGGGGTCTACATCAACGCTGGCGGCGCCACCGTCGGCCGCCTCGTCGCGACCTACGCCGACATTCAGGGCGGCGAAGTGTGCGCGCTCTTCGGCAGCACCGATCATCTCGAGCTGGCGGCCAACGCCGGCAGCGCCGCCGACGCGCTGGGGCTTGCGCGCGGCGCGCGGGTCGATATCAGGCGGGTCAATCCCTAATCCCTAATCCCTAATCCCTCATCCCTCATCGGTCCCGAATCGATTGGGGATTCCGGATTGAGGACTGGCCCAAGGATCAGGGCAGAGATCAGGGATTAGGGATTAGGGATTAGGGATTGGGGATTGTTACCGCTTCCGCAGCAGTATTTCGCGGGTACTGTTCTTCAGCAGGAACGACTCCGCGACGACCAGCCCCTCGAACATTCTGATGATGTCGCGGTTCGGCATCGGGACCTTCGGGCCGCCGATGCCGGGGTGATGGCGGTGGCGCAGCGACTGGTCGTCCACGATTTCGTACTTGGTGAACGGGGCGCGCTCGACCGGGGCGGTGCAGAAGAACCCCATCACCGCCCCGCCAGGCCGGAGCATGCGGATGATGTGTTTGGCGACGGTCTGGGCCGACGCCTTGTCGAGAAAGTCGAAGACGTCCCAGCACAGGACGCCGTCGACGCTGCCGTCTTCCTGGCGCAGGCGTGCCTCGAGCGTGGCTGCCAGCGCTCCTCCCGCCGGCGCTTTCTTGTGGCGGTCGATCTCTGTGATGAGGTCCTCGATGAACAGCTTGCAGCTGAGGCGCTCGCCGAGAAACGCGACATTGCTGCCGATCACCGGACCGAAGTCGATCACGATCGACGGTTCAGGCTGATTCTTGAGCGCCGCCAGAAACTTCGGAAAGGCCTTGGACGGGACAGTCAGCTCGCTCCCCTTCGGAGGGGCAATGTCGGCCGGGTCGGCCTTGGAGCGCCTGCCCCAGTTGAGGAGATCGGACAGCATCAGGCTTATGGCTCACCGACTCACGGGGTTAGTCGATCGACCGATCGCCTCAAGGCGACCGGTCGACAGTCGATTGTCCTCGTTCCCGTCAGCGCGAAGCGCCGGCGGTGGCGGGGTTGCCGGTGGTCGGGGTGACCGCCGCGGCGGCGGGCTTGGTCTCCCCCTTGTCGCTCTTCTCCCCCGGCTTCGCGCCGGCGCGCTGCATGTCGATGGCGCCGCGGAAGTGCGCGCCCTCGGCAATCGCCACGCGCGGCGACGCGATGTCGCCGTCGACCGAGCCATTGTCGCGAATGTCGACCTTCTCCGTCGCGGTGACGTTGCCGGTGACTTCGCCGAGGATGATGACCGCTTTCGCGAACACCTGAGCCTTGATCTTGCCGTTCGCGCCGATCGTCAGCACGTTCTGGCGCAGCTCGATCTTGCCCTCGACCTGACCTTCGATCGTCAGATCCTCGCTCCCGTTCAACTCCCCCTTGATGACGACGGATTTGCCGATATTCACAGTCGATCTCTCCAATCCACCTCGTTGATGTTCACCGGCACTCTGACGGACCACCGGCGGTTCGGGTGACGGCGTCACCGTCTGGGGCGGCGTCGCCGTCGGCGCGGCAGGCTTCGCCGGTTCATCGCGTTTCCACATTAGGCACTCTCCACCAGTCGAAAGTTGCTCGCAGGGTGTTCTATTTTGAGCGGCTGGGCAGCAATTCCGGCCAGTATACGGGACGTCCCCGGCCCTGTCCAGTCTCTGCTAGTCCTTTTATTGCTGAGGGTTACCGTGAATGCTATGATGAAAAATTCGCATGCGGATTTATTTCGACCATAACGCGACCACACCGGTGGATTCCGCCGTGCTCGACGTAGTCACGCGCGTGCTCTGCGATGAATTCGGCAATGCCTCGAGTGTGCACCACTTCGGGCAGCGCGCCAAGGCCGTCCTGGACGACGCGCGGACCGCGGTCGCCGGGCTGATCGACGGCGAGCCGTCGGAGGTCGTGTTCACGAGCGGCGGCACCGAGGCCGACAACTTCGCGCTGCGGGGTGTCGCCGAGGCGCTGGAGCCGACCGGGCGCCGGCATCTGGTCGCCACGACGATCGAGCACGAGGCCGTGCTGGTGACGCTCCGCGCGCTCGCGCGGCGGGGCTGGAAGGTCACGCTCCTCCCGGTCGACGCCACCGGCATCGTCTCCCCCGAGGCGTTGCTGGATGCCGTGACCGACCAGACCGCGCTCGTGTCGGTGATGCATGCGAACAATGAGATCGGGACCGTGCAGCCGGTTGCCGAGCTGGCGCGCATCGCGCACGCGCGCGGCGCGCTCTTCCACACCGACGCGGTGCAGTCGGCCGGCAAGATCCGCGTGAACGTGCGTGAGCTCGGCGTGGACCTGGCCTCCCTCTCGGGCCACAAGTTCTACGGGCCGAAGGGCGCGGGCGCACTCTGGATCAAGCGCGGCACGCGCATCGCCGCGATCCTGACCGGCGGCAAGCACGAGCGCAGCCGCCGCGCCGGCACCGAGAACGTCGCCGGCATCGCCGGCCTGGGGGCCGCGGCCCAGCTCGCGGCCCGGAAGCTCGACGTGGAGGGGGCGCGTCTGGCCACGCTGCGAGACCGGCTCGAGACGAGGGTGCTCGCCGCCGTTCCCGGGACCGTGATCAACGGCGCGCGCGAGCCGCGCGTCCCCAATACCACGAATATCAGCGTCGACGGCATCGAAGCCGAGTCGCTTCTGATCGCCCTCGATCTCGAGGGCTTTGCCGTGTCCACCGGCTCTGCCTGTTCCTCGGGGACGCTGGAGCCGTCGCACGTGCTGCGCGCGATGGGGCTGCCGTCGCACCGCACCCAGAACTCGATTCGAATCAGCCTCGGCGCCCGGAATACTGACGCCGAAGTCGATGCGTTTCTCGAGGCGTTACCCAAGGTCGTCGGGAAGCTTCGGGCGGTGACCGGGCGCCGGGTTTAGAGGTCGCTGGTTCAGCGTTCAGCGTTCAGCGTTCAGCGTTCAACGTTCAGAGTGGATGTATGCGTGTAGTGGTCGCAATGTCTGGCGGCGTCGATTCCTCGGTGGCTGCGGCGCTGCTGGCGCGGCAGGGTCACGACGTCATCGGTCTGTCGATGCAGCTCTACGACCAGTCGGAGGGGCAGACCTCGTTCGGCTCGTGCTGCACGCTCGATGACCTGAATGACGCGCGGCGGGTTGCCGCCCGCCTCGGCATCGCGCACTACATCGTCAATTTCGAGGAGCAGTTCACCGGTACGGTCGTGTCCGACTTCGTGCGGGAGTATGCGGCCGGGCGCACGCCGATCCCCTGCGTCCACTGCAACGGCGACCTCAAGTTCGCCACGCTCGTGGACCGCGCCGCCGGGCTCGGCGCCGCTTTCGTCGCGACCGGCCATTACGCGCGGGTGGAGCGTGACGAGACTTCCGGACGCCACCGGCTGCTTCGCGGCCTGGATCCGAACAAGGACCAGTCGTACTTTCTCTTCACCCTCACGCAGGCTCAGCTCGCGCACGCCCTCTTCCCGATTGGCGCTCTCGACAAGACGGCGGTCCGCGACCACGCGCGCGAGCTCGGCCTCGCCGTGGCCGACAAGCCCGACAGTCACGAGATCTGCTTCGTGCCCGGCGGCGATCACGCCGCATTTCTCGAGCAGCACGGGATCCCCGAGAGCGCCGGCGTCATCCGCGACGTCGACGGGCGCGTCGTCGGGCGGCATGAAGGGGTGCACCGTTTCACGGTCGGGCAGCGCAAGGGCCTCGGCCTGTCGTCGCCGATGCCGCTCTATGTCGTCGGCATCGACGCCGCGAACCGAGCGGTCACGGTCGGCCCCCGCGCCGCGCTCGAGAAGCGCGAGCTGACCGCCTCGTCGGTCAACTGGATTGCGGGCGAGACCCCGGCGGCCCATACGCGCGTGACCGCGCGGATCCGCCACCGCCACACGGAAGCGCCGGCCGCCATTCAGCCGATGGACGGCAGCCGCGTCCGCGTCCTGTTCGACGAGCCCCAGGCCGCGATCGCGCCCGGGCAGGCGCTCGTGATGTACCAGGGGGACGAGGTGGTCGGTGGAGGGTGGATCGAAGGCGGAACTCTGAATGCTGAACGCTGAACTCTGAACTCTGAATGCTGGACGGAACACCGAGTTCAGCCCTTCGGCCTTCAGAGTTCGGCCTTCAGAGTTCAGCCTTCAGCCTTCAGAGTTTCTTCTTCACGCCGTCGTTTGAGCTTCGCCGATGTGCTGCGGGACTCCTTCGAGGTATTTCTCGGCGTCGATCGCGGCCATGCATCCGGAGCCGGCGGCGGTGATGGCCTGGCGGTAGACGTGGTCCTGGACGTCGCCGCAGGCAAAGACGCCCGGGATGCTCGTGCGCGAGCCGGCGTGCGTGATCAGATAGCCGTTCGAATCCATCTCCAGCTGCCCGGTGAAGAGTGCCGTGTTCGGCGTGTGCCCGATGGCGACGAAGACGCCCTCGACCGGGATCGATTTGGCCTCGGCGGTTCGACTGTTGCGGATGTTGACGGCCGTGACTGCTCCCCTGGCGGTATCGTCGACGCTTTCGACTTCGGCGTTCCACTCGAAGCTGATCTTCGGGTTGGCGAACGCCTTGTCCTGCATGATCTTCGACGCACGAAGGGTGTCGCGGCGGTGGATCACCGTGACGTGCGAGGCGAAGCGCGTCAGGAAGATCGCTTCTTCCATCGCGGAGTCGCCGCCGCCGATGACCGCGATCGGCTTGCCGCGGAAGAAATAGCCGTCGCAGGTCGCGCACGTGGATACGCCGTGGCCGATGAGCGCGCGCTCCGACGGGAGCCCCAGCAGGCGGGCGGAGGCGCCGGTCGCGATGATCACCGTGCGGGCCGTGTGTTCGCCATCCGAGAGCTTCACCGTGAAGGGCCGCGACTGCAGATCGACCGCGGTCACGTGGCCGTTGACGATTTCGGCGCCGAAGCGCTCCGCCTGTGCCCGCATCTCGGCCATCAGCTCCGGCCCCATGATGCCGTCGCGATGCCCGGGCCAGTTCTCGACCATCGTCGTCAACATCAGCTGCCCGCCGGCCTCGAGCCCTTCGATGACCAGCGGCTTGAGGTTCGCGCGGGCCGCGTACAAGGCGGCCGTGAGCCCGGCGGGCCCGGAGCCGATCACGATGACGTTACGCGACATGCCTGTCGAGCATCTTCTTGAGCGATGCCTTGTCGGCGAGACCGACGACCTGCTCGACCAGCTGGCCCCCCTTGAACAGCAGCAGCGTTGGGATGCCGCGGATGCTGAACCGCATCGGCGTAGACGGATTCTCGTCGACGTTCATCTTGGCGACGACCAGCTTGCCGTCGTAGTCCTGCGCGAGTTCGTCGACGGTCGGCGCCATCCGCCGGCAGGGGCCGCACCATTCGGCCCAGAAATCGATGAGGACGGGCTTGCCCGCGTTGATCGTCTGCTCGAACGTGCCGTCGGTGAGGGTGGTGACCTTGTCAGATGCCATTTACGTGATCCTTGCGGCCTTTCCTTGAGGGTGCGCGTCCGAAACTCAACGTTTCAGATCCCTATACACTTTGACATACTCCCGGGCTGAAACGTCCCAGGACGGGTCGGTGGCCATACCGGCCCGCTGCAGCGCTTCCCACCGGTCCCGGTCGCCGAAGAGCTCGAGGGCGCGGCGAACGGCGGCGATCAGCGCCGCTGGTGTCGCAGCAGCGAATTTGATGCCGTTGCCCCCCTCCTGAGCGGCGTCGATAATCGTGTCCTCCAGCCCCCCGGTGGCGCGCGCGATCGGCACCGTGCCGTAGCGAAGGCTGTACAGCTGGTTCAGGCCGCAGGGCTCGAACCGCGAAGGCATCAGGAACATGTCGGAACCGGCTTCGATCAGGTGCGCCAGGCGCTCGTCGAACCCGATCGTCGCCGATACGCGGTCCGGATACGTCGCTGCCAGCCACCGCCAGAGGTCCTCGTAGTGGCGGTCGCCGCTGCCGAGCATCACCCAGCCCGCGTCCAGCTCCATCAGACCTCGAGCCGATGCCGCCACGAGATCGAACCCCTTCTGGTAGGTAAGGCGCGAGATCACGCCGATGACCGGCCGGGCGAGAGCGGCGACATCGGACGGGAGGTGCAGCTCCCGCAGCAGCGCCTGCTTCGCGTCACGCTTGCCGGCGAGGTCATCTGCGGAGTACCGCGGCACGAACGGATCGGCCGAGGGATTCCACCGTGTCGTGTCGATCCCGTTGAGGATCCCCACCAGATCCGCGGATCGCCGGCGCAGTACCCCTTCGAATCCGAAGCCGAACTCGGGCGTGAGGATCTCGCGTGAATATGTCGGGCTGACGGTGGTGATCTTCTCGCTGAAATTGACGCCGCCCTTGAGGAGGCTGATGTTGCCCCAGTGCTCGAGCGCCTCCTGGTTGAAGACATCCCAGCCGAGGCCGACGGCCGGCAGCGCATCCCGGCCGAAGGTTCCCTGGAACGCCAGATTGTGGATCGTGAACACGACCGGGACGCCACCGACGACTGGATCGGCGGGCAGGTGCATTTTCTGGTAGACCGGCACGAGACCGGTTTGCCAGTCGTGAGCGTGGATGACATCCGGCCGCTCCCCCAGCAGCCGCGCGTACTCCAGCGCCGCTCTCGAGAGCACCGCGAAGCGCAGGGCGTTGTCGGGGAAGTCGTGGCCGCCGGCGCCGTAGAGTCCCGGCCGATCGAACAGCTCCGGTACGTCGACCAGCACGGCCCGTACGCCGTCCGGCGTCGTCTGTTCGACGAAGCCGACAGCAAACACGCGCGGGCCGAGCGGCAGCTCGATCGTTCGCGACGACGGCGCCCCAGGGCTCACGCCGCGGTAGCGAGGCAGCACGATTGTGACGGCATGACCGAGCCGGGCCAGCGCTCCAGGCAGGGCCGCGGCGACTTCGGCCAGCCCGCCCGTCTTCGCGAACGGATGCGCCTCCGGCGTCACCATCAGGATCTTCAGCGGTGGCGCCGCCTCGGCCCTCGGCGCTACGCCCGTCGCCCGGATTCGCGTGCTTCGTGCCGCGGGCTGCCGTTTCCGGCCGGCCGCTGGTCGTTTGGGCGGAGCGGTTTTCGGCGCAGCGGGCGCAGGAGGTTTCGCCGCCCGCTTTCTCGGGGCAGCAGGCTTGGTCTCGGACCGGAGCTTCGCGGGTTGGGACTGTCTGACTTCGGGAGCCGATGGAGGATCAGGTGGTACCGGGCGCTTCTTCATAGGATCGGGTGATCGGTCGATCGTCGATCAAGCACTCAGTCGATCGACCGATCACCCGATCTTATCAGTTCGTTGCCCGGCGGCTCCGCGCGGCTTCGAGGGCGCGTCCCCTTTCCGCCTCGCGCTGCGCATCAGCCGGCCGGCCGGTGCGGCTGTACAGGTCGGCGAGCACGTAGTGACCGAGCGGCGCGAAGGTGCTGGTGGATCCGAGGGCGATGCCGCGCTTCACGATGGTGATCGCCTCCTCGTAGTTGCGCCCCTGGTCGAGATACAGCTTGGCCAGGTAGAAATAGCCTTCGGAGAAATTCGGGTTGAGCTCGATCGCCTTCCTGTACGCCGCTTCCTGCCCGGCGGCGTTCCCCATCTGCTCGTGCAGCTTGCCGAGGTTGAACGCCGCCTTGAACGCGTTCTGCTGGGTGTCGATCTCGGTCTGGTACTCGCGGATGGCGGTCGGGAGATCGCCGCGCTGTTCGGCGACGAGCGCGAGATTGAAATGCGCGAGCTTGACGTCGGGCTTTTGCGCCAGGGCCGCCCGGATCTCCCGTTCGGCTCCGGCCACGTCACCGCGCTTGAGCGCAACCACACCGAGGGCATTCCGGGCGACCGCGACGCGCGTGTCGTCGATCAGCGACTGCTTGAACGCCTCCTCGGCCTTGTCGAGTTGATTCAGGTCGACGAACATCTCTCCCATCTGGTACCGGACCCAGGCGTTCTTCGGGTCCTTCTGCAGGTAGCGTTCGTACCCGAGCAGTGCCGCTTCATAGTCGCCGAGCGCCCGGTAGGCCGCGGCCAGATTCACGGTCGCGAGATCGTAGTCGGGCCGGATCTGCAGCGCCCGCTTGTATTGTTCGAGCGCAGCCTGGGGGTTCTGCTTGCGGAAGTACTCGTTCCCGAGCATCACCCACGCGTCGAGGATGTTCGGGTCCATGCTGACGACGCGGCGGAGCCGGTCGATGGTCGATTCGGAGTTCTCCTTCCCCGTGGCTTCCTGCGCGGACGTCATGAGGTTGAAGATGTCGATCTTGTCCTTGGGGTCCGGCAGCTGTTCCCCCGGCTTGCGGACCACGTTGCTGAACGAACCGATGTAGCCGAGCGCGGCGAGCCGCTCGCGGGTCTCTGGGTCGACGGCCGACGGGCCGGTCTGCGCCTGTTCTTCCTCGACCGCGAGCCGCTCCAGTTCCGCGGCCATGCGGTCGGCGAGCGATCGCCGCTCCGAGTACAGGTTCGTCAGCTCGCCGGGATCCCGCTCCAGGTCGTACAACTCGGGCCTGGTGGTGGCGATGTACTTGAAGCGGCCCGCCCGCAGTGCCTTCAGCTCGCTCCATCCGTAATGGTTGAACGCGTACAACGACTCGGTGTAGGCGTCGAGCTCGAGGTCGTCGACCGCACCCGTGAGCAGCGGAACCAGCGAACGGCCCTGCATGGCGGCCGGCCCGGCGCGGCCGATCATGTCGAGCAGCGTCGGCATGACATCTTCCGACCGCACCGTCGTCCTGACCCGCCGGCCCTGCATCCCGGCGAACGGCGCCCGGACGATGAAGGGGACTCGCGTGGTGGCATCGTAGATGAACAGGCCGTGCGTCCCCTCCCGATGCTCGTTCAGGCTCTCGCCGTGATCGCCGACCGCGATCACGATCGTGCGTTCCTTCAGCCCCGTGGTGTCGAGCCACTGGAGCACGCGGCCCACCTGGGAGTCGACGTACGCGATCTCGCCGGCATAGGGCTGCCGGGGAAAGCGTGACTTGAACGGCTCGGGCGGGTTGTACGGGGAGTGCGCATCGTAGAAATGCAGCCAGGCAAAGAAGCGCTTGCCGGCGCGCGCCTCGAGCCAGGGCAGCGCCGTGTCGACCACTTCCCCGCCGGTGCGCGCGACGTCGCTGAGCGAAACCGACTGGTACTTCGACACGTCGAACCTGTCGTGGTAGGTGTCGAAACCCTGGTCGAGCCCGAATTTTCCGTCCAGCACGAAGGCGCCGATGAAGGCCCCGGTATCCCACCCGCCGTTCTTCAGGATGTGCGCCAGCGTCGCGTGTTTCGGATCGAGCACGTATCCGCCGTTATCCCGGACCCCGTGCCGGGGCGGCAGCAGGCCCGTGAACAGCGTCGAGTGCGCCGGGAGCGTGAGAGGCGCGCTGGTGATCGCCTCCTCGAAGAGCACCCCTTCGGCGGCGAGGCGATCCAGGTTGGGCGTCTGTGCGCCCCGGTCCCCGTACGCGCCCAGGCGGTCCCAGCGCATCGTGTCCAGCGTGATGACGAGGACGTTGAGGTCCTGCTGGCGGACGCCGCGCGGGAGCTGGCCCAGGTCGAGGCCGGCCGAGGAGGTCCCGTGTTCCCTGCGGCCCGCCCACCAGGCGACGCTCCCAGCCGCCAGGGTGATGAGGAGCACGGCCGCGATCGCCCGCGATTTGCCCATTGGTTTTATTTTAGCTTCGCGAGAGCGTCCCGGGCCGGCTTGAACGCCGGATCCACCTGCAGCGCCAGCTTGTAGCGCCGCTCCGCTTCGGCGCGGTTACCCCGGCGCGCGGCGATCACCCCGAGATTGAAGTGGGCGGGAGCCACCTGGTGCTTCAGGTCGATCATCGCTTCGAACTGCGCGCGCGCGACTTCGAGGCTCCCGACCCGCATCGCGGCGCCGGCCAGGTTGGCCCGGGCCCGCGGGTCGCGCCCGTTGAGCTCCACGGCGCGGCCGAAGGCGGTGAACGCCTCCGTCCATTGCGCCGCGCGTTGATGGACTACACCCAGCGTGTAATTGCCGTAGAAGGACTGCGGCTCGATCGCGAGGCCCCGGCGCGCGCGTGCGACCGCGTCCGCGACGTTCCCCCGGGCGATGAGCACCTTCGCCGCCTCGAAGTGCGGGGTCGCCAGCGACGGGTTCAGCTGCGCGGCGACGTCGTACTCCCCGAGCGCGGCCTCATGGCTGCCCTGCATCGCGTGGGCGTTGCCCAGGTAAAGGTGCGCCTCGAAGGCGCGCACGTTCGACTTGACCAGGCGGCGCAGGATCGCGATGGCTTCGACCGGACGCTCGCGCCCCAGCAGCCCCAGCGCCCGGTTGAACAGCTCGCGGTACTGCCGGTAGTCGGCGATGTGGTCCTTCGGGTTCTCCGTGCCGGCCGTCGCGGTCACCGGCGCGAAGGCGCCGACATACCCGAGCGCCTGCAGGCGCTCGATGGTCGCCGCGTCGGGCTGCGGCGCTGGTGGCCGGGCCGCCCCCTCCGAGAAGCGCGAGGTGATTCTCCGCATGTCTCCCGCCAGCCGCCCGGCCACCTGCGCCCGGTCCGCGACGACGTTCCTGGTTTCCTCGTTGTCGGAGCGGAGGTCGTACAGCTCCGGGCTCGGGGCCGCGATGTACTTCCATTCACCGACGCGCGCCGAACGAAGCTCGCTCCATCCGAAGTGGAGCCGCGGATACCAGCTCTCGGCAATCGATACCGGCACCTCGGAGCGGGTGCCCCCCTCGATCAACCGGTGAAGACTCTCCCCCGCCGCCTCGTGCGGCTCCCACCCGGCGCCGGCGATCTGCGCGATCGTGGGGGCAATGTCGATGCTGCGAACCTGCTCGCGCACCACCCGGGGCGTGATCCCAGGCCCGGCAATGATCAGCGGCACGCGCAGGGTGGCGTCATAAAGAAAGAATCCGTGATCCGGCTCGCCGTGTTCGCCAAGAGCCTCGCCGTGGTCGGAGGTCATCACGACCGTCGTCGACGACCGATCGAACGAGCCGAGCAGCGCGCCGATCTCCGCATCCACGAACGCGATCTCGGCATCGTAGGGCCGGCCAGGGGCTGCCGCGGTGTGACGGGCGGGGGCAGCGTACGGCAGGTGTGGATCGTAGTAGTGGACCCAGAGGAACCAGGGAGCCCGCTGCTGCGCGATCCAGGCTTTCGCCGCCGCCGTCACCTCGGCAGCGTCGCGCTGGAGGTCCGCCATCGCCATTGTCGAGCGCACCGGGCCGGCAATCGCATCGTCGTAGTGGTCGAATCCCTGGGCAAGGCCGTAACTCTTGTCGAGGACGACGCTGGCGACGACGGCGCCGGTGCGATAGCCGGCGGCGGTCAAGCGCTCGGCCAGTGTGACGGCGTCCGCCGGCAACGGATCCATGCCGTTCAGCCGGATGCCGAACGCCCCCGGGTAGCGGCCGGTGAGAATCGCGGAGTGCGAAGGATGGGTCAGGGGCGCGTGGGCGGTCGCGTCCGCGAACCGGATGCCCGCGCCGGCCAGGGCGTCAAGGACCGGCGTTTTCGCGGCCTTGTAGCCGTAGCTGCCGAGCCGGTCGGCCCGCAGCGTGTCGACGGTGATCAGCAGGATATTCGTGCCCGCCGGAGCCTCGGCGGGGACGAACGGAGGGCACGCGGCCGCGATGGCCAGGGCCAGGCCTGCCACCATTCTCCAACGGTTTGTTCGGCGCGATACGGCGGGTTGAATCAACAACATAGAGCGACCGGACCCGATAATTTCGATGTTGAATCCTCGCATAAACCATCTAGGATATCTGCGGCCGGGAGAATTCTTCAGGCCCGCTGTCACGGTGCGTTTCGCGCCGGCCGGCGTCGTGCACCGGTGTCGAGCCGGTGCGTCCCACAACAAGGAGTGACTCTCACATGAGAAGGAAGTTGCTCTCGCTAGTCGTAGCGGCACTCCTGCTCAGCCCCCTGCCGGCGCTCGCCCAGATCGGGCAGACGGCAACGCTGACAGGCACGGTGACCGACGCGACAGGAGCGATACTGCCCGGTGCAACCGTCACGGTGACCGGCGAATCGCTCATGGGCGGCTCGCGATCCGTGACCACCGACGCGAACGGTAGCTATCGCTTCCCGGCGCTGCCGCCTGGGCGATACAAGGTGACGGCGGAGTTGCCGTCATTCAAGAAATGGGAACAGGATGGCGTCCGGCTCGAGCTCGGTCAGACGATCGCGCTCGATCCGAAGCTCGAAGTGGGCGGCATCACTGATCTCGTCACGGTCACCGGCGAATCCCCGCAGGTCGACGTGCGCTCGTCGGCGGCGCAGAAGAACCTGACGACCGACGTGATGGAGAACATTCCGTTCACGAGCCGGTTCGGGCCGGGTGCGATGCTCCTCTCGCCGGGTGTCAATCCGAACAACTACAGCTCCTACGGCAGCGGCGGCTCGTCCTCGAACGCCTACATGATCGACGGCGTCGACGTCAGCGACCCCGAAGGTGGCACGATCTGGGTGTTCGCGAATCACAACTGGATCCAGGAGGTGCAGGTCATCGGCCTCGGCGCCAATGCCGAGTACGGCGGCTTCACCGGTGTCGCCTCGAACAGCCTGTTCCGGTCCGGCAGCAACCTGTTCAAGGGGCTGTTCGAGACGCTGTACGAGAACGACGGCCTGACCGACAAGAACGTCACCGACGAGATCCTCGAACAGAACGAGGACCTCACACCGGGCAAGACGCACTTCGTGACCGACTCCACGTTCCAGATCGGCGGCCCGATCATCCGCGACAAGGCGTGGTTCTTCACGAGTTTCCAGTACTATCGTCCGAAGACGGCGCCGGCAGGCTACCCGCCGACTCCGCCGCCAGGTTACGCGGTGACCGGGATCGGTCCGGAGGCGCGCGAAGAGAAATCTCCGCGGTTCCTGTTCAAGCCGACCATCAAGCTGAGCGACAGCGACCAGCTGACCGGCTTCTTCGAAACCGACAGCTACACGGTTGACGGCCGCGGCATCAGCGCGCGCGTGGCGACCGAAGCCGGCGTCCACCAGGACTCCCCCGAAGTCGCCTGGAACGGCAACTACACGAAAGTCCTGAGCTCCTCGTCGGTGTTCGACGTGAAGTACTCCGGCTTCTGGGGTTACTACTACCTGTCGCCGTACAACGGCGACGACACCCCCGGATGGTTCGACACCGGGGAGGACTTCTTCGCGGTGAACTCGTACTACTTCTACAACGCTGACCGCATGCGCCACCAGGCGAACGCCAGCGTGACGAAGTTCGCGTCCGGTTTTGCCGGCGAGCACAACCTGAAGTTCGGCGCGGAGTTCGAACGGAGCTACATCAAGAGCGAACTGGGCTACCCGGGCGGCATGCTCGTCTATGCCTCCTACGGCGTGCCGTACTATGCCTCGCTGTGGGACGGTTATCTCAAGGACAGCATCAACACCCGCTGGTCCGCGTTCGCGCAGGACTCCTGGACGGTCGGCTCGCGCCTGACCATCAATCCCGGCGTCCGGTTCGACCGCTACACCGGGTTCCTCAAGCACCTGGACGACCAGGTGTTCGCCACCACCGTGATCTCGCCCCGTATCGGATTCGCGTGGGATGCGACCGGCGACAGCCGTACGGTGGTGCGCGGCCATTACGGGTGGTACGCCGACGGCGCCAAATCGTCATATTACGACCTGCTGGATCCGCAACGGGCTTCCTTCTTCGGGGCGGAGCTCGATGCCAACGCGAACATCGTCGGTGAGCCGTACCTGACGGCACCGGGCGGCACCAGCCATTCAATGGATGACGACATCAAGCACCCGCGCCTGAAGCAGGCCATTGTGGGTATCGAGCGCGACCTCTGGAAGGGAGTTTCGCTCGGCGTGACCGGCATCTGGCGAGACAACGACCGGTTCATCGACGACGTGATCCAGACCTCGCTGTCGGATTACGAGACGTTCACCCTCGCGGATCCGGGTCCCGACGGCGTAGCCGGGACCGGCGATGAGACCGGGAGTACGATCACGGTCTACGACCAGGTGACCGATCCGGCCGACAACCGGTTCGTGATCACCAATCCGGACTCGGCGTTCCGGCGGTATCGCGGCGTGGAATTCTCCGCGACCAAGCGGATGTCGAACCGGTGGCAGATGCAGGCGTCGTGGGTGATATCGAAGATCACCGGCAACTACAACAACACCGGCAGCTTCGGCAACACCTCGGAGTACGACAGCCCGAACACTAACCCCGAGCTCCAGCCGTTGCGTGACGGGCGCCTGACCAACGACAATACCCACATCGCCAAGCTGCTCGGCAGCTACCGCGCGCCGTGGGACGTGCTCGTGTCGGCCGCGTACTTCTACACGTCCGGCCAGACGTTCTCGCGGCTGGTCCGGACGCCAGGGCTTGGCCAGGGCCGCCTGGACATGTTCATCGAGGAACGCGGATCACAGCGCTTCGACGACCAGCCGCGGCTCGACATGAAGATCGAAAAGCAGTTCCGGATAGGGGATCGGCGCCTCGGGTTTACGTTCGAAGGGTTTAACCTCCTGAACGACTCGGCCATCACCAACCGCACGGTTCGTTCGGGGAGCGCCTACTTCACGCCCTTGGGCCTCGTCCAGGCCCGGCGGCTCCGAGTGGGCGCGGTCTACCGCTTCTAGATTCGTTCGGTTCTTGGTTATGGGGCCGCTTCCCTCCCGGGGGGGCGGCCCTTTTTTTGCCGGCTCAGCTAGAATCCCCTGAGTGACTGACAAGCCAGAGAAGCCCCCGGCTCCCACCGGGCGCGCTGAATCCCGCGAAATCATCGAGCTTCGACGGCTGAAGGAGGACCAGCCGGATCTGGCGGCAGCCGTGGACCTGCAGATCGAGCTGCTGCAGCTCCAACGGCGCGTGCAGCTGCGCGTGCCGCTCCCCTCCATCAAGCTCGATACCGAGTATCTGAACGGGCTGCTGCCGAACGGGCCGATCCTCCAGTTCGAGCACCTGCCGATCGACTGGAGCGACGTCCGGTTTCTGCTGCGCGCGACGGCGTCCGCGATGCGCAACCATGACGCGCTCGAAGAGGCGGACGTCAGGCGCGTCGACGCGATCTGCCGCGATGCCTCGCGGCTGCCGGCCGTGCTCCGGTCGTGGTACGACTCGGCCCGCCCGGGCGGCGGAGAGATCGACTCGGCGGCGGCGGGGCTCGAGCTGGTGTTCCAGCAGGCCTTGCGCCCGGTGCTCACCCGCTGCGCCGACGCGATCCTGGCCAAGACGGATCTCGCCGCGTGGCATCACCACATCTGCCCGCTCTGCGCGGGAGAACCGGATCTCGCGGTGATCACGCGGGCCGCCGAGCGGCTCCTGATCTGCTCGCGCTGCGCCGCGCGGTGGCGCTTCGACCAGATTGCCTGCCCCTTCTGCCTGAACGACGACCGCACGAAGATCACGTCGCTCGCCAGCCGGGACGGCCGCTACCGCCTCTCCTGCTGCGACTCGTGCCGCCGCTACATCAAGGCGTTCGATGCCCGTCGCGGCTCGCGGCCGGTCCTGCCGCCGGTCGACGGCGTCGCCACCCTCCCGCTCGACGCCGCCGCCATTCAGCGGGGATACTCCTAGGCAACTACAAACTTCAAACGTCAAAGAAGTTTGCGAGTTGGGCACGACGAATTCGTTTTAAGGACCTGGAAGTCACCGACCGGGTGGAAGTCGCGAGTTGAAAACCAACTTCACGGGCCGTCGTGGTCTCTTGGTGGGCGTTGTGTCCTTCGTGGCCTTCTCGATCCGGACGTCATCTGCCTGTGGGAACTGCCACCCTTTTGCAGTTTGCAGTTTGGCGTTCTAGTGCTGCTGATCCTTCGCGAACAGGCTCGAGGCCTTCTGGGAGAGCCAATTCAGGAGGTGGCGCGTCTCCCAGAAGCGGCCAGTGTTCGACTTGGCCCCCAACACGACGACCGCGACGGTCTGCTGGCTTTCGGGCAGGCGCAGCAGCGTGGCCAGGCAGTAGCCGGCCTTGGTGATGAAGCCGGTCTTGCCGGCCATGACGTCCACGCCGCCGCCGGTCAGCAGCTTGTTGGTGTTGTTGATCCGCAGCGTCCGCCGGCTCGTCGTCAGCGTGTAGTGCTGCATCCGCATGATCGAGGCAATCCGCTCGTCGGCGGAGGCATACGAGATCAGGCGCGAGAGGTCGTAAGCCGATGAGACGTTGGCGGGGTTGAGCCCCGACGGATCCGCGAACGCCGTGTTCTCGAGCCCGAGCTCGATCGCTTTCTCGTTCATCCGCTCGACGAACGAGGCGGTGCCGCCGTGCGAGACGCGGGCCAGCACGCGGGCGGCGGCGTTGTCGGACGGGATCAGCGCGAGGTGCAACACGTCGTCGAGCGACAGCCGCTCGTTGGCCCGGAGGTAGGTCGTGGAGGCGGCATACACGTCGCTGCGCTCGACCGCGACGGCCTGCGAGAGATCGGGATTGTCTTCGAGAAACACGAGCGCGGTCATCACCTTGGTGATGCTGGCGATCGGACGCTTCTCCTGGCCGTTCTCCTGCCAGACCACTTCGCCGGTTTCCGGGTTGAAGGCGATCGCGGCTTCGGCGCGCAGATCGGGGACGAGCGTGCCGTTCTCATCCGTGCGGAACCGGGGCGTCATCGCCTCCTGAAGGGCAGCCGCGGCGCGCCGGATCCGGGCGGCCTCGCGGGCCTTGGCGGCGGCGC
>DATFFM010000064.1:0-9702 GCA_035250005.1 Vicinamibacterales bacterium | reverse complement strand
GGGCGGCGCGGGCGTGGACCTCCGCCAGCCACTCGTCGCGCCAGTCCTGACGACGCCAGGCGGGGGCGAGGACCGCGAGAGCGGCGAGGAGGCGGGCGCAGGCGCGCAGCAGCACCGTGTCGGGCATCGCTAGGCCCGTTTCGGCCGCGGGTAGGGACCGGCGGCGCGGGGCAGCCGCTCGAGATCGCGGAACTCCTTCAGCGTCTCGTCGAGTATCCGCTGCCCGTCCCTGCGGATCTCGTAGTAGCGCCGCGGCGGCCGCTTCTCCTGCTGGGCGACGCGCGGGTCTTCCCAGGTGGATTTGACGCAGCCCTGGGCCTCGAGCTTGCCGAGGGCGGGATAGACCGTGCCGCCGGGGAGGCCGGTCACGTCGATGATGTCGAAGCCGTGCCGGTAGCCGTTGGCGACGGCTTTGAGCACGGCGAGGGTGGCGTAGCCGGGCCGTCGCGGCATGGCCACAGTATGTTATCTATCTAGATAGCAAGTCAAGCCTGGGGCCGGCGCATCTCACTCCGCCCCGCTCCTCGACGGATCGCGGAGTGTCACGGTTCCCGCGTCTTCTTCGTGCTCGCGCACGACGAACGGGACATGGACAGGATGGGAGCCGTCCAGGTACGCCAGGTATTCGCCGGGCGGGAGCAGCAGGTGCAGCGGGCTGCCTTCGGGCCCCTTGACTTCAAGCGACATCTCCGGCACGGCCACACCAAACACGTGATCGCGGACGAGCGGGTCGCCGTTGGCATCGACGGTTTCGATGCTCGCGAAGCCATGAAAACCGACGAACACCCGGGCAACACCAGCATCGATCTCTTCTTTCGTGATCGACGTCGTCAGCCGGAGGCCGAGGATCCGGCGTGCCGCGCCGGACGTGCGTGATCCAACCAGGCAGCTCGTGAACACCAATTGAAGCGTCCCGGGAGCCAGGTCGGGCACATCCTCTGTCTCGTTTGACCTGAGGGGAACGGTCGGCAGAGCGCCTGGCAGCGCATCTGTAATGTCGAAGTCCGGTGCCATGAAGTCCGGGACCACCGAGACCTCCGCCTCCTCAAATGTCAGTTGCTGCGATACAAGTTGAAATATCACGCTTCATCTCGCAGGCCAGTGCCACCCGGTGTCGTGACGGCTCTCGTCCGCCAGTACCGTTTGCCCGAGCTGCTTCTCGAGGGCTATCGAGTGGCAGTCCCGATGCTGCTGGAGCGCATCGATCAAAATCGGTGAATGAGAGACCACCAGCACCTGCGAGCGCTGGGCGGCTCCGGCGATGAGGCGGCCCAGAGCAGGCAGCAGATCCGGGTGCAGGCTGGTCTCCGGTTCGTTGAGCACCAGCAGGCCGGGCGGCCGCGGCGTCAGGAGCGCAGCCACCCAGAGCAGGTACCGCAGCGTGCCGTCCGACAGCTCCGCGGCTTTCAACGGCCGAAGCAGGCCGTGCTGCTGCATCTCCACCTCGAACCATCCATCGTCATAGCGAACGGTCACCCGGCCGCCCGGGAACGCGTCGCCGATCGCCTCGTCCAGGGCATCGGCGTCGCCGATCTCACGGATCGTCTGGAGCGCCGCGGCGACGTCGCCGCCGTCATGGCTGAGGATCGGCGTGTGCGTGCCGATCTGCGGGAGGCGAGCGGGAGCCGTCGCGTCGGTTCGAAAGTGATCGTAGAAGCGCCACGCGCGCATCTCCTCGCGCAGCATCAGCAGCTCCGGCGTGCTTCGCGGATCGGCGCAATGGGTCATCATGCTGTCGAAGCTGGCCAGCTGCTGCGTGACGATCGCCCAGTCTTTTTTCGGTTCCCGGGACTTGACCAGCGGCCCGCGGCGATCCACGAGAACCGCGGACGGCCGAAGCGTCCTGCCGTTCCAGACGCATTCCCGCTTGATCTCGGGATCGTGCCCGAAGGCTCCGCTCGGAGGCGGGGGGAGACCGAGATCGATCGCATAGCTGAAGTCGCCGGTCGCAAAACCCAGGCGCAGGCTGACCGGATGCCGGCGGACGACCCCCTGGACCGGGTGGTCGCCCCGGAGGACCGCGCGCGAAAACGATTCGGGGCCGGCCCACAGGGTCGACTGCAGGCCGCCTTCGCGGGCGAGCGAGGGGATCACCCGCCCCTGCGCCGTTTCGGCGAGCAGGCGCAGGGCGCGGTACAGGTTCGACTTGCCGCTGCCGTTCGCGCCGGTGACGAGATTCAGCCGGTCGAGCGAGATGACCAGCTCGCGCACGGACCGGTAACCGGAAACTGCCAGGGTGTCGAGCATGGTTGCGGCCGGCGGTATGAGTCGGCAACGTAGTGCGGACCCGGCGGAGGAGTCAAGCGCGGCGGGAGAGCAGGCGAACGCTGAACGCTGAAATCTGAACGCTGAACGCGGAGAAGGCTACCTCGGCATCGACCGGACCCCCGGACCCCCGGACCCCGGACCCCCGGACCCCCGGCTCTAGTTCACCAGCCTCGGAACCTTGGCGCCGAGAACGGCAACCTCGGCATCGACCGGGGCCTCGACCACGCGCCAGGCGTCGCGCTCTTCGAGGATCTTCGCGGCAAACGCGGTGTGCAGCGCATGGCCGCCGCGGTGCGCGACCAGATGCCCGATCACCGGGTACCCGACCAGCGACAGGTCGCCGATGACGTCGAGGATCTTGTGGCGGACGAACTCGTCGTCGAAGCGCAGCGCGTTGTTGAGCACGCCGGTCTCGCCGAGCACGATCGCGTTGTCGAGCGAGCCGCCGAGGGCGAGGCCGCGCTGCCGCAGCATCTCGACCTCCTTCAGGAACCCGAACGTCCGCGCCGGTGCGATCTCTTCGACGAACGTCTCTTCGGTGATCTTCATCGTCCGCGACTGGTGCCGCAGGAGCGGATGGTCGAAGCTGATGCTGTAGGTGACCTTGAGGTGCTCGGCCGGGTAGAGCGCGATCCGCTTGTCCCCCTGGGCGAGCGAGATCGGGCGCAGGACCTTGAGGTAGCGGCGCGGCGCCGACAGCCGCTTGACGCCGGCCTCGTTGAGGATCAGGTGCACCCACGGGGCGGCGCTGCCGTCCATGATCGGCACTTCGGGGTGGCTGACTTCGACGATGGCGTTGTCGATGCCGAGCGCGCGCAGCGCGCCGAGCAGGTGTTCGACGGTTTCAACCGACACCGTCTCGCGCATCAGACCGGTCTGGTACTGCTGCATCCCGCCCAGGTGCGTGATGGTGGCCGGGATCTCGAGCCCCTCCAGGTCGGTACGCCGGAACCGGATGCCGAAATCGGCCGGCGCCGGCTTGAGCGAGAGCGTGACCTTGTTACCGGAATGGAGACCGATGCCGGTGCACGATGCGTGGCGTCGTAGAGTTCGCTGAGCGTTCATGGCCTCTCTAGGCGAAGCGGGGTAGCCATCCCCAGCTCAGCAAAGCCTCTGCCATGCGCGAATTCAGCGCGCGCAACGACGTAAGTTGTTGAAATGCATTGGGTTGGTGCCTTGCAGCCGGAGGGCGATCCGGTGGCCTCCGGCGCAGATGTGGTTTTGCAACCACAGTTCTTTCTGACGCCACTGTGGCCCTCAGACCACAGCCGATTGTGTGTTGGGAGCAAGCTCATACAACCTCTTCAGGAAGCTGCGGCCTTCGGGGCCCTGAGAATCTCCGCGAGAAAACGCCCTGTGAAGGATTCTCGGCTTCTCGCCACTTCCTCAGGAGTCCCCCGCGCCACGATTCTTCCGCCCGCCTCCCCGCCTTCCGGTCCGAGGTCGATCACGTAGTCGGCCGATTTGATGACATCGAGGTTGTGCTCGATGATCACCACGGTGTTGCCCTGGTCCACGAGCTTGTTGAGCACGTCGAGCAGCTTGTGCGTGTCGGCGAAGTGCAGGCCGGTCGTCGGCTCGTCGAGGATGTAGAGGGTGCGGCCGGTGCCGCGGCGCGACAGCTCCTTCGAGAGCTTGACGCGCTGGGCTTCGCCGCCGCTGAGGGTGGTGGCCGACTGGCCGAGCTCGATGTAGCCCAGGCCGACCTCCTGCAGCGTCCGCAGCTTGGTGGCGATCGGCGGGAAGTTCTCGAGCAGCGGCGCCGCCTGGTCCACGGTCAGGTCGAGGACGTCGGCGATCGACTTGCCGCGATACTTGATCTCGAGCGTCTCCCGGTTGTAGCGCCGCCCCTTGCACTGCTCGCACGTCACGTAGACGTTCGGCAGGAAGTGCATCTCGATCGCGATGACGCCGTCCCCCTGGCACGCCTCGCAGCGCCCCCCCTTGACGTTGAACGAGAAGCGCCCCGGGCGAAAGCCGCGCGCCTTCGAGTCCGGCAGCATCGCGAACAGCTCCCGGATGAAGGTGAAGAGGCCGGTGTAGGTCGCGGGATTGGACCTGGGGGTGCGGCCGATCGGCGACTGGTCGATCTGGATCACCTTGTCGAGCTGATCGATGCCGTCGATCCCGGCGTGCGCGCCCGGCTCGTCGGCCGCGCGGTAGAGCTCCCGCGCCAGCGCGCGATACAGGATCTCGTTGACCAGCGTCGATTTGCCCGACCCGCTCACCCCCGTCACCGTCGTCAGCAGCCCGAGCGGGATCGCGACGTCAACCTCTTTCAGGTTGTTCTCGCGGGCGCCGTGGATGAAGATCTCGCCGCGGCGCGCCTCGCGCCGGTGTTCGGGCGTCCGGATCGTCAGGTCGCCGCGCAGGTAGGCCGCCGTCACCGAGCCGGTGTCGTCTTTCAGCAGGTCGGCCGGCGTCCCCTGGAAGATCAGCTCCCCGCCGTGCTCCCCGGCGCCGGGGCCGAGGTCGACCACGTAGTCGGCCGTGCGGATCGTCTCTTCGTCGTGCTCGACCACGACGACCGTGTTGCCCAGGTCGCGGAGCCGGCCGAGCGTCGAGAGCAGCGCGCGGTTGTCGCGCTGGTGGAGACCGATCGACGGCTCGTCGAGCACGTAGAGCACCCCGGTCAGGTTCGATCCGATCTGCGTGGCCAGCCGGATCCGCTGCCCTTCGCCGCCCGACAGCGTCGCGGCGCTCCGCCCGAGCGTGAGGTAGCCGACGCCGACGTCGTTCAGAAAGTGCACGCGGTCCCGGATCTCGCGCATGATGCGGCTGGCGATCAGCGCCTCGCGATCCGAGAACTCGATGGCGTCGAACACGTGGACCGCTTCGCTGATCGGCAGGTTCACGTACTCCGAAACCGTCCGCCCCTTGACCCGCACCGCCAGGCTCTGCGCCTTCAGCCGCTCGCCGCCGCAGGTGGGGCAGGGGCGCAGCGAGCGATAGGGCTCGAGGTTCTCCTGCTCGAGCCAGGTGCCTTCTTCATAGCGCCGCCGCAGGTTCGGGATCAGCCCTTCGAAGCCGGCGCCGAACGGATCGGCGGCCGCGGCCTTTCCTTTCTTCTTCGCCTTGAGCACCGCGTCTTCGGCGCGCCGTCCTCCGGGCGCGCCGAAGAACAGCAGCTCCCGGATCTTTCGCGGCAGCCGTCTGAAGGGGAGCGACAGGTCGATGCCGAACGTCCGGCTCAGCCCGCCGAGCGCGTCGCGCACCAGCTTGCGGTCCCCCCGGGCCCATGGCGCGATCGCTCCCTGATGCAGCGACAGCGATTCGTCGGGCACCAGCCGTGCGGGGTCGAAGTCGTACACGGCGCCCAGCCCCTGGCATCCCGGGCACGCGCCGTGCGGCGAGTTGAACGAGAAGGCGCGCGGCGTCATCTCCGGCATGCTCACGCCGCAGAAAGTGCAGGCGAGCCGCCGCGAGAACAGCCGGTCGCCCCCCTCCAGCGTGTTGATGATGACGACGTCTTCGGCGAGATTGAGCGCGATCTCGACCGACTCGGTGAGCCGCCGCTCGATGCCGGCCTTGAGGATGAGGCGATCGACGACGATGTCGATCGTGTGGTTGCGGCGGCGATCGAGCTTGAGGTCCTCGTCGAGCGAGCGGAGCTGGCCGTCGACGCGGACCTTGGTGAACCCCTTCGCGCGGAGCGCCGCCAGCTCCTTCTTGAACTCTCCCTTGCGACCGCGGACGATCGGCGCCAGCACGTTGAGCCGCTCTTCGTTCGGCGAGAGCATCACCATGTCGATGATCCGCTCGAGCGACTGCGAGGCGATCTCGCGCCCGCACAGGTGGCAGTGCGGCACGCCGATGTTGGCGAACAGCAGCCGGAGGTAATCGTAGATCTCGGTGACGGTCCCGACGGTGGATCGGGGATTGGAGCCGGTGGTCTTCTGCTCGATCGCGATCGCGGGGGAGAGCCCGTCGATCAGATCGACGTCGGGCTTTTCCATCTGCTCGAGAAACTGCCGGGCGTACGACGACAGCGACTCGACGTAGCGCCGCTGCCCCTCGGCGTAGATCGTGTCGAAGGCGAGCGAAGACTTACCCGATCCCGACAGCCCGGTCAGCACGACGAGCTGGTCGCGCGGGAGGTCGACGTCGATGTTCTTGAGGTTGTGGACGCGTGCGCCGCGCACCGCGATCCAGTCGTGAGCCATAGCCCCCACGAGGAAATCCGGGAGAAGACCAAAACGACAATGTTATCACCGGATCAGGAGCGGTGGAGCTTGCTGCGGCGGAACCCGTAGAAGAAGTAGAGCAGGATGCCAAGGATGAGCCAGATACCGAAGCGCTCCCACGCTTGAGTTGGCAGCCCGGTCATCGTGTAGAGACATGCCGCCGCGCCGGCGAGCGACACACCCCACACCAACGGCACCCGGAACGGTCGAGGCCGCTCCGGCTGGGTGTGCCGCAGCACCAGCACGCCGATGCACACGATCGCGAAGGCGAACAGCGTCCCGATGTTCGTGAGGTCGTAGATCTCGTTCTCGTCGGCGAACAACGCGCCGGCCGCGACCACGATCCCCGTCAGCACCGTCGTCACGTGCGGTGTGCGGTACCTGGGATGGATCTTCGCCGCCCACTGCGGCAGCAGCCCGTCGCGCGCCATCGCCATCAGGATCCGCGGCTGGCCGTACTGGAACACGAGCAGCACCGCGGTCAGGGACACGACCGCGCCGAAGGCCACGAACCAGCTCGCGATCGGCAGCCCCGCGACTTCGAGCGCGCGCGCGAGCGGATCCGCCGCCCGCAGCTGCTGATACGGCACGAGCCCGGTCGCCACGATCCCGACGATCACGTAGATCAGCGTGCAGATGCCCAGGCCGCCGAGAATGCCGATCGGCATGTTCCGCTGCGGGTTCTTGGTCTCTTCGGCCGCCGTCGAGATCGCGTCGAACCCGATGTAGGCGAAGAACACGATCGCCGCACCCTGGTGGATGCCGGTCCATCCGTTGGGCGCGAACGGCTTGTAGTTGGCCGGATCGATGTGCATCGCGCCGAGGCCGACGAAGACGCCGAGCACGATCAGCTTCACGACCACCATCACGTTGTTGGCGCGCGCGCTCTCGCGGACGCCGATGTAGAGCAGCGCGGTGATCGCCGCGACGATCAGCGCCGCCGGCACGTTGAGCAGGAGCGGGACGCCGGCGATCCGCGGCGCGCTCTCGAGCAGCGCGTGCACCGCCGGATCCGAGCTGAGAAGCGCCGTCCGGTACCCGTGGGTCAGGTAGTCGGGGAGGTTGATGCCGAATCCCGAGAGCAGCGAGTTGAAGTAGCCGCTCCACGCGATCGCGACCGCGATGTTGCCGACCGCGTATTCGAGAATGAGGTCCCAGCCGATGATCCACGCGAGCAGCTCGCCGAGGGTCGCGTAGGAATAGGCATACGCGCTCCCCGCCTGCGGGATCATCGACGCGAGCTCGGCGTAGCACAGCCCGGCGAGGCCGCAGACGACGCCGAGCAGCACGAACGAGAAGATGAGCGCCGGGCCGGCGCCGTACCGTACGACCTCGCCGCTCGGCAGCACTTCGCCGGCGGCGGCGGTGCCGATCGACGAAAAGATCCCGGCGCCGATCACCGCGCCGATCGCCAGCATGATGAGATCGCCGGCCCCGAGCACGCGCCTGAGGCCATGAGCGGTTTCCGGCAGCAGGTCCGAGATCGGCTTGCGCTGAAACAGTTGGCTCATCGGCGGGTGAAGGGTAGCAGCCCGTCGATACCGGCGTCCAGCCGGTAGACCGTGTCCGCCGAGCAGACCGCCATCGTGCCCGCGGGGCCGAAGGCCAGACCGACGAGGCCGCCGGCCGCCAGCAGCACCTCCGGGTCGCCTCCTCCGGCGCCGAACCGGTAGAGGCCGCCGGAGCCGGCAAGCGCATCGGCGACATACAGCCGGCCCGCCTGGTCCACCGCCATCCCTTGCGGCCGGCCGAGCCCTTCATGGAAGACCGACACGCGGCCGTCGGGATCCACGCGATAGATGCTGTCGCGCGTGCCGAGCGTCGGGCCGGTCACGAAGAGGGAGCCCGCCGCGTCGAAGGCCAGGTGAAAGGCCGCGACGCTCGGCGGCAGCGTCGCGACCATCACGGCGCGGCTGTCGTCCACGCGAAAGATCGTGCCCGACCGGTCCCCGACGAACAGCACGCCGTCCGCGTCGAAGGCGATGCCGCAGGCCACGCCCAGGTCGGTGGCGACCTGGGTCGCGGATCCGTCCGCGTCGATCCGGTAGACGCTGCCGTCGAACCGGCTCGAGACGTGCAGCT
Organism: Vicinamibacterales bacterium; assembly: GCA_035250005.1. Classification (GTDB taxonomy): domain Bacteria; phylum Acidobacteriota; class Vicinamibacteria; order Vicinamibacterales; family 2-12-FULL-66-21; genus JACDCA01. Next base: position 1,168 of record DATFFM010000064.1, on the reverse strand, counting down.
GCCCGGACGGATCGAACGCCATGGAGGTGGGGTTCGGGAGGCCGCTCACGAACGGCTCGCGCGAGCCGTCGGGCCGCACGACATAGATGGAAACCGGGACTTCCTGGCCGCGCGACCCGCTGAAGGTCACGAAGAGGTTGCCGGTGCGGTCGAAGACCGGGCTGTCGACCTGGTGAAGGCCGGTGGCAATCGGCGCGCCGATCTCGACGAACACGGTCTCGCCGGGCGCCGACTCGATGCGGACCGGCGTGCGCCCCCCTTCGAGCGCCGCCGGCACCGTGACCCGCAGCTCGCGGCTCGAGGCGGCGACGACCCGCGCGGGGAGCGCGCCGATCTTCACCTCCGGCGGCGGATCGACCGAAAAGCCGTCCCCCGAGATGGTGAGCCAGCTCCCTTCGACCCCCCAGAGCGGGCGGACACCCGTGATCCGGGATGTGGTGGCCGAAGTCATAGGCGTGAATGGGCCGGACGATCAGCGGCGGGCCTGGAAAGAATCCTGAGAATTGCGAAGGCTGAATTCACAATTCACAATTCAGAATTCGCAATTTGTCAGCTCTCGTCCAGTTCCATGTTCCAGTAGAAGTAGTCCCGCCAGCCCTCGGGGGCGTTCTTGAGCCCCACGGTAATCCTGATGGCCGGCGCCTTGTCGGGCCGCCGCGGCATCCGGATCAGGTGCATGCGGGCCTCGGCCGGCGTACGGCCCCCCTTTCGGCGGTTGCACGCCACGCAGCAGGTGACGATGTTCTCCCAGTCTTTCCGGCCGCCCTGGGCGACCGGCACGACATGGTCGAAGGTCAGCTCGGCGGTCGGGAAGACGTTGCCGCAGTACTGGCAGGAGTGATCGTCACGCGCGTAGATGTTCGCGCGCGAAAACGGGACGTAGTCGATGTTCCGCTTGATCTTGATGTAGCGGAGCAGACGGATGACCGACGGCAGCTTGAAGCTGAACGACACCGACCGGATCTCCCGGTCGTTGTACACGGAAATGACCTCGACCTTCCCCTGGCACCAGAGCGTAATCGCCTTCTGCCAGTGGACGACCTTCAGCGGTTCATACGTGGCGTTGAGCAGTAGTGTCTGCTCCATAAGATTGAGCTATTCTAGCCGATAATCCGCTCGAACCCCATGCGTGCACTTCTAATAGTGGTCGCGGCCCTGACGACTGCCT
>DATFFM010000063.1:0-8850 GCA_035250005.1 Vicinamibacterales bacterium | reverse complement strand
GCGCAGATCGCCACCGAGCCGCCCACCTTCGTGTTCTTCACGAACGTCGCGACGGAGTTTCATTTCTCCTACCAGCGATATCTGATCAACCGGCTGCGGGAAAAGTTCGAGCTGGAAGGCACCCCCATCCGCCTGCACGTGCCGCGCAGGGAGAAGTCGTCCCGAACTTCAGGTCGGACGCAGCATCGGCCAGGATCTCGCTAATGGTCGCGCTGCAAGATTGGCGTGGAGTCGTCCGTGGTCAAGCTCGCGCGGGGGTGCTGAAGAATGACGACATCGTCCGCCCCGGCAACTGGCAGCCCGTCGCGGGTCCGGCCTCGCAATGCCAGACGGGTCGCGTTGGGGCGCACCGGAAGCCGGGAGACCTCGAAGTACAGTCTGAGATCCGGGCTACCGTCGCCGTCGAAATCCTGCCACTCGAGGCGCGCCGGTGCAACACCCACCAGGCGGAGGCTCGTCGCATCGAGTTCACTGGCCAACGATCCTGCCGAGACGCCGACCGCGACCACGCCGTTCGGCACGAGGACGTTCGGGACAGCGCCTGGCCGTACGTCAACTTCGATCGGTAACGACGGCTCAAGCCGGACAAGCCGCCGGACGCCTTGGGTAGCGCCGTCATCTGCGACAACCAGCGCCACGTCGGGCGCGTCATCGCCGTCATAATCCCCGGGCGACAGGCCGGACTCCGCGGTGCCCGGTACTCCGGCAGCCAGGATGACCGGGTTGAAAGCCGCGACGCGCCCGCGGGGCCAGTGGTAGCGCCCGAGAAGCATCCGCACGGTCCCGGTCCCCGGTTCGCTGACGAGCAGGTCAGCGAGATTGTCGAGATTGACCTCGAGAGCCGCGATAGCCTGGCCGAAAGTCGAGCCGCCGAGAATGAGCACATCGGCGCCTTCGTCCCGGACCGTGCCACGCCGCTCGCGTCCGCCGAACACGATCGCAACGCGCCCCCCAGACCCTCGGTTCGACGGATCGCTGATAGCCACCACAAGATCGGCCGGTCCATCGCCGTTGACATCAGTCAACAGCGGCGGGGCGACACTGCCGCTTGGCGAGCTGCCTATCAGTCGTAGCGTTGCATCCGCATCCGCCTCGACGATTTGAGGCCAGACAAGCCGCCCGGCGAGCACATAAACGCGGCCGCGGCCTCCCCGAAGCCCCCACAGCGTATCCTCCGATGCTGCAAGCGCGAGATCCTGACGGCCGTCACCGGTGAAATCGCCAGCGCCACAGTACGGCCTGAGCGCCTCGCCCGAGCGCGATCCGTGGATCGCTATATCAGCCGCGGCGATCACCTCGACACGCTTCGGCCAGCCCTGGCGTCCGAACAGCACGAACACGCCTCCGGCCGACGGACGCCCGGGCGGCGAAAAATCACCGCCTCCGAGCATCACGTCACGCAGACCGTCGCCATTGAGGTCCAGCCCGTTGCCCGTCGTGCACGCGATCATCCGAATGTCGCCAGGATAGTCCACGTAGAACTCGGTGTCCGCGTCGCGCGGCAGCTGCAGTCTGTCGGGCCACTCGCGACGGCCCCTGACCAGATAGCTGGGTCCGGTCGCCGTGTAAGTGGCCGGCTCCGTGAGCATCACACTCAGGATCAGATCCGCCAGACCGTCGCCATCTACGTCCCCAACCGAACCTCCGATCAAAGGCGCAGTGCCGTCCGCGGCGATCCGGACGTCGGGTCGTGATCGCACCCCGGATCCCGGCTGCGAAAGGTAGACGAGGATTTCAGCGCCGCCGGCTGGCTGCACGACGACGTCGCCGCGTCCGTCGCCGTTCACGTCGTCCATGGATCTGACGCCGACAGCCGCCGGAGCCTCCAGCAAAGCGATGTCGAAACGTGGATAGCCTCCCGCGCTGCTGCGATCAGTCAGCATCGGGGCAGTCGCACCGGTCAGGGCAGCGCAGACGACGACCGCCAGGGCCCATCGGAAAGTAACGGGCGAATGGGCGTCGCGAGTCCCGGGAGCTCCGGGAGTGTCCGGGCGATCGCCTGGAGGCTGGTGATCCGCGGGTTTGGCAACATCAGAAACAGCAGTCCCGGCGGGTGCAACCGAGTCCGCCTCATGGCGCGCCCACCACGATTCGAGCTCCTCGGGATAGGCGTAGACGCTGCTCCGCCGCTGGTGCCGGTGACGATGAACAGGGAGCCCCTCGTCGCGCTCCCACCGCTGGACGGTACGCACTTCGCGATGGAAGAAGGAGGCGATCTCCTTCCATGAAGTCAACATGCCGCCGTGAGAGAGCCCGGCGTCGTCCATGGTTTTCAGGGGGAAACGGAGCAGGGATTCTACACCAAACGCGACAAATGACGACGCGCCGGAACGCGGCACCAGAATGTCGTCATTTGGCGCCCTGGCGAACCGGCACGACGGGGTAGGTTTCTCGGCGCTCACGAAATCTCCCGGTTGTGCCGGAGGAACGTATGCGGACGGTCTCTGCAACTTTCTCGAGCCTCATAGTGCTCGTCTTTCTGATTCAGTGGCATTCGGGCCCGACGGCCACTCCGCTGATGCTGATTGAGCCGCGGTTCGGCCATGCCGCCACCCTTCTCGGCGACGACGGGATCCTGATCTCTGGTGGACGGAATGATTCCGGCCTCGTGGCCGCGGCGGAAATCTTCGATCCCGCGACCACGACTTCGGCCGCGACGGCTGCACTCCTGACGCCGCGTACGGGCCACGTTGCGGTTGCCCTGTCAGACGGCCGGGTGCTCATCGTCGGAGGAGAGGACGAAGGTGGAGCACTCGCGTCCGCGGAGCTGTTCGACCCCGCTACAAGTACGATCTCCGCCGCCGGCTCGATGGCAGTCGCCAGACGCGGGCATACAGCGTCCCGCCTCGCGGATGGCAGTGTGATCGTCGCGGGCGGCAGCGACGGGCACCAGACGCACGCGTCGCTGGAGAGATTCGATCCGGCGACAGGGACGTTCGCAACCGTCGGGGCCGGCCTCGCGGTCGCACGCCAACGGCACACGGCGACGCTCTTGACGGACGGGCGCATCGTCTTCGCCGGAGGACTTAGCCCTGCCGGGGCGACCAGCAGTCTCGAGTACTACGATCCCAAGACCGATCAGATCAGCGTGGGGCCGAGCCTCGCGATCCCCCGATATGACCATGGTTCCGCAGCGATCGAGGAGGGGCTCGTCGCGTTCGTGGGGGGCACCGACGGGACGAACGACCTCGATTCGGCGGAAGTGCTGTTCGCGCCAGAAAATGAGCTCGGAGTCCTCGATCGTCGGTGGTCAGGAAGCGGCAAAGCGGCGCTGCTTCCGTTGAAGCATAGTGGGACGCTGGCCCTTCTGGGTGGGATCTCGGAAGACGGCACTGCAGGCCGGGTGGACCAACTGGACCTGTTTGATGGTCGCTTCACACCCATGAGCTCGCTGCGGCCCCTGGCTGACTTCACGGCCGTGGCGATGGACGGTCGCGTGTTTGTCCTCGGCGGCCGGGCCGGCGGGTTGGCTCAATCCGCCGTTGACGTGGTCAGGTATGCAACCCTGCAGTCAGACCATGAGGACTATGCGCCGGGTCAGCCCGTCCATCTGAGCGGATCAGGATGGTCGCCGGGTGAGTCGGTCAGCATCCTGATACAGCAGTCTGACGGGGACCCTGAAACCACCCTGACCGCCATCGCTGACTCACACGGGGACTGGACGAATGAGGAATTCGCCACCGCACAAAACGATGGTGGGGTGGCCTTCCGAGTGAAGGCCGCCAGTGCGGTCACGGCGGTTTCGGCCTACGGACGTTTCGGCGATTCGCACTTCGTCAACTCGCTGACCCCGACGAGCTTCGTCCAGACGCCGGCGGGAAAACCGCTGACGATCTTCGGCGGCAACTTCACTACCGGGTTCAATCACAGCGTCGAAGTATTCTCGTCGACCGGCAGCGTGGGCCTGGGCGTCTCGTCAATCTTTTCGAATTCGATCGGCGTCACTCTGCCTGCGTCGATTTCGAACGCGCCGGGGACGTACTCGACTCGCGTCTGGCAGACGAACCGGTTTTGTCAGAGCTTCTGCCACCAGCATTGTTCATTTTTCGGCGGCTGTTTCTGCCATGTCCACACGAATTGCTTCGACAGCACCCATACTTCAGGGTTTCTGAACTTCACCGTGCTGTCAGCCGATGCTACTGCGCCGTTTGCGATTGCCATCTCGCGGCTTTCTGAGACTCCGACTAACGCCGGGACCGTCGGCTGGAGCGTCACGTTCAGCGAAAGCGTGTCGGGCGTGAACGCTTCCGATTTCTTGCTGCAAGCTTCCGGTCTCTCCGGAGCGTCGATCGCCGGATTCAGTGGAGGAGGATCGAGCTATACCGTGTTCGCGAACACCGCCACGGGAAGCGGCACCCTCCGCCTCGATCTGGTGGACAACAATTCGATCGTCGACGGCGCGGGTAACACGCTCGGTGGGCCAGCGGCGGGAGACGGTAGCTTGATCGGTGCCGAGTACACCATCGATCGAATCGCTCCGGGAGTCGTTCTGGAGAGCTCGGTGCCGGAGGCAACGAACCAATCGCCGATCCCGGTCACCGTGCGTTTCGACGAGCCGGTCGTCGGTCTCTCACTCGGAGACATCAGCGTGAGCAACGGTTCGGCGACGAACCTCGCCGGTTCCGGCGACGAATACACCTTGGACGTTCTACCGGCTGCCGAAGGCACCGTCACGGTCAGCGTAGCGGCGGGCGTTGTCGCCGATGCGGCGGGCAACAGCAATACCGCCGGCGCGCCACTCTTCCGCTTGTATGACATAACTGCCCCAACGCTGACGTTTGCGTTCACGCCGGAGTCTCCGGACGGCTTCGACGGCTGGTGGAAGACGCCGGGCGGCGTGCCGTACAGCTGGACCTGCTCCGACATGCTCTCTGGCATCGACCCGACCTTCGATGGTGGCTGTCCGGCCGCCTTGACCGGAACCGTCACCGCGCAAGGCACCTCTCATTTTGCCGAGCAGGTTCGGGACCGGGCGGGCAATCTCAGCGTCGCCATCGATCGTGCCGTAAAACTCGACAACGAAGCCCCGGTGCTGCTCCTGGCCTTCACGCCCGACGCTCCGGATGGTCACAACGGCTGGTGGAAGACCGCGGCCGGTGTCCCGTTCGCGTGGACCTGTTCGGATGCGACCTCAGGGATCGATCCCGGCCACAACGATGGGTGTCCCAGTGCGTTAACCGGCACCGTCATCGCGCAGGGGAACACATCCTTTGCCGACCAGGTACAGGATGTCGCCGGCAACCTCAGCGCCGCCGTGTCGCGGAGCGTGATGCTCGACAACGTCGCGCCCAGTATCGCGGTGGCACTTTCACCGGACGCTCCGGCGTCAACCGGCTGGTACAACGACGCGACCGGCGCACCGACAGTAACAGTTACGTGCAGCGATGGCACCTCAGGACTCGTCGCACCCTGTCCGGACCCGGCAGCGCTCGCTGATGGGAATCACGCCCCGCGGCTCTATTCGGTCGAGGATCAGGCCGGCAACAGCGCGTCAACCACCCGCGCGGCGGTCATGGTCGACACGACAGCGCCTGTGCTGACGCTGGCGATCACGCCCGACGCTCCGGATGGTCACAACGGCTGGTGGAAGACCACGGCCGGCGTGCCGTTCGTGTGGACCTGTTCGGACACGACCTCAGGGATCGATCCTGGCGTCAATGATGGGTGTCCCAGTGTGTTAACGGGCACCATCATCGCGCAAGGCACCACAGCTCTTGCCGACCAGGTGCAGGATGTCGCGGGCAACCTCAGCGGCGCCGTGTCGCGGAGCGTGATGCTCGACAACGTCGCGCCCAATCTCTCGCTTTCGTTCTCACCCGACAGCCCAGATGGAACGAATGGCTGGTGGAGAGCGCCTGCAGGTGTGCCCTACAACTGGACCTGCGGTGACGGCACATCCGGCATTGATACCGCGTTTGGTGGTGGATGCCCATCATCGCTCGCAGACACGATTACGGCGCAGGGGGTCACAGCATTCTCCGATCAGGTCCGCGATCTCGCCGGGAATCTCAGCGCGCCGGTTGCGCGACAGGTGATGCTCGACAACGTGGGCCCAACGGTCGGACCGCAGTCAGCCCTCGACATTTGCTCACTGCCGGGCAACGCGGGATGGTGCCGGGGCACTCAGTCGGCGGGCTTTACTGCGACGGACGCCATGTCGGGGGTGGCGTCCCCGTGCATCGGCAATTCCTGTTCGTTCTCGCGGTCGACCGCGACCAACGGCGGGGCGGTGGTCGTAGCTTCAGGCGCGGTCTCGGACGCCGCGGGCAATACCAGTGTGGGAGCTTCGGCCGGACCGTACCAGATCGACAGCATGGCGCCCGTCATCTCGCTGACGGCGCCCGCAGCGGGTGGTCTCTACACCTTGAACGCGAACCAGGCAGCCAGCTATAGCTGCAGCGATTCGACGTCAGGAGTAATAGCTTGCGGCGGACCGGTCGCCAGTGGTACGCCTTTCAGCACGGCGGCAGTGGGTCTCAACACGTTCCACGTCGCGGCGCAGGACACCGCCGGGAACACGGCGGTACCCGTGACCCACACCTATTTCGTTCAGTATGCCGCCGTCGGTCCGTGCGCAGACGGGCCCGGTCGCGAAGTGCTCGATCCGATCGACCCGGCGGGCGCGAGCGTCTTTCGGCAGAAGCGAACCGTGCCGGTGAAGTTCCGTGTATGCGATGCGAATGGCACGTCCATAGGGACAGCCGGCGTTGTCACGGACTTCCGGCTCTACCAGACCGCCGCGGGGACCGCGACAACCACGATAGACGAGATTGTGGATTCGACGACCCCCGACAGTGCGTTCCGATGGAGCGACACGCACTGGATCTTCAATATAAGCACTGACCGGCTCCGTCGCGACGTGACCTACTACTACCGGATCACGCTGAATGACGGCTCGTTCATTCTGTTTCGCTACGGACTCAGGTAGCAAAGACTACCTTGAGGATCGCCTGAGCGACGGCGATGACTGGACCCTCCGCGACGTCGCCGCGAGCGGTCCGGCTTCGTCAGGGACTGTGCATCGACGATGCCCCCGCCGGCGTGAACATGTTGAGGTCGAGGAGCATCAGAGGCGAGCGTCGACGATGGACGGCGCAGCTCAGCCGTTCAATCGACCCTGTGACGGTACGGCCGAACGGGCCAGGTACGCCGCCAGCAGACCCGCGGCGGCGATGACGAACAGATAGGTGAGGCCTGGCATGGCGCGCCAGCTCGAGAAGTCGGTCGTCATCGGGGCGCGCAGCAGGACGAAATGGGTCGCGAGCGCCACGACCGTGGCCAGCAGGCCCGCATGCAGGATCACGCCGGTCCAGATCCCGATGATCCCGAGACCAATGACGAGATCGAGCAGCGGCGTGCCGACCGGGAACATGCCGCTGATAACCACCCAGACGAAAATGAGGCTCGCCACGATCTGCGCGATCCACTTGCTTTTGACGAGAAGCAGGATCGCGATGACCCCGCAGACGGCGAGCATGCCGGCTCCCACCGCACCGCCGATCTGCGACAGCATCGTGCCGATGACGAAGCGCGCGCCGAGCAGCACCGATGGGTCGGCGGGCAGCAGCGGCATCGGCTCAGGACGCCCGAACAGCGGCGGAATGAGGTTGTGGACGGCGTAGAGGATCGTCATCCCGAGGCCGGCGCAGACCCCGATGAGTACGTCGGAGGCGACCTGAGGATCGCGCCATCGCCCGTTGAGCAACCGAGTCCACCCGATCAGGCTGTCGGGTGAGAAGCGGCGGATGTACGGCTCGAGCCCGAGATACGTCAGCCACAGCAGGCCGCCGTCGAACATCGCGCGTCCGGCGGCGCCGAACAGCCGCTCGACGTCCTGCCCGATGACGCCGGTGTGACGCTGTCCGAGCAGCCAGGCGGCGATGCCGATCACGATGAGCACAACCGCGGCCCGCGTGGCGCCGCGGCGGTCGCCGCGCCCGGCCTTGAGGTTGCCCCACGCGAGCACCGCCGCCGCGAGCATGAGACCCGGCATGACGAGCGCGGTCACGGCGTCGACGAAGCGGGAGAAGCCGGTCCGGGCGACCGGCTGCGACGCGCGCGCCGAGCGGCTCCACGGGCCGGCGAGGGTGAATGACACGGGACGGCCGCGCATGGCCGACGCCTCCACCCGGAAAGTCTCGCCGGGATGTTCGGGCAGCGGCCCTTCCCACGCGCGCCGCTCGTCGGCGAACACCGGCGGCACCCACCCGGGTTCGACCGGCTTGAACGTCGCCATGTCGAGGCCGGCGGCCGAAAACAGCACGGTCCAGTCCATCGTGCGCGGTGCGTTGTCACCCTGCAGCGGCTGCGGCACGGCGATGAACTCCGACAGCCGCCCCGAGCCGTCCACCACCAGCGTCGTCATGCCCGCAATCGTCAGGGGAGGGTCCGTGCCGGCCAGGCGTCTCTCGACGCCCCATGGCACGAGCGGGCGCGGGCTGGTGCGAGCCCAGAGGTAGAACGTCTCCGGCCGGCCGCTCCGAAGCCGGCCCCAGCGATCGGCCGCCTGCGTGGTCCGTTCGACGTAGCGGGCGAAATCCAGCGAGACGCCCATCCCGTACGCCCGGCCGACGACCGCTTCGCCGTACCCCAGCTTATGCAGCGCTTCTTCGGCGCGGTCCTGCAGCGCCGCCGGGGACTTCGCCGGCGGGACACGATTGATCATCATGACGCGCTGATACATCAGCAGGATCGCCGCGAGCGAGAGCACGATCCAGGCGGCACCGCCGAGCGCCGCGCGCGCGGAGACCGCGACCGTACTGCCGGCGGCCGCGACCATCTCGGGCGAAGGGGTTTCACCCGCGGCCAGCGCGGCCGCGAGAGGATCACCACCGGGCAGCGCCGCCGCGA
>DATFFM010000062.1:0-69629 GCA_035250005.1 Vicinamibacterales bacterium | reverse complement strand
CGTAAGTTATCGCTGCCTGCGCCGACGAGACGACCGGTGGTGTGTTCGTGGTCCCGAATGCCACGTCGTAGGAGGTCGCGTTGCTCGACGCGGCCCACCCGAGAGCCGCGGCAACGGGAATGTCGGCTGCGGCGTCGGCTGGCGTCGGCGACGCGGGTGCCGACGGTGCGGGCTGAACGGCGGTGGCCGTCGTGAACGTCCACAGTGGCCCCGCGGTGGCCCCCCCGGGGCCGATCGCGGTGACGCGCCAGAAGTACGTCGTCCCCTCCGCCAGATCGCCGGGTGGGTCGTACGCAGTTGTCGCCTGCCCCAACGAGACGGCCGGTGGCGTGTTCGTCGTGCCGAACGCCACGTCATACGACGTCGCATTGCTCGATGCGGCCCAGCCGAGGGCTGCGGCCAGGGGAACGTCGGTTGCGCCGTCGGCCGGGGCAGGGGAGGCAGGTGCGGAGGGTGCGGCAGCTGCCGCGGCCGTCACGAACGTCCAGACCGGTCCTGCCGTGATGCTGTTGCCCTTGCCGCGTGCGTCGATCCGCCAGTAGTACCGCGTGCCTGGCGCAAGCGGCGCCTCCGGCTGGTACGGCGACGTGACGTTTCGCGCAACCAGGCCGGGCGTGGTCGTGGTCCCGAGGCGCACGTCGTATTTGGTGGCGCCGGAGGCGGCGGTCCACGCGAGCGGTGTGCTCGTCGGCACATCGATCGCGTCGTTAGCCGGAGAGGGATTCGAAGCCTGGCCGGGAGCCTGGGCCAGCAGCAGGAGCGGCAGCCCGAGTACGATCAGCACCGCGCCGGCCGACAGCGACAGCTTCGGGGCCAGCATGCTCCGCCGCGCCCTGGGATTGTTTTCAGCAGTCATAACGCCGTTGCTTGCCCGCGCACGTCTCTCATTTGGCCGAACCCATTCCAGCGTCGGGTGCGCCGTGCTTCAACCAGGACCACAGAGCCTTGGCCCCGGGAACGCGACGGGCGACCCATTGCCGCGGGTAGTAGGAAAGATCTTCGTAAAACAGGTACTTCTTGTAATGCCAGAGCCATCGCAGCATGACGAGCCGGCAGCGGGCCCGGGCGTGACCGCTCAGCGGGCTTCGACGGATGACGCCCCAGAAGGCGAAGAACTCGGTCCAGAAGGGGAACAGCTTTCTGTGTGCTGCGTCAGGATCGAACCAGACCGTTCGCGATCGCCATCCGACATAGACCTGTGTCGACCGTTTGGGATGATGGCGGTTGAAGAAAAGGGTCTCGGGCAGGACGATGAAATGTCCAAAGAGCGCCAGGTGCGCGAGCAGCACACGGTCCGAATCGGTGAAGCTGCCAATCCGATCGGTGCGGCGGAGCACGCTCGATCGGATCACTCCATAGATGTGGATGCAGAGGTGATCGAGCTCAACGTGCCGTCCGAACCGTTCCACTGCGTCCTCGGAGGATCCGGCCGCGGGAATCGTCCTCGAGGTCAGGGGCGCGCCGAGCTCGTCGATCTCCAGAACGCTTCCACACGCCAGCACAGCGGCCGGATCGCGATCGAGGGCCTCCACGCACCGAAGCAAAAACTCCGGCGCACACACATCGTCGGCCGAGTTCCACTTGAAGAGCTCTCCCTGCGCGAGCTCGAACAGCCGGTTGTGGTTCCAGGCGGCTCCCCGATTGACGTCGCTTCGGACGTACCGGACCCGCGGATCCCGCGCTGCGCAGGCCCGGCAGATCTCCTCCGTGCGATCGGTTGAACCGTTGTCGGAGACGATGACCTCGAAGTCGTGGTATGTCTGCGCAAGGAGCGAGTTCAGCGTCTCTTCGAGAAACGCTTCACCATTGAAAACCGGCACGCCAACAGTGACACGAGGAGGCGCACCCGCCGCTTTCTCTCTACGACCGTTCTGCAACATCACGTCCCTTGATCCGCCTGGACAGGTCCCGAGCCCTTCGGAACAAACACCACGCACGGCTACTGTGCCGGCCGATACACCAGCACACCCTCGGCGGCCACCGCGTTGTCGTACCGCTGCACGATGTCCTCCGGCATCGGGGCGGCGTCGGTCCCGCGCACGAAATCGCGCACCGAGGTGCCGACCGGCCGGGAATCGACGTTCGGCGCGGCATGCCCGGCGCGAAGGTCGGCGGTGTTGACCGTGCGGAAATCGATGCTGTAGCGGGTACGGCCGGCCGTGTTCGGAACGGTGGAGTGCATGTGCGCCGCAGAAAAGAGGACGACGCCGCCGGGAGGGCACACAACCCTGATTTGCGGATCGATCTCGAGGTCCTCCTCCGGCTTCGGCTGTTTGCGCGTATCGGTCTTGATGTGCTGCGCCGCGTTCTTCCGTCCCTCGCTGTTCCACTCGTAGTAGTTGAACTCCGCGGAGCCGTTCTTCACCCCTCTGGCCCAATACGCGGGGTGAAACGCCATGGAGCTCTCGGACTCGAAGTCGTAGACCGGCAGCCACCAGTTCAGTTGCGCCATCGGCGCCGAATACCAGGTATCGCGATGCAGGTGATGTGCATAGCCGACTCCCGCGGTCAGATACCCGTCGCTCGTCACCATCCGCAGCCGAGGCACATCCACATAGGTCTGCTCGAGGTCACAGCCGAAGTCGGCCACCAGCTCCCGGAGCAGCCGTTTCGTTTCCGGATGGTGAATGAACTTCGGCTTCAACGGGCTGACGATGGAGACATACTGCTCGACCGGCATGTCGTACTGCGCTTCGAGGGGATCGATCGGGCCGAAGGCCTCCTGGATCATTTCCTTCGCGAAGTCGCACAGGGCCCGCGTGCTGGGCCGGGGTGAAAACACAAACAGTTGCCCGGCGTACAGCCGCTGCCGGCGCACGTCGTCGTTGACGTTGGAATCCAAGTAAATCGTGTTCATTGCGTCCACCCTTCAGGCTGTTCAGATCGCGATCAACTCCGGACTCAGGCCGAGGTCCGACAGCTGACGGCCGATCTCGTCGCGGTAATTGGCATTCATCACCAGCACGACCTCGGGCCGGTATTGCCTCAGCGCGTCGGGCCTCACGACCTTCTGGCCGGTTCCGGGTACATGCAGTTCCCATTTGTGTGGATTCACATCCACGATGCAGTCCAGGCCGCTCTCTGAGCGAAAGGCGTTCAGGAACATCGCTCCCTTCGCCCCGGCGCCCCATACGGCCACCCGTCTGCCTTCGGCGTTCAGCCGGCGAAGCCGCGCGTTCCATTCGGCGAGCGTCGCCTCGTAACTGCGGGCAAACCTCAGGGCGTCTTCGCGCAGCGCGGTCGGTTCGCCGGTGTCACCCGCCGGGGGAGGGGCGCGGTTCAGCGAGGGCCGTGCTTCGAGGCAGAGGTACTGACCCGAAAAGGCTTCGGTTACGTCGAGTACGTCGAACCCGCAGGCGGTGAACAGCCGTTCCAGCGCCGGCGCGGTGTAGTAGCAGCAGTGCTCGTAGATGATGTCCCAGACACCACCGTGCTGAAAGACGTGCGCGGCATTCGGCACTTCGAAGAACACGGCGGTCCGGGCCCTGTAGTCAAGGGCGGCGCGCACGCGACGAAGAAAGGGCCGCGGTTCGGGGATGTGCTCGAGCACGTGCCGGCACACCACCAGGTCGGCGGCGTAGTGCCCGTAGCGCTCGGAATAGACGTCCGGGATGACCGTCACGCCCTTCCCGGCGGTCGAGTCGCTCCGGTCCGGTATGAAGCTGGGATCGAAGCCGACACCCCGGTTGTTCCCGAGCCGGCACAGCAGCGCCAGCAACTCGCCGTTCCCGCATCCGACGTCGATGACGTCCTTGTCGCGCAGGTCGTGGCGTTCGACCAGGCGCGCGGCGAGCTGCTCCGCGTATCTCTGGAACGTGGGTGAGAAGTGGAGCGAATTATCGTAGGTGCCGTCGTACTGGAGGCGGGTCTGATCGAACACCTGATTGCTGATCGCGCCGCACGAGTCGCAGAAGCCGAGGTCGATCCCCCCCCGCGCACACGACACCGCCGCCTCGCGCGTGTTCCACAGCGCGATGCAGTTCACCGGTAGCTCAGGGATCCGGAGGAAGCTGTCCGGTTCGACACGTCCGCAGGCCGGACAGGCCGAGACCGGCGCCGTCTCCCTCGGGCGCTCCGCCGTGACTGCTGACTCGCTCGTCATTCAGGCCTGGCCGTGAACTACCGCTTCTTCAGCGCTCATGGACTCCTGGAAGTGGCTCGCGATGCGCAGGATCGTCTCGTCCAGCGAGACGGTGGGCTGGTAGCCGATGAGCGTCTGGATGCGCGTGAGATCCGGAATCCGTCGCGCCATGTCTTCGAACCCGGCCTCGTACGCGACGTCGTAGGGCACCAGTTCGACCGTGGAGGTGCTGCCGGTCAGCCGGATGACCCGGCGGGCCAGCTCGAGGATCGACACTTCTTCGGTGTTTCCGATGTTGAAGATCTGCCCGACGGCGGCTGGATGCCCCATGAGCGCGACCAGCGCCCCGACGATATCCCCCACGTACCCGAAACACCGCCGCTGTGACCCGTCGCCGTACACCGTCAGCGGCCTGCCGGCGAGGGCCTGCTGGACGAAGCGTGGGACGACCATGCCGTACTGGCCCGACTGCCGTGGACCAACGGTGTTGAAGAGCCGGACGATCACGATCGGCAGCTGCTTCTCCTTCTGGTACGCGAGCGCCAGGAACTCGTCGATCGCCTTGGCGCACGAATAGCTCCAGCGACTCTTCGTCGTCGGGCCCAGCAGACGGTCGTCCTCCTCGGCGAACGGCACACGGCCGTTCTTGCCATAGATCTCAGACGTGCTGGTGATGAGGACCTTCTTCTTGTAGCGGTGCGCGGTCCGCAGGACGATCTCGGTACCGAGGATGCAGCGCTCGATCACTTCGACCGGCCGGCTGACAATCAGCTCGACGCCGACGGCGGACGCCAGGTGGTAGATCACATCGCAGTCGCTGACCAGCCGGTCCATGACAGCCTCGTGCATGATCGACTCGTGCACGAACTGGAAGCCCGGAGCCCCTTCGAGATGCGCGATGTTCGCGAGTCGGCCGGTGGACAGGTCATCCACGGCCGTCACCCGGTGACCCGCCTCCAGAAGCCGGTCCGAAAGATGCGAACCGATGAACCCTGCGCCGCCTGTGATCAGAACTCTCATTGGATGAATCTGCCTCGGATCTAGGCGGGAAGAGGCAGCAAACATCCGGCCATCCAGCAGTTGGAGGTAACAGTCCGTTACATGCTGAAAACGAGGGAAGTGCGGATCTTCGTGGATGTTCTGCAGATAAAAGTCTCCCGCATGAGCGTCTTTTATCGCGCGGACGCGGCGCGGCTGGACTGACCATGGATGAAACGCCTGCTCTGCGCCGGTCCGTTCCGGGCGGGATCTGGTCCATCGTCGCGCCGCGGCGATCCGCGCGCCCGCAACGGTCTTCCGCCGGAGTCGTGCCTGCTCCCGCGCATTGTCATTTCTGCCCGGGCAACGAACGGGAGACCGAACCCGAAGTCTTCGCGCTGCGCGAGCCGCAGAGCGCCCGTGACACGCCGGGGTGGACGGTGCGGGTCGTTCCGAACAAGTACCCGGCGATGCAGCCGCACGCCGGGACTCTCGACGCCGCCATCGCGCCCTATCGCCAGCTGCCGGCCCGCGGCCTGCACGAAGTCATCGTCGAGACCCCGCGCCACGATCGCCGGCTGGTGGACTTCGACGCCGCCGAGCTCGCGATGATTCTCGACGTCTACCAGTCGCGGCTGCAGGCGGTCAGCGCCGCGCCCCATGTGAAGAGCGTGGCGCTCTTCCGGAACGAAGGCGCCGCCGCCGGCGCTTCACAGGAGCATGCGCACGCGCAGCTGGTCGCCCTCCCGATCGTGCCCGGGAGACTGGCCGGCGAACTGAGAGGTGCCAGCGCGTACTTCCGGCGGCTTCACCGGTGCGTCACCTGCGATTCGATCAGCCGGGAGTCGTCGGGCGGGCACCGACTGGTGGGTGAGAACGCCGATTTCGCCGCCATGGCGAGCTTCGCTCCGCGCTTCCCGTACGAAACATGGATCGTGCCCCGGCGGCACCAGCACGATTTTCGCGGCGCGGAGCCGGCGGAGATCCGGAACCTGGGGCGGCTGCTGCACGCGGTGCTTCGGGCGCTGGGGCTCGTCCTCGATCCCTTCCCATTCAATCTCGTGCTGCAGACCGCGCCGGTTCGCCCGCGGGCGTCGATCCGTCGCGCTTTCCACTGGCGGCTCGAGATCGTGCCACGGCTGACCACAGCGTCGGGATTCGAGTTGGGGAGCGGCGTATTCATCGTCGCGGTATCACCGGAGCAGGCCGCCCGCCGGCTGCGGGCCGCGATCACGGCGTCTGCCCCCGATCACCGCCCGGCGGACTCGACGGAGTAAATCCCGGCCGCATTCTTCGCAGATAAAAGTCCGCAGACCGGCAGCCTTTTGTCGCCTCCCGACCGGCGACGCGACGGGAATTCCTCTTTTGATGCGGGTTTTCAGGCTTCCGAAGGGATGCCGGATGGCGAGGCGTTTGCTCGAAACCGGCACGTTCTATAGGGGGCACGCAGGTGAAAGTGGCGATTCTTGCCGGCGGCGTTGGCAGCCGGTTGTCGGAAGAGACCGAAGCGAAGCCGAAGCCGATGGTCGAGATCGGCGGCAAGCCGATCCTCTGGCACATCATGAAGCACTACGCGAAGCACGGCTTCAAGGACTTCGTGATCGCGCTCGGTTACAAGGGCGAGCACATCAAAAAGTACATGCTCGACTACGCGACCTTAAGCTGCAACCTCACGGTCGATTTCAGGCGGGCGGAGGTCGTGCGGCAGAACGGCAACGGCAACGGCAATGGGCTGGTGGACTGGCGCGTGGATCTGGTCGATACCGGGCTGGAGACGGCGACGGGCGGGCGCATCAAGCGGCTGCAGCCGCAGATCGGCAGCGACCGCTTCATGCTCACCTGGGGGGACGGCGTCTCGAACGTGGACCTGCGCAAGCTCCTCGAGTTCCACTGCGCCCACGGCAAGCTCGCGACGGTCACCGCCGTAAGGCCGCCGGCCCGGTTCGGTCGTCTCGAACTCGACGGTGACAACGTCTCGGAGTTTTCCGAGAAGCCGCAGCTCGGGGAAGGGTGGATCAACGGGGCCTTCTTCGTGCTGGAACCCGGGGTCTTCGATTACGTGGACGGCGACGCGACCCAGTGGGAGCGCGAGCCGCTCGAACGACTCGCCCGCGAAGGCCAGCTGATGGCCTACCGCCACGACTCGTTCTGGCAGTGCATGGACACGCTGCGCGATCGCAAGCTCCTCGAGCAGCTCTGGGAAAGCGGCAATCCGCCGTGGAAGACATGGTAACGATCGAGCGATCTGCCGATCGACCGATCGACCGATCGATCTGGGGGCACGCGTGAGAGTCCTGCTGACAGGGCACCTCGGTTACATCGGCACCCTGCTGGGGCCGATGCTGGATAAGGCCGGGCACGAGGTGGTGGGTCTCGATACCGACCTCTTCGCCGCCGGCAATTTCGGCCGTGCGCCGCAGGTGTTTCCGACCTTGCCTTTCGACGTTCGCGACGTGCCGGTCGAGGCTCTGCACGGGTTCGACGCGGTGGTCCATCTGGCCGGGATCTCGAACGACCCATTGGGCGACCTCAACGCGGCCTGCACCTACGCAATCAATCATCAGGCCTCCGCCCGGCTGGCCAGGCAGGCGAAGGCGGCCGGCGTGTCGCGCTTTCTCTACGCCTCGTCGTGCAGCCTGTACGGCGCCGCCGGCGGGCTCGGCGCGGTCACCGAGACGGCGCCATTCAACCCGGTCACCCCGTACGGAGAGTCCAAGGTCCGCTCCGAGCGCGACATCTCGGCGCTCGCCGACGAGGCTTTCAGTCCGACGTTTCTGCGCTGCGCGACGGCATACGGCGTGTCTCCCCGTCTGCGGGCGGACCTGGTGGTGAACAACCTTGTCGGCTACGCACTCACACAGGGTGAGATCTTCGTGAAGAGCGATGGCACACCGTGGCGGCCGCTCGTCCACATCGAGGACATTTCACGGGCGTACGTGGCGCTGCTGCAGGCGCCCCGCGCACTCGTCCACAACGAGGCCTTCAACGTCGGGCGGTCGTCAGAGAACTATCAGGTGCGTGAGATCGTCACGATGGTCGCCGAGGCTATTCCCGGCACCGACGTGCGGTACGCGGACGGCGCGGGGCCCGACCTGCGGTGTTATCAGGTGAACTGCTCGAAGCTCGAAACACGCATTCCCGGCTACCGGGCGAGGTGGACGGTGCGTGCCGGCGTCGAAGAGCTCCGTGACGCGTATCTCGAGAACAACACCACGCGCGACGATTTTCTGGGACCGAGATATCTGCGAATCGGTACCATCAAGAAGCTGCAGAGTGAAGGCCGGCTCGACGCCGACCTCCGATTCGTCGAGACCCGGATCGACCAGGCGGTTGGAGTCGTGAGTGTATAAGGCCATCACCGGCTGCCGCGCATGCGGCCAGCGCGAGCTCACCGAGATTCTCGCGTTCGGCGAGATGCCCTTGTCGGACGGGCTGCTCTCGCAGGACCAGCTGAGACTGGAAGAGCGCAGGTTTCCGCTGACGGTGGTGTTCTGTGCGGCGTGCTCGCTGGTCCAGATCCGCGAGACCGTCGATCCGGCGATCCTGTTTGGTGCGGACTATCCCTACTTTTCGTCATTCTCCGATGTGTGGCTGCGGCACTGCCGCGACAACGCCCTCGAGCTGATCGCAACGCGGAACCTGGGTCCGTCGAGCCTCGTCGTCGAGATCGCGTCCAATGACGGGTATCTGCTCCGCAATTATGTGGACGGCGGCATTCCGGTTCTCGGGATCGACCCGGCGCCGGGGCCGGCTGCCGCGGCACGCCAGGTCGGCGTCGAGGTGCGGGAGGCGTTCTTCGGACGAGAGCTGGCTGAATCGCTGGCGGCGGACGGGATGCGGGCCGACGTCATCCATGCCAACAACGTGCTGGCGCACGTGGCGGATCTCCAGGGAGTCGTGCACGGTATCCGGACGCTGCTGAAAGACGATGGCATGGCGGTCATCGAGGCGCCGTACGTCCGCGACCTGATCGATCATTGCGAGTTCGACACGATCTACCACGAACATCTTTGTTACTTTTCGGTCACCGCCGTCTCCCGTCTGTTCGCGCGTCACGGGCTGACGCTGGTGGATGCGCGTCGGCTGCCGACGCACGGCGGCTCGCTGCGTCTGTTCGTACAGCGCTCCGGGCGCCCCTCGGCCGCCGTCGAGCGGCTGCTCGAAGAGGAGCAGGCGCTCGGCCTCGACCGCGTGGAGTACTACCGGGACTTCGCGGCTCGCGTGCGGTCGGTGCAGCGTGCACTGGGGGACCTCCTGCGTTCGCTGAAAGCCGACGGGAAGCGGATCGCCGGATATGCCGCTGCCGCGAAAGGCGCGATTCTGCTCAACTCCGCAGGCATCGACGGTGATCTCGTGGAATACGTCGTGGATCGCAATCGCCACAAGCATGGCAAGTACATGCCGGGCGTCCATATCCCGATCTACGACACGACCAAGCTCCTGGAGGCGCCGCCGCCCGACTACGTGCTCCTGCTTGCCTGGAACTTCAAGGACGAGGTGATGCGGCAGCAGAGCGAATATCAAATCCGTGGCGGCAAGTTCATCGTCCCCATTCCGACGCCGCAGATCGCGGTCGGGTGATCGCCGGTGGAGCAGACGAGAGTGATGAACGTCGAAGTCGATATCCCTGCTGCCCGCGGGCATGGCATCGGAGTTGGAATTTCCACCTGCCCGAACTGCGCCGCGCCGGGGCTGGAGCCGTTCTACGAGGTCTCGAGCATCCCCGCACACTGCGTGATGTTGATGCATACGCGGGAGCAGGCGCTCACCTACCCTCGAGGTGACCTCCGGCTCGGGTTCTGCCGGTCGTGCGGGTTCATCACCAACACGCTGTTCGACGTGGCGCTGAACGAGTACTCGCCGGATTTCGAGGAGACGCAGCACTTCTCGCCGCGGTTCGACGCGTGGGCTCGAGAGCTGGTCGATCGCCTCGTGCGCGGCTACGACATTCATGGCCGGCACATCATCGAGATCGGATGCGGCAAGGGGGAGTTCCTGGCGCTGCTGTGCGAGGCGGGGAACAACCGGGGCATCGGCATCGACCCGGGCTGTGTTCCCGGCCGGCTGCAGGGCGAAGGGGCCGACCGGGTCAGGTTCATCCGGGACCTCTACTCGGAGAAGTACGCGCACCTGCCCGCAGATGTCGTGGCCTGCCGGCACACGCTCGAGCACATTCAGCCGACGGCGGAATTCATGCGGATGGTCAGACGGGTGATCGGGGCGCGCAGGGACACGCTGGTCTTCTTCGAAGTGCCCGACATGACCCGCGTGCTGCGCGAGCGCGCCTTCTGGGACATCTACTACGAGCACTGCACCTACCTGACCGCGGGCAGCCTCGCGCGGCTGTTCAGGGCGACGGGCTTCGAGATCGTCGAGCTGGTTCGCGACTTCGAGGACCAGTACCTCTGGGTGACGGCGCGGACGGCGGAAGGCCCGACGGAGGCGTCGCTGGCCATCGAGGCCGATCTCACGTCGACCGCGCGCGAGGTCGAAGCGTTTCGCGACCAGTGCCCGAAAGAGATCGGGGCCTGGCGCAATCGGATCAGGAGCCTGTCCGGGTCAGGGCAAAAACTGGTGATCTGGGGCGCTGGCTCGAAGTGCGTTGCCCTGCTCACGACCTGCGGCATCGGACCGGAGATCGAGTACCTGGTAGACATCAATCCCCACAAGTGGGGAAAGTTCCTGCCGGGTACAGGTCACGCCGTCGTTTCACCCGAGCGGTTGCGCGAGTATCAACCGGACGTGATCATTGCGATGAATCCGGTGTACGTCGACGAGATCCGCCTCCGGATGTCGGCGATCGGGGTCACGGCGGATGTGATCGCCGTGTGAGCCTACGGTTCGCTCGACGGTGCCGCTTACTTGGCAAACGTGAAAGCCGCACTCCTCGTGCTGCCACCCGCGCCGGTCGCCCGGATGGTCATCACGTAGGTTCCCGGCGCGAGCGCCCCGAACACCGTCGTGCGGTCCACCGTGATGTCCCGGTTGGCATCGGGTGCGGGCTTCCCGAGATCGCTCACCAGGAAGGGCGTCGCCACGTTCGGATCCGCGCCACCCGCGAAAATCTCCAGAACATAGCTCGTCACCTTCGCCTCGTGATCGGGCGACGCGGTGAAGATCACGCGCCACGTGCTCGTGGTGGGGGCGCTCACGGTGATGCCCACCGGAGCGGACGTCGTGCTGCCCCCATCGGCGTCGCGGGCGACCGCCGTCAGCGTATAGACACCCGCCGGAACGGACGACCAGCTGTAGCTGTACGGAGCCGTGGTGTCGCGGCCCAGCAGGGTGCTTCCGGCGTAGAACTGGACTTCTGTGAGCCGGTTTTCCGGATCCGACGCCGCGGCCGCTACCGCAATGCCGGAGAGCGCGCTGAACGTGGCGCCGGTCGACGGCGTGGTAATGGTGACGGCCGGCGGCTGGTTCGTCGGCGAGGTCACGAAGATCGTCACCGGCGCCGACGTGGTCACCCCCCCGTCGGCGTCTCGGGCCCGTGCAGTGACGGAGTAGGATCCGGCGGCGACCGAGGACCAGGCGAACGAGTACGGCGCACTGGTGTCGGTCCCGAGCAGCGTGCTCCCCGAGAAGAACTGCACCTCCGACAACCGGTTCTCAGGATCGGACGCCGATGCGGCCAGCGTGATGGTCGCCGGGGCCGTGTAGCTGGAACCGCTGGCTGGAGACGTCAGTGCCACCGCAGGCGGCTGATTCGGGGTTTCTTCGGGCGGCGGCTCCGTGCCCTCGCCCCCCGCCATCAGCGCGGCGATGTCGGTCGCGGTCAACGCCCGATCGTAGATGCGGACGTCATCGATGATCCCGTTGAGGTAGTTGGAGCCGTCCGGGTTGCGGCCGATGCTCACCGGAACCGTCGCGTCGGTCGCGATCGTGCCCGACTTCGCCTTGCTGCCGACCTCCACTCCGTCGAGGTAGAGCCGCATGGTCTCGCCGTCATAACTTGCGGCTGCGTGATACCAGGTGTCGCTCGGGAGATCGCCCGTGGCCGCGACCAGAGTTGTCGTCACCGAGCCGGTCCTGAGGCGGAACCGTAGTCGATGGCGGCCCGAAACCTT
The DNA here is from genome assembly GCA_035250005.1 of Vicinamibacterales bacterium. Taxonomy (GTDB): domain Bacteria; phylum Acidobacteriota; class Vicinamibacteria; order Vicinamibacterales; family 2-12-FULL-66-21; genus JACDCA01. The sequence goes on along the minus strand of DATFFM010000062.1, from coordinate 57,503 downwards.
CGTCTGGCTCAGCATCCAGTAGTGCGCCTGTTCGTCGATGCCCGACGCCTTGGAGATGATGCGCTGTTCGACGTTGCCGGGAAACGCGCTGTGACTCACCCATGCGGCAATCGTCATGTTCGATCCGGGAAGGTCCAGGGTCGGGGTCGACAGATAACCGGTCGTCCCGTTCAGCCTGACGGCGTATGCCGCCCGACCGTCCGTCCATGTCGCGCCGCCGGCCAGCGTCGCGCTCTCCCCGCCAGCCGAGTTCGCTGCCATCATTCCTGTGCCCTCGTCGAGGGCCCAGTAGGCGATCGGCCCGCCGGCGCCTCCACCCGTGCCCGCTGCGGTCGTAAAGGCCAGATCCGCCGACCGTACGATGTTGCCAGCCGGATCGGTGCTCGTCACTCGATAGTGGTAAGTGGTCGCTGGCTGCAGCGGGGCGATTCGAACCGCGTGCGACGTGACGACGCTGTGGTCGTAGGCCGACGATCCATAGGACGTCGTGGGCCCGTACTCCACCGCGCTGCTCGCCGGCTCGTCCGTCGTCCATGTGATCGTGGCTTCGGACGAGGTGACTCCAGTCGCCGTTACGCCTGAGAGGCGCGGCGGTGTGCTGTCTGGCGCAAGGGTGGTCGCTGCGGCCGGTGCCGACGGCGCCGACTCGTTACCTGCGCTGTCGAACGCCGACACCGTGTAGCTGTAGGTCGTCGAAGGCAGCAGGCCGGACTCGACGTAAGTGGTCCCGGTCGTTGTGACCACGGTGCCATTGCGCCGCACGCGGTAGCCGGTCACCGCCGTATCGTCCGTGCTCGCGCTCCACTGCACGTAAATCTGCGTCGGCGATGCGGCTGTTGCCTTCACGGCCGTCGGGATGCTTGGCGCCGTCGTGTCGGGCGCGGCTTCCTTGCCCTGCATGACGGCTGCGATGTCGGATGCCGTCAGCGCCTGGTCGTAGACGCGTACGTCATCGATGATCCCCCTCAGAAAGTTTGAGCCGTCAGGGCTCCGGCCGATGCTGACCGGCACGGCGGTGTTGGTCGCGATGGTGCCGGACTTTGGGGTGCTGCCGACCTCCACACCATTGAGGTAGAGGCGCATGGTCATGCCGTCGTAGGTGGCCGTTGCGTGATACCAGGTGTTCGTCGGCAGATCCCCGGTCGAGGCGATCAGCGTCGTCGTGGAGGAGCCGGTCTTCAGCCGGAAGCGCAGCAGATTCCGGTTGCCACTCCGAGCCTGGCTCAACATCCAGTAATGCGACGCTTCGGCGATGTCGGTGGATTTGGAAATGATCCGCTGATCGAGTTCCGCCGGATAGTCCGAAATGTTCACCCAGGCAGCCAGCGTCAGCGCGCTGCCGTGCACGTCGATCATCGGAGTCGCGATGTACGCGGCCTCTCCGTCCAGCCGAACCCCTGCACCATGCCGGCCCGTCGTCCAGGTCGCCCCGCTTGCCAGCGTTGCCGTGTAACTACCGGCCGCATCAAATGCCGTCGTGCCTGCCGCTTCGTTCAACGGCCAATGAGCAATGAGCCCGCCTGTCTGCGCAACCAGGCGCGAAGACGGCACGGACATGAACAGCACTGTCAGGATCGCGAGGGTGATGCGCGCACCCCGTGCCCATATGGTCGAGGTGCGATCGGATACACGGGCTGCGGTGTTTGGCATTTACGGTCTATCTCCTGCGCAGCAGTGGCGGTGATGGCCCCTCGAGTAGGCAGAGCTCCGCCTCAGTGGGCTGTCCCGTTTGCGTACGGATCGATCGTTATCGGTGTTGCCCAGTCACGGGCAAGTTCCGGTCCGCACGCGTCGCGGGCCTCTTCCCTCGAAAAACCGAGTTTTTCAATTAGCAATCCGTGAGCGCGCAAGTCTTGCGCCCACGATCAAGGGCAGGAATTACACTTAATTTTTACGGATCGCCGGATGGCCGGCTTTCCGTTCTGAAAGGCACTATCCGGAACCGTTATTAGCGGCCGTATTCCGGGCCTGAACGCGTGGCGAGATGAGAACTCGTGGCTGGTTACAACTTTGGTACTTCTTACACGAACCCGGGAATTGGGCGCGTAACTTTCTCGACGGCGCCGCAGTCAGCGCGATGATGACGGAAGCGTGTGGCGAAGCGCAGTGATGCACCTGGGCATAAGTGTTCATGCGGATGCTCCGCTTGACGCCAGATTCACCGGTGCACATTCAACACGCGTGTCAGCATCGACGCCGCTGGCATCCGCCATCTGCGTGCCCCGAACAGTTGATCTGCTCGATAGACGCCGCATCTCTTGCCTACGGATTTGCACGGGCCCATCCAAAAAGGGCCGCCCATCCTTGAGCGAGCGCGCTGCCAGTCTGTCTAGATCCCTCCTGTTCTCAATACGTTAACGGGCCTGGCCTGCGGGGTCCGGATTCTGCAATGAGCTGGCCCGTCACTCCCAGCAACACGGTTCCTCCACGTTCGTGGAGTGCCTCAAATGCGTGTTTTGACAGTGCTTCGTGGACGCACCGCGGCGATCACGATGATCCTGCTGGCGTCAGTTGTCCTGCTCGGTGCGCAATCCGTCAGGGATCCGCGGACGGCGGAGTTCGATCCGTCGCCGGATCACTATGCGCTTGCGCCCGACGGCACACCAGTCGTCGCGAGCTACACGCTCGAGCTCTATGTAGCCGGCGCGACGACTCCCTTCGAAAGCGTGAGTCTCGGTAAGCCGGTACCAGATCCAGACGGGAAGATTCGCGTCGATTTTCTCAATCTCCTGAGCGCCGTGCCGGCCTCCGGCATCATCTACGAAGCGCGTGTGTCGGCTGTCGGACCTGGTGGCTCGGCCTACAGCGCCGCCTCGAACTCGTTCGATTTCTCAGCGCCATGCCCACCGACCCTCTCGTCGACGGGACTATCCGCACCGGCGGTCGGTGGCACCGGCAACGTCAGCATGAGCGCAGCAGAGGGTTGCACCTGGACGGCCGTGAGCAACACCGACTGGATCACGATCACTGGCGGCTCGAGCGGCTCGGGTCCAGGGACGATCACCTTCGACGTCGCGGAGAATCCCGGCGCTGCGTCACGAACCGGCACGATCTCCGCCGCCGGCCAGACCTTCACCGTGGTCCAGGCCGGCGCGGCCTGCACCTACGCCCTCACCCCGACGAGTCTATCCGTGCCCGCGGCGGGCGGCACCGGCAGCGTGGGCATGAGTTCGGCGTCCGGCTGCCCCTGGACGGCGAGCAGCAGCGCCGCCTGGATCACGATCACCGCCGGCGCGAGCGGCTCGGGCAACGGCACGATCGGCTTCAGCGTCGCGTCGAATCCCACGATGTCCTCGCGGACCGGCACGATCACCGCCGAGGGGCGAGCGTTCACCGTGACGCAGGCTGGTGCGCCGTGCACATACGCCGTGGTCCCGACGGCTCAGTCCATGACGGCCCCGGGCGGCACCGGCACCGTCATGATGACGGCGGGCACCGACTGCACCTGGACGGCCACCAGCAGCGCTCCATGGATCACGATCACCGCCGGTGCGAGTGGCGCGGGCAGCGGCACGATCGGCTTCACCGTCGCGCCGAATTCCGGGACTGCGGCCCGGACCGGCACGATCACGGCTGGCGGTCAGACGTTCACCCTGACCCAGGCCGGCGTGCCGTGCACGTTCGCGTTGGCGCCGACGAGTCAGTCGATGACAGCGGCGGGCGGCAGCGGTACGGCCACGATGACCGCGAGCACGGACTGCACCTGGACGGCCACCAGCAACGCTCCATGGATCACGATCACCGCCGGTGCGAGCGGCGCGGGCAGCGGCACGATCGGCTTCACCGTCGCGCCGAATCCGGCGACGTCCTCTCGGACCGGCACGATCACCGCCGGCGGACAGACCTTCACTGTGACGCAGGAGGCGGTCGCGTGTACGTATGCCTTGACCCCGGCGAATCAGTGGATGCCGGTCGCCGGTGGCGCTGGAAGCGTAGGCGTGAGCACAGCTGCAGGCTGTAGCTGGACGGCCGGTAGCAACACCCCCTGGATCACGATCACGGCGGGCACGAGCGGCACGGGCGAAGGAACGACGAGCTTCCGCGTCGAGGAGAATCCCACGACGTCTTCCCGCTCTGGCGCGATCACAATAGCTGGCCAGACGTTCACCGTAACGCAGGCCGGGGCGGGGTGCACCTACGCTCTCGCTTCCACTGGTCAGTTTCTGACGGCGGCTGGCGGCGCAGTGGCGGTCGCGCTGACCTCCGGCGAAGGCTGCGCCTGGACGGCCACCAGCAACACTGCCTGGATCACCGTCACCGCCGGCGCTGGCATCGGGCCGGGAACGGTCAGCTTGAGCGTGGGCGCGAATCCCAATACCTCCGGACGGACCGGCACGATCACTGCCGGCGGCCAGACCTTTACGGTGACGCAGGCCGGCGCCCCCTGCACCTTTGCTCTCGCCCCGACCAGTCACTCGGTGCCTGCGGCGGGCGCCACGGGTGCGGTCGCGCTGACCGCCAGCACGGGCTGCAGCTGGGTGGCCATCAGTAGCGTCCCGTGGATCACGGTCACAGACGGCGCAAGCGGCTCGGGATCCGGAACGATCAGCTTCAGCGTCGCGGCGAACCCCGGGGCCGCCACCCGGACCGGCACCCTCTCGATTGGTGGCCAGACGTTTACCGTGACGCAGGCCGGCGGGGCCTGCTCGTATGCCATCGCTCCGACCAGTCAGTCAGTCTCCTTGGCGGGCGGCACCGGAACGATCACGATGACGTCTGGCGCGGGGTGCACCTGGACCGCCACCGCCAGTGCTGCGTGGATCACGATCACTTCCGGCTGGAGCGGTTCGGGTCCGGGAACGATCGGCTTCAGCGTCGCGGCAAATCTCACCACCTCCGCCAGAACCGGAACGATCGCGGTGGGAGGCCAGACCTTTACCGTGACGCAGGCGGGCACAGGATGCGAATACGCCTTCACTCCGACCGCTCAGTCTGTGCCGGCGGCGGGCGGCAGCGCTACAGTCACGATGACGGCGAACACGGGCTGCACCTGGACGGCCGCGAGCAATGCGGCGTGGATCACGATTACCGCCGGCAGCAGCGGCTCGGGGTCGGGGATGGTGAGCTTCAGCATCGCCCCGAATCTCACAACCTCCACACGGACCGCCACGATAACTGCCGGCGGTCAGACCCTCACGGTGACGCAGGCGGGACCGGGGTGCACGTACGCCTTCGCGACGACCGGTCAGTTTGTATCGGCGGCCGGGGGTACCGCGGCCGTCACGCTGACCGCCGCCGCAGGCTGCGACTGGACGGCCATCAGCAACGCGGCCTGGATCACGATCACCGCCGGCGCCAGCGGCACGGGCTCGGGAACGATCAGCCTCAGCGTCGCCGCAAATCCCGGGAGCTCGTGGCGAACCGGCACGATCACGGCCGGCGGCAAGACGTTTACGGTCACGCAGGCCGGCGTACCGTGCACGTTCGCTCTCGCTCCGACGAGTCAGTCCGTGTCGGCAGCAGGTGGGACCGGCACGGTCTCCATGACGGCGAGCGCGGGCTGCACCTGGGTGGCGATCAGCAGTACCGCCTGGATTACGATCACCTCCGGCGCGAGCGGATCGGGCCCAGGGACGGTCAGTTTCAGCGTTGCAGCCAATCCCGCGACCTTCTCCAGGGCCGGCACCATTTCGATCGGCGGCAAGACGTTCACCGTCACCCAGGCGGCTGCAGAGCCTCCGCCAACAGGTCTCGGCGACGGTAGCCATAACTACTGAGGTTGCGACCGCTGCCGGAGAGAACATGCGGACGTTGGGTCGCCACCGAACCGGGTCGCATTGAAGACCCCACGCGTGTCCGCGCGCCTGAAACGAACCCCTCCGACATCCGCCGAGGCTGGGCCAACGTCATGCCCCGAAACGGGGCCGGTCCGCCCGGACGGGGCGAAAAGTCTCCGAAATCGAGGGCTTGCCCGTGGAGCGAGCCGGCCGGCTAGTCGAGGCTTCCAGTTCGCGACTTGCGGCTGGGGGGCAGGGGCGCAGGCACAGACTCGAAGGCATGGTGCGTGTGCTGGAACACCTGTGCGCCGGTCGTTTCGATGCGGAGCGTGTAGGCGATCGGGAGTTGATCCAGGACGGCACCCGCCGCCTTCAGCAGCGCGGGAGCGAAGGCATTTTCGTCCTCGGCCGTAAGCGAGGAGATGAAGCGGATGTCCATGAAGCCGGCGTTCGTGCAAGTGGCATTCCGCGAGCGGACGAAGGGATTCTCCAAGAAACGCCCGATGCATCACCTGATCGCGAGCCCGCGGGGCGTCTGGATGATAGGCAGTAATACGCGTCGGGGCTGACAATATTCTGCGATTCGGCCGGCACGGCCGTTTTGCGACCAACTATGCGGCATTTTCGGTGTATGTCCGTTTAAGGCCGACGCGTTATGTCATTCGAGGACGGAATTCTACCCAGGAACCTTGACAGTCACCCCACAGCGGGCATAATGTCTGCCTCCCAGCGAAGAATGCCACCTTCCAACTCCACGGACCTCTTGAAACTCATCGGCACCAGCAGGGCCATGGCGGGCGTGCGGGAAGAGATCGAGTACGCCTCCCGCTGCGACGCGAAAGTTCTCGTCACGGGCGAGAGCGGTGTCGGCAAGGAGATTGTCGCCAGACTGATCCACGCGGGCAGTGGACGCGGCCACCATCAGCTGGTGACCGTCAATTGCGCGGCACTGACCGAGTCGCTGCTCGAGACGGAACTGTTCGGCCATGTGCGCGGCAGCTTCACGGGTGCCTTCCGCGATCGCACCGGTGTGCTCGAGCAGGCTCACCGTGGCACGGTGTTCATGGACGAGATCGGAGAGACGACCCCGCGCATGCAGGGACTCTTGCTCAGATTTCTGGAGACGGGCGAAATTCAGCGCGTCGGATCCGAAAAGACGGAGGCGCGAGTCAACGTCCGGGTCATCGCCGCGACCAACCGCAACCTCGTTGACGCGGTTGCGGCCAAGAGTTTCCGCGACGATCTGTATTACCGCCTCAACGTCATCCAGCTGCATTTGCCGCCACTGCGGGAACGGATGGAAGACGTCCCCGCGCTGCTCGCATTTTTTCTGACGAATTTCGCCGAGCAGTACCGGGTCCCGGTGCCGGACGTCTGCCCGGATGCGCTCGCCGTCATCCTGGGCTACAAGTGGCCCGGCAACGTCCGGGAGCTCAAGAACGTCGCCGAGCGGCTGGTCGTCAGGAGCCGCGACGGGCGCATCGAGGTCGCGGACCTGCCGACGAGCCTCCTGCGCGCCGAGCCCCGCTCGGCTCCCGCCGCCGCGCCCGTGACCCGCAGCACCGCGGAAACGCTCTACGACAATGTCGTGGTCGCGCGCGAGTCGTTTTGGGCCGCGGTCTACGCGCCGTTCATGTCACGCGACATCACCCGGAACGATCTGCGTGCGCTGGTGCGGAAGGGGCTCGAGCAGACGGGCGGAAGCTATCGGCTGCTGATCGACCTGTTCAACATGCCGGCCGGGGATTACAAGCGGTTCCTGAACTTCCTCCGGAAGCACCATTGCCACGTGGCCTTCCAGCAGTTCCGGACGATCGCCGGGCGGCCGCTCAACATGGTGGGCGAGGACGTCGTCAAACGGGAGCGCGGAGAGCGGGACGAGATCTGGAAGACGCCGGCGTGAGGTGGAGCTCCGTCGCTGCCGGCTCCAGCCTGCGCTGATCAGCAGGCGTCCAGCAGCTCCATCAGGCGTGCCGCGGTGACCGGCTTGAGCACGTACCGGGCCCCCAATTGGGCGGCTTCCGCCCGCAACACCGGATCATCGAACCCCGAAAAGACGATGATGCCCATGTCGGGGTTCCTGTCGCGTGCGATGACCGCCAGCTGGATCCCATTGAACGCGCCCAGGCGGACGTCGGTGATCAGGCAGTGAAAGTTTTCCGCGAGGAGCCGGCTGCGCGCCTGTTCGAACGTTCGCTCGGCAACCACGCTGCGGCCCGCGCGCTCGAACGCGGACGCCATCCCCTCCAGCAGAACCGCCTGGTCTTCGACGATGAGAACTCGCCGGTTCTGAGGCGGGGGCAGTCCCACCTTCATCTGGGTCTTGTCATCCGACTTCGCCGCCGGCGGAATTTTCGGCAACTTACGTAACCAATATCCTAGCTCAGCTGGCATTTCTTTTGGCGGCCGCGAGGGCCCTCGTGGGATAGCGGTCTGGGAAAAAGTCGCGGCCGCGCAGGATCTCCACGGCATTCTTCAGCGCCCCGACAAACGGGGTAGCATTGAGCCCGGTGTCGAGGGTGCCGCTCACGACCCCCTTGCGCCGGATCGTCGCCCCGATCGTCGCAATGGCGATGACCGTCCCCAGCACCGGAACCGACCGCCGTAATCGTCGCGACAGCCGGGCCCCGCCCCACCTTGTCAGCTTCTGGCCGATACTCATTTAAGGATCAGCTGCAAATGCCATTCCTGCGAACTGCCATCATCCTCGTGGCGATTGCTGCGGCAATGATGCCATTTCCGGCAGCCTGGATCGAGCGCGTTTATTCGCGCGTCCTTTATCCGTCGTGGCAGCCATATGTCACGTTCGTGTCGAACCTGTCGCCAATTGCTCTGCTGGATGTCGGAATTGCACTGCTGCTGGTTCGTTCCGGGGTCGCCCTGCGGCGTGACTGGCGGGTGCGGGGTTCCCGGCGGGCGTTCGTCGCAGCCGCCGGCCGTCTGACCACGACCGCGGCGGTGATCTATCTCCTCTTCCTCTCAACCTGGGGTCTGAACTACCGCCGGGTCCCGTTGGAGGCTCGGCTGGAGTTCGATCGCGCGCGCATCGGTCAGGCGGCGGCGACGCAGCTCGCGACGCTGGCAATCGAGCGGGTGAACGCCGGCTACGTTCGTGCGCACAGCCAGGCCTTTCGTCCGGACGCCCTCGAACGCGCTCTGGCGGAGACCCAGTTGCTGCTGGGCAGCACGCACCAGGCGTTGGTCGGACGTCCGAAACTTTCCGTTGCCGGCTTCTACTTTCGTTACGCTGCGGTTGACGGGATGACGGTGCCGGTGTTTCTCGAGATCATCCTCAACCCCGACATCCTGCCGATCGAAATGCCCTCGGTGCTGGCACACGAGTGGGCGCATCTGGCGGGATACGCCGACGAGTCGGAAGCAAGCTTCGTGTCGTGGATCGCCGGCGTGCGGAGTGACGACCCGGTTGCGCAATACAGCGCATGGCTCGATGCCTATGCGCTGGCAGTCAACGCCCTGCCTCGCAGCGCGCGGGCCTCGCTGCCAGCGCTGGCTCCCGGCCCTCTGCAGGATCTCCGCGATATCGCGGCGCGGTACGCGCGCTCTTCACCGCGCGTCCGTGCCGCCGCGCGTGGGGTCTACGACTCGTACCTGAAAGCCAACCGCATCGAAGAAGGTATTGCCAATTACGGTGTCGCACTTCAATTGATCCTCGGGACCGGCTTCGACGAAGACTGGAAGCCGCGGCTGCGGTAGGTCCGTGGGGTCCGAGGGGTCCGAGGGGTCCGAGGGGTCCGATGGGTCCGATGGGTCCGTTGGGTCCGTTGGGTCCGTTGGGTCTGTTGGGTCCGTTGGGTCCGTTGGGTCCGTTAGGTCCGTTGGGTCCGTTGGGTCCGTGGGGTCCGTGGGGTCCGCGAGGTCCCGATCTTGCTGGCTCCGGCGGATGGAGGTGTTGAGTTGCCGCAGACCGCCAGGAGCCTCGCTGCGTCCTCTGCCCCGGTCGCCGAGGCGGGGGTAGCGTCGGCGCGCGCTGCGGGGCTTTGCTATACGACCGACAGCAGGCCCGGCATCCGCCGATCACGCCACGGGTCCACCTTCCGCTACTTCGGTCCCGGCGGACGCCGCATCACGTCGGCCGAGGAGCTGACGCGAATCCGCTCGCTGGTGATTCCCCCGGCATGGCAGGAGGTCTGGATCTGCCCCGACCCCCGCGGCCACCTGCAGGCGACCGGGAGGGACGCGCGCGGGCGGAAGCAGTACCGCTATCACCCGAAATGGCGCGCGGTTCGCGACGAGACGAAGTACGACCGGATGGTCGGCTTCGCTTCGGCGCTCCCGCAGATCCGGCAGCGCACCGATCGTGACCTGCGGCGCTCCGGCATGCCGCGCGAGAAGGCGCTCGCGGCAGTAGTGCAGCTCCTGGAGAAGACGCTGATCCGCGTCGGCAACGACGAATACGCCAGGCAGAACCGGTCGTTCGGTCTCACCACTCTTCGTGACGGGCACGTCGCCGTGCGCGGCGCGCGCATGCGATTCAGCTTCCGCGGCAAGAGCGGCATCGAGCACGCGATCGATCTCGACGACCGCCGCCTTGCCCGGATCGTTCGCGCCTGCCGCGACATCCCCGGGTACGATCTGTTTCAGTACTACGACACCCGGGGTGCGCGGCAGGCGGTGGGCTCCGGGGAGGTGAACGCGTATCTCAGGGAGATCAGCGGGGAAGACTACACGTCGAAGGATTTCCGTACGTGGGCCGGTACCGTGCACGCTGCGGAAATCCTTCGCGCGTGCGGCCCGTGCAGATCTGCAGCCGACGGCAAGCGGAACATTCTTCGCGCGGTGGAATCGGTGGCCCGGCGTCTCGGCAACACGAAGGCCGTGTCGCGAAAGTGCTACATCCATCCGGCGGTCATGGATGCGTATACCGACGGATCGATGACCACCATGCGCGTCGTCCGCCGCAACGGCCGGCCGCGACACGCGCTGTCAGAGTGCGAGGCCGCGGTGCTGGCGCTGCTGCAGCGGAAGGCAGGCAAACCGGTCCGCCGAACCGCCAGCCGGGAGCGCAGCTAGCGGGCGCTGATCTTGATCCCGCCGTTGGTGCCTTCGAGGTCGATGCGCGGGCCGCCGCCGTTCAAATCCCCTTCGACCCGACGGCCGGAGTACTCGCCGCGAGTCTGCAGGCTGAGCCCTTCGGTGTCGATCCCGCCGTTGCTGACGCGTGCCGAGATCGAGGCCTTCGAATCCGACGGCAGGCGCAGCCGGATGCCGCCGTTCGTGCACTCCAGCTTCACACCTCCCGCCGGCACGCTCGAGAGCTCTACTTCGACGCCGCCGTTCGTCGTCGAGGCGTCAATGGTGCCGGCGATGTCGCGCCCCCGGATCCCGCCGTTGGTGGCCTCGGCGTGGATGCGCCCCGTCATCCCGGCAATCTCGACGCCGCCGTTGACCGTGGACAGTTTCAGCTCCGCGTTCGCCGGCACGCGCACGACGTACTCCACCTGGCGGTTCGAATGGCCGAACATCCCGCCGTTCGAGCGCTCCAGTCTGGTTTCGACCTTGATGACGCCGCCGGTGTTGCTCTCGACGATCTGAATCCGCTCCAACGCCTGCTTTGCGGCCTCCTTGCTGGCGGCCTTCCCGATCTTCTTCGCAAAGATCTCGACGCTGCTGCCCGGGCCCGGCATCACCTCGATTTTTCCGTTGACGTTGGCGATCTCGACGCGGCCGCCCGGCTGGAGCTCGTAGGTCTTGCGCCATTCCGCCACCTCCTGCTCGCGGAAGTCGGCCATGGCGATGTCGCACCCGGCGGAGGCCACGACCAGAATCGGGAGGAGCCAGGCGACTGCGCGCAGGCGGTCGGTCATCGTCTTCATGGTAAGGATCTCCTTGCGCGTTATACGCCGTTTGCGTCGCCCGGGTTCCGAAACGGCTATCATGGCCCAGTCATGGACCGTTACGTTCCGCTCCCCCCGCTGCCGGCGCGGATCAGCCGGCTGAACGAGCTGGCGTATGACCTCTGGTGGAGCTGGAACCCCGGTGCCCGCGAGGTATTTCGCGACCTCGATTATCCGCTGTGGCGCTTCACGAACCATAATCCCGTGCTCCTGCTGCACCTCGTGCAACCTGAACGGCTGGACTTCGCCGCCGCCGACCCCGAGTTTCTGGCTGTATACGACGGCGCGATCGCGGCGCTGGACGCGGTCCGCTCCGGCACCGGCACATGGTGGGACCGCCACGGAAGCGGCAACGGGTCCATCGCCTGGATCGCGCCGCAGTTCGCGCTTCATCAGTCGCTCCCGGTCTGCGCCACGTCCGAAGGGGTGGTGGCCGGTGACCTCGCAAAGGAGGCGAGCGACCTGGGCGTGCCCTTCGTGGGTGTGGGACTGATGTACGGGCGGACCTATGCGCATCAGCGGCTCGCTTCGGACGGAAGCCAGCGGGACGCCGTCGAGTACGTGGACTGGTCGGACGCGCCCATCAATCCCGTGCGGCTCCCCGGCGGCGACGCCTCTCGAGTGACGGTGCCGCTCGCCGGGTCGGAAATCAGCATGGCGGTATGGCAGGTGCGCGCCGGGCGCGCGACCGTCTATCTGCTCGACACCGACATCCCCGAGAACGCCGCCTGGGACCGTGACCTGTCGTCGCGCGGTTCTGACGACGATGCGGACGCGCGGCTCCGGCAGTCGATCCTGCTGGGGGCGGGATCCGTCGTGTTGCTCGACCAACTCGGCATCGTTCCGACGGTCTGGCACCTGGCCGGCGGTCAGGCCGCGCCGGTGATCCTCGAGCGGCTGCACCGTCTGGTCGAGGGCGGCGCGGCGTTCAGCGATGCCTGTGCACAGGTCCGGGCTTCGACCGTCTTCAATGCGCGGGTCGATGCCCCCTCCGCGAAAGATACCTACGCGCTCGGCGCTCTCGAGCGGCACCTGGGTGCGACCTGGCCGGCGCTGACGCCGCATCGAGCCGCCATCCTGGCGCTCGGGCATCATGAAACGGATCGCTCAGGCACGTTCAACACCGCCGTGCTCGGCGCGCGCAAGTGCGGCGCCGTGACGGTCGCCGACGAAGGCGTCCACCTCTCCTCCTGGATTTCGGCCGAGCTGTCACGCGTGCTCGACGCGCACGTCGGCGAAGAGTGGCGGGCGAAGCAGGACGACGAATCGGTGTGGCGCACGCTGCTGGATGTGCCCGACGACGAGGTCTGGAGCGTGCGGCACCGTCTCCGCGGGTATCTCATCGACTTCATGCGCGAGCGCGCGCGGCGCCGCTGGGCGCGCGAACAGGCGAGCGGCGGGCGTCTCGTGGCTCTCGGTACGCTGCTGGATCATGCGGCATTGACGATCGGCTGTGTGCCTCGGTTCGGACAGGGCGGCAGCGCCGACCTGCTGTTCAAGGACGTCGATCGGCTCGCGCGTCTCGTGACCGCGGCCCGGCGGCCCGTGCAGATCGTGTTCGCGGGCCGGGTGGACGCCTCGGACGAGAGCGGGAAGCACCATCTGCAACGCACGTTCCGGCAGACCCTCGATCCGAAGTTTGGCGGCCGGGTCGCCTTTCTCGAGGATTACGACATCCACGTGGCGCGCCTGATGGTGCAGGGCTGCGACCTGTGGCTGACCATGCCGTCCGACGCCGGCGGGCCGTCGCTCAGCGCCGTAAAGGCCGCCGTCAATGGCGTGCCGCACCTGGGCTTCTCGCCCGACACGGCTCGGCGCTGGAGCGTCGACAGCGCCGCCGGCACATACGCGCTGCTCGAAGACGAGATCGTGCCCGCCTTCTACGAACGCAACCGGGCCGACGTCCCCGAGCGGTGGACCGCCATCATCCGGGAGACGCTCGCGGATGCGATCCCGCGCTACGCCGCGCGGCGTGCGCTCATCACGGCCTCAGGCTCATCCTCCCTCACACGGGTGTAATCCATGTCAGATCGAAAGTACCGTCACCGCGGCTACCAGGACGAACCGCGTGAGCCGCGCCGGGAGCCGGGCGCACCGGCCAAGAAGGAATACACCCCGCGAGGGCAGCCGCCCATTGCCCCCAAGACCTTCAGCATGCCGGGGTTTCGGGAGGTCGTTCGCTGCGCCCGGTGCGGCAACGAACTGAGCGTGGCGACGGCGTGGAGCCTCGAGGCGGCGTGCTCGCGGTGTGGATCGCCGCTGCACAGCTGCGCCCAGTGCACGCACTTCGACACCGGTGCGCCGTTCGAGTGCCAGCAGACGATCCCGGCCCGAATCTCGCCGAAGGACGCGCGCAACACGTGCCCCGTGTTTCAGCCGCGGACGACGGTGGAACGTGAAACCAAATCTTCATCGAGCGGCCCGACCAGCGCCAGGCAGGCGTTCGACGACCTGTTCAAGTAGCGTGTCACGGTCCATTCTGCCGCCCGCTCTCCTCGGTCTGATCATGGCTTCGACTATCGGCTTCCACGCCCCGTCTGCCGGCCAGCGTGCGCAGACGGCCCCGGTCTCGTCGTACCAGGTGGTCCGGACGTTTCCCCACGATCCGCAGGCGTTCACGCAGGGGCTCGTCTTCGTGGACGGCGTGCTGTACGAGGGCACCGGCCTCAACGGTCGGTCCGGGATCCGGAAGGTCAGGCTCGAGAACGGCGAGGTGCTGCAGATCCAGAAGCTCGAGGAGCGCTACTTCGGCGAAGGCATCGCCGTCGTCGGGGATACGATCGTCCAGCTCACGTGGCAGGCAGGCGTGGGCTTCGTGTACGACCGCACCACGTTTCAGCGGCGGCGAACGTTCACGTACCAGGGCGAAGGCTGGGGACTTGCCTACGACGGCACCCGCCTGATCATGAGCGACGGCACCCCAACCCTCCGCTTCCTCGATCCGAGGACGTTCAAGGAGACGGGCCGCCTTGAGGTGAAGGAGGGGCCCCGCCCGGTGGAGGATCTGAACGAGCTCGAGGTAGTGAAGGGAGAGATCTTCGCCAACGTCTGGCAGACCGAACGGATCGCCAGGATCTCGCCGAAAAGTGGAGAGGTGACCGGCTGGGTCGACCTGCGCGGGCTGCTCGATCCCCGGGACGCCGCCGGCGTCGACGTGCTGAACGGCATAGCTTACGACACAGCGAGCGACCGCCTGTTCGTCACCGGCAAGCTGTGGCCGAAGCTTTTCGAGATCCGCGTGGTTCGGTGAGCCGGTCCCGGCACGGACTGCGCCTTACGGAATGAGCATGTCTTCCTTCATCCGGTGGATCACCTTCAACGCCGTCGGTCTCGGAGGGGTCGTCGTGCAGCTCTCCCTGGTCGCCGTCCTTACCCGTGTGCTTCAGCTGGCTGTCGCCGTCGCGACGGTGGCTGCGGTCGAGGCCGCGGTGTTGCACAACTTTCTCTGGCACCAGCGGTGGACGTGGCGCGACCGTCCGGCTGCCGGCCTGCGAGCCGTCATCGGACGGCTCGCGCGTTTCCATGCCGTGAATGGCACGGTATCGCTGCTGGGCAACGTCGGGGCGACGCTGCTGCTGGTGCGGGCGGGCGTCGATCCGGTCGTGGCCAATCTGGCCGCGATCCTGGCCTGCTCCCTGGTGAACTTCGCCGCGGGCAACGCCTTCGTCTTCCGCACCGTATCCCGTTCGGCTTCGAGCACGGCAGTCGCGCTCGCGCTCGCGGGCGCCGCGGTCACCGGCGTCGCCGCGGCCGGAGCGCAGTCGCCGGCAGCGGTCACCGGGTGGGACGCATACATCGCGACGGTGGACCGGAGGCATGCGGACTCGGGGAGCGCGACGTTCTTCGCTCTCGATCTTCGCAAAGCGGACCGCTGGCGCCAGCGCGCGATCGCCGGTGAGATCCCGATGACGGAAGTCGATCCGCCCGGGGTGTCGGACGCGAAGATGCACCACTGGGCCGGCGCCGTCTACGTGCCGCGCATGCGCGTCGACGAGGCCGTCAAGTGGATGCAGGACTACGCCGGCCGTGAATCGGAGTTTTACCAGGAGGTCAAGGCGTCGAAATTGCTGGAGCGCAACGGGGACCGGCTTCGCGTGTTCATGAGGCTTCAGCGCACGGCCGCCGGGATCACCGCGAATTACAACACCGAACACAGGGTGGAATACCGGAAGATCGCGCCGAACCGCGCCGCGAGTCGCAGCGTGTCGACGAAGATCGCCGAGCTCGCCAACGCCGGCACCCCGCACGAGCGCGAGAAAGCCCATGGCGAGGACCACGGGTTTCTCTGGCGGCTCAACGCCTACTGGCGCTTCGAGCAGGCGGGTGACGGCGTGCTGATCGAGTGCGAGTCGGTCAGTCTCAGCCGCAACGTCTCTATTTTTTTCCGACCGATTGTCGGCCCGATCGCCAACCGGATCGCCAGGGAATCGCTGGAGCGCACGCTTCGAAGCCTGCGCACGTTCCTCAACAGCCGTGACGACAAGGCTCTTACTCGATCGCAAGCAACGACGACCCCGTTCGGAAGTACCAGCGGCCATCGACCAGGGCCGGCGATGCCAGTATCGGCTCGCCGAGCGCATTCACGTGGAGGAGCTTGAACTCGCGACCGGCCTGCAGCACGAACGTCTCGCCGTCGTCGTTCGTGAAGAACACCTTGCCGTTGTGCGCGATGGGCGAGGCGGAGAACCCTTCCTTCTTGGCGACGCCAAGCCGCCCCTGATAGAGCACCTGGCCTGTCTTCACGTCGTGCGCCGTCAGGATGCTCTGGATATCGTTCACCAGGTAGAGCACGCCGTCGACGACCACTCCGGACGGCACGAACGGCGAGCCCTTGGGCGATGACCAGGCGACGTGCGTTCCGGTCACGTCGCCACTGCCGCCCGGCCGGATCGCGATCGTTGGCCCCTGACGGCCCGACGAGCAGATGACCAGGTCCTCCGCGACGACCGGCGTGGGAATCACTTCGAACGTCAGGCCGCCCACCGTCCACAGCTCTTTGCCCGACGCCGGATCGTACGCATAGACCTTGCGCTGGCTGCTGACGATCAGCTCCTCGCGATCTCCGGCGCGTATGACCACGGGCGTGCCCCAGCCGGTGGTTTCCACCCGCGCCGTCTTCCAGATCTGTTTGCCGCTGTGCTTGTCGTAGGCCGCGACGAACGAGCCGGTCGCGTCGGTTCCGCGATGATCCTGATAGATGAAGATCCGGTCCCGGTGCAGGATCGGCGAGCCGGCGCTGCCATGATAGTTGTTCAACTTGCCGACCGGCGTGTGCCAGACCAGTTTGCCGGCAAAGTCGAAGGCGGCGAGCCCGTGCGTGCCGAACGATGCGAATACCAGCTTGCCGTCGGTCACCGCGGTCGCCGACGCGCGGCTGTTCTTCGGATAGACGTGTTCGACCCCGTCGGTCGGCACGAAGGTCTCCCACAGCTTCTTGCCGTCGGACCGGCGGAACGCCAGCATCGACAGCCTCGCGCCTTCGTCGTACTCCGTGGTCAGAAAGATGTGGTCCCGCCAGATGATCGGGGAGGAGTGGCCGCGGCCGGGCACGGCCACCTTCCACTTCACCCCTTCGGTCGCGGACCACTTGTCGGTGTATTTGCCGGTCTTGACGATGCCCTGGCCCGACGGACCGCGCCACCGGGTCCAGTATTTCGCGGCTTCCCCTTCGACCTCGATCATCGTGGCGGCCGCATCGGCTGCGGCGCGAACCGCGGGCGGCAGGACGGCGGCGGCGCCAGCGAGCGTGAAAGACAGGGCGGCAGTCAGGACGGCGGACTGAATTCTCATGGTCCCTTGTGCCTTAATGGGGGGAGCCGAGTCAACCCCGGTGGGATAATGTGCAGTCAGCGCGGGGAGGATTCGCACGGGGAGGGAGCGAATGCCGAAATCGGTGCTCGGAGTGGTCGCACGGATCCTCGCCAGGCCTGAAAGCGCGGGGCTCGTGCGCGAGGCGCTGAGGTCGCTGCTGGAGCCCACGAGAGCTGAGGTTGGCTGCATCATCTATGAACTGATGCAGAATGAAGCGGATCCGACCGATTTCACGTTCTACGAGGAGTGGACGGATGCGCCGGCGCTGGATGCCCACGCCCGGTCGCCGCACATCGCCGCGGCCTTCGCGAGGCTCGACGGCCACCTTGCGGCGCCGCCCGACGTTCGGCGCTATTCGCACATCGACCTATGAGCACTGTCGCCGCCGTCATTCTCGCGAAAGAACGCCGCATGGTGAACCGCGTCCGAATGCTGGGGGCGGTGAGCCCGCAGCAGGCCCGCACGCTCGAGGAGCTGGGCATCACGCGAGGGGTGATCCTGCGGCGCCTGCGCGAGCGCGCCGTCATCCGCCAGGCGGGGCCGGACCGTTTCTACCTCGATGAGCCGAGCTGGGAGGCCGTGCGGCGAAGCCGCCGCCGCGCGATCCATGTTCTCGGCGTGATCGCGCTCGTGCTGCTGTTCGCCGTCCTGTTCGCCCGGCGCGCGCTGGCGCTCTGAGGTCCGTCACTCCCGCCGGAGCGCCACCAGAGGATCCAGCCGGGATGCCTTTCGCGCGGGAATGAAGCCGGCGAGGATCACGGCGCCGAACAGAACCAACGCGCCGGCGGTCACGCTCCAGGGATCGGCGGGCTCGACGCCGAACAGGAACGCCTGCAGGGCTCTGGAACCGAAGGCGGCGGCGGGCACTCCAATCAACAGACCGGCGCCGGCGAGCAGTAACACCTGCCGCAGTATCAGCCACACGACATTGCCACGCTGGGCGCCCAGCGCCAGGCGAATGCCGATCTCGCTGGTCCGCCGCGCCACCGCGTAGGCGGTGACGCCGTGCAGGCCGATGCACGCGAGGACCAGCGCGAACACCCCGAAGAACACCAGCAGCAGCGTGAGGGCGCGCTCGCTGCCGACGGTCTCGTCGATCTGCTGGGTCTGTGTCTTGAGGCCGGTGATCGGGATGTCGGGATCGACTTCGGCCACCGCCCGCCGCACCTGTTCCGGGAGGCCGGTGAGCACGCCGGCCCGGACCGCGACGAACATTGCGCCCATGCCGCTGCTCTGTTCGTACGGCAGGTAGATGGTTGGTGACGGGTCCTGCTTGAGGGAGCGGTACCTGCTGTCTCGGACGACCCCGACGATCTCGACCGCGCCCTCTTTGACGGCCGACGTCTTCATCACTCGTCCGAGGGGGTTGCCGCCGTCGAAGAAGGCCCTGACCGCCGATTCGTTGATGACGCCCACGCGCGGCGCCGTCGCGTGGTCCTGGAGCCCCAGCCCGCGTCCGGCGATGACCGCGACGCCGATCGTGTCGAAGAAGCCCGCGCCGACGCGGTTCATCAACATGCTCTTCGGCTTGGCGTCGTCGACTCCGAACGTGGTGCTCGATGTGATGCCGCTGATCAGCGGATTTTCGACGAGCGTGGCGCCACGAACGCCAGGCAGCGCGCCGACGTGATCGATCGCGCGCGCATAGAGCTGCCGGGCCCGCGCTTCGTCGTAGCCGTTCAGCGTGGGATCCATCTTGAACAGGATCAGACCGCGCGGATCGAAGCCCGGATCGACGCTCGCGAGGTTGTGCACGGTCCGCAGAAACAAGGCGGCCCCCACCACGAGCGGCACGGCAATTGCGACCTGCGCCACGACCAGCCCGGACCCCGCGCGCAGCCGGGGCACGCCGGCCCCGGCCTGACGCATGAAGTCGGCATTCCCCCGCGAGGCCAGGCGAAGCGCAGGGAAGATCCCGAACAGGACGGCCGCCAGGCATGAGACCGCCGCCGCCAGCATGATCAGGACCGGATCGACCCGCACGGCAAGCGCGTTCGGCGTCGAGCCGGCCATGGTCGCGACCATCGTCCTGCCCGCCCACACCGAGAGCACGATCCCGAGGGTCCCCCCCGCGCCGGCCAGGATGAAGCATTCGACGATGGTCTGGCGGACCAGCCGCGCGCGCCCGGCGCCGAGTGCGAGACGGATCCAGAA
This sequence comes from Vicinamibacterales bacterium, assembly GCA_035250005.1. Taxonomy (GTDB): domain Bacteria; phylum Acidobacteriota; class Vicinamibacteria; order Vicinamibacterales; family 2-12-FULL-66-21; genus JACDCA01. The sequence continues at coordinate 37,966 of DATFFM010000062.1, read as the reverse complement.
CTCCCGCTGGCGCGCCACCCCCCGCACGAGAACCATACTCGCGATGTTGACGCACGCGATCAGGAAGACGAGGGCGGCGACCCCTCCGAGCATGAACAGCGGCGTCTCGAGCGACGCCCGCATGGAATCGAGTCCTCTGGCGCCGTCGAGCAGCCTGACAGCAGGCGGTTCAGCACCTGGCGCCACCGGATGTGAGGTGGTGTTGAGCCGCTGCATGAGCGCGGCCGCGAGCAGGGGCTCGAGCTGTGCCCGGTCGACGCCCGGCTTCAATCGCGCCATGACCCGCAGCCACTGAATGCGGTCGGTCGTGAACAGGGACCCGGTAGCGGGCGGGTTCATGCGTCCCATGAGCGCGTTCCATCTCGGCGACACCATCGGCTGCGCCGACAGCGGGAATGTAATGTCGGCCGGAGGAAAGAAACCGCCGTTCGATACCCCGAAGTAGTCTGGTGCCGTGACGCCAACGACCGTGAAGGCGCGTCCGTTCGCGCGCATCGTCCGGCCGACGATCGCAGCGTCGCCGCCGAACGCCCTCCGCCACATACCGAACCCGAGGACGGCGACCGGCTCGGCGTCGGGGCGATCGTCGCGCTCGTGGAGGCCGCGGCCGATCTGCATCGGCACGCCCATGGTTGAAAAGTAGTTGCCCGACACCAGCATCCCGCCTCCGACGACGGACTGGCCTTCGAAGGAGAGGTTGGCCTCTCTGACGAACGTGAACGCGAAGAGGTCGGCGCGATCGCGCAGCGCCTGGCGCAGTGCGACATAGGTCCCGTAGTCGTAGTTGGTGCTAAGCGCCCGCGCGGTCCGCTCATCCCGGGCGCCGCCGGAGTTGATGTTCATCATGCCCTTGACGGTGTCGCCACGCCACCAGCAGGCGACGGCGAGACGGTCTGGATCGGGAACCGGCAGCGGCGTCATCAGCACCGCCCGCCCGACCGCCAGTACCGCTGTGTTGACTCCGATGCCCAGCGCCAGGGACAGGACGGCGACCGTCGTGAAGGCAGGCGTCCTGGCGAGAACCCGGATGCCGTACCGCACTTCCCGCAGCCATTCGGTCATGAATCCTCTCCCGCACGGCTTAGACGGTGGGTGCAGCCGGTGCGTTGGCAGAACGACAGCCGCCAGTCAGCCCCACGCTTTGGCGGCGGAGCCACGTCAGGTCCCCGTCGCCTCTCAGCCCGACGCGGCCGCGAATCGGCGAGTCCATGCCAGTCCCGCGGCGCCTCGGCCTACGCGCGGAAAAACGACCCTCCGGCGCCGGCTCACAATGCGGCTCCGGCTCGGGTTGTTCGCAGGCCGGTAAGGGATCGCTTGGATAACGAGGTCGTGCGCTGCGCCTGGGACGAGAGCTGCGCCTCCGCCGATGGGACCGCCTGCGGGCCGTTTTTCGAACTGACCCGCTTTCGCCAAGGCTTCGGCGTGCAGGCGCAGCGCGCTGTCCGCATCGCGCCGCGGGCCTGACATGGACTCGCCTCAGGCGGCCGCCCAGCAGCATGGTGTGCTGCGGTTGGACCGTTCGTCACCGTGGAGGCGGCGGAGCCATGTCAGGTCCCCGGCGCGATGCGGCCAGCCCGCTGCTGCCACGCCGGAGCCTTTGGCGAAGGCGGGGCGGTTCTGAAAAATGCACCGCAGGCGTCCCCATCCGTCGAGGCCGTGATTCGCCACGGACGGAGCGGCCAACCCGAAGGCCGACCCTGATCAGCAGCCAGCGTACGGCACACCCCAGCCGAGACGGCATCGTGAGGTACGCGACGGAGGTGCATTTTTCCGGGCGAAGGCCGAGGCGCCGGGGACCTGACGTGGCTCCGCCGCCAGAGCGCAGCAGGGCTGATGTGGGCTGCCTCAGACGGCCGCCCAGCGTGGTGTGACGCGGTTGGACCGTTGGTCACCGCGCGGCGGCGGGGCAGGGCGCCGTTGCGTTCAATCGCATCGCACCTTCGTTTTATACTTCGCCGATGCGCACCCATCTGTTCGTTTCGATGTTCGCACTGGCGCTGGCCGGGGCGGTTACGGTCCAGACCCATCCGACGGCGGGAGAGCGTCAGACCGGGCGGCCTGAAACGCAAACCGCGGGTGCCGCGCTCGAGACGAAACTCTGGCAGGACCTCCGCTGGCGGAACGCCGGACCGACGCGGGGTGGACGCGTCACCGCCTTCACCGGCGTCCGCAGCCAGCCCTGCACGTTCTACATGGGCCCGACCGGCGGCGGCGTGTTCAAGACCGAGAACTGCGGCGAGACCTGGACGCCGATCAGCGATGGCCAGATCTCCACCGGATCGATCGGGTCGATCGACGTCTCCGAATCCAATCCGAACGTCGTGTATGTCGGCACCGGCAGTGCCGCGATCCGCAGCAACGTGATCATCGGCCGCGGCGCCTACAAGTCGACCGACGCCGGGCGCACCTGGCAATTCATCGGCCTCGAGGACGCCGGGCAGATCGGTTCGATCATCGCGCACCCCACCAACCCCGACATCGTCTGGGCGGCGGCGCTGGGGTCGCCGTTCGGGCCCAACGAGGAGCGCGGCGTCTTCAAGACGTCCGATGGCGGGAAGTCGTGGAAGAAAACCCTGTTCGTCAACAACGAGACCGGCGCCCGGGTGGTCGCGGTGAACCTGTCGAATCCGAACGAGGTATACGCGGGGATGTATCGCGGCTTCCGCAAGGGCTGGGACATCATCAGCGGAGGGCCCTCCGCCGAAGGGGGCCTTTACAAATCGATCGACGCCGGCGAGACGTGGAAGAAGATCGACGGCGGGCTGCCGGCACCGCTCATCGGCAAGATCGACATCGACATTGCACGCAGCCAGCCGAATATCGTGTACGCGATGGTCGAAGCGCCCGGTGAGCAGGGTGGCCTGTACCGCTCCGACGACAGCGGCGCGACCTGGCGGCTGGTCAACAACGCGACCAACCTGCGCGCCCGGCCGTTCTACTTCAACTACGTCGATGTCAATCCGAAGAACCCGGACGAGGTCTGGGTCAACGCGCTGAATCTGTTCAAGTCGGTGAACGGCGGGAAGCAGTTCACGACAATTTCCACGCCGCACTCCGACAACCACGGGATCTGGTTCAATCCGGACGCGCCGCTGACGGCGATCCAGGTCAACGACGGCGGGGCGAACGTCACGCGCGACGGCGGGCGAACCTGGTCGAGCATCCTCAACCAGCCGACCGGAGAGTTCTACATGGTCGCCGTAGACCAGCAGCATCCCTACCAGATCTACGGCCCGCAGCAGGACAACTCGACTGTCGTTCTTCCCAGCGTTCCGAACGTGTCGTTCGGGTTCGATCACCCGTCGCAGGCCTGGACCCAGGCCTCGGGATGCGAGACCGGCGGCATCGTGCCGACACCCGACGGGAAGATCATCTGGGGTGCGTGCAAGGGAGAACTGGAACGTTTCAACGTCGAGACCGGCCAGTCGCAGGGGCGGTGGATCTACCCCCAGAACCGCTACGGTCACCATCCACAGGACATCAAGTACCGCTTCCCGCGCCAGACCGTCATCGTGGTGTCGCCCCACGATCCGAAGACGGTCTACCAGGCATCGCACGTCGTGCACAGGACGACGGATGAAGGCGTGACCTGGCAGGTGATCAGCCCCGATCTGACGTGGAACGATCCGAAGTACCAGGTCGTGCCCGGCAACCCGATCACGCGTGACGTGACCGGCGAGGAGGTTTTTTCGTCGATCTACTCGATGGCCGAGTCACCGGTGCAGCGCGGGGTGCTCTGGGTGGGTGCGAACGACGGGCCGGTCCACGTCTCGCGCGACGGCGGCAAATCCTGGAAGAACGTCACGCCCAAGGACCTGCCGCCCGGCGGGCGCGTGCAGAACATCGACGCCTCGAAGCATCAGCCCGGCCGCGCATACATTGCGGTCTATCGTTTTCTTTTCGAGCATGATTTGAAGCCGTACATCTACAGGACCGATGATTTCGGCGCGACGTGGACGAAGCTGACCGACGGCGCCAACGGCATCCCGAACGATCATCCGACGCGTGTGGTGCGGGAGGATCCCGCACAGCCGGGCCTGCTCTACGCGGGCACGGAGTTCGGCTTCTTCGTCTCGCTCGACAACGGCGCGAGGTGGCAGTCGCTGCAGCAGAATCTGCCGGCGACGCCGGTGACGGACCTGCGCGTCCAGCGCGGCGACCTCGTGATTTCGACGATGGGTCGGGCGTTCTGGGTGATGGACGACGTGTCGCCGCTGCGGCAGATGGCGCAGGGGAAAGCGACAACCGCCGCGTCGCCCGCGCTGCTGCAGCCCGCCTCACGGATCCGGTACCGCGCCTCCGGTGGACGCCGCGGCGGCGCGCCCGAGTATCCGCCTGTCGCGCTGGCAATCGACTACCTTCTGCCGGAAGGTTTCAACGGTCCGCTGTCACTCGAGATCACGGATGGCAATGGACGACTGGTTCGCACCGTGGGTCCGTCTGCAGCCGGGCAGAGAGGCTCGGGGCGTGGGCGGGGAGGAGATCCTGACGATCCCGACATGCGGATCGCCCAGCGCGGTCGTGGTGGTGCGCCCTCCGGTCTGACGACGAAGGCGGGGCACAACCGGTTCATGTGGGACTATCGCTGGTCGAGCGGCGGACCGCTGGTCGCTCCCGGGAAGTACTCCGCAAAGCTCACCAGCGCAGCATTCACCCAGTCGCACGCTTTCGAGGTGGCCGTAGACCCGGGTGTTCTGAAGGATGGAACGACTGTGGCGGATCTCGTGGAGCAGCAGGACTTCCTGCTCATGCTGCAGGAGACGATCGGCGAAGCCGCGCGGACGCGACAGCAGGTCGAGCAGGCGATGGCCAAAGCCGGCGTTCAGCCGCCCTCGGCCCCTGGTCCCGGCGAGAGCACGACGCAGCAACTGGAGAAACTTGCTCGGAGCAGCGAACCCGGGGCGAAGCTGCAGGCGCTCTGGGCGCGGATGGTGACTGCGCGCGGCACCTACGAGCAGCCGATGCTGCTCGACCAGTTGAACAGTATCAACCGGGTGGAAGCCGGCGCCGATCAGAAGATCGGCGCCGAGTCGCGCCGGCGCTACGAGGACCTGGTGAAGGAGCTGAAAGCGATCCAGGGGCAGCTGGCGAAGATGTAGCGCAGGCCTTTAGGCCTGCCACAAGCCTTTAGGGCTGCCACAAGCCTTTAGGCCTGCCGCAAGCCTTTAGCCTGCCGCAGGCCTTAAGGCCTGCCGCACGAACGCGGAGTTCACGATGGCTGAATTGAAAACAAAGGCAACGACAGAAAGCGTGACCACCTTCCTCAAATCGATCTCCGACCCGCAGCGCCGCGCGGACGCGATGGCCGTGGCGGATCTGATGAAAACGGTGACGAAGACCGAGCCGAAGATGTGGGGCGCGAGCGTCGTCGGGTATGGCTCGCAGCACTACCAGTACGCCTCGGGCCGGGAAGGAGACTGGTTTAGAACCGGCTTCTCGCCGAGGAAGGGCAGCTTGACGCTCTACATCACGAGCTCGTTCGAGCAGTATCCGGACCTGATGAAGAAGCTCGGGACGTACAAGACCGGGAAGTCGTGCCTCCACATCAAGAAGCTCTCTGATGTCGACCGGCGGGTTCTCGAGCAGCTGATCACCCGCTCGTTGAAGGCGCCGCTGCCGGGTGCGACGTCCCACGAGGCAGATCGCAAGCAGGCGGCAGCCAAAGCCAGGAAGCGTTCGAAGGCCGGGGCGGCGTGACCGCGTGGCGCCACGCGTGGATTGCGGCAGGCGCATTCGTTCTGGCCGCCGGGTGTGGCGGCCTCGCGCGCGAGACGACGCCCCGGCGGATGGTGCACGATGAGATCGTCGTGCCCAGCGGCGATGCGAAGCTCGCAGCCAGGATTTCGTATCCCGATCGGCCGGGCCGGTATCCGGCGGTCGTGAGCGTGCATGGCTCCGGCCGGCTGGGGCGCGAGCACTTCCGGCGCTACTGGGAGCGGCCGGCTCGTCCCCGAAGGCATCGCCGTGCTGACCTACGACAAGCGCGGGGTCGGCGCGTCGAGCGGCGAGTTCATCTCGGTGGGCACCGGAACGAGCGAGGCTTACATGCCCGTGCTGGCCGCTGATGCGCTCGAGTGCCTGCGGGCGCTGCGCCGGCACCCCCGGGTGGATCCCTTACGGGCGGGTTTTCTCGGGGCGAGTCAGGCGGGCTGGATCATTCCCATGGCGCTGTCGAAGGCGTCACCAGGAGAGGCCGCGTTTGCGATCATCCAGTCCGGGCCGGCGACGAGCGTCGGGCTCGAGATGGAATACAGCCGGCTGACCGGCGATGGCACCCGGGCGGCCGCGCCGATGACCGCCGACGCGATCGACCGCCGTCTGGCAGAGTATGCCGGGGCGCATGGGCTCGATCCCGTTCCGCTTCTCGCGAAGCTCGGCACGCCGACGCTCTGGCTCCTCGGGGACCGCGATGCGAGCATCCCCATCCGCCAGACGCAACAGAACCTCCAGCAAGCGATTGCCGGAGGGGCGCCGATCACCGTGAAGACGTACCCGGATGCGGACCACGGGCTCGCGTTCCCCGGCGGTCACGCGGCGCCGTACTGGGACGACACCCTCCGCTGGCTGCGCGCGGGGAAGATTCTCCAGTGAAAAGACGCGCTTTTCCCGGGTGCAATTTCGTGAAATTCGCGTATCATCGGCGCAACCACATGCGCGCGTGTGCGCGCAGAACGGCGTCAAAGGAGCTGTAGAGAGCATGGCCAAGAGAGCGAAGACTGCGAAGAGAAAGACGGCGGCAAAGGGCAGAACCACGAAGAAGGCGGCCGGCCGCAAGACCGCGAAGAAGAAGTCCAGCGGCCGCAAGCCGAACGCGGCGTTCATGGCGCCCGTGACGCCAAGCGCGCAGCTCTCGGAGGTGGTCGGGTCGAAGCCGCTCCCGCGTACGGAGCTCACCAAGAAGCTCTGGGTGTACATCAAGAAGAACGGCCTGCAGGACCAGAAGAACCGGCGCATGATCAACGCCGACGACCGGCTGCGCCCGATTTTCGGCAAGTCACAGGTCAGCATGTTCGACATGACGAAGCTGGTGAACAAGCACGTCAAGGCGTAGTTCATTTCCGACCCGGCTCCACGGCGCGCTCGTCCGCGTCGTGGAGTTGCGCTCCGCGCTCACGTCGACGGCGCCTGCAGCACGCTGGCCGGGTCGACGCGGACCGCTCGACGCGCCGGCAGCCAGGCGGCGACGAGGGCCGTCCCGAGCAGAAGGCTGACGAGGACCCGGGTCGCGCGCTTCGACGCCGCGAAAGAAAGCTCGCCAGCAACCTCTCCGCCCAGTTACGCGGCGGCGACCCCCAACGAGGATGCCGACAATCACCGGGTGACACGCCTCGGAGACCACCAGGCGCCGAAATGTCGCTCGCCCGGGCGCCCAGCGCCGGCCGACCCCCCCCATCTCGTAGCGCAGCTGCGCCACGTCGAATGGCAATCGCATACACACCCACGGCTGCCAGCAGCGGCGCCGCCGCGGCGGGCACGGTGAACAGCACGGCGCGCTCGACATGCCGCATCGGCGCCTGGCCTGAAGCCACCGTAACGTCGGCCCGGCCTGCGAACGCACGCCCGGCAGGCTGCGCAGCACACCCAGCGTCTGCTCATACTCCGCCAGTGCCGCGTCGTGCGGGGTTGCACCGCCGCGGATCGCCGCTATGTGACGGTGCACAAATCGAAGAGGAGTGAGCCGCTGAGCACCAGCACTGCGAGCGCGCTCTCGACGATGACAAGGCTGTGGCCTTCACGGAGGTGGGATGGCTGCCGGCCAGTAGACGCGCGCTGCAGCACCGCCGACAGCATCGTCGACCGAGGGAGCTGAGGTTCCAGGATTCCAAGGTTCCTGGTTCGGAGTTCAGCGTTCAGCGTTCGAAACGAACGGCCACGCGAAGGCGTATGAAATCGGGTAACATCCTGAATTCTCTTCTCGTTACGAGGTATCCCTGAATGACGCCGCGCCGGCACATGCCCGCGCTGCTGCTGCTCTTCGTGGGCAGCGGCTGCGCCGCGCTGATATACGAGATCGTCTGGTTCCAGCTCCTCCAGCTCGTCATCGGTTCATCCGCCATCTCTCTGGGCGTGCTTCTGGGCACTTTCATGGGGGGGATGTGCCTGGGCAGCCTGCTGTTGCCGCGGTTCATCAGCGCCGGCGAACATCCGCTGCGGGTGTACGCCTACCTGGAGTTCGGGATCGGCGCGCTGGGGCTGATGATCCTGTTCGGGATGCCGCTCTTCAGCAGCGCTTATACCGCCGTCGGAACCACCGGCATCTTCGGGCTCGTGCTGCGCGGCATCGCCGCCGCCATCTGCCTGCTGCCGCCCACGCTGTTGATGGGCGCGACGCTGCCGGCGATCTCACGGTGGGTCAAGTCCACACCGGAGGGGATGTCGTGGCTCGGCTTTTTCTACGGCGGCAACATCGCCGGCGGGGTGCTCGGGTGCCTCCTCGCCGGGTTCTACCTCCTGCGCGTCCACGACATGGCGATCGCGACCTACGCCGCGGTCGCGCTGAACCTCCTGGTCGGCGGCATCGCGATCCTCCTGGCGGGCCGGACGGAGTACGACGGCTCGCCCGAGGAGAGCGGCCGGATCGTGCGCGTCCCTGGCGCATGGGCGATCTACACGGCCATCGGCCTGTCCGGCCTCACTGCCCTCGGATCGGAAGTGCTCTGGACCCGGACGCTGTCGCTGCTCTTTGGCGCCACCACCTATACCTTCTCGCTGATTCTGGCCGTGTTCCTCTTCGGCCTCGGGATCGGCAGCAGCGTCGGCTCGATCATCGCGGGGCGGACGGCGCGGCCGCGCCTCGCGCTCGGCTGGTGCCAGATGCTCCTGTGCGCCGCGATGGCCTGGACGTCCTACATGCTCACGGAGTCTCTGCCGTACTGGCCGATCAATCCCTCCATCAACGAGACGTCAGCCGGGATCTGGTACACCTTCCAGCTCGACTTCGTGCGGGCGATGTGGGCCATGCTGCCGGGGGCCATGCTCTGGGGCGCGAGTTTCCCGCTCGCGCTCGCGTCGGTTGCGCAAGGGCGCAAGGATCCCGCGCGGCTCGTGGGCGGCGTCTATGCAGCGAACACGCTTGGCGCGATTGCGGGGGCGGTCGGCGGCAGCCTGCTGCTGACGATCTGGCTCGGCTCGCAGCGGTCGCAGCAGGCGATGATCATCATTTCGGCGATCTCCGCTTTGCTCGTCCTCGACGCGGCGCTGGCGGAGGCTGACTCGAAGAAGCGCCGGATGCAGTTCGCCGGCACGCTGCTGCTGGCCGCCGCCATGGCCGGCGCCGTCCTGCTGGCGCGCACCGTGAGCGGCGTGCCGGCCGACCTCGTCGCCTACGGCCGGTACACCGCGACCCGCACCGGCGAAGGGGAGATCGTCTATATGGGCGAGGGCTGGAATGCCTCCGTGGCCGTGACGCGGCTGTCGAACGGCGTGCTCAACTACCACAACGCCGGCAAGGTGCAGGCCTCCAGCGAGCCGCAGGACATGCGCCTGCAGCGCATGCTCGGCCACCTGACGACGCTCATCCCGAAGAATCCGCAGAACGCGCTGGTCATCGGCTGCGGCGCGGGGGTCACGGCCGGCGCGGTCTCGATCGATCCGGCGGTGACGAAGCTCACCATCGCCGAGATCGAGCCGCTCGTCCCGAGCGTGGTCTCCAGGTACTTTTCGGAACACAACTTCAGTGTGGTCACGAACCCCAAGACCCGGATCCACATCGACGATGCCCGGCATTACCTGATGACGACCGACGAGAAGTTCGATGCGATTACCTCCGACCCGCTCGATCCCTGGGTGAAGGGCGCGGCGATGCTGTATTCGCGAGAGTTTTTCGAGACGGTGAAGCAGCGCCTGAACCCTGGAGGGGTGGTCACGCTGTTCGTGCAGCTCTACGAGAGCAACACCGAGGCGGTGAAGAGCGAGGTCGCGACGTTTCTCGAGGCCTTCCCCAACGGGATGGTCTTCGGCAATACCAACCAGGGCGCCGGCTACGACATGGTGCTGCTCGGCCAGGTCGAGCCGACCGTGATCAATCTCGACGAGATCCAGGCGAAGCTGACGCGGCCGGAGTACCAATCGATCGCGCAGTCGCTGGCCGAGGTCGGGATGTACAACGTGGTCGACCTCTTCGCGAATTTTGCCGGCAACAAGGACCAGCTGCAGCCGTGGCTGGCCGACGCGACGATCAATCGCGATCGCAACCTGAAGCTGCAGTACCTGGCGGGCCTCGGCGTCCACCTCTATCAGAGCGACGTCATCTACGCCGGCATGCTCCGTCACGCCGATTACCCCCAGGCGACCTTCACCGGCTCCGACGGGATGCTGGCGCAACTCCAGCAGGCGATGCGGCAGATGCACGGGCGGAACTGACGGTGGCAATCCTGAAGGCTGAATGCTGAATGCTGAAGTAAGGGTGCAGGGTCGAATGCGGAGCCGGGCTGGAACGATGTTCGTGGCGGCCGTGGTCGCGATGGCGCAGGTGGGCGTGCTGACACAGAAAATCCAGTACCCGGCGACGAAGACGGTCGACGTGGTCGACGACTATCACGGAACGAAGGTCGCGGATCCGTATCGCTGGCTCGAGGATCTCGAGTCGCCGGACACTGCGGAATGGGTGGCGGCGCAGAACCGGCTGACCGACAGCTACCTGGCCGCGCAGCCGATCCGCGCGCATTTTCGCCGGCGGATCGAGCGGCTGTGGAACTTCCCGAAGACCAACATCCCAGTCATGGAGGGGGGGCGGCTGTTCTATCGCAGGAACACCGGTCTGCAGCTGCAGTCGCCGCTCTACATGCGCGACAGCCCGACCGCACCGCCGACGCAAATCATCGACCCCAACCTGATCTGGCCCGATGCCACGGCCTCGCTCGCGACCTTCGCCCCATCACCCGACACGCGGCATCTCGCCTACGCGTTTGCCAAAGGGGGCGCCGACTGGCAGACGATCGCGGTCCGCAGCCTGACGACCGGGCAGGACCTCGCCGACGAAGTGCGCTGGATGCGCTTCTCCGGCCTCTCGTGGACGAAGGACAGCAAAGGGTTCTTCTATTCGCGTTATCCGGAGCCGCCGGCCGGCCGGGTCATGGAAGCCGCATTGTCGGGCCATGCGCTCTACTATCACGTGATCGGCACGCCGCAGTCGCAGGATCGCCTCATCTTCACGAACAGGTCGAACCCGTCGTGGTTCGTGACCGGAGCCCTCACCGAAGACGGCCGGTATCTGCTGATCGCGACGGCCAAGGGGTCCGACAACAACAACCGCCTCTACAGCATGGACCTGGGCGACCCGAAGAAGCCCAACATCGCGGCGCCTGTCCGGGCCGTGTTCGAGGCCGACGACGCGGAGTTCTCGCCGATCGGAAGCCGGGGATCGGTGCTGTTTCTTCGTACCGATCGCGGCGCCCCCAACCGCAAGATCATCGCGGTGGATGTGAAGCGCTCCGACCCGGCATCGTGGCGGACCGTCGTGCCGGAGTCCTCCCATGCCATCGAGAACGCGACCGCGGCAGGCGGGCGGATCTTCGTCGAGTATCTGGTGGACGTGAAGAGCCGCCTGGCCATGTTCGACCTGTCGGGGAAGCCGGCCGGAGATGTTCGGCTCCCAGGCGCGGGATCGCTGTCCGGATTTTTCGGGCGTGAGGACTCGAGCCTGTTCTTCTACGCCTTCACGTCGCCTTTGTATCCGACGACCGTGTTCTTGTTCGACATCGCGTCGGGCACCAGCACGCCGTTCGAGGCGGCCAACCCCCCGGTCGACATCAGCCAGTACGAGACGACCCAGTTGTTCGCGACGTCGAAGGACGGGACGCGGGTGCCGTTCTTTTTGACCGCGCGCAAGGGGCTGGCGAAGGACGGCAGCAACCCCACCATGCTGTATGCCTATGGCGGCTTCTCGGTCAGCGTCATGCCCGGCTACCGGCCCGACGTGCCGGCATGGCTCGATCTTGGAGGCATCTGGATCACGGCAAACCTGCGTGGCGGCGCGGAGTACGGCGAGGCGTGGCACAAGGCTGGGATCCTCGAGAAGAAGCAGAACGTGTTCGACGATTTCATCGCCGTCGCCGAGTTTCTGGTGAGGGAGCGCTATACATCGCCGGCGAAGCTCGGGATCATGGGCGGCTCGAACGGCGGGCTGCTGGTGGCCGCGGTCATGGAGCAGCGCCCGGACCTGTTTGCCGCCGTGCTCCCCGCGGCCGGCGTGCTGGATGCCTTGCGCTACGACCGCTTCACGGGCGGCCGGGCCTGGGTCACCGAGTATGGCACCGCCAGGGATCCGGGCCAGTTCGCGACCCTCTTCAAGTACTCGCCGCTGCACAACCTGAAGCCGGGCACGTGCTATCCCGCCACGCTGGTCACGACCGCGGATCACGACGATCGCGTCGTCCCGAGCCACTCGTTCAAATTCACGGCGGCGCTCCAGGCAGCCCAGGGCTGCGACCAACCGGTGCTGATCCGCGTCGAGACCGGGGGCTCGCACAACTTCCGCTCGACCGACCGGCGGATCGCCGAGCTCGCCGACGAGTGGACGTTCACGGCGGCCCAGATGGGAATCAGGCAGAAACGCTGAACCCTGAAGGCTCCAGGCTGAAGGCTGAAGGCGGGACAATTCTTGCAGCTACCGTCTTCATGAGACACCTTCTCTTACCGAAACTCATCGTTGTGGCTCTGGCGGCGCTCGGCGTCAGCGCGTGCGCGGCGCTCGAAGGGTTGCGGGGGCTGGTGCAGGCGCCGCGGTTCGAACAGGCGCCCGGGCAGCCGGCGGAGATCCGCGTCGTCGGGCCGAGCGCGACGCAGCCGCTCGGCGGGGCCGGCGTTCGGCTGTGGACGCAGGTGACCAACCCGAACGCCTTCAGCCTGACGCTCGGCACGCTTCGGGGTACGCTGCACATCGAGGATGCGCGCGCGGCGGATGTGGACTTTCCGCTGGGCCTCCCACTCCGCGCCTCCGAGCACACGGTCATCCCGATCGACCTGTCGATCAGCTTCTCGGACCTGCCGGGCCTGGCCGATGTCGTCCGGCGCGCCGCCAGCCGGCAGCCGCTGGCGTATCACCTCGAGGGGACGATCGGCGTGAACGCAGGACAGCTCGGCCAACCCACCTTTGGTCCCATGACGCTGTTGAGGGGGGAGCTCAGGGGAATACAATGACTGACGCTGTCAACGCTGAACTCTGAACGCTGAACGCTGAACGCTGAAATGCCGATGATGCGATGTCTTCTGGTCACACTGGCCGCCGTGGCGATGATCACGGCGACTAACCTTGCGCAAGGGACCCTCAGCGGCGATGAGCGCAGTCTGGTCGCCTTCATCGACAAGAACAACGACTCCGCGCTGAAGCTGCTCGAGCAGGTGGTCAACATCAACAGCGGCACGCAGAACTTCGACGGCGTCCGCGCGGTGGGCAAGGTCTTCCAGCAGGAGTTCGACGCGCTCGGGTTCAAGACGCGCTGGGTCGATGGCGCCCCCTTCAGGCGGGCCGGGCACCTCGTCGCCGAGCACCTGGCGGCCGGGCCGAAGCTGCTGCTGATCGGTCATCTCGACACGGTCTTCGAGGCCGACAGCCCGTTCCAGAAGTTCCAGCGGATCGACAACCGCTACGCCGGCGGCCCCGGGATCATCGACATGAAAGGGGGGGACGTCATCATCGTCCAGGCGCTCAAGGCGCTGCAGTCGATCGGCGCCCTGAAGGCGATGAACATCGTCGTGGTGATGACGGGTGACGAAGAGGATGCCGGCGATCCACTGAATCTCGCGCGCGAGTCGCTGATCGCCGCGGCGACCGGCGCGGCGGCCGCGATCGGGTTCGAGGACGGTCCGGGCGATCCGAAAACGGCCGTCATCTCGCGGCGCGGCACCACGAGCTGGACGCTGCGCGTCAAGGCGCAGCCCGCCCACTCGTCGCAGATCTTCCGCAAGGATATCGGGGCGGGAGCGATCTTCGAGGCGGCGCGCATCCTGACGGCCTTCCGCGAAAAGCTGGCGGGGGAGCCGCACCTCACCTTCAACCCCGGCACGATCGTCGGCGGGACGACGGTCGAGCACGATGCGGTGCAGACGCGAGGCACCGCTTTCGGGAAGACGAACGTGATCGCCGAACACGCAGTCGTCAACGGCGACATGCGCACGCTTTCACCGGAGCAGCTCGCGAAAGCCAAGGCCGCCATGTCGGCGATCGTGAAGGCCTCGCTGCCGCACGCCGAGTCGTCGATCACCTTCGAAGATGGATACCCGCCGCTGGCGCCGACCGACGGCAACCGCGCGCTGTTGACGATGTACGACCGGGCCAGCCGCGACGTCGGCGCGGGCCCCGTCGCCGCCGTCGATCCGGACCGCGCCGGCGCCGCCGACGTGTCGTTCGTCGCCGGCCACGTGAAGATGATCCTGGACGGTGTCGGCCTGATGGGGAGCAACGATCACACGGTCAAAGAGACCGCGGACCTCGACACCCTCCCGTCTCAGACCAAACGCGCGGCCGTCTTCCTGTTGCGCCTGACGAAATCGTTGAACTGAAGCCATATGTACGCAGTTGTCCTGATCGTCCTGCTTCTCATGCAGGCTGCCGCGCCTGCGCCTCGCAACACCTGGGCGAAGGAATACGCCACGAGAGATGCGGCGGCGTTCGCCGCCGAATTCGAGGAGCCGTCGCGCGCGCTGTTCCGCTATCGCGCCGCCATGGCCGGGCTCATGGGCGTGAAGTCCGGGATGAAGGTGGGGGAGGTGGGCGCCGGCTCGGGCTACTTCTCCCGATACATCGCCGGGCAGGTCGGTTCCGACGGGCACGTCTACGCGAATGAGCTCGCCCCCTCCATGGTCGCGTACATGAAAGGCCGGGCGGTGAAGGAGGGCCTGCAGAACTTCACCGCCATCCAGGGGACGCCGACCTCCACAGGTTTCGAGGCCGGCTCGCTCGATGCGATCGGCATCGTGTTCGCGTTCAGTTTCTTCGACGAGCGCGAGGCGATGCTCCAGTCGATCCACGACTCGCTGAAACCAGGCGGCCTGCTGCTGGTCGTGGACCTCCCGAGCGAGCAGGTGGGCGGACGGATGGCCGGCATCGACGCCGAAGACCTGATCGCCCTCGCGCGCGCCGCCGGGTTCACCCGCGAGCGCGAGAACGGGGTCGTCCCGGGCCACTACGCGCTGATATTCCGGAAGAAGGCTTGAGATATGAGAGTCGTACTCGGTTCCCTGGTCGCCATGCTCGTTGCCGGCGCCGCGGCGGCGACCGCGCCCGCTCCAGAAATGACCTGGCCCGGCTTCCGCGGGCACGGGATGAGCGGCGTTGCGCCGAAGGCAGACATCCCGGAACAGTGGGACACGAAACAGAACGTCCGGTGGGTTGTCCCGGTGGCCGGCAACGGGTGGTCCTCGCCGATCGTCTGGGGGGACACGGTGTACGTCACCGCCGCCGTCGGAACGAAGCCGTTCAAGCAGCCATCGACCGGGCTCTTCGGCAACGACTACGTCGCGGAGCTCCAGGCCCAGGGGCTCAAGGGGCCCGAGCTCATAAAGAAGGTGCAGGAGCGCGACAACGAGATGCCCGGCGAGGCCTCGGAGCTGCGCTACATGTTGTATGCGCTCGATGCGAAGACCGGGCAAGTGAAATGGGAGCGCGAGGCGATCAAGACCGTCCCGGGCGGCGGACGGCACCGCAAGAACACGTTCGCCTCGGAAACGCCGTTTACGGACGGCGAGCGGATCTACGCGTCGTTCGGCCAGAACGTCGGTCTGTTCGTCTTCTCGATGGACGGCAAGCCGTTATGGAAGAAGCAGTGGCCGCCGCAGCCGATCTACCTGGACTTCGGCACTGCCTCCTCACCTGTCGTCCACGACGGGGCCGTGTTCCTGCTGCACGACAACGAACAGGAGTCGTCCATCATGGCGCTCGACGCACGAACCGGGGAGGAGATCTGGAAGACCGCGCGCCCCGCGACCGGCGCGCAGAAGTCTTCCTGGATGACGCCGTTCATCTGGAAGCACGCGCAGCGCACCGAGATCGTGACGACCGGCCACGGGCTGGTGATTTCCTACGGCCTGGACGGCCGGGAGCTGTGGCGCATCGGCGGCATGGCGATGCCGACGGCGTCCCCCCTGGCATGGGATGGCCTGCTCTATGTCGGCACCGGTTCGCAGGGAGACGCGAACCGCCCGTTCCTGGCGGTGAAGCCCGGCGCCTCCGGTGACATCTCGCTCAAGCCCGACACGGCCAGCAACGAGTTCGTGGTGTGGCGGCAGCCGCGGGTGGCTGGTTATACGCCGTCTGCCCTGGTGCATGCCGGCAAGGCGTATCTCGTCCACGACACGGGGATCCTGAGCGTGCTCGATGCGAAGAGCGGCAAGCAGGTCTACAAGGTCCGCGTCGGCGGCGGCGGTCACACATTCTCGGCCTCGCCGGTAGCTGCCGGCTCCCGGGTGTACTTTCTGACGGAAGAGGGCGTGACGTTCGTGCTCGACGCCGGAGATGTCTACAAGGAGATCGCGAAGAACGATCTTGCAGAGATGTCACTCGCGTCTCCGGCGATCGCCGGCAACGCCCTCTACATCCGGACGCAGTCCAAGCTCTACAAAATCGCGAAGTAGCTGGCGACGGCTTTCAGAGGCCAGCCGAGCCGGCTGAACCACCGTAAATCAGCGGCCCCGCGAATGGCACAGAATCCGCTTAAGCTGGGGGCATGAGGAAACAGGCTTCGGCGGTTCTCGTGGCATTCTTCGTCAGCGCGACCCTGGTCTCGACCCAGACGAAGGTCACCGCACCCAAAAACAAGTACAGCCCGGCCGACGACGTGAAGCTCGGTCGCGAGGCGGCGGCCGAAGTCGAAAAGCAGATGCCGATGCTCGACGACGATCGCGTGGACGACTACGTCGAGAACGTCGGCGAGCGGCTCGTCGAGAACATCCCGGCCGAGTTCCGCCACGAAGGCTTCAGGTACACCTTCGATGTCGTGAACCTGCGCGAGATCAACGCGTTTGCGCTGCCGGGCGGCCCGATGTACGCGCACCGCGGGATGATCGAGAAAGCGGCGACCGAAGGGGAGATGGCCGGCGTGCTGGCGCACGAGATCAGCCACGTCGCGCTGCGTCACGGCACGGCGCAGGCGACGAAGGCGACGCCGTATCAGCTGGGGCAGGTCGGCAGCGCGATTCTCGGGGCGATCATCGGCGGCCGGACCGGACAGGTCATCTCTGGCGTGGGTCAGTTCGGCTTTGGCGCGGCTTTCCTGCGATTCTCCCGTGATTACGAGAAGCAGGCGGACATTCTCGGGGCGCAGATCATGGCGCGCACCGGGTATGACCCGCGCGAGATGGCGAGCATGTTCCGCACGATCGAGAAGCAGGGTGGCGGCGGCGCGCCGGAGTTCCTGAGCAACCACCCGAACCCCGGCAATCGTGCGGAATACATCACGCGCGAGGCGCAGATGCTGCGGGTCGAGGCGCGCAACCGCGACACGGCGGAGTTCCGAAGCGTCCAGGCGCGGCTGGAGGAGATGTCGCCGGCGCCCACGTCGGAAGAAGTGGCGCGCCGCGGCAACACCGGCACCAGCGGCCGCGCGCCCGCGGGGACATCGGCGCCGAGCGCGCGTGTGCCTGCGCCCTCCACGCGCTACACGACCTACAACGAAGGGGACGTCTTCCGCATCGGGGTCCCGTCGAACTGGCAGGAGCTGGCGAGCGAAAGCACCGTGACGTTCGCGCCCGCGGGGGGCTACGGGGCGATTCGTGGACAGAGTGTGTTCACGCACGGCGTCCAGGTCGGCATCGCGCGCAACGAAACGCACAGCCTGCAGGAGGCGACGCAGGAGCTGATCGCGTCGCTCGCGCAGGCGAACCCCCAGCTCGCGCGCGCGGGCAACAGCAGCCGGGCGACCCTCGGCGGCCGCGCCGCGCTGCGGACGCTGCTCGCCAACGTCTCGGAGGCCACCGGAGGCCGTGAGCGGATCGTCCTGTACACCACGCAAATGCCCGACGGCGCGCTCTTCTACATGGTCGGAGTCGCCCCCGAGCAGGAGTTCAGCGCCTACCAGTCGGTCATCAACCGCGTCGCCTCCACGATTCGATTCGTGCGATAGCGGCTGTCTTCAGCATTTGGCATTCGGCATGGAGGCCGCTCCGGGTTAATATCCGCGGGCATGAAGCGCACTCTGTTCTCAACCGGCCTCTCGATCCTCGCGGCGGTCGTGCTTGCTCACGCCCAGGCCTCGCCGTACATCGAGGAATCCAAGGTGGACGAAGTCTTCGCCCGCTGGACGCAGCAGACACCGGGCTGCGCCGTCGGTGTCTCGAAGGGTGGCGCCTCGGTGCTGCAGAAAGCGTACGGGATGGCGGATCTCGAGCATGACGTCCCGAACCGGCCCGATACGATCTTCGAGGCCGGGTCCGTCTCCAAGCAGTTCACCGCCGCGGCCGTGCTGCTGCTTGCCGGGGACGGCAAGCTGGCCCTGGACGACGCCGTACGGAAGTACGTCCCGGAGCTGCCCGACTACGGCCTCCCGCTCACCATCCGCCACATGCTGACGCACACGAGCGGGCTGCGGGACTGGGGCGAAGTCGCCGCCATCGCCGGCTGGCCCCGGACGTCGAGGGTGCACACGCATGCGCACGCACTGGACATCATCAGCCGGCAGAAAGCGCTCAACTTCCCGCCGGGCACGCAGTACTCCTACAGCAACAGCGGCTACAACCTCGCGGCGATGATCGTCGCCCGGGTGAGCGGAAAATCCTTTGCGGAGTTCTCGCGCGAACGGATCTTCGAGCCGCTCGGGATGACCCGCACCTCCTGGCGCGACGACTACACGCGCATCGTCAAAGGCCGTGCGATCGCGTACTCGCAGGCGGGCGACCGCTTCCGGATGAACATGCCGTTCGAAGACGTCCATGGGAACGGCGGCCTGCTGACGACCGTCGGCGACCTGCTGAAATGGAACGAGAACTTCGTCACGCCGATGGTGGGCGATCGGGACTTCGTCAGGCTCCAGCAGGAACCGGGCAAATTCAACGACGGCAAGCCGCACCAGTACGCGATGGGGTTGTTCGTGCGGCCGTACAAGGGGTTGCCGGAGGTGAGTCACAGCGGGTCGACCGCCGGGTACCGCGCGCATCTCACGCGCTTCCCCGAGCAGCACCTGTCGGTCGCGGTGCTGTGCAACGTCGCCGGCGGCAGTGCGACCCAGTACGCCATGGCGGTCGCCGACATGTACCTCGCCGGCAACATCACGGCGATCACGGCGCGGCAGGAGCCGCGGCCGCGGCGGCAGGAGTCGACTTACGCCGCGGATGCAAAGGCCCTGGCTTCGTACGTGGGGCGGTACTACAGCGACGAGGCCGAGGTTGCGTACGAGGTCGCGCTGGACGGGGGTGCGCTGGTGATCAAGCGCCGGCCCGACACCGTCATTCGCCTGCGTCCGACGGCGAAGGACGAGTTCGCCGCGGCTTCCACTACCTACAAGTTCCTCCGCGCGGGAGACGGCGTAGTGAACGAACTGAGCCTCCGCGGCTCACGGGTGTTCGACCTCCGGTTCCAGCGGCAGACGCCCGGTTCCGGCTCCTCTCACTGAGGTCCGGTCTCGGGCAAGGATTCAGGAGTCATAGGCGCGGCTCACGCCGCCGGCGCTCGTCGGGGATGGCGCAGGTGAATAGGGCAGCCCGCTAGTCGAAGGACGGCGGCCGCCGGTGCTTCGTGGCCTGCTCGTATCCGTACGCGAGCTTGATCAGCATCGCCTCGTCCCAGGCGCGGCCGAAGAAGGTGATCCCTGCCGGCAGCTTGCCGTCACGGGTGTAGCCCATCGGCACCTGAATGGCCGGCCACCCCGTGGTCGGCGAAAACACCTGGCTGTTGTCGCCGTGCGGCGTGTTGAGGTCGCCGATCAGGCGCGGCGGGTTGCTCCAGGTCGGATATACGAACGCCTGCAGGCTGCTTGCTTCCATCGTCTGCAGTACGGCAGCGCGGAAGCGTTCTCGATACTCCCCCTCCGCTTTGCAGGCCGCCGATTCGAGCCCGTTCTCGGCTCCGTCCTGCGCGCGCGTGAGCCGCAGCTCCACCGACGGATGGAACCGCCGCGAGCGGATGATCCCGTCGAGATTCTTGACCGGTGGACGATCGCCGAGCGACGCGAGGTAACGATTGATGTCGTGCTTGAAGCCGGCACACGGTCCGGCCCCCTGGCCGCGACGGATCTCACGCAACCCCTCTACGGTCGCAGGATCGACGATGACCGCGCCGGCTTTCTTCAGATCCGCGAGTGCGGCGTCGAAGATTTTCACGATTTCGGCGTCCGGGGTGTCGCGCTCGTACGCCTGACGCAGAACTCCGATGCGCGCCCCTTTCAATCCGTCGCGGACGAGCGAGGCCCGGTAGTCCGGGATCGCCGCGGGCCGGCCGCCGGGGCGCAGGCCTTCGGGTTCGAAGGCCTGTGGGAGCGTCACCGGATCGGCTGGATCCTCGCCGGCGATCACCTGAAACACGGCGACGGCATCTTCCATCGTCCGCGTCATCGGCCCGGCGATATCCGCCAGCAGGCTCAGCGGAACCACGCCGGCGCGGCTGGTCAGCCCCATGGTGGACCTGATGCCAACCAGCGCCTGGTGCGATGACGGACCGCGGATCGAGTTGCCCGTATCCGAGCCGAGGCCCACCAGACCGAAGTTCGCCGCCACCGCCGCGGCGGTACCACCGCTGGATCCGGCGGTTACGCGGTCAAGCGCGTACGGATTCTTCGTGTAGCCGGGCAGCACGGAGTTGACCGTTTCGTAGGGGCTGAACGCCCACTCGGCCATGTTGGATTTGGCCAGCACGATGGCGCCCGCCTGCTTCATCCGCTTGACCTGGAAGGCGTCGCGCCCCGGATCGAAGTCCTTCAGCGAGAGGGAGCCGGCGGCCGTCTGCAGCCCGATGGTTTCGAAGTTGTCCTTCACGATCGTGGGGACGCAGTGCAGCGGCCCCGTGAAGCCCGACGCCTTGTACTGCCGATCGAGGTCGGCAGCCTGCTCGCGTGCCTGGGGATTCACGACCGTGATCGCGTTCAGCGCCGGCCCTGCCTTGTCGTGAGCGTCGATTCGCTGCAGGTAGAAATCGACGAGGGCCGCGCAGGTCAGACGGCCGCCCTTCATCGACGCGTGGATCTGCGCGATCGTCGCTTCTTCCAGCGGAACCGCCGGCTGGCGGCCGGGCTGGGGGAAGAACAGTGTTGCGGTGACGAACAGCGGGATCAGCGGCTTCACGCGGCGTATCTTATACTCAACGCTGAACGCTGAACGCTGAATGCTAATTGGGAGGCGCAACTTGATCAGCACGTTGATAGTGGCCGTTTTCGCCTTGCAGGCTGGAGCGTCGCCGGCCGCGCAGGCGGCGCCGTCGGCGATCCGCAACTTTCTCCAGGTGACGCCGGACTTCTGTACGGGTGGTCAGCCGCGGCCCGAACACTTCGCGGAACTGAAGACTCAGGGCGTCAAGGCGGTGCTGAACCTGCGAACGCCCGGCGAGCATCGAGCCGACGAGGAGAAGGCGGCGGTCGAACAGGCGGGATTGAAGTACTTCAACATTCCCGTCGTGTATCGCGAGCCTGCCGACGCCCAGGTGGACGAGTTTCTGAAGATCACCGACGATCCGGCCAACCGTCCGATGTTCATCCATTGCACCGCGGCGATCCGGGTCGGCGGCTTCTGGCTGATCCGGCGCGTCGTGCGCGACGGCATGACCTGGGAGGCCGCGCTCGAGGAAGCCCGCAAGGTCGGGCTCGTGAACGCGCCGCATCTGGAGGAGTTCGCGAAGCAGTACCTCGCACGCCACCCGGCGAGGCGATAGCGGTCACCCGCGGATCACCGCGCCGCGCAGGTGGCAGACTCGGGATGCGCCGCGATCGCCGCGACCTGGCTGCCGGGCGTCCGGCGCGTCACTGAGCTCGCCGCATAGGTGCGGGTGATGAACGCGAGATTGCCGGCGGTGGAATAGGGCTTCAGCGTGTTCGAGACGTCCCCCTCGAGACGCGTATCGATGTCGAGGAGCCGGGCGCCGTCCGTGCACGAAAAGCTCAGCGCATCCATCGCGACGTAGCGGAGCGGGCGGTGCACATCGGTACGGAAGTGGATGATCCGCTTCGTCTGGTCGTACACGATGCTCCAGCGGGTGCTTCGCTGGGCGACGTCGGCGAGGACTTCGAAGAGCGCCTGGACCGGCTGCTGCGTGCCCGACCGCTTCAGCGTGTCGAGCCGGGTTGCGGCGCGCGCGAACCGCTCGGGCGAGCCGGATCCTCCAGGCACACGGCCCGGCCGCGAGCGCAGATAGCCGAGCGAGGCTTCGTAGGTGCTGTTGGTCAGGACCGGAACCGGCAGCGTGTCGCCGGTGTGCGCGACGAGTCTGCCGTCGAGAAACTCCACCGCCGCGGCGCGCCCGCTCGCGTCGCTCACGAGATAGTGCAGCGGCGCGCCCCCCTCGATGCGCACTTTCTCGTGGCTCTCGAGCACCTCCTCGACCGTGCCAGCCGTATCGAGCTGGTACTGGATCCACTCCAGGTTGCCGAGCGGCCGCCGCGCGTCCTCGCCCGGATAGCGCGTCTCCTCGAGCCACATCAGTTCGACCACCAGCGAGGCTTCGTTCATGCCCCCCATCGGGTTGTCGCGCCCGAACTGATTGAAGGTGACGCTGCCGAACTTCGACGTCCACCCCGGTCCGCCGGGCTGGAAGCCTTTCTTCCGGAGACCGGCCGGGTTCACCATCACCATCCCGTCACCGATTTCGAAGTCGTAGTTCCGGCCGAAGAACTTCCGCCCGGCCAGGTTGACGCAGAAGGTCGAACAGGCGTGCAGCCCGTCGGCGAGGACGACCACTGCCAGACCGAGGGCCATCACGCAGGGCATGCGCTTCATGGATGGCATATTGCCAGAGGCGGCGCGGCCCGCCTAATGTTCAGTGATGGAACGGGTCCGTTTCGGGATGTTCGACTTCTTGCCGTCCACGGGTGAACTGCGGCGTGGCAGCGTGCCCGTCCGGCTCCAGGCCCAGCCTGCCCGGGTTCTCGCCGCCCTGGTGGCCCGGCCGGGTGAGATCGTCACACGCGAGACCCTTCAGCGTGAGATCTGGCCCGACACCCATGTGGATTTCGAGCGCGGTCTCAACTTCTGCATCGCGCAGGTTCGCTCGGCGCTCGGCGACTCTGCCGACTCCCCCAGATTCATCGAGACAGTTCCGAAGCACGGTTATCGGTTCATCGCCCCGGTTCTGGAGGCAGATGGCAGTCAGACCGGGGCCGAACCACAGACCGAGCCTCATGTGACTCGCGGTCCGGCCACCCTCGGCCTGACCGGGCGCATCGTTTCGGTCGCGACGGCGGCGCTGGTTTTGATCGCCGCGGGTCTCCTCTGGGCGCGGGGCTCCAGCCAGCCGCCGGCGATCGTGATCGTGCCCTTCTACAACGAGACCGGACGGCCGGAACACGACACCCTGGCGCGCGCCGTCGGCGATGCAGTGGTCGCCCGGCTCGCGGCGCCCGGGCGGGCCGCTTCGATCGGCGTGATCGGGAACGCCCCCGCACTCAGGAACCCGTTCGCCCGGCAGGACGTTCAGCGGATCGCCCTGGATCTCGACGCCCCGTGGGTCCTGATCGGACAGCTGAAGAGCGATGGCACCAGCCTCCGCGTGATCGCGCATTTGATCCGGGCCGATGACATGAAGCACCTTTGGGCGCACACCTTCGACGATCCTGCGTTCCATCTCGATGCGCAGACGCGGACGGCTGAAGCCATTGCCGTCGCGGTGGCGGCCAGCCTGGCTTCCAACTGACTTACACGGCGCGGCAAATGCCTGTTGCGGTTGGAGTTCGCGCCTCACCTCGACATCCGCCCAATCTGGTTTGCACCCGCCATGGATGGCTCGCATCATCGCCTCCGAGGAGGCACTTCCAGATGGCTGACGTGAACAGGCGCCGTTTTCTGACGATCATTCCGGCGGTCGCATGTATCCCGACACCTGGCGCGAGCCAGGCCGCACAGGTCCCCGCCGTATTTCCGCGGCAGGATCCGGCGCGCGCACGGGAGATCGTCGGGGTGTCGCACGGGAACCTCGCGCGCGTGAAGGAGCTGGTGTCGGCCAGCCCCGCCCTGGCGCGGGCGTCGTGGGAGTGGGGCTATGGTGACTGGGAAACAGCGCTTGGGGCCGCGTCGCACGTGGGCCACAAGGAGATCGCCGCGGTCCTGCTGGCCGCTGGCGCGCATCCAACGATCTTCTCAGCTGCGATGCTGGGTCACCTTGAAACGGTGAGGGCATTCGTCTCGGCCACCCCGGGAATTCAGAAGACCCGCGGGCCGCACGGCATCACGCTGCTCGACCACGCCAGGGCCGGCGAGAGCGGCGAAGTCGTCAAGTATCTCGAGTCGGTCGGAGACGCCGAGCCGCGGTATCCCGGCGAACCGCTCAGTGAACAGGATGTGGCGGGGTTGCTGGGGACGTACGCGTTCGGCGGCGCGGCGACCGACCGCCTCATCGTGAGTCGAAACAGCCGTGGCGCGCTGGTCGTGAAGAGGGAGGGGGAGCCGGACCGCAGTCTCTTCCACCACGGCGGCCGCCTGTTCAATCCGGCGGGAGCAGAAGCCGTACTGATCCGGTTCGAACCGGCCACCGGACCTGCGACAACGATCACGGTCACCGACGGTCCGCTTCGCGTTCAGGCGATCCGGCAATGATTGCGGACTGCTGATTGGATCAGCAATCCGCAATCGCCAATCCGCAGGTCTTCGGTATCTACCGATTGCCCGTCAAGCGATCCCAGCCGTCGCGGACAGCATCCTTGATCTGTTCCCACGTGCTGTTGATGTTGCCGCGGTGTTCGTAGCGGTCCCAGTCGGAGCGGAGGTTGGGCTCGACCTCGTTCCAGTTTTTACCCTGATACCGCTGGGCTGATTCCCAGCCGTACCGATAGCCGGGCCGCCACCGGTCGTAATTCCGGTCAGTGCCGACGTACGGACGGTTCGTGTAGTTGTTGCGCCAGTAGTTATCTTCCGCCGTCCAGTCGAGCGTTGCCGAACGTCCAGTTTTATCCATGATCTTGTGCACCTCCAGATAGCCTTCAAGGTGCAATCGGGCCGCCAAGAAGACGCCTGACGGCCTCGAGCGTATCGGCCTCCTCCGCAGGCTTGTCTTTACGCCACCTGAGCATGCGGGGAAACCGTACCGCTATGCCGGACTTGTGTCTGGACGACTCGGAGATGCCTTCGAAGCCGAGCTCGAAAACCTGCACCGGTTCGACGTGGCGGACCGGCCCGAACCGTTCGACCGTGTGGCGTCGGATCCACCGGTCCATCTCGGCGATTTCGTCGTTCGACAATCCGGAGTAGGCCTTCGCGAACGGTACGAGCGCGCCTTCGTGCCACACGCCGAAGGTGTAGTCGGTGAGCAGGCTGGCGCGTTTGCCGCTGCCCGGCTGCGCGTAAATGAGGACCGCGTCCACGGAATACGGATCGATCTTCCACTTCCACCAGTCGCCCCGCTTGCGTCCGACACCGTACGCCGACGTCCGCCGCTTGATCATCAGGCCTTCGACGCCGAGTGCACGTGACTGTGTGCGTTGTTCTGCCAGCGCGTCCCAGGTCGTCGCGTGCAACAGCGGTGAGGGGCGCAATACCGCGCTGGCGACGGTTCCGAGCAGGGATTCGAGCCGCGCGCGACGGTCGACCAGGGGCGCCTGGCGGATGTCCTGACCGTCCGTTTCGATGATGTCGTAGGTCATGAACACGACCGGGACGGCGCGCGACATCTGGGCGACCTGCTTCTGCCGGCCGATCCGCTGTTGCAGCGCCGAGAACGGCAGCGGGCGATCGTCCTTGAAGGCCAGCACCTCACCGTCCAGCACGGTGCCGTCGGGGAGGCGGGTCGCGGCGGCGGTGATCTCGGGAAAGCGATGCGTAATCAGCTCCTCGCCCCGGGACCAGAGATGGACGGCATCGCCGCGCCGGATCAGCTGGGCGCGGATCCCGTCCCACTTCCACTCGATCTGCCACTCGGTGAGCGCACCGAGCTCCCTGACGTCGCCTTCGAGCGGCGCCGCCAGGCAGAACGGATACGGCCGCGACCGGTCATCGTCGGTATGGTCGGGCGAGAGCACGCGTTCGAACCACTCGGCGGTCGGCGTCCACTCGCCCATGAGCCTGGCCGCGACGATGGGCGGCTCGAGCCCGGACGCCTGGGCCAGCGCGCGAACGACGAGGGTCTGAGAGACGCCGACGCGAAACTCTCCGGTGAGAAGTTTGAGCAGGATGAAGCGTTCCAGCCGATCGAGCGCGCGCCACCACGCGATGACGCGAGCCTGCTGGGCCGCCGGGTCCAGCCCGCGCAGCGGCAGGATGCGTTCCTCGATCCAGGTCGCAAGCGTCAGGGGAGGTTCCGCAACCGTCGGCAGCTGATCGAGGACGAGCGCGGCGGTTTCGGCGCCGTCCCCGACGACGGCGTAGCACTCTTCGATGAGCCAGCTCTCGATCCCGGTGGCGGCCATCGTCCACTGGTGGATCAGCGAGTACTGCAGCAGCCGCTTGAGGCGGCGACCGGTCAGGAAGAATACCGCCCAGGCGGCGTCGGCTTTCGGGGCGGACGCGAAATAGGCCGACATGGCGGCGACTTTCGCGTTGGTCGACGTCGTGCTGTCGATGGCATCGTACAAGGCAGCGAACCGGCGCACCCCTGGATCTTACCGGCGGCGCCAACGGTTGAGGAACCTCGGCCGTCTAAACCCGGGAGGCTCTCATGAACGGGCTGCTGCGCGACCTTCGCGATGCATGGCGAGGATTGCTCCACCAGCGTGGGTTCAGCCTGGCCGCGCTGCTCATGCTGGCGCTCGGCATCGCGGCGAGCAGTGCGATTTTCGCCGTCGTCCAGGCGGTCGTGCTGAAGCTGCCGTTCGACGACCCGGACCGGGTCGCAGCGGTCTGGGCGAGCGGGGCCGACGGTCAGCGCGTCCCGGTTTCGTTGGGTCAATTCGAGTCATGGCGGCGGGCGACCGACGTGTTCGAATCGGTGGCGGCCTACACGCTGGAGTCTCCGGTCCTGACGGGGACCGACGCGGCCCTGCGGCTTCAGGCCGAGGCGATGACGGCCAGCATGTTCACCGTCCTCGGCGTGCAGCCCAGCGTCGGACGAACGTTTCTGGATGACGAAGAGGCGGTCGTCGTCCTCAGTCACGCGTTCTGGCGGTCGAAGTTCGACGGCGACTCGGGTGTGCTCGGCCAGCCAATCCTCCTCGACGACGTTCCCACGACCGTCATCGGTGTGATGCCGGCCGGGTTCGAGGGTCCGAGATCCCGGCCCGGTGACGTGTGGCTGCCGTTCTCGGCCGCGCGTCCGGTCAATCCGGCGCGCCCTCTGTCGGTCAGCGTCGTCGCACGGCTGGCCAGCGGGGTGAGTCCTCAAGCGGCGCGAGCGCGTCTCGAAGCGATGCCTCGGAGTCCTGAAGACCGCACCCGGTGGACCGCCCACGTGGAGACCGCGCGCGAGAACTTCCTGTATCAGGACGCGCTCTCGAGAATCAACGTTCTTGCCGGCGCCGTCGGGCTCGTGCTGGTGATGTCGTGTGTGAACGTTGCGAGCCTGCTGCTCGGCCGCAACGTCGCGCGGCGGCGCGAGCTGGCCGTCCGGCTGGCCATGGGGGCCCGATCGTGGCACATCATGCGCCAGGTTGCCGTCGAGAGCCTGATTCTGTCGGCGGGCGCTGCCACGCTGGGCCTCGTCCTTGCGTCGTGGGCGGTGTCTGCCATGGTGCCGCTGATCCCCCTGTGGTTTCCCCGGATCGCGCAGATCGAGGTCGACTGGGGCGTAGCGGCGTTCGCCGCGCTCACCGCTGCGGCCACCGGGCTCCTGGTGTCGATCTGGCCCGCCTGGTCGGCGTCACGCCAGGATCTCGGCGCCATCATGAAGTCGGGCGATCGCGGCCACACGGGAGCCGCGCGACGCACCCGAACGGCGCTCGTCGTTCTCGAGGCTACGCTCGCGATGATCGTGCTGGCAGCCGCGGCGATGCTGGTTGCCAGCTTCAACCGTCTGAACCCGACGAGTCCAGGCTTCGAGTATGCCGACCGGACCAAGTTTTCAGTCCGTCCCGCGGGGCCTCGCTATCAGGATCGCGGTGCGCGGACCGCAGCCGTCGAGGACCTGGCCGCGAGATTACGAGCTCTTCCCGGTGTCATCGATGTCACTTCGGTTACGCATCTTCCGCTGACGGGCACCACCAGCGTGTATCGGGTGCGGGTGAACCATGGCGAGGAGGCGGGCCGCCAGCCGACGGTCCATTTTCGTGCCGCGCTGCCGAACTATCTGGCGTCGATGGGCATGCCGATCCTGAAAGGACGGGGTCTGTCGGCCGCCGACACGGCCAAGTCGCAGCCGATCGCCGTCGTGAACGAGGCGCTGGTCGCGCGCATGCTGCGTGGGAAGGAGCCTCTCGAGTCGGAGCTCGTCATCGACGAACCGGATGGGCCGGTCCTGCGCCGCATCGTCGGCATCGTGCGCGACGTTCGCGGGTCAGGCAGCGATCTGCGCCCCCGGCCCGAGGTCTTCGTGCCATACGCACAGTCCCCGTTGGCGCTCGCGTCGTTCGTCGTTCGCACCGGTCGAGGGGCGTCGGATGTCGAGGCCGGCATCCGCCGCGTCGTGGGCGCGTTCGATCCGACGCTGCCGGTGGACCGCGTGGAAACAGTCCGCTCCATCGTGGAGAAATCCGTCGCCACCCAGCGGTTCTTCGCGATGCTGATGAGTGCGTTTGCGATCGTGGCGGTCGCGCTGGCGTTCGTCGGTCTGTATTCGGTGGCCGCCTGGTCGGTGACTCAGAGGACGCGGGAGATCGGCGTGAGGCTGGCGCTCGGCGCCACACCCGGCGACATCCGTCGGCTGGTGCTGCGCTATGGCGCTGCCGTCGGCCTCATCGGCGCCGTCGTCGGCTGCCTCTGCGCGGCGGCGTCGTCGAAACTGATCGAGAGTTATCTGTATGGTTTCCCGGCGCGGCAGCCGGGGCTCTTCGCCGTACTCGGCGTAGCTTTCACACTGATCGTCACGCTCGCATCGTACATGCCCGCCCGCCGCGCGATGCGGGTCGACCCGATCGTGGCGCTTCGCACCGACTAATCCCGCGCGAGCACGGAGCACGCAGCACGGCAGTCAATCGCCCGCCGGCTCCCCCTCCCAGGCCGTCCGGATGATGCCTCCGTCGCGCCCTAGTGACCGCAGGTGGCGCGCGAGCGGCTCGGCGTAGCCGTGTGTGGCCAGCACCCTGCCCGCGCCTGTCTCCGAGATCGTCTGCAGCAGTGCGGGCCAGTCGGCGTGGTCCGAGATGACGAAGCCGCGGTCGTAGGCGCGCTGGCGGCGGACGCCGCGGACGCGCATCAAGCCCGAGGCGAAGGCGTCCGAGAGGGTGCCGAGCCGTCGCATCCACGGAGTACCGCGCGCCGACAGCGGCGCGAGCACCAGCTCGCCGGCGAACGACGTCCGCTGGGCACGGGCGGTGCGTTCGATCACCGGCTTGACCTCAGGGAGCCTGACGCCGGCTTCGCGGTAGGCGTCGATCATCCCCTGCATCATCCCGTGGACGTACACCGGCCGATCGGTGAGCCCGGCGACCTCCGCCAGCAGGCGCTGGGCCTTGCCGAGCGTGTAGCAGAAGATCACCGACGCCCGCTTCGCCTCGCGGTTCGCGTCCCACCACGAGAGAATGTCGCGCATGACCACGGCGGTATCGTCCCAGCGATAGATCGGCAGCCCGAAGGTGGACTCGGTGACGAAGGTGGCGCAGGGAACCGGCTCGAACGCCGCGCAGGTCGGATCCGCGGCGCGCTTGTAGTCCCCTGCCACGACCCAGACCCCTTGCGCCCCCTCGATGCGGATCTGCGCGGACCCCAGCACGTGGCCGGCGGGGTGGAGGCTGACGGTCACGCCGCCCATCCGCACGCCCGCCTGGTACTCAATCGTCTGAAGCGTGACGTCCGGTCCGAGCCGCCGCCGCAACAGCGCCGCCGTCCCGGGCGTGCAGAGATACGCCGCGCTGCCCGGCCGGGCATGGTCGCCGTGCGCGTGCGTGATCACCGCCCGGCCGACCGGCTGCCAGGGATCGACGAAGAAATCGCCGTCCGGACAGTAAAGCCCTTGCGAAGTCTCCTGCAGCACGATCCAATCTAAACACAGAGGCACGTGAGATGCGCACCAGCTCGCGACTGGCCCTCGCCGTATTCGCGGGGTTGGCGGTCACGGCCGCTTTCTACAAGCTGCCGGAGATCGCTGCCGGCGGCTTGTTGTGGCCGTCGCGCAGAACCGACATCGCGCCGCTACCCGACGGCTGTCGCGAACGCACCTGGCACGGCGCCGGAGTCGAGCTGCAGGGGTGGGGTTGCGATGCCCGGGGGAGCCGTCGGGGCACGATCATCTACCTGCATGGTGTCGCCGACAACAGGTCGAGCAGCGCGGGCGTCATTCGCCGTTACGTCTCACGAGGCTTCGATGTGCTCGCCTACGACAGCCGTCGTCACGGGGCATCCACGGGGGAGGTCTGCACCTACGGGTTTTACGAGAAACAGGATCTTCGGGCGGTCGTGGACTCCGCATCGACAGGCCCCGTCGTGCTGATCGGGACGTCGCTCGGGGCCGCGGTCGCCCTGCAGGCGGCCGCCGACGATCCGCGGATCTCCCGGGTGGTGGCCGCGGAGATCTTCTCCGACCTCGAGACGGTCGCGAGAGAGCGGGCGCCGTTTCTCCTGCCCTCGTGGGTCGTTCGGAAGGCGTTCGACCTCGCCGAGCAGCGTGGTTCGTTCAAGGTTGCCGACGTCAGCCCGGTCCTGGCAGCGCGGCGGGTTGCGGTCCCCGTTCTGCTGATCCACGGCGCCGCCGACCGCGAGACTCCACCCGCCCATTCCGAACGGGTGCTGGCAGCGCTCGCAGGCCCGAAGCGCCTGCTGTTGGTCGAAGGAGCGGGCCACAACCAGTCGCTGAACGAATCGAGTACCTGGACCGCGATCGACGAGTGGGTTCTGGTCGACGGCGACCGCTTGTCTTTGCCCTCGCGAAGCCGCTGAGGGCGCAAAAGAAGGCTGATGCAGGCGGGCGTTTTCTTCGCGGGTTTCGCGGGGCTTTGCGAGAGAAATGCAGCGGTCGGCCGGGGGTCTGCGGTACCATATTCGAACCTTGAAAGTCGAACCCGTGTCGGTCGAGGACTCGCTCGCGGGCGTGCTCGAAAAATTCTGGGGGTACTCGTCGTTCCGTCCGCTGCAGCGCGAGGCGATGGGCGCGATCCTCTCGGGGCGCGATTCGATCGTCGTGCTGCCGACCGGCGGGGGGAAATCGCTCTGCTTCCAGGCTCCGGCGCTCGTTCGAGACGGCGTGGCGGTGGTCGTTTCGCCGCTGATCTCGCTGATGAAGGACCAGGTGGACACGCTGGTCGGCAACGGCGTGCCCGCCGCGTTCATCAACAGCACCCTCTCGACCCAGCAGCGGCGAGCGGTTACCGAGGGGGTCCGGGACGGCCGCTTCCGGCTGCTCTACGTCTCGCCCGAGCGGCTCGTCGGCGAGGGCGGGGAGTCGTTCCGCGCGTGGCTTGCACAGTGCAACGTGAGCTTCATCGCAGTGGACGAGGCCCATTGCATCAGCCAATGGGGCCACGACTTTCGCCCCGAGTATCGCCAGCTGGCGGCGCTGCGCACCCAGTTCCCCAACGCCAGCCTCCACGCCTTCACCGCAACCGCCACCGCGCGCGTCCGCCGTGACATCGGCTCGCAGCTCGCCCTGCAGGACCCCGTGGAGCTGGTCGGGTCGTTCGATCGCCCCAACCTGCTGTATCGCGTCCTGCCTCGAAACGTGCTCAAGAAGCAGCTGCAGGAGGTGCTGGCGAGGCACAAGGGGGAAGGCGGCATCGTGTACTGCACCTCGCGCCGGGAGGTCGAGGCGCTGGCGTCGTGGCTGAGCGAGAACGGCGTCCGCGCGCGGCCGTATCACGCCGGCCTGGACGACGGCGAACGGACCCGGAACCAGGATCTGTTCCTGGACGAAGAGATCGACGTGATCGTCGCGACGGTCGCGTTCGGCATGGGCATCGACCGGTCCGACGTCCGGTTCGTCGTGCACGCGGGTGCGCCCCAGTCGCTCGAGCACTATCAGCAGGAGTCGGGCCGCGCCGGGCGCGACGGCCTCGAGGCGGAGTGCGTGCTGATCTACTCGGCCGCCGACTTCATGAAATGGCGGCTGATGCTGGAGCGGAACGGCGAGCTGACCGACAGCGCGCGCCGGCTCCTGCGCGATATCGAGCGGTATGCGGCGAGCGTCGGCTGCCGCCACCGCCAGCTCGTGAGCTATTTCGGCGAGCGCTACGCGCGCGCGGACTGCGGCGCGTGCGACTTCTGCCTCGGGGAGCTCGAGTCCGTGCCCGGCGCGGTCGACATCGCCCGCAAGGTCCTGTCGTGCGTCGCGCGAGTGGGTCAACGCTTCGGCGTGGCGCACGTCGCCAACGTCCTGTGCGGCAGCGAGAGCGAACAGGTGACGTCCCGGCGGCACGACCAGCTGAGCACCTTCGGATTGCTGAAGGACGCGGCGGTCCCCGAGGTGCGCGGCTATGTCGAGCAGCTCATGGCGCAGGGTTTTCTCCGGCAGACCGACGATCAGTATCCGGTCGTCGCGCTCACGAGTGAGGGGGTGGAGCTGTTGAAGAACGCTTCCGCCGCCCCCGACCTGGCGCTGTCGCGGCAGCGCCGCGTCGTGCGCGAGCGCGAGCCGCGGCGGTCGCGGGTCGAGGCCGAAGCGTGGGAGGGAGTCGATCGCGATCTGTTCGAGAAGCTCCGCGTCGTCCGCTTGCAGATCGCGCGCTCGCGTGGCGTGCCACCCTACGTCGTGTTCCACGACACCACGCTGCGCGAGATGGCCCGCATCCGTCCACAGACCATCGAGGAGCTGCGAACGGTGTATGGCGTAGGTGCGCGGAAAGCGGAAGACCTCGGTGAGTCGTTTCTGGAGGCCCTGCGTGCCTGAGGTGATATGCCGGCATACGTAATCGCTCACATCGACGTGAAGGACCCGGTCCGCTACGAGGACTACAAGAAGATGTCCCCCGTCAGCATCCAGAAATTCGGCGGCCGCTTCATCGCGCGCGGGGCGAGGGCGGAAGTGCTCGAGGGCACGTGGGAACCGAAACGGCTCGTGCTCGTCGAGTTTCCGTCGGCCGAAGCGGCGCGGCAGTGGTATGCCTCCGACGACTACGCGCCGGCCAAGGCGCTGCGCCAGTCGACCTCCACCGGCGATCTCGTGCTCGTCGACGGCATCTGACATGAACGGGAGGAGCGTCGATGCCTGAACCGGCTGACTGGCTCGCGATCGCACGCGCCGAGGATCCTGACGACGTGCGCGAGCACATCCTGACCGGTTACAAGTCGGGCAAGCCGTTTACGCCCTACGAGCCGACGATCCGGCTGCCGGCGTGCGAAACGGTCCTCGATTTCGGCTGCGGTCTCGGCCGGAACTTTCCGTATTTGAACCGCCTGGCCGCGCGCGTCAGCGGATTCGACCTGCCGCCGATGATTGCACGCTGCCGGGCACTCGGTGCGGATCCGGCGGTTCGGCTCCATGATGACTGGACCGCGCTGCGCGCTCACCGTTTCGACCTGGTCTTTGCCTCGCTCGTCCTCCAGCACATCGACCCGGTGGCGTGCAGAACCTACCTCGCTGACTTTGCCCGGATGGCGCCCTGCGTCTACCTGCTCACCCGCGCGGAGAGCGACTTCGACACCAACGTTCTAGCGATGGTTGGTCAGACGGGCCTCTTCGACGCAGACGAGTGCGTGGCGGTCGATCACGATCCGGCCACCCACCAGCTGCGCATACTCGGATCCGCGGCCTTCGAGGAGGCTCAAGGCCTGACCGACGGACGGCACTTCGAGGTCCTGCTGCGCCGGTCGAACAGGGGCTCATGCTGACCCGGGTCCGCGCCCCCATCGCTCTTGTGATTGCCGCCTGGTGCGTGTTCCTCGGGCCTGCTGATGGGACCCAGCGAATCGCCGCCGTCCAGGCGGAGGCGACCGCTGTTCTCGCGGGCGGGTGTTTCTGGGGCGTCGAAGCCGTCTTCGAGCACGTTCGGGGCGTCCGGTCGGTGACCTCCGGCTACGCGCGGTACACGCACGCGAGTTCGCCTCCCCGCATCGAGGCGGTGAGGATCGTTTACGATCCGTCCCGGGTCAGCTACCGTCAGCTGCTGGAGGTCTTCTTCCTCGTCGCGCACGATCCGACGTCGATGGACCGCCAGGGGCCGGATGCCGGCAGCGAGTACCGTGCGGCCGTCCTGCACGAAACATCCGCCGAGCGCGATGCGGCGGAGGCCTTCGTCGCCGAGCTGACCCGCACGGGGGAATTCGCCCGCCCGATCGTGACAGAAATCCGCGAGCTGGACACATTCAGGACCGCGGAGCCCGGCCATCAGGACTACGCCGCGCGCCATCCCGCTGACCCGTACGTCCTGCAGAACGACGCCCCGAAGCTGTCGCGGCTGCAGCGCCGCTTCCCGTCCCTCTACCAGGCCGAGCGTGCGCGATAAGGGAGTAGTCGCGCTGTCGGTCTCGACGGCGACCGCGGATGATGCGGCGGCGGTGGCTGCCATTCGCAACGAAGCCGCTGCGCATCTGACCGACGAGTTCGGGACCGGCCACTGGTCGGGCGTGATCGGTGTGCCCGCGGTCCTGCGTGGCATCAATTCGTCGCGCGTACTCGTCGTGCGCAACGGCGAGACGATCGTCGGGACGCTGCGTCTGGCCACCAAGAGGCCATGGGCGATCGACCCGGCCTATTTCGCCGCATCCGAGCGGCCGCTGTATCTCATGGACATGGCGGTCTCGCCCACGCTGCAGCGCCGCGGCGCGGGCCGGCAGCTGCTCGACGCCGCGATCAAGACCGCCGAGGGGTGGAAGGCCGACGCGATCCGCCTGGACGCCTACGACCACCCGGCGGGCGCGGGCCGGTTCTACGAGAAGTGCGGCTTTGAAAGGGTCGGGCAAGCCGCGTATCGAGGCGTGCGTCTGATCTACTATCAGCGCTTACTCTGAGGACCTGCCATGAGATCCATCTGGAACGAGGCGGATTACCGCAGCCTGCGCGGGCGCCTCGACGACCTCACGCCGATCGCCGCACCGCGATGGGGCAGATTCGATGCGCCGGGGATGGTCGCGCATCTGACCGACTGCCTGAGGATGGCGACGGGAGAGCTTCCGGTGGCGAGCAAGAAGCTGCCGATCCGCTTCACGCCCGTGAAGCAGCTGATCATCTACGTGCTGCCGTTCCCCCGGAGCGCTCCGACCGCTCCGGAGCTGATCGCGCGAAGACCAGTCGACTGGCACGCGGAGCTCGAGGATCTGCGCCGCGAGCTCGACGCGCTCGTGAAACGAGGCCGATCCGGCCCGCTCGTGCCTCATCCCGCGTTCGGCGAGCTCACAAGCGCAACCTGGGGCGTGCTCGTCTACAAGCACATGGATCACCACCTGCGGCAATTTGGCGTCTGAGGCCGGCCCGCCGGGCGTATCGTTGTTCTGGAAGGACGTGTCATGCCTGGAGCCTTGGGGAATCGCCTGGCCCGTCTGGCGGCAGCCGCCGTCGTCGGCGCCATCACCTTCGTGGGGGCCGGAGCGCAACAGGACCCGCAGCGCCCCATCTTCCGCACCGGGACCAGCCTCGTGCGTGTCGACGCCTATCCGTCGCGCGACGGCAAGATCATCGAGGGGCTGACGGCCGAAGACTTCGAGGTGCTCGAAGACGGCGTGCCGCAGAAGATCGAGTCGTTCCAGTTCGTCCGCTACGAGCGGAATGCCGCGCTCGGGGAGCGGCGGGACCCGAACTCCCAGCGCGAAGGCTTTCAACTCGCGGCCGATCCCTCGTACCGGGTGTTCGTCATCTATCTCGACAACCTCCACGTCGACTTCACCGGCTCGCACGCCATCCGGGTGCCGCTGATCAACTTCATCAACCGGGTGCTCGGCACAAAGGACCTGTTCGGGGTGCTGACGACGAAGCAGGGCGTCGACGAACTGATGCTGGGCCAGAAGACGCAGTTCATCGAGGAACAGCTCACCAAGTACTGGGACTGGGGCCGCGGCGCGCGCGTGCTCGAAGACGAGGCGGACCTGATGATCGCGGCATGCTTTGCCGGCCGATCGGACGCGATCATCGGCGAGCTGATCGCCCGCCGGCGGATCGACGAGGTCTTCGGCGATCTCGAAGGGATCATGATCAAGCTTGCCGACATCCGCGAAGAGCGGAAGAACATCCTGCTCGTGTCGGACGGATGGCCGCTGCCCGGCCGGGCGGCGTGGGTGCGGGAGCAAACGAAGCCCCGGGTTCCGGGCGTCGGCGTCACCGATGCGGGCAAGCTCACGATGGGGCGGACACGGCAAGGTGAGATCGATCCCAGAGTCTGCGAAGACTTCCTGCAGCGGCTGGGTGACATGGATTTCGGGCAGCGGATGCGCGACCTGCTCCAGCTCGCCCGGCAGTCGAACGTCACGTTCTACTCGATCAGGCCGGGTGGTCTGTCGGCGTTCAACGACAACGCGCAGGTGGACAGCCTGCTGACGCTCAGCAACAACACCGACGGCATCGCCGTCGTCAACACCAACGATCTCAAAGGGGGCGCAGAGAGGATCGGCGACGATCTCTCGGCCGCCTACATCCTTGGTTACTACCCGGCGAACACCAAAGCCGACGGCAGGCTCAGAAAAATCACGGTGCGGTTGAAGGGGACGAAGACCGCCGTCCGGGCCCGGCGGGAGTATCGGGCCCTGACCGAAGAGGAGATGGCCAGCATGCGCGCGGCGGGCGCGCCGAACACCGCCCCGGCCGCTTCGCCGGTGGACGAGGCGCTGGCCGAACTGAAGCGCCTGCGGCCCGGCGCCGTGCTGCACACGCGCGGCGCCATCATCGGCGACGAACTCGTGTTGACGACCGAGCTGACAGCCCCGGAGGTGGAGGCCGGGCGCTGGAAGGACGGCGGCGACGTGCAGGTCATGCTCACCGCCGCGTCAGGGGACATCATCTCCTCGGCCCGCGGACGTCTGGAACCGGGTGCGCGGGCCGCGGTCGTGCGGATCCCGCTCAATCAGGCGGCCGGCCCCTTCGAAGCCGCGATCCGCGTGCGAAGCGCAACCGAAGGAGACGCGCAAGACGGGATCAGCGTCGCCCGAGGGACCTCGGCGCTGGGCGATCCGCTGATCTATCGCCTCGCCACCCCGACGACGCCACGCCCCGCCGGGTCGGTGTACTTCCGCCGCACCGAGCGCCTGCAGATCCGCTGGCCGGTCGCCGGAGCCGTCGAAGCCCGCGAGGCGCGCGCCCTGGGCCGCGACGGCGTGCCGCTCGGGCTGGCGGTCGCATTGAGCGAGCGGGAGGAGGCCGGCGTGAAGTTTCTCGTCGCCGATCTCAACCTCGCGCCGCTCACCGCGGGAGAGTACATCCTGGAAGTGAAGGCCACGGTCGGTGGGAAGGCCGATGCGGCGCACCTGGCCATACGAGTCGGCAGATGACGGGGCTTCGGACTTCAATGCTGAACGCTGAACGCTGAACGCTGAACGCTGAACGCTGAACGCTGAACGCTGAATGCTGAATGCTGAATGCTGAATGCTGAATGCTGACGGCTAAGGCACCTGGTCGCCGGTTTCCAGGTCCTGAAACGAATTCGTCGTGCTCTTCTTCGTGTCCTTGGTGTCCTTCGTGATCCCCGTGCCAAAGCCGTGACGCCGGAGAGCGAGGGGGCGTAAGCAGGACGAGTTGACGACTGGACCGCGAGGGCCACGAAGGACACAAAGCACACAAAGGAAGGCCACGACGGCAGGTCCTGAAACAAATTCGTCGTGCTCTTCTTCGTGTCCTTGGTGTCCTTCGTGATCCCCGTGCCAAAGCCGTGACGCCGGAGAGCGGGGGACGTAAGCAGGACGAGTTGACGACTGGACCGCGAGGGCCACGAAGGACACAAAGCACACAAAGGAAGGCCACGACGGC
>DATFFM010000061.1:0-49522 GCA_035250005.1 Vicinamibacterales bacterium | reverse complement strand
CGGCGCCGGCGGTGCGGCGGCGCGGACGGCGGCGACCGCCTGCTCGCGCTCCGCGCGATCCGCGATCTTGTTCGCGGCGTTCAGCTTATCGACCAGCTCCCCGAGCGGCGTGTCGGAACGGTCCCAGACCTGGAGGCCGGCGGTCCGTCGGCCGTCGGTCTCCGAGTAGCTGATCCCGATCGTCTGGTCCTGCTTGAACTGGTCGAACATCATGCCCGCGTTTGCGCGTCGCGTGCCGTTGACCTCGCGGCCGGTGAAGGTCAGCCCGCCCACCTCGTCCCCCGACTCGTTGAAGAAGAGCAGGCCGGCGACCGGGCGCGGGCGGTCGATGGTCTTGCCGTCGATCACGCCGGGGTGCATGCGGTCCTTGTTCGAGATCACGAGCCGCAGCGTGCCGTCCGCATCGACGACGTTCATCCGGCCGATGGTGATCTCGTCGAACGTTCG
This sequence comes from Vicinamibacterales bacterium, assembly GCA_035250005.1. Taxonomy (GTDB): domain Bacteria; phylum Acidobacteriota; class Vicinamibacteria; order Vicinamibacterales; family 2-12-FULL-66-21; genus JACDCA01. Next base: position 49,075 of record DATFFM010000061.1, on the reverse strand, counting down.
GGTGATGGTGGTCTGGCGGAATGCAGCGGTACACAGCACGACGAGCACGAGCGAGCTGGTGATGGCGTAGCCACGCAGCAGGCGGATTTCACGGCGAAGCGAGCGGTGCATTTAAACCTCCTCAATCCCTAATCCCTAATCCCTCATCCCTCATCCCTCATCCCTCATCTCTGATCCCTGATCCCTGATCCCGATCCCTGATCGGCGACGGTACGGAGTGTGCCCGTTGAGCATGGCATGGCGAAGAAACTGGACGAGTTGCCGTTGTACGGGCGGGTCACCGAGTTTGGCGTTGCAGTAACTGAAATCCTCGACAGTCCCGGACTGCGCAAAGACTGGAATCTCAGGCGGCAGCTTGCCGACGCCACAGCCTCGATCGCTGCGAATATCGAGGAGGGTTTCGAGCAGGGCACGGACCGGGCGTTTGCGCGTTACGTGACTATAGCGAAAGGCTCGCTCGGAGAGGTCATCGGCCATCTGAAGCGAGCACAGCGCGAAGGCCGTCTCGGGGCCGCCGAAGTCGAAGCGCTGGTATCGAAGGCGCTGGAACTGGGCAGGATGTGCGGGGGATTCATCAAGTACCTCCACCGCTGCGACTGGAGAGACCGAGGGCGGTACACAATCCCTGATCCCTAATCCCTGATCCCTGATCCTTCATAGCTACTTCCTGATCGGTGTCGCGATGGGGAGGGCGGGACAGATTAGGGATTAGGGATTAGGGATTAGGGATTAGGGATTCTCTCGCTGCCACCGGTTCCAGTGGCAGTGGGTCTGCAGCAGGTCGCGCTTGACCTGGTCTTCGTTGCCGCCCCGAACGATGCTCGAGTGGCGGAGCGGACGGCCGCTGCGGTCCGGGCATGTCACAGTCAGCGCGGTCACGGCCTTCGTGACGGCGTCGCGGTCGTAGGTGAAGACCGCGGGCTCCAGCCCGTCGCGCCCCAGGCTCTCGCCCACCGCGTAGCGCCCCTCGCCCCACACGTACCGCGTCCACGTGCCGTCGGAGCGTTTCGTATCGGTCCGGACGAGCGCGCCGTTCTCGACGTGATAAGTGAAATCGAACGTGTACGGCTCGCTGTCCGGATACCGGTTCACCTGACGAACGCAGCGGCCGCCCTCGTACAGGTTCTCGATCGACGTCCCCGGCTCCTCGATGGTCGCGAGCTCGTCGCGGCCGGTGTAGGTGTAACGATGGACGGCGCCGTCGCTCGCGACGACGCCCGCCAGCCGGCCGCGGGCGTCGTACTCGTACCGCACGTGCCGCCCCGTGCTGGCTTGGGCACGGCTGATCCGGGCGTGCGCGTCGTACTCGAACGCGATCCACCGATCCCCGCCGTCGTCGATCTTCAGCAGCTGGCCGGCCGGGTTGCGGCGATAGTACGTGATGTGGCCGTCCGAGTCGCGCGACTGGATGATCGAACAGATGCTGGCCGGCCCGCAGCTCTGGAACAGGGCCACGCTCCCGTCGCGCTTCCGCAGCGCCCAGTTGAGACCGGTCCAGCCCAGTTGTGCGCCGTGCCACTCGGTCGGCGTCTCGTCGTGCAGGTACATCGCGTTCAGCAGCGACGCCCCCGCCGACGTCCGTCTGAAGTTTATGCGGCTGCCGCTCGCCAGGATCACCGACACCCACTGAAAGCTGTCGCCGTCGCCAATCAGGTACTCCTCGCCGTTGTGGGTGGCGCCGATCCCGAACTGCTTCGAGACGCGGTATCCGGACAGATACGTGCGGCGGAGGATCAGCGCCGGCGTGCCGTCGACGACGAGGTCTTCGTTCTCACGAACGTAGAGCCCGGTGGAGAGGTCGACGGCCCCTTTGTGCAGCGGTTGGTAGTCGGGAGGAAGGTCGTGAGAGGCGCCCGGAAACGGCTGGGTCAGGGGGAGAAACAGCCCTCCCGAGCAGGCCGGGCCGCCGAACAGCACGGTCAACAGCGTAAAGACGCCGGCCAATGCGAGATTGCGCAGCTTTCGCAAGCCCCGTACGGGGGCAACAACCTCGCCACGCCGGCCGGCCGCCATTGGCGGGACGTTCTGCGCAACGCCGCTCGCTTCTCAGACGTTTCCGTTGCGCCGATTACGAAAAAAGCGCAGAATGCGTCCTTTCACAGGAGTTAACAAATGCGGAAGATCGTCCTGTTCAGCGCTGCGCTGCTTCTGGTCGTGTCCCCAGCGCAGCAGCTCGCGTCGCAGACCCGTGACTGGGCCCTCAACGCCACCGTGATCGAAGCGTGCACCTGCCCGATGTTCTGCCAGTGTTACTTCGCCTCGCAGCCGGCCGGCCACCATCAACACACCGGGAAGACCGAGCACTTCTGCCGGTTCAATAACGCCTACCGGATCAACAAGGGGAACTACGGCGCCACCAGGCTGGACGGCGCGAAGTTCTGGATCTCCGGTGATCTCGGCGGCGACTTCTCCCAGGGTCAGATGGACTGGGCGGTCGTCACGTTCGACAAGGCGATGTCGAAGGCGCAGCGTGACGGAGTCGCCGCGATGCTCGCGCACCTCTTCCCGGTCAAATGGAACTCGTTGACGACCGCGGAAGGGTCGATCGACAAATGGGAGTTCACCAAGGACTACGCGGTGGCGACGCTCGACGGCGGGAAGACCGCGGAAGTGCGGCTCCGGCGGCAGGACGGCAACGCCAATACCGCGGAACCCCCGGTGATCAAGAACCTCAAGTACTGGGGGGCGCCGAGAAACGACGGCTTCGTGCTGATGCCGAACGAAGTACAGGCCTATCGGGTTGGGCCGAAGAAGTACGAATCCAAAGCCACCAACGGGTTCATGCTCACGCTCGACATGAGCTCCAAAGACTTCGGCTCGAAGAGCCTTCAGTAGCTTCGAACGGGAGGCGTGCCCACGGCTCGCCTCCCGTTCGGATGCTCCACTCCGGCACGCTCAGATCGACAGGAGCCGCTCGAAGAACGAACGGTACCTGCGCATCGCGAGGCGCAGCTCCTCGGTCGAGACCTGATCCGCGTGTTCCCATCGCCCCTCGAGCTGCCGGCGCTCCTCCGAGAAGCTCTCGGCCAGCCGTTTCATCAGCTCGGCCACGAGCGAGTCGGCTTCTTCCACCGCGCGCCTGGGCTCATCGACGAATCCCGTCTGAATCGCGCTCCAGCGCGTGCGGTAGCCACCCAGTTCCTGTTCGCCGAAGAGAGCCGCCCGGGTCTCTTCGATCGGATCGCGTCCCGGGGCGTCGTCGCGCGGGCGGTCGATACGGTCGCGCTCCGCGGCTTCCCGCGTCCGGTGCTCGTCGGCGATCGCGATGTCACGTGTCGAGAGCTTGCGTGTGTCGTCGTTCATGCGCTTTTCCTCACGGGATGATGGGTATCGAGCAGATCCGCGAACAGCGCGCGGTAATGGACGAGCGCCTGGCGCAGATCTTCGGTCGAGGCGTCCTTGCGGGCATGCCGCGCCGCGATATCGTGCGCCTGCCGGTAGTGATTGATGACGTTCGCGTGGTCGACAGTAAGGTCTTCCGCCCTCCGGTCGAAGTCGGACATCGGATACCCGCGGGTCGTCATCACCTCGGTTACCAGCAGGTCGGCCTCGGTGACGGCGGCCGACGGGTCGTCCACGAACTGCGCCTGGACGCGCCGCCACGCTTCGGAAAAGCGGCCGCGCTCCTCACTCTTCAGCTCACGGATGTGGTACGACGACACGCGCTTGGCGCGCTCCTCGAGCAGCGCCTCAGCCTGACGCGGGTCCCCCATGTCGCGCACCGTCCGTTCGTACTCAGGACCGAACTTCGTACGAAGACGTTCACGTCGCTGTCGCGCCAGTAATATCCATGCGAGCGCGATCACGGCAAGCACAACCACGATGCCGGCGATCACGAGCGTGGTGTCTGTCATGTCTGATTACCTCCCATGGTGTTCACGCTCGCAAACGAGGTGCCCGGATTACTCGACAGTTCCGACGCTCCAGGTCGCGCTGCGCGAGCCTGGCTACAGATAATGAGCCAGGAATCCCATCGATATCACGGCCGTCCGGTGCTGCCGGCGGGCCCGATGATCGTCGTCGCACGGCAGGGCTGAGGACACGGAAGCTCTCTTATCGCGAGCGCTTCGCGGAAACTGCAGCGCGGCGCCCGGAACTCGAGGAGCCCAGCCCCCAGATCTGCCACCAAACTGATTGGCGTTGGCGTCTGATTCCCGTTCTCGAAGAAGCAGGTCGCGTTGCCGCGGGCATCGAATCCCAGCGGCCCACGATCGGTACCCGTTTTGAGAGAGTCGAGGTGTCCCAGCGCGAGACCGGTTTCGCCGTCGGCGGTGTCCCTGAACAAGCCGGCGATATCCGGCAGTCCCTCGAGCGGGTCATCGCTCAGGGTGACGAAGCCGAACCCGACCGCTGGCGGCCGGCTGGTGTCGAACGTATGCCACAGGCCTATCCAGTGTCCGGCCTCGTGGGTGCCAGTCTCACCCTGTGACGGTGGCAACTCGCGGATCGCGACGCCGCCCACGACCGTCATGCCCGTGACCGACCCATCCTCCAGTGTGACGATGACCGTCCCATCGTGATCAAGGACAACGACCGCCTGCGGGTCCTGCTGGACGACGTGTGCGGCTTCGTGCGCCATCGACTCGACCACGGCCGCTCCCTCGAACGTGGCGCGCAGGCCGCCGCCAGACGGCTCGACCCGACCCTGTCTTGCCGACAGGACCAGATGGGTGCGAGAGGAGGCGAAGGACAGCAGGAGCCCGCCGGCCGCCCTGCCGACCCCATCGATGGTGAGCGCCGCCGCCAGCAGGCACTCATCACCGTCCGTGGTTGTACAGAGGCCGGTCCCGGAAACGGCATACGTCGTACGGCCCAGAGCGGCTTCAAAGCGACCGCCCCATGGAGCGACGGCGGCAATGATGGCAACCAGCAGGAGTGATGTCAGAAGCCGGGCTATCGTCCGGTTCGGCGTCATGGCGTGATCTCCTGTGTCGGTGCTTGCTGGACGGGCACCAGATAACCGCTGATCGAAAACTCCAGAACGGTAATCCCCCCTGAAAACTGCTGGGCCCCGACGGTGACGCCTGTGCTCGGATCTGCATACACCTGTACGCGCGCGCCGAACGAGCTCTCGAACTCCTCATTGATGTTGGGTGTCGGTAAGTAATGCCTCACGCTGGCGGCACCGATCGTCGTCGAAAGAAACAGGTGGATCGGCGCGCCTTCCGCGATCCCCGAGAAATTCTCGACGACCGCTCGCCGCCCGGGCGGCACGTGAAAAATCGTCTGCTGGCAACTGACCTGACCCGGAGCGATCTGGCAGGCTCCGGATGCCTGAAACGGTTCCGTCCCCCCGCTCACGTCAATGATGGGAAGCGGCAGAGGGCCGATGGTGAGGTTCGGCCCCATCCCTCCAGCCTGGGCGACCACACGGACGGTATCGATCAACAGGCTGACGCCGAAGATCCCTGCCGCCCCGACCACCAAGATGACGAGACGTTTGACTGGTTTCATCGCAACCTCCCTGCAGGATGTCCTGACGGGATAGTCGAAAAGCGGGGCGTAGGCCCGCCAACATGGCGGGATCTTGCAAATCATTTCGACTTTCTGACCGGGAAGAGGGGCGGCCGCGAACGAAGGAGGGGTGAAGACGGGAGCGGACCTGCGGACTCGGACCCTAGCGGTCCATTGCCCGTGCGAGCGCTTCGCGAAAACGCGCACGACGCGGATCGCCGCTGACGAACTGCCGCTCTGCGCTCGAACCGCCGCGCTCGAGCTCTCGAGCCGCCGCATCGTGCCGGCCGAGCGCGATCAGCGCTTCACCGAGTGTCGCACGGGCGTCGATGGCGGAGGGATGTTCCGACATCCCCAGGCGGTCGAATTCCTCGAGGGTCTGCCTCGCCAGCTGCACGGCGTCCGACGTGCGGCCGCGCCGCCGTGCCAGCTCGGCCTGGTGGGCGCGCGTTCGCGGTACCATGGGATGCGTGCGGCCGAGCCACTTCTGCTGCACCCTCTGCGCCTCGCTCAGCAGCGCCTCGGCTTCGTCGAGCCGTCCCTGCTCCGTCCTCAGGTAGCCGAATTCGCGCAGCGCCATGCCGACGAGCGCGTGGTCCCCGTCGTAGATGCGCCGCAGAGCGGGGATCGCCTGCGCCAGCGCCGCTTCGGCGGCCTCGAAACGGGTGGCCATGATCAGCAGGCGCGAATAGTAGATCTGCGAGGTGGCCACTTGTTGATTGGGCTCGCCGTGAAGCTCGCGAAAGATGGAGATCGCTTCGCGATAGAGTGCGGCCGACTCTTCGAGCGCGCCGCGGTCACGCAGGACGTTGGCGAGATCCCGGAGGGCACGCGGCAGCGAATCGTGCCCCAGGTCTTCGACGCGAGTCGTGAGCGCGGCCGCGCGCAGTGCGGCGACAGCCTCCCTGAGAACCTGTTCCCCGTCGTGAAGACGGCCGCGGGTGTGCAGGAGGTCGCCCAGCTCGAGCGCCGTACGGAGGGTGTCCGGATTTCCGCTCCCCAGCCGAAGCCGCCGAATTCCGAGCGCCTGACGCACCGTCGATTCAGCCTCGTCGTATCGTCCCAGATAATGGTGACTCTGCCCCAGCCACTCGAGCGTCTCCGCCAGCTCGATGCTCTCTGCGCCGAAGTTTGCGCGCCGGAGCGCCAGCGCTTCTTCGAGAACGTCGATCGATCGCTGGTAATAGCCCAGCGCGTTGTACAGCCGGCCGACCGTCGTGAGCAGCCGTGCCTGGCTCCGCGGCTGGCCCGCCATCTCGCTTTGCACGAGCCTGGCCGCATGGTCGACGTAATGCACCGCCATGGGAGGCTGTGCCAGGATGCGAGGATTCGGCAGGGCGAGCATGTCGGCCAGCAGCGCTTCCACCTGTTCGGCCCGCAAGGCTTCGCGAGCGGTGCGCAGCCGCTGCCCGGCCAGCACCGGCAGCCCGATTGCCGTCACCACGAGAATGGCGGCCGTCCAGGACAGCGCCATCCGGTGGCGGCCGGCGTACTTCCGCGCACGGTACGAGACGCTGTCGGCCTGCGCCTTGACGGGGAGCCCGGCCCGGTACCGCTGAAGGTCGCCGAGCAGGTCGCCCACCGTGGCATAGCGGCGATCCGGCTCCTTCCGCAGCGCATAGAGGATGATCGTATCGAGATCGCCGGCAAGCTTTCGCGCGAGCGCTCTGGGCGTGACGCGCCGGGCCACGGCCACCTCGTCTGATGCCGCGGCCGCGCGCGTGCTCGGGCGGAGTGGTATCGAGGTGCAGACCGCGGCCTCGAGGCCGGCGGGCGAGGGGCTCGCCACGGCCTGCGCTTTCTGGCCAGTCAGGAGCTCGTAGAGCAGCAGGCCGAGCTGATACACGTCGGACGCGATCGCCACCGGTTCGCCGCGCACCTGTTCGGGACTTGCATACTCGGGGGTCAGGATCCGCATGATCGGCTGTGTGAGCGCGTCGTCATCCGGCGGATCGGTCGGTGAGAGCAACCGCGCGATGCCGAAATCCAGCAGCTTCACCTCTCCGTCGGCCGTTACCACGATATTGGATGGCTTGACGTCGCGGTGCACCACCAGCCGGGCGTGGGCGTGCTGGACGCCCGAGCAGACCCGCTGGAACAGATCGACTCGCTCGTCGACCGACGACCGCGCGTCGTCGCAGTAGCGGTCGATCGGGCGCCCCTCGATGTACTCCATGACCAGAAACGGGCGGCCGTCTTCGGTCTGCCCGCCGTCGAGGAGCCGGGCGATGTTGGCGTGGGTAAGCGAGGCAAGGATGCGCCGCTCCCGCCGCAGCCGCTGGGCGATGTCGTCGGATCCCAGCGAGGAATGACCCAGCTTCAGCGCACCCTTCTGCTCGAACTGGCCATCGGCGCGCTCGACGAGATAGACGGTTCCCATCCCGCCGCGGCCGATCTCACGGAGGACCCTCCAGATGCCCACCCGTTCCCCCGGCGCGAGTCCGCCCGTTGGCGGCACATCCGGTAGAGCAAGGATCGCCTGGAGGAGGCCGGGCGCAACCGCGCCGGGCGCGAACCCGCTGGGGCCCGGTTCTGCGACGAGGCGGAGGAGTTCCTCGACTTCGGTGGCGGCCCACGCGTCGTCGGCTGAGAGCCGCTCGAGAAAATCCGACCGGCGGTCGATCGGCAGGGTCAGCGCCTCATCGAACAGGGCGTCGACGCGAGCACGGCGCGAGTCGGTCATCCGTCCCGTCCGCGCGGTGCCGAGGGCGCGCCCAGCTCCTTGAGCAGCCAGGCGCGGGCGCGCATCCAGTCGCGTTGCACGGTCCGCAGCGAAGTACCGAGCGCACGGCCGGTCTCTTCCTCGGTCAGACCGGCGAAATAACGGCATTCGACCACACGCGCAAGACGCTCGTTGAACCGTTCCAGTGAGGCCAACGCTTCGTCGATGGCGATGATGAGTTCGGGCTGGGGAGCAGCGCCGGGATCGACGCCGTCCAGCGGGACCGGCGCCATGCCACCCGATCGCTTCTGTGCGCTGTGATAGCGCGCATAGTCCACGAGGATGCGCCGCATGGCCCGGGCACAGATGGCAAAGAAATGCGAACGATCCTGCCACGCCACGCCGGTCTCGTTTGCCAGCTGCACATAAACTTCGTGCACGAGCGCGGTGGGAGTCAGCGTATCGGACGGCCAGCCACGGGCAACCTGCCCCTTCGCGATCCGCCGGAGATGGTCGTACACCAGCGACACCAGGTCGTCGTACGCCTCGCGATCGCCTGACTGGTATCTGTGCAGCAACGACGTGATGATCCCGGGCGCGTTGTCGCAATTCACAGCCGCCCCCCTCGTTGACCCGTCGTCCCCGGCCGGCCGCCGGTGCGTGCCCGACGTCGGCTCAGCAGGTTTCTGCCGAGGACGGTAAGGCAGCCCGGCCGAGGAGGTCAAGCGAAGGTTGATATCATCAGCCCCTGCATGCGCCTCAGTTCCGGCACTCGAATCGGCTCGTACGAGATCAGCGGCTCCCTCGGAGCCGGCGGAATGGGCGAGGTCTACCGCGCGAGGGACTTGCGTCTCAATCGCGACGTGGCCATCAAGGCGCTGCCGGATGGGTTGAGCGCTGAACCGGACCGCGTCGCGAGATTCGAGCGCGAAGCCCAGATCCTTGCCGCACTGAATCACCCGAACATCGCCCAGGTCTTCGGCGTCGTCGACCTTCCACTTGACAGTGGAAGCGACGCCGCGCAGCCAGGCGGACGCCACTCGATCGGGCTCGTGCTCGAGCTCGTCGAGGGAGGGACGCTCGGGGATCGATTGAAGGCGGGAGCGCTCCCCCTGCGCGATACGCTGCGGATCGCCCGTGACGTCGCCGATGGGCTGTCGTCGGCGCACGACAGCGGGATCATCCATCGCGATCTGAAGCCGGCGAATATCGCGCTCACGCCCGACGGCAAGCCGAAGATCCTCGACTTCGGCCTGGCGAAAGCGTTCACCGCGGTCAGCGATGCGACGACGATCGCGGGAGCGACGGGGATCGGGGTCGTCCTCGGGACGGCCCCCTACATGAGCCCGGAGCAGACCCGCGGTCTTCTCGTCGACAAGCGCACCGATATCTGGTCGTTCGGGTGCGTCGTGTACCAGATGCTCACCGGCCGCTTTCCATTCGCCGGGCAATCGACCTCCGACATCGTCGCCGCCATTCTCGAGCACGAGCCGGATCTGAATGCACTGCCGGGGACCACGCCGTCGCGCGTCCGTTGGCTGCTGCGGCGGTGCCTCGAAAAGGACCCGGCCAACCGGCTTCGCGACATGGCCGATGCGCGGGTCGAGCTCGACGAAGCGCTCGCACACCCCGAGCCGCCGAGCGGCGTGTCGACGCCGGCAGCGCCGCCCACGGCGGGCCGGGCGAACACACGCGAACGTACGGCCTGGATCGTCGCGGCGGTCGCGGTCGGTGGACTGGCTGCTGCCCTGTCGTTTGGCCGCCCCGGCAGCGGTGAAACCGTGCCCCCCGATCTGTATCGCGCCGCGATCGTGTTACCGGACGGTTTGCGGCTGGTACCGCTCGACCCTGCCGCGCGATTCGCCTTGTCTCCCGACGGCAGACGGCTGGCGCTGGTCGCGTCGAACGCCGGGGGCGTGCCCATGCTGTGGGTGCGGTCGCTGGACTCCCTGGCCGCCCAGCCGATTGCCGGCACCGAGGGGGCGTGGTATCCGTTCTGGTCCCCCGATTCCGGTTCGATTGCCTTCCTGGCGCGCCCCACTGGATCATCGCTGGGCCCGCACGCGAAACTCAAGAAGGTCGACCTGGCCGGCGGGCAGCCCGTAACTCTCGCCGATACGATGTTCAGCGCGAGCGGGGCGTGGAACCGCGACAACGTGATCCTGTTCACGCCGGACGGGACCTCCCCTCTCTTCAGGGTGGCGGCCGGCGGCGGCAGCGCTCCAATCGCGGTCAGCCGGCTCGATACCGCCAGCGGCGACGTCCAGCACTCGTATCCCGCCTTCCTCCCGGACGGCCGGCATTTTCTGTACACCGCCCTGGGGAGCCGGACGAGCGCGAACGACCCCCGCGCGGTGTATATCGGATCGCTGGACCCGAACGAATCGCCCCGCCTGCTGCTGGCAGGTGGATCGAACGCGAAATACGCCAATGGTCATCTCGTGTTCCTCCGGAACGGGACGCTGTTCGCGCAGCGCCTGGACATCGAGACGTTGACCTTGCAGGGGGAAGCTGCGCCGATCGCCGAAGGCGTGCAGACGAGCGGAGCCGGCGCCAGCGGAGGCCCCGGCGCGTTCAGCGTCTCCGACACGGGTGTGCTCGTTTATCAGACCGGGCTGCTGGTCCGATCGCAGCTCGCACTGACCGACCGCACCGGAAAGCCGATCGCGCTCGTGGGCGAACAGGGGGACTATGCCGACGTGGCGCTCTCCCCTGATGGCGCGAAGGCGATCGTCAGCCGCATGGATACGCAGGCCGGCAGCCGCGACCTGTGCATCTTCGACGTCGCGCGCGGCGGCGTGTGCGAGCGCTTCACGTCGGAGCCGTCCGACGACTACGCCCCGGTCTGGTCCCGGGACGGCGATCGCATCGCGTTCACCTCGGTGCGCAAGGGCACGATCGAGATCTACGAGCGAAGCGTGGATGGATCCGGGGGCGAACGGATGCTCGACGCCGGCGGCTCGGCGCTCGGCAAGTTCGCGGCGAGCTGGTCCGCGGATGGCGAGTCGCTGCTGTTCATTGCCGGGGGCAGAGCGCTGGCACGCAGCGACCTCCACGTGATGCCGATGTCGAAGGGCGGGAAGCCCTGGGCCTTCGTCGAAACCCGGTTCGTCGAAACCCAGGCCCGTTTCTCTCCCGACGGTCGCTGGGTCGCGTACGTGACCAACGAGCCCGGGCCACGTGAAGTGTATGTGCGCCCTTTCCCCGGTCCGGGTGAGAAGCGGCGCGTCTCGATCGGCGGCGGCGGCTGGCCGCAGTGGAGCCGCAACGGCACAGAGATCTTTTTTCTGTCGCCCGACGAGGACAAGCTGATGTCGGTCGCGGTGTCGCCACAGGGTTCGGCCCTGAAGATCGGCAATCCGCGGGCTCTGTTCAACGTGCGGCTCCGCCCCTGGTCCCGGCTCGATGCGTATCCCTACGACGTCGCGCGAGATGGCCGCTTTCTCTTCAATACGTTTGTCGAAGACGCGGCATCCACCGGCCTCACCCTGGTTGTCAACTGGCCCAAGGGACTTCGCTAAGGCTCCACGGTCCCGGCACGCAGGACGTCATCGAGCGTAGCGAGTAAAAAATCCGCGTCGTGCTCGTTGAAGGGCATGGGCGGACGGATCTTCAGCACGTTGTGGAACGGACCCTCGGTGCCGAGCAGGATCCCTGCTTCGCGCAGGCGATCGACCACGCGGGACGCCTGATCGGTGGCGGGCGCCTGGGTTCCACGGTCACGCACCAGTTCAAGACCCAGGAACAGGCCGCTCCCGCGGACATCTCCCACGCTCTCGTGTCGCGCGGCCAGTTCGTGCAGGCCACTGAGAAGGTACGAGCCGACGCGCAGCGCGTGGGCCTGCAGCCCTTCCTCCTCTACCGTCTCGACCACCGCGAGCCCCGCGGCGCACGACACGGTGCTGCCCCCGAAGGTGCTAAAGAACTCCATGCCGTTGTCGAACGAATCCGCAATCGCGCGCGTGGTCACCACCGCACCCAGCGGATAGCCGTTCCCGAGCGGCTTGCCGAGAACGACGATATCGGGCACGACCTCCTGCGACTCGAACGCGTAGAAGCCTGTTCCCATCCGGCCAAGCCCTGTCTGCACTTCGTCGGCGATGCAGACGCCGCCGGCGCCGCGCACGTGTCGGTACACCGTCTCCAGGTAGGCCGGCGGAGGGATGATCTGGCCGCCGACACTGGGGCAGGTTTCGGCAATGAAGCCGGCGATCGCGCGGCCGCGCCGTCGCAGGTCTTCGAGGATCCCGCCGACGGCGTCGCCGTACTTGCGGCCGGCATCCGGGTCGCCGCGCCGGTGCGGCCCGCGGTAATCGTCTGGGATCGGCGCCACGTGCACCCACTCGGGCGCTCCCAGGCCGCCGCGTCCATTGAACTTGTACGGACTGATCTCGATGAGCGTCGTCGTGTTGCCGTGATAGGCGGCGTCGAGGACGACGAGATCGCGCGCGCGCGTATGCGCGCGAGCGAGACGGAGCGCGAGCTCGTTCGCCTCGCTGCCGGAGTTGACGAAGTAACACACGGCCAGCGGGTCGGGCAGCGTCGCGCAGAGGCGCTCGGCGAAGCGCCAGATCGTATCGTGCAGGTAGCGCGTGTTCGTGTTGACCGCGCGCATCTGGTCCGTGACGGCCCGCACGATTCGCGGGTGCGAGTGGCCGGCGTGCGGGACGTTGTTATAGGCGTCGAGGTAGACACGGCCGTCGGCGTCGAACAGGTACTGCATCCAGCCGCGAACGACCTTGACCGGATCCGCGTAGGCGACGCTGAGATTCGATCCAAGCCGCTGGCGCCGGCGCGCCAGCGTGACCTCCTTCGGCACCGGCGGTGCCGGGGCTGGGGTCGCGAGGCCGCAGGCTGCGCGCAAAGCCTCTTCAGCGGTGTCGGGATGAATCCGCGCGAGCGTGGGCAGCGTGCGGCGAATCGGCGCCTGGCTGATCGACAGATACTCGTCGCCCGGCCGCTGGCGCAGCTGATGGGCCGCCATGCAGACACTGACGCACAACCGGAGCTGCACCAGGCCGAAGAGTACCGACAGCTCGTCGTGCGTCAGCGGGTGGGCGGCGTGGTAGCCGCGGACGATTGCGGCGGCCACCCGCAGCGGATCCGGATGGTCCAGCACCGCGTAGGCAACGGCAACCGCCGGTTCGGCGGCCGTATAGCTGTGAACCATGTCGCCGAAGTCGATGAGGCCGGTCACCCGCGGACCGTCGGGGGCGGCGGTGTCGACGAGGACATTGAAGTCGTTGGCGTCGCCGTGGACGGCCGAGCGCCGGACCCGATCGAGCCGCCGTCCGTCGCGCGCCTGCACGCAGCTGCTCATCCGGCGGACGAATCCGCGAAGCGCCGGATCGTCGATCAGGGGCGCATGTTCGTCGATGATCTCGAAACCGCGCGCCAGGTCCCAGTGGAAGGGCCGGTGGATGGCCGGATGATCGAAGGCGGCCAGCGCGGCACTGAACCGGCCGAGTCTGTGGCCGAGATCTTCGAGCAGCGAATCCGGCCGGGCGCTGATGCCACCGAGCGGGGTTCCGGGCAGCCACGACAGGAGGCGCACGAAGTGCCCCGACGACGCCCGCGCGATCGTCCCGCCGCCGGCGGCGGCACGGACACGGGGACAGAAGCCGAGCGCGGCCACGTGCTCCATCGCGGCGTTCTGCGCCTCGAGCAGCTCGCGCGGCTCGGTAGCGTTGGCCACCTTCAGGACGAAGCGTTCCCCTTCGGCTGTGGCAAGCAGGAAGTTCTGATCGCGCTCGCTGGGCAGCGGCGACGCCGTCGCGTCGAGACCATAGAGATCGCGCGCCAGCTGCGCGGCGCCGGCGGCGTCGAAGCGGGGCGCCTGCTGCAGGAGCGACATCCGCGCGATTGTATCGCGCGCGTCTCACTCGTCCGGGCCGCGCCGGTCCCAGTAGACGACGACATGGAGGGGGCCGGCCGAGGGCTCGCGGGTCAGCCGATTGACCAGAAACCGCTTGCCGTCGGACGTGACGTCGTACCCGGCCGCGCCGCCGTAAAAGAAGACGTTGTTGTTCGTGCCGAGCGTGAGTTCGGTGAACAGCGGCATCGGCGTGCCGGGGATCAGCTCGTCACCGACGGCGCCGAGAGGCACGGCGGTGACCGTGCCGGTGAGCGACACGTAGTACAGCTCGCGTCCATCCGCGCGCCAGCGAGGCTGACCGCCGCCGCTCGACGACACCTGCACGCGCGCGCCGCCGCCGCTCCGGGCGCGAACGAACACCTCCAGGCGGCCCGATTCATCCGATGCGTACGCGACCCACCGGCCGTCGGGGGAGAACTGGCCCTGTGCCTGCGACGCCGGCGCGACCAGGAAGGGTCGTGGTGTGGCGCCAGGCTCAGGGCCCAGCGTGTAGAGGTCGAGGTCGTCGGCGCCGGTGCCGGTCGCATACGCGTGCAGCAGCAGCGTCCCGTCGTCTGCCCAGTCGATCGGATGGAAGTTCTGCGGACCGGTGGCCGCGACGCGGCCGCCGCCCCCGCCCGTGGCCGACTGCACGAGCACCTCGGCCAGGCCGCTGCCCCGATGCGTCGCATACGCGAGCCGGTGACCGTCAGGGGACCAGACCGGGTTCTCGTCGGTGGAGGCGGAATCCAGGGTGATCCGGCTGACCAGCCGACGTGAGAGGTCCAGCAGCCACACGTTGCTCGGGAATCGCTCCTCGTCGGCGGTCGCGGTGTTGACGCGGGTGAGCGCGGCCCGGCGCCCGTCGCGGCCAAGCGAGACGGTGATGTCGGCCGCGCTCTCGAAGGTGTCTTCAACGCGCCCCGAGCGATCCACCCAGCGCAGCTCGCTGGCAATCTCACGGGAGCGGGAGCGATATGCGACGACCCCGCCGGGCGATACCGCGAAGGTCGCCTGGCCCGGAATGGCTTCGAGCGCGACGCCGGAGGTGATGGGAGCCGGATCGCCGACCAGCCGCCCCTCGCTCAACGAAAACCGCTGGGCGACCAGGTTGCGATCGCGCACGTAGACCAGCGTGTCGGGCGCGACGAACCCCGGTCGAAATCCTGTCTTAACGAGCAGCGTGCGCGTGCCCGAACCGTCGAGCGACCCGATATAGATGGCCCGATCTGCGGGTTCCGAGGTCCAGCTCAGATACAGGAAGTGACGGCCGTCCGGCAAAACGACCGGGTACCGCTGCGCCTGCTCGTTCGGCACCGCAATGCTGCCAGCGAGCTTCTCCGCGCTGCCGCCGCGCTCCGACACGACGAACAGCGCCTTGGCGCGTGGACCCTCGCTGCCGACGGAAGCCTCGAAGATGATGCGTCCATCGTTCGTCCACGCGGCGTTGGCGTTCGGGCTGGGGCTCACGCTGGAGGGGATCGCGTTGGGAGAGCCGCTTTCAGGCGCTACCCGCGCCAGTCCCGCGTCGGTCATGTAGCCGATCCATCGCCCGTCGGGCGACCAGAACGGGCGGCGGGCAGTCCTCGTCCCGGGAACCTCGCGCGGGATCACCGAGGCGAAGTCGCGCACCCACAACGAACGATGTCCCTGCCGAGTGACCGCGATCAAGGCGATTCGTGAGCCATCGGGCGAGACCGCGAATTCAGGATCGAAATCAGCGGCGTCGCCGGCGAGCTCGAGACCCGCCGGCGGCAGAACCGACAGACGCATCTCCCTCGGCGTCTCCCGCACCCCGCGTGCTGGCCAGGCCCAGGCAACCGCGACTGCCATCACGCCGACCGCCAGCACCGCCGGCCACACGAGCCTCGAACCCAGTGACGGCCGCCGCGCCGGCGCGGGAGCGGCCACACCGTCGGCGTTCTGACGCAGCGTGCGCAGCGCATATCCGAGGTCGCCGGCTGATTGCCAACGATCCTCGGGATCCGACGCCAGGCATCGATCGATGATCCGTGTCAGCGCCGGCGGCGCCGCGGGGGCCAGCGAGGCGATCGGGGCCCGCCGCCCGGTCATGATGGCCGTGATCAGGCTCGCGGATGAATCGCCGTCGAACGCACGGCGCGCGGTGATCATCTCGTGGAGGACCGAACCGAGCGCGAAGATGTCGGTGCGCGGATCGACCTCGCGCCCTTCGAGCTGCTCCGGAGCCATGTACTGCAGCGTGCCCACGATCGTGCGTGCGCCGGTCAGCGGCGTGGTCATGGTCTGCGCCGCCGGTGAACCGGCGAGCGGCCCGTGCTGCTTCGCGAGGCCGAAGTCCATCAGCCGAACGCCGTCGCGCCCGAGCATGATGTTGCCGGGCTTCAGGTCGCGATGGACGATGTTGCGGCGGTGTGCGGCGGCCAGCGCGTCGGCGATCTGCGCGCCGAGCGCACACACCTCGTCGATCGCCAGCGGACCGCGCCCCAGCCGCGCCGCCAGCGTCTCGCCGGGGAGGTACTGCATGACGATGAAGTCGACGCCGTTGTCGGCGCCGATGTCGTACAGCGCGCAGATGTGCGGATGATCGAGCGCCGAGACCGCGCGCGCCTCGCGTTCGAGCCGCTGGCGCAGCGTGGGATCGTCGGCAAAGGCCGACGGCAGCACCTTGATGGCGACCGTGCGATCGAGCCGCGTATCCCGCGCTTTGTAGACCTCCCCCATCCCGCCGGTGCCGAGCAGACCGTCGATCTGGTACGGGCCGAGTCGGGTGCCGGATTCCAAGGCCATCGAGACGCGGAGTATACCTCCGGGAGTTCAGAACGCCGGGACTTCAGAACCTCGGGACTTCAGAACCCCGGAACGCTGGAACCTCGGAACCTTTGAACCTTCCCGTAAGAAGCCGACCGCCACAGCCATTCGGCAGGCCCGATCCGGTAGCGATCGAACCACCACTTGGTGTACAGGATCTGCGCGCCAAAGAACACGAACGCCCCGATCAACGCCAGCGCAGGGGTGATCAACAGGCCGAGGCCGGGAAACAGCAGTTCGAGCGAGCAGATCTGGACGACGGAGTTGGTCAGCGACATTCCGTCCGGGCGCCGCCAGCCCCTGATACATCGGGCTCGCCACGACCAGCAGCAGGCCGTGCCACAGGCTCTGAATCCGCTGGGACTCCCCCCGAAACGGCCCCGACCCAGGTGGAAGGAATGTGTTCGAGCGCCTGGCCGGCCAGCGTGCCGAACACCACGACGGCGATGAGCAGCCGTCCGGCGCCGGCCGGGCTCGCGCAGTACGCCGGTTCTGACGGCGATGACGAACGCGGCGATCAGCAGCGCCCTCGGTGACCAGCGGCGCATCGGAGGAGCGCGAACCCCCAGAAGGAATAGCCGAGGAGCACGCAATATTCCGTCAGAGCGGAGATGACGATCGCGAACCCCGCGAGCACGAGCAGACGCCTGACGTAGAAGCGGACGAAGCCCGGCTTGTCTCCCCACCGCTCCATCTGCAGCGCGAAGCCGACACCGAACAGAACGCGAACAGCCCCCAGGAAAGTTCGCCGAAGAGTGTTTTGAACGCGGGAGTATACCGCAGGGGGCAGATCCGCGCCCCGCGCATACAATCTCAGCAAAGGAGATGGCCGTGAGCGATGAAGGCATTCGGGAGGCGCTGGAGCGCAGCGCCAAAGCCGTGGCATTGCGCCCGTCGGCCGGCAAGAAAACCGGCCGGACGAAGATCCGCCTCAAGCCCGGGCTGGCGTGCGAAGTCGAGGAGGGCCCGTGGCGGCTCACGGTCGGCATCGGGCAGGGTGGCGGCGGCACCAATGCCGGTCCGTCCCCGGGTGTGCTCGGGCGCGGGGCGTTCGGGTCCTGCCTCGCGCTCGGCTACGCCTCGTGGGCGGCGCGTCTCGGCGTGCCGATCGACTCGCTCGACGTCGAAGTGGAGGCCGACTACGACATCCGCGGCGAGCTCGGTGTCGCCGACGATGTGCCCCCGGGATATACGCAGGTGCGGTACACCGTGACGGTCGCGAGCCGCGCGCCTCGGGCCGACGTCGAGCGCATGATCGAGACCGCCGAGAAGTACAGTCCGTATCGCGACGTCTTCGCGCGCGCCAACGACCTTCGGCGCGAACTGAAGATCGTGCAGACCGGCGTCTGATGGATCCGAAACTGCAGCGCCGGGTTCAGCGCTACGGCTGGGACAAGGCCGCGGGCGAGTACGAACGCTACTGGCAGGCGCAGCTCGCTCCGGCGCAGGATCGCCTGATCGCGCTCGCCGCCCTGCGTCCCGGGGAGCGTGTTCTGGACGTGGCGTGCGGAACCGGGCTCGTGACGTTCCGGGCGGCGGAGCTCGTCGGCCCGTCGGGATCCGTCGTCGCGACCGACATCTCGGACGGGATGGTGGGTCGGTTGCGTCAGGAGGCCATCCGGCGGGGCCTCGACAACCTCCAGGCGGCCCGGATGGACGCCGAGGCGCTGGACCTTCCGGATGCGTCGTTCGACGTCGCGCTGTGCTCTCTTGGATTGATGTACGTGCCGGACCCGGTCGCCGCGCTCCGCGAGATGCGGCGCGCGCTCAAGACCGGCGGGCGCGTCGTCGCGGCCGTGTGGGGGGCGCGCGACAAATGCGGATGGGCCGACATCTTCCCGATCGTCGATGCGCGCGTGCAGTCCGAGGTCTGCCCGATGTTCTTTCAGCTCGGGACGGCGGACCGCCTCGAGCGCACGCTGGAGGCGGCCGGCTTCGGCTCGATCGGCAGCCAGCGAATCTCGTCGGTACTGCATTACGATTCGGCCGGCGACGCGTGCGGCGCGGCGTTCGCGGGCGGGCCCGTCGCGCTCGCCTACTCCCGTTTCGACGACCCCACCCGCGAGGCCGCCCACGCCGAGTACCTCGCGTCAATCGCGCCCTGGCGTTCGGGAGACCGCTTCGACGTGCCCGGCGAGTTCATCGTCGGATGCGGCGTCCGCGTCTGAGCACCAAACAATCGGTCCGGGAACCAAGAACCTCCTGGAACCCCTTGGAACCCTTGGAACCCTTTGGAACCTTTTGGAACCTTTTGGAACCTAGAACGATAGGTTACCATATATGGCATGGCCGTCCAGAAGACCACCGTCTATCTCGACGCCGCCGACTACCGGCGCTTGAAATCGATCGCGCGAGCCAGCGGCCGGACGCCGGCGGAACTCGTTCGCGAAGCGGTCGCGGAATATACCGCCCGCGAGAAGCCGCGGCAGCGCCCCCGCAGTCTGGGTGCCGGGCGGAGCCGGTCTGGTGATGTCGCCGAGCGTGCCGAGGAACTCCTCGCCGGCTTCGGCAGACGCCGGTGATCATCGCCGACACCGGCGCGCTGATTGCCCTGATCGATCGCAAGGACCGTCACCACCGCACGCTGCTCGAGGCCTACGAATCGCAGCCCGGCGAGTGGCTGCTGCCCTGGGCCATCCTGCCCGAAGTGGACTACCTGCTCGGCGCCCACGTCGGCACGGCCGCGCAGGACGCATTTCTGGCGGATCTTGCAGACGGCTCGTATGCGGTGGAGTGGGGTCGGGACGAAGATCTCGACGAGGCCCGCCGGCTGACCCGCCAGTACCGCGCGCTGCGGCTCGGACTCGTTGACGCCGTGGTCCTCGCGATCGCCCAGCGGCGTCACGCACGCGCGATCGCAACCCTCGATGTGCGGCACTTCGCTGCGGTCAGGATCACCGGCGCACCCGAGCTCTGGCCGCGCGACCTCTAGCGGAACTTATTTCGCCGCGAAGTATTCCTTCCGCGCGCGCACCTTCATCCCGGGCTTCCTGGCCTTCACTTCGAGCTTGTGCATCTTGTCATCGAGTTTCGCCGGCTCGAATCCGATCAGGTACTGGCGGTGCAGCTCGTCGGCGACGCGTGAGAACGTTGCGGCGAGATCCTCCGCGCGGTGCAGCTCGAAGTAGCCGCCGCCGGTTTCTTCGGCGATCGCGGGCAGCCCGGGGTCGGGACGGCTCGACCCCAGCCCGCCACCGAATCCGCCGCCGCCCAGCGTCGGGCGCCCGGCGCTCTCGAGGCCGACCGCATATACCATGACGTCGGCGACCTGCGCGCGGCGTGAGATGTCCATGAAACTGAGATTGTTCAACTTGAAGTTGCCGGGGTTGTCGCCGCCATCGGTGAAGACGAGCACTACCTTTCGGCCGTCCTGCGTCTTCAAGCTCGCGATCGAGGCGTCGACCGAGTTCCAGAGCGGAGTCGGGCCCTACTCCTGAAGCTTCGTCCTGAGGATGGTGATCAACTCCTTCTGGTCGCTGGTGAAGTTCTCGGGGTCGATCTGGATCTTCTCGGCAAAGCTCCCGATCCGCGCCTTGTCGGCCGGCAGCAGGGCGCGCACGAATGCGGCGCCGGCGGCTTCGACCAGCCGGAAGTTGCCGCGCATGCTGCCGCTGCGGTCCAGCATCATCACGACGCTGATCGGCTGGATCTCGTTCGAGAACACGGCGATCGGCTGGGGCTTGCCGCCGTCGCGCACTTCGAAGTCGTCGCGCGTGAGGTCGGGCACCAGCCGGCCGTCGCGGTCGGTGACGGTCGCGTAGACCGCCACGGTTTTCGCGCCGCTCTTGAACGTCGGTTGCTGGGCGGGAACGCCGGCGGTGAACAGGGCGAGCGCCGCCGCGACCGCGAAGATCCTCATGATCAATGTACGGGTCCGCAGCCCTCGCCCGCGCGCGTCGACACCACGATCAGCGGGTTGCGGCCCGACCGGCTGAACCGATGGACGACGCCGCGCGGCACGAACACCAGCACACCGGCCCGCAGGCGCTGCGGGGTACCCGCGACGTTGGCCGCCCCTTCGCCGGCGACGACGTAGATGAACTCGTCGGCGTCGGCGTGCGTGTGATCCGTGACCGGATCATTGAGCTGGATCAAGGTAGCGCTCCCTTCATCCCCGCACGCCAGCGACGTCGTCCTGCCCGCGGCGCGCCCCACGAACTCCTTCTCGGCCACCGCGATCACGTCGACCATCGCGGGCTTTCCATCCCCCGGCGGCTTCGGCGGTGCAACGGGGGCAGGCGGCGGCTCGGGACTGGGCGCCGGCTGGAGCGTGACCTTCACCTCGGTCGGCGCGCCCGCGCGCGCGGTCAGTTCGCGCTCGAGTGTAATAAATCCCTCCCGCTCGAAGCGCAGCAGGTACCCTCCAGGAGGCAGACTTTCGATCGCAATCCGGCCGCCTTCCGTCCGGACAGTCCGAGACGCCGCGCCCGCGACGGTCACCGACACGTTGGGAATCTGGGCGCCCGCCGGGTCAGTGACCAGGATCGCCAGTGTCGCCGTCTTGGCGGCGCGCGCGCGCTGAGCCGGTTCCGCATGCACGTTCGAAGTACCGGCCGCCGCCGCAACAATAAGGATGAACACGAATTTCTGCATGGCTGAGCTCCAGCGGTGCAACTGTGGTGCCCGCGGGCATCACTTCCGCCAGCATACGACACGGGACGCGCCAAGGGCGCTTCGATTACAGTTCCGCAAGCCCGGCCATTACAGTTCCGTCACCCGTTACTGTCCTGCAATAAGGCATTGCGGAGGCGCGAGAACTTCTCCATAATCTATCGCCCGCGCGAAAACCGCGGACTTCAAAAACAGTAATTCGATCTCAGATCTGGTCGGTACTGCTGAAGGTGGTCTCGGAGGAGGATCGCCCATGCATCGTCGGCATCTGTTTGTGTCGGATCGCCTCGTTCACGCGAGCGCGTGCGTTCGACTGCCCGCGATCGCGTTTAACTTCTTCACACACAACTCTCCCGCGCGTCGCTGCGCACCCAGGCACTCGGTGTCCCGCGGCGATAGCGCCGGTATTCCGGCAACCACAGAGTTCGCATCATGAAACGAATCGTTCTTCTTGCCATCGTCGCAGCTACCTGTCTCCAGGCGTCCGCTCGCGCGCAACAGGGTGGCCTCAATACGCCCGTGCTGCCGGGCCTTCCCGCTGATCCGGCCGATCCGCTGGCTCATTACAAGAGCGACATTCTCGAGCAGCGGCAGGTCGAACCCGACATCCTGGCGTCGACGCGCAATCATCTCCATCTGCTCGCGTTCTTCAACGACTACAGAGCGGTGAATCTCCCTGACGACGCCGGCCAGGCGGGAACGTTCGCCAGCCGCTTCAAGGGATTGCTCGATCGCGTGGTCGCGTGGGTGACGGGCAAACCGGCAAAGCCGGCAAAGCCCGCGCTGCCGGCGGTGGCGGCAGCCGCCGAAGCGCGCGTCGGCCTGTCGCGGTCGTACGACGGAGGTCTCACCTGGCAGGGCGGCCTGCTGCCGAAGATCGACGGCCTCGACGCGATGACTGATCCGAAGAGCGCGGCCGCACCGTGCGGCATCGGGTACGTGTCGCTGATCGCGTTCACGCGCGGCGGGGAAAGCAAGGTTGTGGTCTGGCGTTTTCAAGACCGGAACAACCTCGACGGCGGCGACAGCTGGGTGAGTCAGGGCTACAGCATCGTCGAAGTCGGTTCCAATGCGTCGAACGGCCATTTCCACGATCTGCCGGCGATCGCCGTCGATTCCATGCGCAGCGCGTCGGCCGACCCGTGCGCGCATCGCGTCTATCTCGGCTGGGCACGGTTCCAGGGAGATGAGGGCGCTGCCACCCTGAACTTTGCGCGCACGGTCACCGGCGACCTCGCCGAAGGCACAAGCTGGGCGCCGACGTGGGACAAGAAGTACGTCAAGACGACCACCAAGACCGAGCAGGGCATTACCCTCGCGGTGGATCCGCGGCCGGGGCTGCCAACCGCTGGAGGCGGAGGAACCGTTTATTACGGCTGGCGTGTGTTCCAGTCGCTCGAGAACCCGAATGGGGTATGGCTCACCTCGTCCAAGGATTTCGGGGCGACATTCCCGAAAGCCACCCTGGTGACGAACGGCTTGCCGATGCACCCGTTCGACCAGCCGACGATCTCCATCAGCGCAGCAGGCTTCGACCCCAACTTGCTGGCCTTCCGGTCCAACAGTTTGCCCACGGTGCAGGTAGGTTCGACCGGCACCGTGTTCATGGCGTGGCAGGAGAAGGTCGGATTCGACGGCTGCAGCACTCCGATCAATCCAGCGTCACTGTGCGGCCTTCCCAGCCCTGGTGGCGAACCTCGCATCGTGCTGACAAGGTCGATGGATGGCGGTCTCACCTGGACCGACTATCTGGGTGTGGCGGGCAAACGCCGAGCGGTGGACTTCGGTGATCGTGACACGACGTTGCCAACACCCGGATTCGGGTATCTGCCGCGATATCTGCAGGCGGATCGCGTCTCCCGCGGTCAGGTCATGCCTCGGCTCAGTTTTGGCGGAGGCCGTCTCGGGCTGCTGTACTTCGAGGCTCGTGGCCCCCTCACCGGCCCCTTCGCCCTGCTCGCCGGCATCAACCGCCAGCTCGACGCGCGGTACGCGCTGCTCAACCCGGCCACCGGCGCGCTCGACGGCACGATGCAGATCTCGCGCTATCCCGTGAAGCAGGGCGCCGACCTCACGACTGAAACCGAAGAGGACATCGCCGAGGTCAAGCCCGGTTTCAAGCGCATCAACAAGCGGGTCAATGCGCCGAACTCCGACAGCGGCAGATCTCCCTTCATCGGTGATTATCTCGGCACGACGCCCGTCGTCCAGTTCGTCTTCGACCCGGTCGCGAACCTCTGGAAGTGGGCACTGACTGCCGCGGACGTGCCATTCCAGGGTTTCCAGGCCGTGTTCGCGGACAGCCGCAACCAGGGCCCTCCCGACGGCGCGACACCCGACAACCCGATGATCGGGTCGTACGGCAGCTTCGTGCCGCCAGGATTCGCGCCGCCGAATTCGCCACCTCCGCCCTGCGGAAACCAGCACACACGCAACCACGACGTCATGCACGCGCTGGTCGATGCCTCCGTGGCGGTGAATGCGATCGCGACCTTCAAACAGCTTGGAAGCGTGACTGAGCGGGCGTTCCCGCTGACCGTCACCAACGGCACCGGCGTGATGAAGGCCTTCCAGCTGACCTTCAACAAACCCCAGATCGCCTCGTTCGACCAGTTCGATGCGGGATTCGACGTCCTGAACGTGTCGCTCTTCCCGTATTCGAGCGCGACCCGGGTCGTCTATGTGGCGTCGAGCAATCCGAAGGACTCGGTGACGGTGAGCGTCGCGGAGGTGACGATCAGCTGCACCAACCCCAACGATCAGAGCACGTGCACGGTCACGCCCGTAACGGGCGGCGCCAGCGGAAAAGTGACGCTGAACCTCGATCCGACGAATCCGATTGACGGCGCGGCGGATCCCAACAACCCCAACAACTTCACCGACGAGCACACGCCGCTGGTCTCGAACCCGCTGGTCAGCAATCTCAATCCCACGAGCCCGCTGGTCTCGAACAACGCGCTGAACCCGCTCGTCAGCAACCCGCTGGTCAGCAACAGCACTCTGAACCCGCTGGTGAGCAACCCGCTGGTCAGCAACCCGCTGCTGCCGGATGGAACCGAGGTTCACGACATCATCGACACCAGCTGGAAGGTTACCGGCGGCGGCACGGTCGCGTCGGCGATGACGGCGGCGGTCAATGTCGCCAACGCACAGGCGCTGACGGGGCACTTCCTGTTCCAGCTCGTGATTCACAAGACGTCCTCCTACGGCGGCGCCGCCGGTTGCGGCGCCAAGGACGTCATCCAGGACCAGATCATCTCGAGCATTCCCAATCCGCTCGTCAGCAACCCGCTGGTCAGCAACCCGCTCGTGAGCAACCCGCTGGTGAGCAATCCGCTCGTCAGCAACGCGACGTTCGCCCTCTCGGCCCCGGGCGACGGCGGCGGTGGTGGGGCGAGCCTCTCCGCGATGAAGGTGACGGAGCCGGCGGTGACGCCTGACACCGAGCTGCAGATGGACTTCAAGCCGGACGCCGTGTTCGTGACGCTGCGCGCCTACCAGCTCAGTTCAGATTCGGAGCTGCAGCAGGCAGGTGTCACGTACGATCCCACGGCGGCGCAGATTGCCGTGTTCCCGCAGTCGGTCGACGTCGTCCAGGGCGTGGAGCAGGGGGACGAGCCTCCGCCGGCCGGACTCTCCTTCCTGGTCACGAATACCAACGACAGCGGCGCCGGCTCGCTGCGCCAGGCGATCACGGATGCGAACGCGAGAGCCGGCGCCGACAACATCAGGTTCCTGATCGCGCCCGGGGGTCCCCAGACGATCAACGTGGGATCCGCGCTGCCGGCCATCACCAGCCCGGTGGTGATTGACGGGACGACACAGCCCGGCTTCGCGGATGCGCCGATCATCGTTTTGAACGGCGGCGGCATAGGCGCGGACGGCCTGCTGATCACCAGCGGATCCAGCGTCGTGCGCGGCCTGGTGATCCAGGGCTTCGGCGGCAACGGGATCGAGATCTCCGGCCCCGGCGGCAACCTGATCGAGGACAACTACATCGGGACCAATGCCGCCGGCACGGCGGCCCAAGGTAATTCGGGCAACGGCATCCAGGTCATCGATTCGCCGAACAACACGATCGGCAGCGCGAGCCCACTGGCCCGCAACGTGATCGCGGGGAACACCGGCGAGGAGGTGCGGCTCGACGGCGCCAACGCCACGGGCAACATGATCCAGGGCAACTTCATCGGCACCAATGCCGCAGGGACCGCCGTTGTGAGCAGCTCGAACAGCGGCGTATACATCCGGAAGGCACCCGGCAACTCGGTGATCGGCAACGTCGTGTCGGGCAACACCGGCTTCGCCGGGATCGCGATCTGCGGCGGCGCCGCCTGCGGCGGCGGTCCTGCCGGTACGCAGACCAGCGACGCGGCCGGGAACGTGGTGCAAGGCAACTTGATCGGCACGGATGCCTCGGGGTCCGCTGCGCTGGGGAACAGCGGCTTCGGGGTCAGCATCGATGGAGCGCCAGACACATTGGTGGGCGGCAGGGCATCGGGCCAACGCAACGTGATCGCCTTCAACGGCCTGGGCACCTTCCAGCCTGGCGTGATTGTCTTCAATCCACCTGCCAGCGGGAATCAGATCGTGCTGAACAGCATCCACTCCAATGGAGGGCTGGGCATCGACCTCGCCCCGACTGGGCTGACGCAAAACGATATCGGCATAGAGGGCCCCTCCGATCAGGATGCGGGCGCCAACGGGCTTCAGAACTTCCCGGAACTGACATCAGCCGTCATCTCGGGCGGTGTGACGGCAGTCAATGGAACCCTGAGGACAACGGCCAACACGGCGGTGGTGATCGATCTCTACTCCAACACCGTCTGCGATTCGTCCGGACATGGCGAGGGTCAGACGTGGTTCGGGTCGATCTCGGGACTAGTGACGAATGGCCTTGGCAACGTGTCGTTCTCGGCGAGCATCGGGCCGGCGCTGCCGGCAGGTGTGCTGGTGACCGCGACCGCGACCACCGCCGAGGGGACGTCGGAGTTCTCAGGCTGCCGGATGGCGCTGCCGCCCGGGTTCGGTGACTGGCCGGTCTTCGCCGGTGGTAACGGGCACGTCTACGAATATGTGACGACTCCCGGCACCTGGACCGCCGCGGAGGCAGCAGCGCGCGCTCGTTCGTTCCGAGGCGTCGCCGGGCATCTTGCGACGATCCACAGCTCGAGCGAGAACACGATCATCACCGACCTGAGGGGCACCGGAGATATGCGGGGCTGGATCGGATTGACCGACTCCATCACCGAGGGCACCTTCCAGTGGATAACGGGGGAAGGGGTTGGATTCACCAACTGGAATACCGGCGAGCCCAACAACCAGACTGGAAACGAGGATTACGTTGAAATCTTCGCCGCCGGCGTGTGGAACGACATCGATAACGCGACGCCGCTCAACCAGGGCTTTGTCGTCGAGTACCCGATCGATCCGACGGCGCTGGTGGATTCACCGCCTGCGCCGGGCTCGCTCAACGGCGACCTCATCAGCCGGGGCTTCTATCATCCGAGCTATCCGGGCCAGCTGATCTCGACGGTCAGGGTGTTCCTGTCGTCGGATGTCGATGGCAACTATACGGTTTCGATGACGGCTCGGGCCGGCGCGTATGACGGCCCCCTCGTCGGCACCGCCACCGCGACGGTCAACCTGAACGGCTCCGCGACGCTGCCGACGCCTGTGGACTTCCACTTCGCGCCAGCGGCCGTCACGCCCGGGACTCTCCTGACGTTCTCCATGGTTCAGGTGAGCCCGGCGCCGGATGGGCTACCCGACGTTCTCTACCACCGAGGCGCGTGTGACTTCAGTGCGGCGTGCCCGACGCCGAGTCCGTTCAAGGAGACCGAGGGAACAACGGCTCCGCTCGACACGTTCCGCAGAAACGGAGTGAGCGCCATCATCTTCGACACGCGCCCGCTGCCGCCGCCAATCCTGTTCTTGGCGATAGACGGGTTCATGAACTGAGGAAGGATGGTTAGAGCTTCTTGATCCGCTGGCGGGCGTCCGCCGCCAGCGGATCGGCGGGATCGCTCTCGGCCCGCAGTTTCACGAACTCCTCGTAACTCTTCTTCGCCGCAGGCGCGGCGCCGAGACCCTCCTGCGCGCGGCCCAGCCAGTAATACACCGGCGGCAGGTAGCGGCTGGTGGAGAGATTCTCGAAGAACACGTCGCTCGCCTCTCCCCTGCGCTTGACGCACTCCGCGAACTCATCCTGCGCTTCGGTAAAACGGCCGGCCTCGAGATAGGCGCGGCCGAGCAGCAGGCTCGCGAACCAGGAGTCGTGGCGCTGCTGTCCATCGCGCACGGCGTCGAGCGCGTCACCGAGCCGCTTTTCCTTCAACGCGATGTTGCCGAGGATCAGCTTCGCATACGATCGCGTCTGGCTCTGCAGCATGTTGTCGAGCCTGGCGGCAATCTCCTTTGCCGCAGCCGTGTCGCCACTCTCGGTCAGCACAATAGCCGCCGGGAACAGCACGCTCTCGTGCTCCCGCAGGGACGCAGCTTTTCGCGCGGCGGCGGCGGCAGCGGACCGGTTGCCCATGGCCTGGTGTGCCTCAGCCAGCGCGATGTGCTTGGCCGCCGCCTCGCCGAGGTTCCCCGCAGCCTCGTCTGCCTTGATGCCTTCGGTCAGGATCGGGATGGCCTCGCGGTGCCTGCCAAGGTGCATGGCGAGATCGCCGCGGCCGAGGCTCGCCATCGACGCTCCCAGAGGGCTGGCCGACCCCAGACGGCTCCACGTATGACGTGATGCCTCGATGTCGCCTGCGCCAAGCTGCGAGTTCGCGACCGTCAACAACGCGTACTCGAATGACGGGTTCGCCTCGAGGACGGTGTTGGACTCGGCGATCGCGGTCGCATAATCGCCCGCATACATCGAATACATCGCGTAGTTCGTGCGCTGCAGCGTGTTCTTCGGGTAGATCTCGATCGCCTTCCGCCCTTCCTCCACGGCTCTTGGCACGTTGCGCACGTTCAAATACGCGTATGCGAGGTTGGCGTGGCCCGTGTCGTCGGCCGGAAATTTACTGACGAGCTCTTCGTAGGTGTCGATCGCCTGCTCGTAGTTGTGTGTGACCAGGAGGTAGTACCCGCCCTGCGTCCTCAGCTTCTCGCGCTCCGACATCCGGTCCAGATGCTTGAACGCGTTCTGGTAGCTTTCCTCGACCTTCGCATCCTGCTTCAGCGCACCATAAATGACGCCCATGCCGGCATAGGCCCGGGCGAGGCCGGGATCGAGCGCAACAGCCTCCTGGAAGGCCTTCAACGCCTCGGCCTGGCGGCCCGCGTAGTTCAGCTCCTGCCCCCGGGCGTAGGCGCTCATCGCTTCGAGCGAGCTCGCGGTGAACGTCTCGGAGTCTTTGAGCTGATCCTTGCTCGACGTAGTGTCGCCGAGCGCATTGCGCAGCTGCGACGCCAGTGACCCGACAGCCTTGAGTACTTCGTCCCTGCTCGAGGCGTTCGCGGTAGCCGTGCTGACCGTGCTGCCATCGGAAGGGTTGATCGCCTTGACCGAAATGGCGTATCCGCTGCCGTTGCGATCGACGGCGCCGGCCAATACGTAGCTGATGCCTTCCCGCCGCGAAATCAGGCGCGCCGTGGATTCGTCCATCGACGTTCCCGCGCCGAGCTGCGACGCGACCCGCAGCGCCTGTCGCCGCGGATACGAGGTGATGAACGACGCACCTTCCATCCCGATCGTCAACGCCTGCTCCAGCGCGGCGTCGAACAGCGCCTCGTTGGCCCGGTTTTCGAAGTCGGCTACGAGGACCGACACGGGCTCGTGCTCGACGACGGGACCGGGCCCGCTTGCCAGCCACCATGTGCCGCCGAGCAGGGAGAGCACGAGCACCGCAGCCGCGGCGAGCTGGCGGCTGGTGACGCGCCGCAGCACCGGAAGCAGGTTCCCTGCCTCGTCGAGCCGCTGCAGGTCGGCCTCGAGATCCTTCGTCGTCGCGTAACGGGCATCCGCCTCCGGCTGCACGCATCGGGCGATCACCTTGGCGAGCGCCTCGGGAACATCCGGGTTGATGTCGCGAATCGACCCGGGCGGCTGCTGCATGCGCCC
Organism: Vicinamibacterales bacterium; assembly: GCA_035250005.1. GTDB lineage: Bacteria > Acidobacteriota > Vicinamibacteria > Vicinamibacterales > 2-12-FULL-66-21 > JACDCA01. The sequence goes on along the minus strand of DATFFM010000061.1, from coordinate 19,645 downwards.
GGTGAGCTCGACGATCGCGCTCTCCGATCTCGATGCCCGGCCGAGGCCGCCGAGCATGTCGTACAGAATCAGGCCGACGGCGTAGATGTCGGCTCGTTGATCCACCGGTTGTGCCTTGGCCTGCTCCGGGGCCATGTACTCGATGGTCCCGACGACCGCGCCATCCATGGTCTGGTGCGACAGGATGGCTGCCTGACGGCGGAACTCGGCGAGTCTGCCGGTGGGATCCTCGTGCCCCGTCTCGTCGACGGTCGCGTGCGAAGTGGACCGCGCGATGCCGAAGTCCATGATCCGCGCCTCGTCGTGCGCGTCGATCATGATGTTGGCTGGCTTCAAATCGCGGTGGACCACGCCCGCTTCGTGTGCCGCGCGGAGCCCCGAGACCACGCCCCGGATGATCCGCAGCGCCCGCGTTGGCGTCAGCCGGTGCTCGTTGTTGAGGATCGTCGCCAGATCCTGTCCATCGACGTACGACATCGTGATGTACTTGATGCCGTTGATCTCGCCGAGGTCGTGAATGCGGACGACGTTGTTGTGGGTGACTTCTCGCGCCAGCAGCAGCTCGCGCTTGAAGCGACGCTCGACGTCCCGAGCGGTATACGGGTCGCTCGTGACCTCGGGCCGGATCACCTTGAGCGCGACCGACACCCCGAGCTCCGCGTCCCACGCCTGATAGACGACGCCCATCCCGCCGGCGCCCAGTACCCGGATGATGTGATAGCGGCTACCGAACGGTTCGCCGGGGGCCACGAGCCTGGCGGTCGACGGCGGTCCAGGGGCCGACGGGGGGAGACCGATGGTCTCGTCGGCGCCGGATGAGGCTGCGCTCCGCGTCAGGTCACTGCTCCCCAGCATGGTTTCGGCGTCGCTCGACGGGACCGCCAGCACCGTCTCCCCCTCCTGACTTTCGGAGGTGTTCCCCATCACGGTCGGGGCATCTGTCGGGGGCGGGGGGGTCATCGTCGCGGCCGCGACGGCCTTGGGGGAGCGGGGCAGCACCAGCGCGCGGCAGGAGGGACAGCGCCCTGCCGAGGCGGCCATCTCAGCGCCGCATTGTGGGCAAAGCATGTTCAAAGGGGTCCCGGGACCCTGGAATCCATGAGTGTCTCGGTGCACATTATGCCCTTAACCTGCGCAGGTCACAACGGCGGGACCGAATGCCGAAAAACCACGGCTCGCCCCTTGCTGCTGTCCACGGTGGCAGTCTGTGCAACCGCGAGTCCGTCAAAGTGCGCCCGAACAGTCCGAACGAGTCGGTCATGGCTGGCGGCACGGCGCGCGAACTCAGGTGGGGACGGAGACCGCCGGCCGTCGGCGGCTGAGCCAAAGAGCTTTCAGGTTTGTCGGTGCTATTGCCGGGTCTTCGTCAGCCCGGGCCAGTCAGTGATCACGGTCAGCGGCTGCTCGGCGGCGTATTGCAGCGCCACGACCGCGATGAGACGCCCGTCGGGTGTGACGTCGAAATCGCGCCAGGGCCGCCGCGACGGCGCCGCGAACAGCAGCGCGGCCTTGCCGATCTCCAGCGACGGTCCCGTGCGTACGGGCACGGCCATCATCTGCCCGCCGGGCGACAGATAGAGCAGCTCCCGACCGTCCGCACTCCACCGCGGCACGGCACCGCCCCCGCTCGATATTGCGCGGGGAGCGCCCGGTGACGGGAACGGGACGATGTAGACCTCGGTCCTGCCGCTTTCGTCGGACGTGAAGGTGAGCCAGCGGCCGTCGGGTGAGAAGCGCTCGGCATTCTCGTCGGCCGGCGAATTGCGGACCTGCACGACCCGGCCGTCCGCGAGCGAGAGCGCGTGCACGTCGTAGTTGCCGTAGTCGGAACGCTGCGAGTAGATGAGCCACTTGCCGTCCGGAGATAGATCGCGTGCCATCTGCAGCCCCGGATACGTGGGCTCCAAAGGCTCATCGGCGCCGGTCGTCAGGTTCCGGCGGTGCAGCCGCGGCGGGCCGCCACGTGCCGCGCTGTAGAACAGGTTCCCCTCGCGGTCCAGCAGCCCGAATACCTCCGTGCCCGGATCGCTCGTGAGCTTCGTCTCGACCCCCCGGTCCAGCTCCAGCCGCCAGAGGTCGTAGTTTGTCGTGCGTGGGTCCACCCGTTCGAAGACCAGCTCGCTCCCGCGCCCCGCCAGGTGCAGCGACTGATAGCCCGCGCGAGGCCGCACCTCGGCAAGCTCGCGCCCGGACCGGTCGAACACGGCAATGTAGGATTCGTCGGAGCGCGACAGGTAGGCGATCACCCCGTTGCGCGACGCCGAGAAATGGGCCGCGCCAGTGGCCCGGAAGTAGTTCACGCGCTCGGCGATGGCGAGAGGGTCGCCGCTGAGCGTTCCGGTTGCCGCATCGAACCTTCGCGCGATGAGCGTCGAGTCCTGGGAGAACACCAGGTATCCCGGCTCGACGTATTGAGCCGCGGACTTGACCCGGAGGACCTCCTGCGACGATCCATCCGGACGCCGCAGCATGATGGCGCCCGCGTCGACGGGGAACCCGATGTTGTAGATGAAACTGCGTCCATCGGGCAGAAATGAAGGCCACACGGTGCGCTGCTCCTGGCGCGCAGCGTCGGGCTTCAGCAGCTCGACCGGAGCGCCGCCGGATTGCGGCACGCTCATGATCGCTTCGCCCTGGACGGACGCAAACAGGATCTGTCCGTCGGCACCCCAGGTGCCTGAGTGCCCGATGCCCTCACGCACCGGGCAGATGATCACCGGCGCGTCGCCGGTCAGCCCGACCCGCTTCAACCTGTTGCCGGTGAAGAACGCGATGCTCTTGCCATCCGGCGACCAGAAGGGGGAGACGGCGCCTTCGGTGCCCGGAACCGGGCGCGGTTCCACCGCGGCAAACGTCCGCAGCCACAGAGAACGCCGGCCCTCGCCGGATGATCCCGAAAAGGCCAGCTGCGAGCCGTCCGGAGAAACCGCGATCGCGTTCGTTTCCACGTGAAGGGCAAATCCTCCGCCGGCGGGCGGGGGCACCAGAAAGGCGATCGGCGCCGCGACGGCGGTCGTGGCGGCCGGCTGGCGGCGGCCGGTCCACAAGGCCACGAGCGCGAGCGCCATCGCCGTGGCCGCGACCGCCCACGGCAGCCAGGCCAGGCGCGCGCCAGAGGCCAGGATCTGCGGACGCTCGCGTTCGGCCAGACCGGCAAGCTGCAGCGCCACGTCGTGCGCGGACTGCCACCGCCGGTCCGGGTCCTTTGCGAGGCAGCCGCGCACGATCCGATCGAGCGCGGGAGATTCCTCGAGCGCGGGCGGCTCCGCAGTGAGAATCGCGGATGCGACCGCGGCGGGGCTTTCACCCGGGAACGCGCGGCGGGCAGTCGCCATCTCGTAGATCACCGCGCCGAGCGCGAAGATGTCGCTGCGCCAGTCGGTCGTGCCCCCTTCGACCTGCTCCGGCGCCATGTACGGCAGGGTGCCGAGCACGGTTCCCGGGGCGGTGACCGCGGTGACGTTGAGGCTCGTCACGGCGGTCGGCTCCCCCGCTGTGGTCATCGCTTTCGCCAACCCGAAGTCCAGCAGCTTCACGCCCGATCGAGTGACCATGACATTGGCCGGCTTCAGGTCGCGATGCGCGATCCGCTGGCGATGCGCCGCGTCGAGTGCGGTCGCGATATCGCCGCCGAACCGGGCCACCTGGTCGAGCGGCAGCGGACCCCGGGCCAGCCTCGCGGCGAGCGTCTCCCCTTCGACGAATTCCATCACCAGATACGCGATGGGATGCCGGGCATCGGCGGAAGCCTCGCTTCCGACGTCGTGAATGGCGCAGATGTGCGGATGGCTGAGTGAGGCGACCGTGCGCGCCTCACGTTCGAAGCGCGCGCGCCGGCCGGCATCGCCCGCCAGCTCCTCGGGCAGGATCTTGATGGCGACCGAGCGATCGAGGCGCGTGTCACGCGCCTTGTAGACCTCCCCCATACCGCCGGCGCCGATCGGCCTCTCGATTTCGTAGGGGCCGAGTCGGGTCCCGGGGGTGAGCGACATGGAAGGCGTCAGAAGGCGCGATTATAGCGTGCCTCGTGGTAAGTTGCCGGTCTGATGATCATCCATCCGCGGCGTGCTGTCATCGGGGTGGCCGCAGCCGCCGCCGTCCTTTCGGCCCTCACGATGCCGCTCGGTGCGTTCGGCGAATCCGGGCACCGCATCGTCGGTACGCTGGCCGAGCTGCACCTCAAGAACACGCGCGCGCTGAAGGAAGTGAGGAAGATCCTCCGCCCCAACGAGACGCTCGCCGACGCGGCGGTCTGGCCGGACCGGATCAAAGATCCGCTGTACGAGGATGGCGACACCGCCGCTTTCCGGCTGAACCATCCGGCGCACGACACGTATCACTACGCCAACCTGCCGTTTCAGACCGAGGCGTACGCGCTCGACGTGGCGGGGGCGCGGCCGACCGACATCGTCCAGATGGCGCGCGAAGCGATCCGCGTGCTCCGGACGGGCCAGGGGCTGTTCACGCCGCGCGAGGCGCTGCGGCTGCTCGCGCACTACGCCGGCGACATGCACCAGCCGCTCCACGTCGGCAACGCGTTCGTCTCGGCGAGCGGCCCGCTGCAGTTCGTGGTTCCGCAGGGACCGGCGGGCTGGCGCTCCACGCTCGGCGGCAACGCCATGGTGTACGGGCCGGAGCACCGGTTCAACCTGCACTCGTACTGGGACTCGCACGCGGTGAACCTGTCGATGGGGCGGGAGGATGCGGCGGCGTTTGCGGCGCGGGTGTTCGCGGAGATGAAGCCGGGGGCCGCGTGGACGAATACGGGGGACGCGGAAACCTGGCCGGTGCAGTGGGCGACCGAGGGGCTGGCCCGGGCGAAGGAGGTCCACCAGGGGCTGACGCTGTCATTGTATCTGGGTCCGGACGAGGCGAACCGGATGGCGCATCGGTGGCTGATCGCGCAGCCGTCCGGCTACGACCTCCGCGCCCGCGGGCTCGTCCCGCGCCAGCTCGCCCTCGCCGGCTTCCGCCTGGCCGCGACCCTGAAAGCGATCTGGCCCGAGTGAGGGTGGGGAGGCGTTGGGGGTCAGATCTCGATTTTTCGAGTCGGCGCCCCAGAACCGACTCGAAAAATCGAGATCTGACCCCAACTACGATCCCGACCGCGCCGACATCGCCAGCGCCAGCGTGGCCCAGTTGCTCGCGGCGGCTGAGATGAACTGGTCCCGCCCGTACGGGAAGCCGGACTCGAAATGCGGCTGGATCGGCAGCGCCCGCGATTGCACAAACCACGATCCATCCGCGAGTTGCGTCTTCAGCAGGAACTGGACCCCACGGCGGTACGCCGCATGCGAAACCGGGACGGCGCCGCTCTCAGCGAGCGCGAACAGCGCCTGACCGGTGGCATACGCGTCGCTGCCGATTGATGGGAGCTGCGACCAGCCACCGTCCGCGCGCTGCTGGGCGATGAGCCCCCGACCGGCCGCACGAATCGCCGCGGCGCGGGCATCGCCCCAGTGCAGGCCGAGCAGGTGAAACGCGCGCTCCTCGGTGGTCCGCGGCTGTGCCTTGGCGATCCACGCGGCGGCGCGCCGGATCGCCGGCTCGTAGTCGGCGCGGTTCGGAGCCGGCGCATAGAGCTGCAGCGCGCGCATCGACATCGCCGTCACCTGCACCTCGGTGGACTCGATCGGGGGGCGATGCGCGAGCAGGCGCCAATGGCCCTCCGGCCTCTGCTGCCCTATCAGGAAACGGGCCATGGCGTCTGTGGCCGCATCGGCCGGATGCTTCTCCGCCGCAAGGCCAAGAAGGATGTAGCTGACGGTATCGGCATCCCCGGGGATGCCGATCCCCTGCAAGGCGCGTCCCCGCCAGGAGTCCACATAGCGCGCGATCGCTCCGGCCTGATCCCTGGCGATCTGCTCGTCGACGGCGATGCCGCGACTGCGCGCGGCGGCCACGGTCATCGCCGCCAGCGTGTTGTGATGACACGACACACAGCCTGACTTCGTCATGAAGCTCTTGTCGGCCCGCTGGAGCAACGGCAACGCACGCGAGACGGCGGCACGGGCGGAGGGCGCAGGGGCGAACGCGAGCGAAGGGCGTGCGGGCGCCTGCTCCTCCTTCGCACCGGCCTTTTCGAGCAGCTGTGTGATGGGCGTAGGGCCGCGCAGCTTCGCCAGGCTGAGCGCCGTTTCGCCCGACGGGCTCTTTGCATGAACGTCGGCGCCGCGTTCGAGCAGCATTCGGACCGCGTCCACCGGGAGCTCATCGGACGCCGCCGCCAGCATGAGGATGGTGCGTCCCCGGGGATCGCGCGCGTTGACGTCCGCGCCGCGCGCGAGCAGCAGCGGCGTCGCCAGCGCCGGACCCTGCGGCGGTGCCGCGGCCACCATGACGGCGGTGACGGCCGGCGCCGGCATGTGAGGGAGCAGCAGGTCGACGCAGCTCTGGCACCGGGCGCGGAGGGCGAACGCCAGCGCGGGCACGGCGTCGCTCGCCATGTCGGCCCCTTTGTCCACCAGCAGGCGGAACAGCGCCTCGTCGCCGTTGTACGCCGCGAGGATCAGCGGCGAAACGTCGCCGAAGAGGCTTGGGCCGCGGTCCTTCACGCGGGCGCCGCGTTCGATCAGCAGCTGCGCCACGGGCGCTGAGCCCGGTACCGACGCCGCGACCATCAGGGGAGTCCGGCCGTCGTGGGATCGCGCGGTCACATCGGCCCCGTGTTCCATCAACAGCCTGGCTTTGTCGAGATCCCTCACCGCCCACATGAGCGGTGTGGCGGCTGCATCGTCGGCGGCATTCGGATCCGCACCGCGCTCGAGCAGGGTGCGCACGAGGGCCGCGTCGCCGTAGAGCACGGCGTACATCAGCGGCGTCGCCCCGGCCGGACCCCTGCGCTTCACCGCATCCCCTGCGCCAGCGAGGCGTGCCTTGACGCGCTCGCGATCGCCTGCCCGAATCGCCTCCATCAGCTCGGACGCGATCGGATCCGGCGGCGCCGCGGGGCCGTCGCCCGACAGTTCGTCCGGCCACTCGGCGCCTTCGTCGATCCATCGTTTGATCGTCGCGATCTGCGCTGGCGGCAGCGGACCGGTGGGGGGCATCTGAATGCCGAAGTGGTCGCCGATCAGGCGGTGATAGAGCCGGCTGCCGTCGGCATTGCCGCGCCCGATGACCGCGATGGTGCCGCCGCGCATCGCGTCCGCCCGGCGGTCGAGGCGGAGGCCGTTCTTCTGCTCCTTGGGCCCGTGACAGTCGTAGCACTGCTGCCGGAAAATCGGCTGTACGTCCCTCGCGAAGTCCACCTTCGCGGACTCCTGTGCACGGTAAACCTTGGCGGACACGACGGCCACGCCGGCTGCAAGACACACAACGGCAACGAAACGCATAACCATCACGACCTCCGGGGAGAGAGGGATTATACAGAAAGGGAATCGGGTGAAAAAGGCTGGGATCCTGGGGGGCGTCCTGGTGGCGTTCTGGGGTCAGATCTCGATTTTTCGGTTTACTGGTCGACATTCGACCGGAAAACCGAAAAATCGAGATCTGACCCCGACCGCTCACCGACCGCTCAGCGAAAGCTGAGCGACATGCCGGTCGTGAACATCAGGGATGCGCTGCTCGCGTCCGGCTTCGAGATCGTGCGGCCGACGGAGCCGAATACGGCCAGGCTCGGCCGAACCGTGAACGCGAGGCCGCCGCTGACATCCGTCCTGGTCTTCGATAATCCCAGCGCGAAGCTCAAGTCGTCGCGCTTCAGCGAGTGGGACTCGCTGATCGAGCCGGTGAACCACACGCGGTCTGATGCCGCGAGTTCTACGGCTCCGCTCGCGAACAACGCCCCGCGTGAAAAGTATCCGGCGCTGCCGAACGCCCGCCAGCCTTTCCGCTGCACCTCAACGCTGAGTGGCAGACCCCAGCTCACACGGCCGCCGCCATCCGGGAGCGGCGCACTGAGGACCTCGAGGATGGGAGTCACAGCAAAGCCGGCCGCACGCTTCGCGGGATCGCGCAGCTGGATCTTCGTGCTCAGATACAGGTCGCCCAGGCCACGGACGGTCGGCCGCCCCGGTTCTCCCGCGTGGTAATACGGCGCGCTCATGCCGAACTGCACACGACGGTTCAGCGAAAGGCCCGTGTCGAGGACTGGCAAGTCAATCTCACGGAACGTCGGCGTGCGCCAGTAACTGAACGCCAGGCTGACAAATCCGTTTCCTTCCGGCATCACCGTCGCATCGTCCAGCCAGGAGCCGAAGTTGCGGTAACCCAGCCCGGAAGCGGAGAACTCCTGGGCCCCGGCGGCGGACGGCGCGCTGGAACTGACATTCTTGTTGGCCAGGCCGTACGCGTGCCCGTGACCATTCCCCTGCGCCGCCACGGGGGCTGCCGAGAGGACGAGCAGCGCGATGGCGGCGGCGCCGAACCGGCTGCCGCCTGTCGATCTCGATCGGCCGGACATCCTGCTAGCTGCCACCGCCGGGCCGGGGCTTCGCCTTCTTGCTCGTCGATGTCGTGCTCTCGGCCGCGAGCAGCGCCGTCGCGTCCGCTTCAGCGCGCCGCGCTTCCCTCCGGAAATCGGCCGACGGACGCAGGTCCTGGATCGCCCGGCCAAGGCTCATGCCGTCATCCACCATGCGGGATTTCAGCGTCACGAAGGGGATATTGAGATTGTTCGAAACGTTGACCGCGGCAACGAACTGTCCCAGATTGCGGAATCCGGCCGCGGCGGTCATCAGGTCGATGTGGGCGGGCAGCCGTCCGCTCAGTTTGTTTGCGAGGTTCGTGTTTCGCTGCAGTTTCTGCTGCACCGGTGACAGCGTGCCTGTCGAACCGACCGCGCGCGTTTGCTTCGCCTTCGGCGCGGTTGTGGCCGTCGCCGTGGATCCGCGGTGGACCCTCGGCGCTGGCGCCTTCGAGGGGCGCTGCGCCTTCGGGCCACCCTGGATTTTCGGCACGTGCGTCGCTCCCGCGGGCTTGTTCTTGGGCCCCTGTCCGCGCTGCGCCGCGAAGACCGCCGCCGTGCTCGTGACCATTGCCGCCGCGATTCCCAGCGCCAGGATTGTGCGTTTCATGGATCCTCCAACCAGCTGTGGACTCGACCTTCACGGCGCAAGCCCGATACCAGCCGCAAGCTCAGCCGAGCGGCGTCAATAAGTGGCTGATTGTCAAGCAATTAGGTGATTCGTGATGATGCGCAGTCAAACGGCCACGCCCGGCTCAAGGACGTTTTCGACGGAGATTACACAGTTTCGACTGCGGGGTGTCCATGAGGGGACGGTCAGGGGGGTGGGGTCAGATCTCGATTTTTCGAAAACGCGTCGCGATCCTGATCCGCGTTTTCGAAAAATCGAGATCTGACCCCCCCGGATGTAGACTCCCCGCATGCCGAACACGCTGTTACGAACTGCAGCTGTATCTCCCTTTGTCTTGTTCGCTATCGCCTCAACGGGATTGGCGGTGCAATCCGATGGCGAGACGCGCCCGATGACCTTCCTCGACGTCCAGCAGATGCGCACGACGGCCTCGCCCGCCCCGAGCCCGGACGGCAGAAGGATGCTCTACACGCTGTCCTCCATGGATTGGAAGGAGGCGAAGCGCCAGGCCGACATTCACCTGGTCTCGCTGGTGGACGGCGTCCCATCGGGCAGACAACTGACCTTCACCAGGGACAAGGACGAAACGTCGCCGCGCTGGGCGCCGAAAGGCGGCTTCTTCGTGTTTTTGTCGAACCGAGAAGCGCCAGAGAACGCGTCCACACGCAACCAGCTCTATCTGATGCGGCCCGACGGAGGCGAGGCGCGTCGGATCACGAACGCGAGCGAGGGGGTCGCAGACTTTGCGTTCAGCAAAGACGGCCGCTGGATCGCCTACAAGAGCGGCAAGTCCGGCGAGCAGCAGTTGTATCGCCTCAGCGTCACCGATATCGACAAGGCGGCCGAGCAATTGACCAGGCACCCGGCCGGCGTCGGAACCTGGCAATGGGCGCCCGACAGCAGCCGGATCTACTTCGGATCCCCGGACAGTCTGGACCCGGACGAGAAGGCCCGGCGCGACAAGAAGTTCACCGTGAACGTGCGCAACGCCGAGACACCGCTCGTGAACCTCTGGATGCTCGAGCTCGATCCGCACAAGACGAAGCGGCTGACTCAGGACGCCAACTATTCCGTCGGCAACTTCACGCTCGCCGACGACGGGAAGTGGATCGCGTTCCAGGGAGGCTCGGCAAAGCGCTACGAACGGAACATCACGTCTGCGGGACTCTACGGGGACCTATATCTGCTCGAGACCTCCAGCGGCCACGTCGAGCGGCTGACGAAGAATCATGAAGTCGGCGAAGGAGGACTGAGCTTCTCTCCCGACAGTCGATGGATCGCCTTCGCCGCGCCTGACGACGTGGAGAAGTACAGCATGACCAACGGCCGGGTCTATCTGCGCGAGGTCGGGGAACGAGGCAAGCCGTTTCGCAAGCTCGGCGCGTCGTTCGACGGCGACGTCTCGATCGGCTTCTGGTCGCAGGACGGACGAACCATCTACTTCAACGAGGGCTGGAGGGCGACCAATCAGCTCTTCGCGCTGGACGTCGCACGGAACACCGTCCGCCAGATCACCCATGAGAAGGCCTCGATCTCGGTCGATCGCGACGAGGACAGCGGCGTCATCCTCATAACCTACGCGGATGGTGTCACACCCTCCACCCTGTTCACCGTCCCGGCGATCGAGCAGGTCGCGATGCGCGGGTCGTGGAAGCAGCTGACCGATGCCAATCCGCAGGTGCGCACCTTCCTGCTCGGTGCGCAGGAAGAGGTCACGTGGAAGTCGAAGGATGGGAGCAGCGTCGGCGGCGTCCTCGTCAAGCCGGCGGGCTTTCAAAAGGGTACGCGCTATCCCCTGATCGTCGCGATCCATGGGGGGCCGGCGTCAGCTGACGTCCTGGGTTTCAACGGCGGTTACAACTCGCAGGTCTATGCCGGCGCCGGGTATGTCGTTCTGCGTCCGAATTACCGGGGATCCACCAACTACGGCCAGAAGCACAAGACCGACATCGTCGGGAACTATTTCGCGCCAGGCTACGACGACATCATGGCGGGGGTGGATCACCTGATCGCGCAGGGGATCGCCGACCCTGAGAAGATGGGGGCGCTCGGCTGGAGTGCAGGCGGGCACTGGTCCAACTGGATCCTGGTCCAGACCGACCGGTTCAAGGCCATCAGCTCCGGTGCCGGGACGTCGAACTGGATCTCGATGTATGCGCAAAGCGACGTGCAGAGAAATCGCCAGTTCTATCTCGGCAACAAGCTGCCATATGACGACTTCGACGCCTACTGGAATCAATCGCCCCTGAAGTACATCAAGAACGCGAAGACCCCGACGATGATTCACGTCGTCGAGGGGGACCCGCGCGTTCCGAGCCCGCAGTCCGTGGAGTTGCACATGGCGCTGAAGCAGCTCGGCGTCGCGACCGAGCTGTTCATGTACCCGGGTTCGACGCATGGGATCCCGGATCCCAGGAACCAGCTGGTGAAAGCCGTCAGCGAGCTGGCGTGGATGGACTACTACGTCCGCGGCAAGGGCAAGAAGTTCTCGTGGCGCGACGTGCTCAAGACGCTGGAGTGAAGCGGGACGGAAAGGGGTGGGGGGTCAGATCTCGATTTTTCGAGAGCGCGATGCGTTTTGCTGGTGCGCTTCGAAAAATCGAGATCTGACCCCATCCCTGCCTTTCCCTCCTCCACGCAATAATCGCGCGGCACTCCCACGCAGCCGACCGCAGATTCTGCGCACACTGACGCACCATCGATCCGAATCCGCAGCGTTTCACCGCATCGACGGTCGGCCCGCGGATTGCTCCTGCTTGAGGTATGGCTCGACCCCTGCGTCTGCATCTTCCCGGCACCGTGTATCACGTGATGTCGCGCGGCAACAACAAGCAAACCATGTTCGTCGATGACGATGATTGCGAGCGCTTCCTCGAGCTGCTTGGCAAGACGCTCGCACGCTTCAAGATCGTCTGCCTGGCGTTTTGCCTGATGCGAAATCACTACCATCTGCTCGTCTCACCCACCGAACACCCGGTCTCACGTCTGATGCAGCAGCTGAATTCGACCTATTGCCTGTGGTTCAACCGAAAGCATGCCCGGGTGGGACACGTGCTGCAGGGGCGATTCACCTCGCGTCACGTGGACAGCGACTCCTACCTGCTGGCAGCGCTCCGATACATCGTGCTGAATCCCGTTGCTGGCGGACAAGCCACTCGTCCAGAAGAGTGGCCGTGGAGCAGTTACCGTGCGACGGCGGGGCTGGCGCCGGCGCCCGGCTTCCTGGCCCTGGAGCGTGTGTGGCCAGCCTTCGATACCAATGATCGCGCAATGGGCCGGCACCGCTTCGTCGTGTTCGTGGCGGCTGCCGGTAGTGAGGACACCAAGGCCCTTGAACCGGCGCTGATGTTCGGTAGTGAGGCGTTCGCTCAGCGGATCACCCCGCTGCTCGAACCGCACCGCGAGACTCGCGACTTCCTCTACAGGGATCGATTCGCGACCCGCCCGTCGCTGGCGGTCCTCTTCGATGGTCGGTCCACTCCGATCGGCAGGCAGGAGGCGGCGTATGATGCCTTTGGGCAACACGCGTACACTCTGCGAGAAATCGGCGACCTGGTCGGACGGGCGCCGGCTACCGTCTGGTCATGGATCAAAAACGTAGAATCACGCCGCGTCACTGGGGTCAGATCTCGATTTTTCGACTCGCAGCTGCTCTGACGCTGACCCGGGTCGAAAAATCGAGATCTGACCCCAATGCCAACGGCCTCAACGGTCTGGCCGCCCTCCTGCTCTTCCTCATCTGCAGCCTCGCGCTCGGCGCCTACCAGGCGGGCAGCGGCGGGACGAACAGGCCGGAGCACCACGGCAAGCCCTACGTCATTCTCGTGTCGCTGGACGGCTTCAAGGCCGAATACCTGGATCGCTTTACCCTTCCGAACCTCCGCCGCATGATGCAGCGCGGCACACGCGCCAGAGCCATGGTCCCGGTCTTCCCCGCGCTCACCTTCCCCAACCACTACTCGCTCGTCACCGGGCTTCATCCCGGTCGGCACGGGATCGTCTCGAACCGGTTCTACGATCCCGCGCGAAAGGAAACCTACGTTTACACCGACATCAACGAGGTGACCGACGGCTCGTGGTATCGCGGCGAGCCGATCTGGGTGACCGCTGAGAAGCAGGGCATGGTCAGCGCCTGCTTCTTCTGGCCGGGGTCCGAAGCCGCGATCCAGAACATCCGTCCGACGATCTGGAACCGCTACGATGGCAGGATCTCCAACGCCGCCCGCGTGAACACCGTCCTCGACTGGCTCCGGCTCCCGATCGAGCGCCGGCCCCACCTCATCACCCTGTACTTCAGCGAGCTCGATTCGGTGTCTCACACCCACCCGCTCGAGTCCCCCGAGATCGAGAAGGCCGCCCAGTCGCTGGACATGGCCGTCGGCCGGTTGCTCGACGGCATCGTCGCGCTGCCGATCCGCGACCGCATCCACGTACTCATCACCTCGGACCACGGGATGGTAAACACGTCGCCGAAGCAGACGATCGCGCTGGAGTCGCTGCTGGACGGCGCAGATCTCGTCAACATCGAGGAAGCCTTCGGGGGGCCGGTGGCCAACCTGCACATCCGTGGGGGCGACGCCGACCGTGCGCGGCAGATCCGCGACCGCATCAACGCCAGACTCGCGCGCGGCACGGCCTATCTGCGCACCGAGCTGGACGAGCGGTTCCACTATCGCGACGATCCCCGCGCCGGCGACATCGTCATCGTCATGGACGACGCGTGGAGCCTGAGCACGCCGCGGCGGCGGCCCCGGGAGACAGAATCAACCGCGAAGCCAGCACCCGCAGGGCCGTCCCGAGAGCGCTGGGGCCAGCACGGATCTGACAACACGTTTCCGTCGATGCGCGCGGTGTTTCTCATAATGGGACCTGGGATCTCTCGAGGCGCGATCGTTCCGGAGGTCGACAACGTGGACGTCTACCCGCTCATGGCCGAGTTGCTGGGGATCACCCCCGCGTCTGACATCGACGGCCGCCCGGGCCATATCAAGGGGTTGATCTCCAAGTAGGATGGGGTCAGATCTCGATTTTTCGAGCCGGCCGGCCAAAATCCGCCGGCCGGTTCGAAAAATCGAGATCTGACCCCAACGTAGATCTGACCCCAACGTATGTTCGCCGCTCGACAGAACCGCGTTCGGGTGCTCCAGGCGATCGAGCAGGCGGTCCAGCAGTTCCGCACGCGCGAGGCGCTGTGGCCCCTGCGCGTCCCCAACGCGCCGCTCTCCCTGGACGACCTCGCCGCGCGCACCCTCGCCGCCAGGCGCTTTGATCCCCTCTGCCTCCGCGCGCGCACGCTCCTCTGGCTACAGTGGGACGCCGGCGACACCTGGGACCTGTGGATTCTCGCGCTTCCCTCCGGCCTCAAGCTCTATTGCGATACCGGCGGCGGCGAAACCCGGATGCTCGCCACCGGACGGCGGGACTCCGAAATCGACACCGACCGCCTCTTTCTCGAGCTGCTCTCAGAATCCGCTGGCGAGCACTTCGGCATCGAGATGGCCGGGGGGCCTCCGTCGAAAGTCCGTTCGCCGCTCGAGGATCGCGCGCTCGTCGTGGACTTTTTCGTCAACCTGTTCGAGGTGCTGGGGATGGAGGAGGAGATCAGGCGCATCACCGCGGGCCGGCACGAGGATTTTCGCGCGGACGTCGCCCAGTGGCTCACGCGCGCGGGCTTCACACCTACAGCCGCAGCGCCATGACCCCGAGCTCGCGCGCCGAACCGGCCGCGTGAACCGCGCCCCGGTCGTCGAACCGCAGGCCCGAGCCAGGGACGAGATCCACGACCGTGCGTGACACGAGGACCTCGCCCGGCGCCGCCGCGGACGCCAGCTGCCGGCTGATCCGCACGACCGGACCATCGTCCGCGGTCGGATCGATCTCGCCGATGTGGACGCCGGCCGCCATGCCCCGCACGCCTGACGCGACTGACACCGCGCAGGCGCACTGCACGGCGCGCGCGGGCCCGTCGAAGAACGCGCTGAATCCGTCGGCGCCCAGGAGCGGCGAGCCGCGATACCACGCCACTTCACGGTCGTAGATCTGCCGGACCTGCTCCCGGACCGCAGCCGGCGCCACTACCGTGAGCACCGTCGCCAGGACGCGCCCGGGCAGTATCCGGAGCCGCCGCCGGGCGAGGAACCTCGCGATCTCCGACAGGATCGCCTCCTGGTCCCCCACGAAGGGCAGATGGTCGTCACCCGGCAGCTCCACGAACTCGGCCCCCTCGATCCGCGCGGCGAGGTAGCGGCCTTCTTCGACGAACAGGCACCGGTCGCCGGTGCGGTGCAGCACGAGCGCCGGGACGCGCACCGACGGCAGCACGTCACGGATGTCGATCTCGGCGTTCATTTCGGTGAGCGCCACGGCGGCGCCCGGGCTCGCGCCCATGCGCAGATACGACGCCCACCACTGCCGGAAGGCCGGGTCTTTCGCGAGCGACGGCGCCCGTTCCTCGACGCCGACCGGCCCGCCCCACTCGTCGAGCAGCCGGCGGCAGAACGCATCCCGCTCGGCGCGCGTCGGTCCCCACGGATAGTCGAGATCGCGCAGCCGCCGCGCATAGCTGCCGATCATGATCAGCGCCTCGGTCTTCTCCGGGTAGGTGGCCGCGAACAGGGCGCACATCGGCCCTCCCTCCGAGACCCCCAGCAGGACCGCTTGCTCGGAGCCGGCGGCATCCATGACGGCGCGGACGTCGTCCATGCGCTGCTCGAGCGTCGGTAGTTCGTGGACCGCAACCGCGTCCGACAGGCCCGTCCCGCGCTTGTCGAACAGAATGAGCCGCGACATCGATGCCAGGCGGGAGAGGAACCGCGCGAACGAAGGCTCGTTCCAGAAGTACTCGAGATGCGAGACCCACCCCATCACGAAGACGAGGTCGATCGGGCCGGACCCGACGACCTGGTAAGCGATGTTGACCTCGCCGCTCCGCGCATAGCGCACGGCCGGCACCGACGCCGTCACTGGAACCGGCGGCGCGGTGTCGCCCCGAGGCTCGGCGATCAGGCGGTAGCCGCGCCGATGCGCCGTCTCGATGAACCGCGGTGTCTGGGCGTCGTCGCCGAGCGCCTTGCGGATCTCGCGGATGGTGACCTTCAACACGGCATCGCTGACGAACACGCTTGGCCACACGGCGTCCAGCAGTTCCTGTTTGGAGAACAGGCGGCCGGGCTGCGCCGCCAGGTGGTGCAGGACGCCGAAGGCCTTCGGTGTCAGCGGTACAACCGCGCCGCCGCGATAGAGGTGCCCCGTGACCGGATCCAGCGTGAACGGTCCGAAGGTCATCAGGGGACGTGTGACGTGGGCCATGTTCCGTGCTGCTAAGTGCTTACCTTACTGACGTTGCGCTGGTTTGCGTGTTCCGTCGCGCGTCCCACGTCCG
Source organism: Vicinamibacterales bacterium (assembly GCA_035250005.1). Lineage (GTDB taxonomy): Bacteria > Acidobacteriota > Vicinamibacteria > Vicinamibacterales > 2-12-FULL-66-21 > JACDCA01. Next base: position 3,226 of record DATFFM010000061.1, on the reverse strand, counting down.
GCGTGTCTGAGCCCGGCTCGCCCCCGCTTCGGCCGAGGCGGCTAAGTGTTTGTAATCCAGCCGCTTACCGCTCGCGTGGCAATGTGGGCCCTGGCACCCACCACCGCGATTCTACGCCTCCCCGGGGCTATATGCGATGCGGGCCTCAGCCACAGCCTTCGCCAAGGCTACGGCCCGGCTCAAGGCTTCGACGAGGCCGACTGAGCACGTCCGCACGTAACCTTACCCAACCTTTACCAGATGCTTACTCCCGCGAGAGGACTTCCACCGCCCGCGACCCGTATTGTCTCGGTGGAGGTCAACGAACGGTGAAACGCTCATGTCTTCTCCCCGCTATGGTCTGTCTGATGTGGATGGCGCCGGCCCTCGATCTGCGCGCACAGACACCGCCACCGACCCACAAGCACTACGACACGCCCTCGGGGTACGACCAGGCGGCGCCGGGCAAACCGATTGCGCCCAGGTTGCAGAACCTCGGCGTCCACACGTTCCCGGCCAGTACGAAGAACAGCCGCGCGCAGATGTTCATCAACCAGGGTCTCAACCTCACCTACGCCTTCAATCACGCCGAAGCGGCGCGGGCCTTTGCCGAGGCCGCCCGGCTCGACCCGCAGGCGGCGATCGCCTACTGGGGTCATGCCCTCGTGCTCGGTCCGAACATCAATGCGCCAATGAACGCTGAGGACGAGCCCCGGGCGCTGGAGCTGGTGCGCAAGGCCGTCACCCTCAAGCCGCATGCGTCGCCGCGCGAACGCGCCTATATCGACGCGCTGGCGGTCCGTTACACCGGCAAAGCCGAAGATCGCCCGACCGCAGACCGCGCGTATGCCGACGCGATGCGCAAGCTGGTCGCGCAGTACCCGGAGGACCTCGATGCGCGCACGCTGTTCGCCGAGTCGCTGATGGATCTCCGCCCGTGGAACTACTGGACGCGCGACGGCTTGCCGTACGAGGAGACCCGTGAAGTCGAAACGGTACTCGCCGACGTCCTCGCGAAGCACCGGAACCATCCGGGCGCGCTGCACCTGTGGATTCACCTGTGGGAGGCGACCGACACGCCGGAACGGGCCGAAGCGGAAGCCGACCGCCTGCTCCCGCTGATGCCCGGCGCCGGCCACATCGTCCACATGCCCGCGCACATCTACCAGCGGGTGGGGCGCTTCGACGACGTCATCAAGGCGAACATCCAGGCGGCAAAGGCGGACGAGGACTACATCACGCAGTGCCGCGCGCAGGGGATCTATCCGCTCGCGTACTACCCGCACAACCTGCACTTCATCTGGATGGGCGCCACCGCGGCCGGCCAGAGCAGGCTCGCGCTCGACTCGGCGAACCGTCTGGCGGCCGCGATCCCGCCCGACGCGCTGAAGGACGTTCCCATCCTGCAGGGATTCGTAGTGGTCCCCTACTGGGCGATGGTCCGCTTCGAGAAGTGGGACGACATCCTCGCCGACAAGGGGCCGCAGCACGACACGCCCTTCACGCGCGGCGTCTGGCGCTATGCGCGCGGGATGGCCCTCACGGCTAGGGATCGCCTGGAGGACGCCGAAAAGGAGCTCGCACTGCTCCGTGCGATCGTGGCGGACCCGTCGCTGAATGGGCAGGTGACGTTCTCGAGCAACAGCGGCAACGCGATCCTGCGGATCGCTCCCGAAGTGATCGCCGGTCACATCGCGGCCAGGCGGAAGGACTGGGACAAGGCGACATTGCACTTCGATCGCGCGATCCGCCTCGAGGACGCGCTCGTCTACCAGGAGCCGCACGACTGGCACGCGCCGGTCCGACAGGACCTCGGCAACCTGCTGCTCGCCGCCGGCCGACCCGCCGAAGCAGAGGTCGCTTTCTGGGAGGACCTGAAGCGCAATCCCGAGAACGGCTGGTCGCTCTTCGGTCTGACGCAGGCGTTGAAGGCGCAGGGCAAGCAGGACGATGCGGCGAGAGTCGAGGCGCGCTTCAAGAAGGCGTGGAAGCACGCCGACATCCAGCGGGCGTCGCCGTCGGCGCCGAACGAAGTCGTGCTGAAGCGGGGAATGCGGTTGCGCTAACTCCGGCAGGGGCCGGCTAGGCGTGGGGGTCAGAGCTTGAATTTGTCACCTCCAATTGTTTGGTGCCAACGCCGGCGCCGGCGTTGGCACCAAATTGTTGGAGCCGACAAATTCAAGCTCTGACCCTCGACGTGGCAACCGCTGCAACGCTCGCGCGACATCGGGAGGGCAGAAATCTCACCGCGGCGGCGCCGCCGCGCCGGCAACTCACTGACTCCACACGAATGGCAGGCTCGGTCTCTCCGTTGCTGCCGGGGGTGGGATGGCTCGTCCGCTCCGCATCCATATCCCAGGCAAGGCGTACCATCTCTTCGCGCGCGGCGATAACAAAGCGGCGATCTTCCGGGATGACGAAGACTGCGCCCGTTTCCTAGACCTTCTAACCCGGGTCCTCGGGCGTTTCGCGGTGCAGTGCCTCGCCTACTGCCTCCTCTGGAATCACTTTCACCTCCTCGTCATCCCCAGGGAGCACTCGGTTTCCCGGCTGATGCACGATCTGAACGGCACCTACTGCCAATGGTTCAACCGGCGACACAAACGCGTCGGCCACGTGCTGCAGGGGCGCTTCGGCTCGCGCATCGTCGACGAGTCGGACTACATGCTGACGGCGTTGCGCTACATCGCGATGAACCCGGTCGCCGGGGGGCAGGTCACGCGCCCGGACGACTGGGTGTGGAGCAGCTACCGGGCAACCGCCGGCATCTGCGCCGCGCCGGTCTTCCTGGCCCTCGACGCGGTCTGGTCCGCTCTCCACTGCCCTGATCCGGTCGCCGGACGCGCCCGGTACATCGCCCACGTCGCCGGCGGCGCCGACAGCGACGAGCTCCAGAAAGCACTCCTGTTCGGCGATGATCTGCTCGTTCGGCAGGTGCGGCCGCTGGTCGAACCCCACCGTGACACCGAAGCCTTCGTCCATGCGGAGCGCTTTGCCGCGACCCGGCCGCCCCTCGACGCCATTCTGCTCAACGCCGATTCCCCCTGGACGGTCAAACGCGCCGCACGCGACGCGTTTCACCGCTACGGCTATACGCTCCAGGAGATCGGGGACATGGTGGGACGGACGCCGTCCTCGATATCCAAATGGATAGCCAAGGTCAACGACGGGACCGACCAGAATCTCGGTGGAATCTCGAAGAGTTGGCATTAAAATATTGGAGGTGACAAATTCAAGCTCTGACCCC
>DATFFM010000060.1:0-20523 GCA_035250005.1 Vicinamibacterales bacterium | reverse complement strand
GGGCTCCCAGACGAAGGTCACACGCGCGCGGCCGTTCTCGCCGCGAGCCGTGCCGATCCACACCCGCGCGGGCCGCCCGCCCGGAGGCTCCGCCAGCGAAGTCAGCGCCTTCGTCACGGCCGCCGGCGCTTCGGGCTTGGGCGGCGCCAGCACGCGCGCGATGTCTTCTTCGGTCAGCGCCCAGTACCCCTTGCGCGCGCGGACGTTCACGCCGCGCCGGCTGACGTTCACCTTGATCTCGTGAAACTTGCCGTCGCTGGGCGCCCGCGACGACGTGTACCCGATCAGGTAGTACCCGCTCGAGTCGCGCATGATCTGCTTCATGCCCGCCGCCAGGTCGTTGCGGTTGACGATCGCGCGGCCGTCGGTGTTGTTCGACAGGGTGTGCAGCGAGTCGAGCGACGATTTGAGACCGGCGGAATCCTGCTGAAGACCGACCCCCTCGTTGATGCCGTACTCGAACACCGCCAGCCCGCGGGGGTCGACCGAGTAGATCGATGTGTTCTGCCGGTTGGCGGTCTGGAACACCTCGCGCATGTCGGTGAGCATGTCGATATTGCTGGCCCACTCGTAGCGCTCGTCGGTCCTCGCGCCCGCGTTGCCCCGATTCGGGTTGCCAAGGCCGGGATAGGCCGCGACCGGGTCGGCCAGCTGCGGCGGCAGTGACGAGGTGAAGCCTTCGCTGACGAAGATGATGGACTTGCGCCCCTCGCGCAGGCCCCCCATCCGGATCGCCGCGGCCTGCAGCGCGCTCATCGTGACCTGGTTGCGGATCTTTTCGACCGTCGCGGCCGGATAGAAGTTGTACTGCTCTTCGAAGGCGTTGCGCGGCGTGTAGTTGAACTTGCGCCCTTCGAACGCTTCGATCGCCGAGATCAGCCTCGCGTGGTTCCGCGTGAAACTGATGTCGTTGACCGGCGTGAGCGGATACATGATCGCCACCATGTCGGCGGGGGCGAGCTGGTTCTCGATGAAGTCGATCAGCGGCTTGCGGACGGCCATGTCGTTGCCGCGCCGCACGTGATAGTCGTCGAGGAGGATGACGAACATCCGCACCTCAGGGCGCGCGGCTTCGCGTTCTTCGTCCTGCGCGGTACGGATCTCGGGGTTCGACGGCCCGTCGACCTGCGCGAGCGGATCGATCTTCACCACCTCGAACTGTTCGATCTTCTGCGCCTGCCCGTCTTCGGAGACCCTGAATTCCTCGGGCTTCAGGTCCAGGATCGGGTTGCCGTCCTTGTCGCTGACGATGACGTCGACCCGGACGAAATTGATGCCGGTCTTGAACGTCGGCGGGCGCTGCTGCGGATCCTGCGCCTGCAGCGACGCCACCACGGCGAGCGCGGTGACGAGCGGGATAAGTGGTGCGCGCATAAGCATTTGGACGTCCCGCCGGGCGGAGCGGCCTCACGAGGATGATAACATTCCGAGGTTCGCAGACCTCGACAGGAGCTTGACCGTGACCCAGGACACCGCCGACCTTCCCCAGCCCTTGACCGTGCTTGCCGAAGACGAACGGATCTTCCGCGACAGCGTCCGCGAGTTCGCCGACGCCCAGGTCCGCCCCCTCGTCCGGGAGATGGACGAGCAGGCCAAGATCCCGAAAAACCTGATTGCTCGACTGTTCGACCTCGGCGTGATGGGGATCGAAATCCCCGAGTCTTACGGCGGCGCGGGAGGGACGTTCTTCCATTCGGTGCTGGCCGTCGAAGAGCTCTCCCGGGTCGATCCGTCCATCGGGGTGCTCGTCGACGTCCAGAACACCCTGGTGATCAACGCGTTCTCACGCTGGGGGAACGACGACCTCAAGAAGCGCTATCTGACCCGCATGGCCGCCGACACCGTCGGCGCCTACGCGCTGTCGGAAGCCGGTTCCGGCAGCGATGCCTTCGCGCTGACCACGCGGGCGAAAGAAGACGGCGACCACTTCGTGATCAATGGCCGCAAGCTGTGGATCACCAACGGCAACGAAGCGGACGTCTTTCTGGTGTTCGCGACGGTCAACCCCGAGGCGGGGTACCGCGGCATCACGGCATTCGTGGTGGAGCGCGGGATGGCCGGGTTCACGGTCGGCCGCAAGGAAGACAAGCTCGGGATCCGCGCCAGCAGCACGTGCGAGCTGATCCTGGAGGAGTGCCGGGTCCCGAAAGCCAACGTGCTCGGCGAGATCGGCAAAGGGTACAAGACCGCCATCGAGACGCTGAACGAAGGCCGGATCGGCATCGGCGCGCAGATGATCGGCCTCGCAAAGGGGGCGCTCGACGCGACCATCAAGTACACGAGGGAGCGCAGGCAGTTCGGCAAGGCGATCGCCGAGTTCCAGGCCGTCCAGCACCAGATCGCCCGGGCGGCGGTGGAGGTCGAAGCGGCGACGCTGACCGTCTACAACGCGGCGCGCCTCCGCGACGCCGGCAGGCCTTTTCTCACCGAGGCCGCCATCTGCAAGATCCTGTCGTCGGAAGTGGCCGAGCGCGTCTCGTCGCTGGCGGTGAACCTCTTCGGCGGCAACGGCTTCGTGAAGGAGTATCCGGTCGAGAAGTTCTTCCGCGACGCCAAGATCGGTCAGATCTACGAGGGGACCTCGAACCTGCAGCTGCAGACGATCGCCAAGCAACTGCTCGGGTAGATGACACGGCCGCTCGTCCGCTTCGCGGGGCTGATCGCGGCCGCCATCGTCGGTACCTGGCTCGTCTACGGCGCCACCCTGGCCTACGGCTTCCACTATGACGACTATCACTTCGTCAAGCCGTACCCGAGCGCCGAAGTGCTCGCGACGTTCTCGGGACCGTGGGACGCAGCGGGAATCGAACGCCGGTTCTACCGTCCGCTCACCATTGCTTTCTACGCGCTGCGGTTCGAGCTCTTCGGCTTGAACGCCCAGGCCCACCACACAGCCAGCCTGATCCTATTCGCGTGCGCCTCGGTCCTGGCGGGCCTGCTTGCCGGCCGGATCGCCGGCTCGTGGGCTGCCGCCGCGCTCGCGGCCGCGGTATTCGTCGCCCACCCCGCCATGGCGTACGCGCAGGCGGTGTGGATCACGAATCAGATGCACCTGCTCGCCTCGCTGATCGTGCTCGGTGCGCTCCTGTGGTGGTCGTGGATCGCCGGGCGGGGAGTTGCGTGGTGGCTGCCGCTCCTCCCGCTGGCCGCGGCAGCCTTCCTCGTCAAGGAGGACGGCATCATGCTCCTCCCGGTCGTCCTCCTGCTTCACGCGTTTCGGCGGCGGCTGGTCGATCCCGACCTCGCGCCGGCCCCGCGTCCGTTCATCGCGCTGGCGGCGCTCGTCCTCATCGGGCTCGTCGCGCTCAGGCACGTCATGCTCGGCGGGATAGGGGGCTACGGCCTGCCATCACCGGCCGAGGCGGCCGTGAATTTTGGCAAAGGGCTCGTGCGCGTGTTCGCCCTGATGCCGTCGCGGGCGCCGTGGCTGCCGCCGCCCACCTGGTTTGCGATCGCGCTGCCGCTGGCAGCGCTGGCCTGCTGGCGGCGAGCGTCGCCTGGCGTTCGCTTTCTCTTTCTCGCCGGGGGCGTGATCGGCGTCGTATTCAACCTGCCCTTCGTGCTCGTGACGAAGAAGGAGCAGCTGCATTTGGTGGCGCTGGGCTCATCGCTCCTGCTGGCGGGCAGTGCGCTCACGGTGATCGAGGCGGCACGGTCACGGGCGATCCGGACGGCGGCGATCATCCCGATTGCAGTTGGTCTGACGGCGTGCGCCGCGATCGCGCGGCAGGCCTCGATGGACTTCGAACCGTTCGGCCGGATGGTGCTGACCGCCGATGAGATAGTCCGCACGTGGACGGCCGTACCGGTAGAGATTCGCGACTACCTGGAGCGGAAAGCCGAGACTGACGCTCGTGACCAGGTCGCACCGAATCCTGTCGATCAGCTGCAATGGGTCGCGTTCGGGCTGCATCCGGTCGAAACATCCGTGGATGGAATTGCATACCGGCGAGTGTCGCCGGAGGGCGCCGATGTGCTGGTGAGGGAAGGGATCCGGACTATCGTCATCCGGATGCGGGCGTCCGACGGCGTGTGGCAGGAGCGGTCGTATGACTTTCGCGCGGCCGACTTGCCGAGGATGACTCGGATGCACCGTGTCCGCATCCATGGCCCCGGCCTGCAGGTCGGCGGGATCACGGTGCAGTGATCAGTCGGGCACCGTTCAGCCGGCGCGCATCTCGTCGGCGGTTACCCGCCGCTGGTAGGACCTGAATTCGTCATCCGAGAATTCGCGGAAGCTGCTCTCCCTGAATTCCGGGTATCGCCGCAGCGTCTCCCGCGATTCTTCCACCCGCAGCGCGCGGAGGTCACGGTCCACTCGCGAGTAACCGATCGGCACCAGAAAGCGTCGGGAGCCGAACCAGCCGCGCGAGCCGACGACCGTATAGAGCACGCGCCCCGACTCCGGATCAACGATGAATCCGTCGAGGTCCCCGACCCGGGCGCCATCGCTGCTGCGAACGTCGAGGCCGCTGAAGTCGACCTCCGCCGCGTCCAGCTCGGCTGCGTCGAGGTAGCGAAGCTGCGAGGTGTGTGTAACCGCTTCCATTCCATCCCTCCTGCACGGGCCGCTGGCCAGACCGACAGCAAAAACGGGTCCGTCTTTGACCGGAGGGGTGCGGAAGAGCTAGGAGAGAATGTGCTCCGCGATCACCATGCGCTGGACTTCGGACGTCCCCTGGTAGATCTCCGTCGCGCGAACGTCGCGGAAGAGGCGCTCGACCACGGATCCGCGGCGATACCCTTTGGAGGCGAGGATCTGCATCGCCTTGTCGGCCGCGCGGTGTGCGGACTCCGACGCAAAGAGCTTCGCCATCGAAGCTTCCACCGTGGGCCGTGCCTGCCGCTGGCGCGCATCGGCCGCCTTCCAGGTCAGCAGGCGCGCCGCTTCGAGGTCGGTGGCAGCATCCGCCAGCATCCACTGGATGGACTGGTAGTTGGCGATTCGCTGACCGAAGGCCTCGCGGTGCCTGGCGTAATCGATCGCTTCCTGGATGGCGGCGGTGCCGACTCCAAGAGCCTGGGCCGCAATGGCGACCCGGCCGCCGTCGAGCGCCCACATCGCGAGGCGAAAACCCTCCCCCGGCGTTCCGAGCAGCGCGTCGGCGCCGACCCGGACGTCGTTCAACTCGAGATCCATGCAGCCGAGGCCGCGCACGCCCAAGGAGTCCGCGGTCACGACGCGGGTGAGACCAGGCGAGCTCACCGGCACGAGAAAGGCGCTCACGTGACGGCCGGCGGGTGCCGGCCCGGTCGCCGCGAACACGATGACCACGTCCGCCGCTTCGGCATTGGCGACCCAGACCTTGCGGCCGTTGAGCACGTATCCCTGCTCGTCGAGGTGTGCCACCGTCTGCTGGTTGGCCGCATCGGAGCCTGCGTGCTCCTCTGAAAGCGCGAACGCACCGATCGCTTCCCCCGCGGTCAGTCGCTTCAGCCACGCCGCCTTCTGCCCGTCGGTCCCGAACTCGGCGAGCGGTTCGGCGACGAGCGAATTGTGCACCGCCACGATCACGGCCATCACGGCGCTCGCGCGCGCAAGCTCTTCGACCGCCAGCGCGTAGCTCATGTAATCGAGACCGGCGCCGCCCCACTCGCGGGGGATCGTGAGACCCATGAGCCCCTGCTTCGCCGCCAGGGCCACCAGCTCGCCGGGGAACGTGGCCTCGTCGTCGATACTCGCCGCACGAGGGGCGACATGGCTCGCGGCGAACTCGGAGATCCGGTTGCGGAAGGCTTTCTGCTGGTCGGTCGGTTCGAGGATCATCTGAAACGTTGCACACGTACATAGCACAACCGCCCCTGAACCAGACGGCACGAGGCGGTTTACAGGCGGGATTCTGCGGCCGGGACGGGTCAGCGGCTGGCGGACGGAGCGGACCGGTCCTTCGAGCGGGTGTCGGCGCCGCCGGGACGCCAGTCGTGCGTCACTCGCAGCACTTCCTCGAGCGTCGTTTCACCGCGGGTAACGAGGGCGAGACACTCTTCCCGGAGCGTGACCATGCCACCCGCGCGCGCTGCTTCGTGGAGCCGGATGTCGGGAGCGCGGGCGAGCACCAGCTCGCTGATCGAGTCGTCCATCCGCAGCAGCTCGAAGATGCCCAACCGTCCGCGGAAACCGGTCCCGCGGCAGTCGTGGCAGCCCTTGCCGCGGAAGTATGTCTCAAACTCGCCGTCCCGGAACATCGCGCGAAGGGCAGGCAGCGTCTGGACCTCCGTGCGGCACGTGGTGCACACCCGGCGCACGAGCCGCTGTGCGACGATGCCGATCACGGTCGAGGCCAGGAGGTACGGTTCGAGACCCATGTCGACCAGCCGCGCCACCGTCGCCACAGCGCTGTTGGTGTGCAGCGTCGAGAGCACGAGATGCCCGGTCAGTGATGCCTCGATCGCCACCTCCAGCGTCTCGCAGTCGCGGATCTCTCCGACCATGATCACATCGGGGTCCTGACGCAGAATCGAGCGCAGCCCCTTGGCGAACGTGAAGCCGGCCTTGTAGTTCGTCTGCCCCTGGTTGACGCCGGGCAGCGCGTACTCGACCGGATCCTCGATCGTGACGATGTTCTTGCCCGTCTGGATCAGTTCCCCCAACGCCGCGTAGAGCGTGGACGTCTTGCCGCTGCCGGTGGGCCCGGTGATCAGCAGGATCCCCTCGGGGCGGTGAATCAAAGTGCGCAGACCTTCGAGCGCGACGCCGTTCAGGCCTGCCTTGTCGAGCGTCAGGCGCAGCCGGCCGCCGTCGAGGAGGCGCAGGACCGCCTTCTCGCCGTGCACGGTCGGGTAGGTCGAGCTCCGCATGTCGAGCCGCTGATCGCCGACGCTGGCGCTGAACCGTCCGTCCTGCGGGAGCCGGTGCTCCGCGATGTCCATCCCCGAGAGAACCTTGACCCGCGCGACGACGGCCGGCGCGAGCTGTGTGGGCAGCACCGCGATCTCCCGGAACGTGCCGTCGACGCGGAACCGGACGTGGAAATCATCCTGCCGGCGCTCGAAGTGGACGTCGCTTGCGCCGTCGGCCGCGGCCCGCGCGATCACGCGCTCGAGAATCGCGACCGCGGACCGTTCGGCCGCTTCATCTCTGGCCAGCAGCTGCGCGGCCGGGGAATCGATGACGACCGCTTCGCCGTCTTCCTGCGTGATGTCGGGCAGCCAGTCGTCACCGTAGTAGCGATTCAGCGCCGCGACGATCTCGTCCTCGAGCGCGAGCACCGTCTGGATCTCGCAGCCCGACGCAAACCGCAGGTCGTCGAGCGCAGCCAGGTCCTTCGGCATCGGAAGCGCGACGACCAGGGTCGAACCGGTCCTCTGCAGCGGGAAGGCGGTGTGCCGTCGCGCGACCTTCTCCGGGAGCGCAGAGAGCGCATCCGGGTTGACCGTGTAGGCGTTCACGCGCGTGGTCGGCACGCCCAGCTGCGCGCTGAGCACCTCCAGGAGCGCTTCGGGTGTGAGGACGCCGCGGTCGACGAGCACCTGGCCGAGCCGCCGTCCGGTCGCTTTCTGCTCGTTGATTGCGGCCTCGAGCTGCGCCTCGGTGATGAGCCCGCGCTCAACGAGGAGCCCGCCGAGGGCCATGTGACCACGCGGCGTGACGGCCGCATGGGCCTTGGGCTCGGCCCCCGCGTGGGGCCTGCCGTTCGGCGGCACGCGGGCGGGTTGGCTCGCCCGCGCTGTCGCCGGAGTCGTGTTTCCGGGGAAATTGACTGGAAGCACGCGACCACTCGAGCAAGCCGAGGGCCATCAACTGGCTTCGCCCTAACCGCCTGCATCCATTGGGGTAAGCCGATGAGGTCCAGCTGAGGTCGGCGGCTGGAGCCTGCCCCACCACGTAACACCACCGCCGAACTCGTTATTCGGCCAGCCGCTCGAGAATAGGCCGCAGCTTCTCAGCCGTCTGTGGAAGTTCTTCCGGAAGGACGCGGGTCTGCCCGACCACCGTCATGAAATTGGTGTCGCCGTTCCAGCGCGGCAAGACGTGCATATGCAGGTGCCCCGGGACGCCCGCGCCCGCAGGCTTCCCGAGGTTGATGCCCATGTTCATGCCGTGCGGCGCGTACGCCTCGGTCAGCGCAATCTCCGCGCGGCGCGCCAGTTCGATCAGCTCCGACAGCTCCTCGGGCGACGCATCGGTCAGCGACGCCACGTGCCGCCGCGGCACGATCATCAGGTGGCCGTTGTTGTAGGGAAAGAGATTCAGAATAATGAAGCAGGTGCGGCCGCGAAACAGCACGAGCGGTGCGGCATCCTCATCCTCCGGCGCCGCGCAGAACACGCAGGCGGCGGATTCGCCGCCACCGCTGACGTAGGCGAGACGCCAAGGCGTCCAGAGGCGTTCCATACAATGCTGAAGGCCTTACGTCACCATTCAGCCTTCAGCATTGTATTAGACACCGGCGACGTCGGTGCCGGTCGGTATGGTCGGGACCGCGGGCGCCGGCGGCACGGCCTCCGGCTCCCGGTTGATCAGGTCCTTGAGCTCTTTGCCCGGCTTGAAGTAGGGCACTTTCTTCGGCGGCACGTCCACCTTGTCCCCGGTCTTGGGATTGCGCCCCTTGCGCGGCTCACGCCGGCGCAGGCGGAAGCTGCCGAAGCCTCGCAGTTCGATTTTCTCGCCGCGGTGCAGCGCGTCGATGATGCTCTTGAAGACCGTGTCGACAATGACCTCCGAGTGCTTCTTCGTGAGGTCGGACACACGCGAGACTTCTTCGACGAGTTCCGCTTTCGTCATGCTCCCGTTGGTCATGGGTGGCCCTTTCGGTCACGTGCGACGTGCGATGTGCGACGTGCTAGTTCTGCCGCTTGAAGTGGTCGCCCAGCGTGACTTCCGGACGGCCGGTCATCTCCGTATAGGCTTCCCAGTCGGCCCGGAACTCCTCGTTCTTCAGCGCGCGGATGCTGAGACCGATCTTCCGCTCGGCCGGGATCAGCTTGATGATCTTCATCTGGTAGCTTTCCCCCACCTGAAGATCCAGCTTCCCTTCCTTGCCCGCCTGCTGCGAATCGTCGAATTCGGAGACGTGGATCAGCCCTTCGATCCCTTCCGCGAGCTCGACGAACGCACCGAAGTTGGTCAGGCGAACCACCTTGCCTTCGACGGTGTCGCCGACGTTGTGCTGCGAGAAGAACTCGTCCCACACGTCGGTCTGCAGCTGCTTGAGGCCCAGCGACAGCCGCTGGTTCTCGGCATCGATGTTGAGCACCATGGCGTGGACTTCGTCCCCCTTCTTCAGCACTTCGGAGGGATGCTTCAGCCGCTTGCTCCACGACATGTCGGAGATGTGGATCAATCCGTCGATCCCCTCTTCGACCTCGACGAACGCGCCGAACTCGGTCAGGTTGCGGACCTTGCCGGTGATCGTCGTGCCGATCGGGTACTTCTCCGAGAGCTCGTGCCACGGGTTGCTCTCGACCTGCTTGAGACCGAGCGAGATGCGCCGTGCGCCCGGATCCACGCCGAGCACCATCGCCTCGACCGTATCGCCGACGTTCAGCACCTTCGAGGGGTGCTTCACGCGCTTGCTCCACGACATCTCGCTGACGTGGATCAGCCCCTCGACGCCCGCCTCGAGCTCGACGAACGCACCGTAGTCGGTCAGGCTGACGACCTTGCCGCTCATGCGCGCGCCGACCGGGTAGCGGTCGGTGACGTTCGACCAGGGATCGTTCTTGAGCTGCTTGTGGCCGAGCGACACCCGTTCGGTCGCCGGATCGTACTTGAGCACGATCACGTCGATCGGATCGTTGACCTTGAACAGCTCGGAGGGGTGCGTGACGCGCCCCCAGGACATGTCGGTGATGTGGAGCAGCCCGTCGATGCCGCCCAGATCCACGAACGCGCCGTAGTCGGTGATGTTCTTGATGACGCCGCTCAGGACCTTCCCCTCGGCCAGCGTATCGAGCGTGTACTTCTTCTTCTCGGCGTTCTCCTCCTCGAGCAGCACCTTGCGCGAGAGCACGATGTTGCCGCGCTTCTTGTTCACCTTGATGACGCGCATGCGCAGCTCCTGGCCGCGGAGCGCGTCGAGGTTGCGGACGGGACGGACGTCGATCTGCGAGCCGGGCAGGAACGCGCGGACGCCGATGTCGACCGCGAGCCCTCCCTTGATCCGCTCGATCACGCGGCCGATCACGACCTTGCGCTCGGCATAGGCCTTCTCGACCTCGTCCCAGATCTTCATCTTCTCGGCCTTTTCGCGCGAGAGGACGACGTAGCCTTCACGGTCTTCAGTGCGTTCGAGCAGCACGTCGACGGTGTCGCCGGGCTGAACCGTGACCTGACCGGTCTCGTCGATGAACTCGTCCACCGGGATGATCCCCTCGGACTTGTAGCCGACGTCGACGATCACTTCCGATGCGGTGACTTTGAGTACGGTGCCCTTTACGACCTCGCCTTCCGCGATGTTGCGGAAGCTGTTATCGTAAAGATCGAGGAGGCGAGCGTATTCCTGCGGATCGATTGATTCGTCCGCGGCGTTGAGAGTCGTCATTTTCTCAGACTGCTTCTGAGGGATTCTCTCCACGGTTCCGGTCGCGCCACCTCCTTGGGGATTGTTCTGCTGCGGGTTGTCTGTTGCCATGCGAAACGGGTCCTCCTCGGTCGTGCGTTGCCTGGATCTCAGCTCCGGCGGGCTGTAGATGTGCTGAACTGCGAATTGCGATAAGCAATAGAAGATACAACAGTTAGGGCCCTTCGGTCAAACCAGGTCCGGCAGGCGCCGGCGCGGGAAAAGAGGGTTGATGGCCAAGAAAAAGAGCGCGAAGAGCAGGGGCCGGCGCAGGACCTCATCGAAGCGAAAGGCCGGCGCGGGCGTTCGGGCAATGGCCCCAAGGAAGCGGGCAGGCCGCAAAACCGCAGGCGCCAGGAAGCCACGATCGAAGGCCAGACCCGGGAACGCGGCGAAATCCGCTGCCCGCAAGCGCACCGCTGCTTCCGCCCGGAAGGCGCCAGGCAGGCGGTTATCTTCGAAAAAGCGGACTGGAGCCGCCTCGCGCAAGGGCGTCAAGCCATCGCGCAAGGCGGCGAGACCGGCGGCCGCCCGGCGAACCGCCGCCTCCCGTTCGCGCACCAGGGTCGCGGCACGAAGCACCGCGGCCCCGTCACGCAGGGGCGGCACCGGCAGCGAGGAGACCCTCAGCCAGACGCCCGAGACCGGGCGATCGGTGCTCGGCCGCACGAATCCGATGGCGACCCGCCGCTCGACCGGCACCCCGTCGGGTGCAGGCGGGACCCGGCACGCGCCGGGGCTCAACCGCGAACGCAAGCAGCTCCGCGAGCTCGAGGAGACGATCCAGGGTCCGCCGTCGAGCCTCGACATGGAGCGCAACCCCTCGGCTGCGCGCTCGGGCCGCCGCCATCTGCAGGATGCGCTCGAGGATCACAACGAGACCAGCCCGGCGCTGACCGGCGGCGACGTGGACGCCGACTGGGAGGATGCCTACGCGGTCGGCGACGAAGCACCCGGCGGCGACAACCCGACACCGGACCAGGACCGCGTGGACGATATCGGCAAGGCCCTCGGCGTCACCTACGAAGACAACGAGGAGCTCAAGGCGTCGGACAAGATCGCCGAACGCGACAAGCACCGCTGGGAACTCGATCCTGCCTCGTCAGACGACTACCGGGAGCGGGACTGACAACTTCAAACTGCAAACTGCAAACCTCAAACTGCAAACCTCAAACGGCAAACTTCAAAGTCCCGAGCGGCCCCTTGAGGCTTTTGAAGTTTGTAGTTTGAAGTTTGTAGTTTGAGTTGACCCGCGTCGCGCGTTACTGCTGCGCGACGCAATAGAGGTACCGATAGCCTCTCAAGTAGATCTCTCCGCCCACCAGCGCCGGTGACGCGTCGAATTTGTCCTCCAGTTTGTTGGTGGCGAGCACCTCGTAGGTCGGCCCGTGCTTGAGGACGGCCGCGGCGCCGTCCTGGCCGAGCACGATCACCTTGCCATCGGCGCCGACCGGCGACGCGAACACGTTCGGGACGCCATCGATCCGCTGCAGCGCGTAGTGCGGCTTGCCCGACTTTGCGTCGAAGGCCGAGACCACACCGGTGTTCCCCTTCATGAAGTAGAGGATGTTGTCGTACAGCAGCGGCGACGGCACATAGGGCGTATCGCGGTCGAAGGTCCAGGCAATCGCCGGCGTGGCGGTGATGTCTCCTCTGGCCTCGGCGATCTTCACGGCCTTGATGCTGTTGCCGCGGTAGCCGCTCATCAGGATCACGAGGCCGTCCCCGTACACCGGCGACGGAATCGGGTTCGCCGTCAGGCCGGCCGACTCCCACACGAGCTCACCCGTTGCCAGGTCGTAGCTCCGGATCCGGTTCATCGCGCCGGTCACGACCTGCGGCTTGCCGCCATTCTCCACGACCAGAGGCGTGCCCCAGCTGTCCACTTCGTCGCGCTTCGTGCGCCAGATCTCCTTGCCGGTCCGCTTGTCGAGCGCGGCGATGAACGACTCCCCCTGGTGATCCCACACTACGACCAGCCGATCCTTGTACAGCGCAGGCGTCGAGCCCTCGCCGAACTGGTTGCGCATCTGCTTGTCGCCGAGGTCGACCTCCCAGAGCGGCTTGCCGTTCATGTCATACGCGTAGATGCCGCGCGATTCGAACGACGCGATCAGCACCTCTCCGTCGGTGACGGCAGACGATGACGCCCAGGTGCCGAATTGCTGGTGGTAGCCCTCGTGAGGCGTGACCTCCCGCGCCGTGCGCTCCCAGACGGTCTTGCCGGTCTTCCGGTCGAGCGCAAGAACCATCATCCGGTGCGGAACGATCTGCGTGCCACGCCCCCGCGAGTCGTGAGACGCAGCCAGCTCCACGCCGACGGGCGCAGCGGTCAGCACGTAGACACGGTCCTCCCAGACCACCGGTGTGGATGATCCGCGCCCGGGCAGCTCGACCTTCCAGCGGACGTTCTTCGACTCACTCCACTCCACCGGCGGCTTGGCCGTCGGCGAGACGCCGGTGGCGAGGGGGCCCCGCCATGAGGGCCAGGCCGGGGTCGTCTGTCCAGCGGCGGCGCCGCTTAATACCACGGACGCCAGAAGAAACGCTGAACTCTGAACACTGAACGCTGAAGGCTGGCTGCGCATCATCGCTGATCCCTCTGCTGGACGAGCGCCATGATCCGGTCCACGACCTCGTCGATGGGCACGCCCGTGGTGTCGATACGCACGGCATCCGCGGCGAGCGCGAGCGGAGACGCGGCGCGCGTCGTATCGCTCCGGTCGCGCTCGGCAAGCGCGGAGGCCACCTCCGTAACGCCAGCCGTCCCCTTGCCGGACGCATGCCCCGCATCGGTCGCGCGGCGCCGGGCCCGCTCCTCGGGGGATGCGTCCAGATACACCTTGACCTCGGCCCCGGGGAACACGACCGTGCCGATGTCCCGCCCCTCCATTACGACGCCCCCCCTCGCTCCCATTTCACGCTGCTGGGCGATGAGGACCTGGCGCACGCCCGGCTGCCGTGCCACGGCGGCCGCGGCCCGGTCGATCTCGGGAGTGCGAATCGCCTGCCTCACGTCGCCACCGTCGACGCGAACGACGCCATCACCGACCTCGATCGTGATCCTCGCGGCAAGCGCGGCGAGCGCCTCCTCGTCATCCAGATCGACTCGTTCGCAGACCGCCTTCCAGGCCAGCGCTCGATACATGGCGCCGGTATCGACGTGGCGATAGCTGAGCCTAGCGGCCACCGCTCGGGCAACGGTCCCCTTCCCCGCCCCGGACGGGCCGTCGATGGCGATGAGAAGACGGCGGGCGGCGTTCGCGGTCATGGCTTCAACAGGTATTATCTCCGCCCATGCCGCGCCGCCGGAAGATTGCCGCGATCGCTGCCGGTCCGGTGGCCGTCTGCCTGCTCGCGATCGGTCCGGGACAGGATTATGCGCGCGGCGCCGTCTTTGTGATCCAGGCCGCCGGAATCGAGGGAGCGGCGAGGACGGTTGCGGAGTGGAACACGGACGCCGTCGCCGAGTCGGACGAGCAGATCCCGTGGCGGGCCGGCGCCCTGCGAGGGCGTGCCTACAGACCGGCCGATGGAGAAACAGGCCGGCCTCGCCCGGCCTCAGCCCTCGACGGTCCTCCGGTGCTGGTCGTGCCGGGCGTTCACGCCGGCGGCATCGACGAGCCGCGCCTCATTCAATTCGCGCGCGACGTGGCGTCGATGGGCCGCATCGCGGTCACCGCCGAGCTGCCGGATCTCAAGCACTACAGCATCACGACGCGGACCACCGACATGATCGAGGACGCCGCCACCTGGTTGTCGACTCGCAGCGACTTGGCGCCGGACGGCCGGATCGGCGTCATGGGCATCAGCTTCGCCGGCGGCCTGTCGATCGTCGCCGCCTCCCGCCCGCCGCTCAACGAGCGGGTCGCGTTCGTGATGTCGTTCGGCGGGCACGGCGATCTCCCTCGAACGCTGAAGTATCTGTGCACCGGTGAGCTGCCCGGCGGCGGCGCGCGTGCGCCCCACGACTACGGGATCGCCATCATCCTGCTCGGCGTCGCCGGGCGCGTCGTCCCGCCAGAGCAGGTACAGCCGTTACGGGAGGCGATCCTCGCGTTTCTGCACGCCTCACACGTGGACATGTGGGACAAACCGCAGGCGCAGCTCGAATTCGCGCGCGCGAAGGCCATGACGGAGTCGCTGCCGGAACCAGCGCGAACGATGATGACCTACGTCAACGAACGGGATGTCGCGCGGCTCGGACCGATCCTGCTGCCGTACGCCGGCGAACTGGGCGGCGACGAGGCCCTGTCCCCTGCGCACTCGTCACCGACCTTCCCGGTGTATCTGCTTCACGGGACGGACGACAACGTGATCCCGGCGATCGAGTCGGTGCTGCTCGCCGGGACGCTGCGGTCCCGCGGCACCGACGTGACGCAGCTGGCCACGCCGCTCATCACCCACGCCGAGGTCGACCGCTCGGCCGCGGCGCGCGCGATCTGGGACCTGGTTCGGTTCTGGGCCCGCCTGCTGGACGAGGAGTAGGCTTCGCCGACCCTAGCCGGTGCTCCGTGCCCGGTGCCGCGTGCCTCGGGTCGCGCGCCCGGGGCTCCGTCTTGCGCCGCGCATGCGCCGGGGCTTTAGAGGCTTCCCGCTTCAGTGCCGCCACTTCACGCTCGTCGAGGTCGCGGAACTCGCCCGGGCGTATGTGCTCGTCGTGAATGGGCCCGATCCGAACGCGCTTGAGACGCTCGACCGGATACCCGAGCGCTTCGCACATGCGCCGCACCTGCCGGTTGCGCCCCTCATGCAGCTCGATCGACAGGATCGCGTCGTCTCCGCCCGATCCTTCGATCGTCTTGACGATCCGGACCTCGGCCGGGGCGGTCTTGCGCCCGTCGAGCACCACCCCTTTCGAGAGGCGCTCGATCGTGTGACGGTCGGGAACGCCGCGGACCCGCACGTGGTACTCGCGGCCGACGCCGTGGCGCGGGTGCATCAGGCGTTCGGCCAGGTCCCCGTCGCTCGTGAGCAGGAGCAGGCCCTCCGACTCGTAATCGAGCCGGCCAACCGGGTAGACGTAATCGCGCACACCGCCTTTGTTGAGGAGGTCGATCACGGTCGGGCGCTGCTCGGGATCGGAACGGGTCGTGATGTAGCCGCGCGGCTTGTACATCAGGATGTAGCGGCGGGCGGCGGCCGTCTTCACCCGCCGTCCGTCGACGCGAACGTCGTCCACGTCGGGATCGGCCTTCGAGCCGAGCTCCGTCACGGTCTGTCCGTTGACGGTGACCCGCCCTTCGACGATCAGCGTCTCGGAGGCGCGGCGGGATGAGATGCCTGCGGTGGACAGAATCTTCTGGAGGCGAATGAGAGCCATGGTCGGGCGTTCCAGCAGGCCCGACCTTCAGGTCGGGCGTTCTAGTGTATCTGTTCGTCGGCCGGTGTATCGGCCTGCAGCCGGGGCCCTTCCGCGGGCGTCGCCGGATCACTCTCTTCGAAGGGCAGCGGCGAGGTCGTGGCGGGCGGCTCCATGAGTCCCATCGGGAGCTCGAATCCAAGCGCGTCCGACATCTCTTCGACCTTGGGCAGATCGCCGAGGTCGTTCAACCCGAACCGCTCCAGGAATTCGCGGGTCGTCGCATACATGAACGGCCGGCCGACGACCTGCTTGCGGCCGACGGCCTTGATCAACCGGCGATCCACCAGCGTCGAGAGCACGCCGCCGCTGCTGCTGACACCGCGGATCTCCGCGATCTCGGCAGACGTGACCGGCTGCTTGTAGGCGATCACCGCGAGCGTCTCGAGCGCCTGGACCGACAGCTTGCTCGTCGTCCGCTCGTGGAACAGCTTGCGCACCCATTCGTGGAGCTCCGGCCGGGTGACGATCTGGTATCCGCCGGCGATCTCGACCAGCTGAAGACCGCCGGGGCGATCGTAGTCGGCGCGAACCGCGGCAAGCGCGGCATCGACATCCTCCTTCGGCTCGCTCGCGAGGAGCTTGTAGAGCTGCTTGAGCGTCACCGGCTCCGGTGAGGCGAAAATCATGGCTTCGACGATAGGTTTCAAGTGATCGGACACGGCATGGACCTCTTACGGCCTACTCTGTCGGCGTCTCAGCTTCTGCCCTGGCGACTGCTTCCGCGTGCCGCTGCTCCGGATCCCCCAGGGGCTTCGGGGCGTCAGCCGGCCGCGCGCGCTTGTAGATCCTGATCGGCCCGACGACGCCCGCCTGGAAGACCCGCACCAGCTTCAGCCGGATCATCTCGAGCACCGCGAGAAACGTGACGATCAGCCCCGCCCGCGACTCGACGTCGGCAAACAGCTCTTCGAACCCGCAGGCCTCGGTCTCCGACAGCCGCGCCATGAGCTGCTCGATGCGATCCTCGATCGGGATCTGCTCGCTCGGCAGGTACATCTTCGGACGGAGCTTCGAGCGTTCGACGACCGCCCGGAAGGCGCTGATCAGGCTGAAGAGATCGACCTCGATCTCGGGCTCGGGCGCTTCACCGGCGATCTCGGCAATCGGGCCATCGGGCCTGGTCCACTGCGCGCTGCGCAGCGTCTCGCGCTCGTGCAGCAGCTCGGCGGCGGCCTTGAACTTCTGGTGCTCCAGGAGTCGGCGAACCAGCGCTTCGCGCGGATCCTCTTCGAGGTCGTCCTGTGCCGGATCCGGCCGCGGCAGCAGCATCCGGGACTTCACGTGAATGAGCGTCGCCGCCATCACGAGGAATTCCCCTGCGACGTCGAGATTCAGCTCCTGCATCAGGTCGATGTACTCGAGGTACTGCTTGGTGATCGTGTGGATCGGGATGTCGTAGATGTTCACCTCGTTGCGCTTGATGAGGTGTAGCAGCAGGTCGAGCGGCCCCTCGAACACCGCCAGCCGGACGGGGTAGGCCTCGAGAATGGAGTCGAATTCCTGGTGTTCCATCAGTCGTACTTCAAGTTTACAGCCGCCCTGACCCGTTCCATCGTTTCGTGAGCGATCGCGCGCGCTTTGCGTGATCCTTCATGGAGAATCTCGCGCAGCGTCTCGGGCTTCGCCAGCAGCTCGGTCCGGCGGGCGCGCATCGGCGCGAGATACGCACTGAGCGCAGCCGCGAGCTTCTTCTTGACCTCGACGTCGCCCACTGCACCCTGCCGGTAGCGCGCCTTGAGGTCGTCCACTTCCGCCGTATCCGGGTTGAACGCGTCGTGATAAAGGAACACGGGGTTGCCCTCGACCGTGCCGGGGATGTCGGCGCGCACGCGCTTCGGGTCCGTGTACATCTGCATGACCTTCTTGCGGACGGTCTCGTCGTCGTCGGCGATGTTGATGGCGTTGCCGTAGCTCTTGGACATCTTACGGTTGTCGAGCCCGGGCAGGCGCGCGAATCTGGTCAGCAGCGGCTGGGGCTCGATGAAGAGCTGCCCGTAGAAATTGTGAAACCGCCGGACGATCTCGCGGCTCAATTCGAGGTGCGCGACCTGGTCTTCGCCGACCGGCACGTACTGCGCGTTGTAGATGACGATGTCGGCCGTCTGCAGGAGCGGATAGCCGAGGAAGCCGAGGGTCGAGAGATCCTTTTCCACGAGCTGCTCCTGCTGCTCCTTGTAGGTCGGGACCCGTTCCAGCCAGGGAATCGGCGTGACCATCGACAGGAGCAGAAACAGCTCCGCATGCTCGGGCACCAGCGACTGCACGAACAGCGTGCTCTTCTCGGGATCGATGCCGCAGGCGATCCAGTCGGCGACCATGTCGTAGCTGTCGGCGACGATGGGCGCCGTGTTGGCGTACTCGCTCGTCAGCGCGTGCCAGTCGACCACGAGATAGAAGCACTCGTACTTGTCCTGCAGCGCCACCCAGTTGTTCAGGGCTCCCACCAGGTGCCCCAGGTGGAGCTTGCCGGTCGGGCGCATCCCAGAGACGACTCGCGGCTTGGCTTCAGCGGACGTGGGTTTCACAGGAGCAGCAGCCTCATCAACGACAGCGTGGGGGGCATGATCAGCCGCTCCAGGATGCCGGTCAGCAATAGCGCGTAGAGCACGATGAATCCGTACTGGCGGAGGCCGTAGAGCAACCCCGCCATGTGGTCGGGCAACAGGCCCGACAGGACGTTGCCCCCGTCCAGCGGCGGGATCGGGAGCATATTGAACACGGCGAGCAGCACGTTGATCTGGACGGCCATGATCATCAGCTGCGGAACGCCGAACTCCCCGGTCGCCTCGATGCCCCCCATCCCGCGGAAGATCAGCGCGGCGAGGATCGCCATCGCCAGGTTGCTGGCGGGGCCAGCCGCCGCGACGATCATGAAATCGCGCCGCGGATGCCCGAGCCGGGTGATGTTGACCGGCACCGGCTTCGCCCAGCCGAGAATGGGCAGACCGCTGAAGATCGCCAGCAGCGGCAACACGATCGTCCCGAGCAGGTCGATGTGCACGACCGGATTGAACGACACCCGGCCGAGCATGCGCGCTGTCGGATCGCCCAACCGGTCAGCCGTCCACGCGTGCGCCCACTCATGGACGGTCAGGCACACCAGTACGATGCCAAACGCGACGAGTTTCGAGGCGGTATCCAATAAACTGCTTGAATGTCGGGAAGGCCGGTCCGGGACTGAATCGTACGGCAAAACCCCAGCTATTTCAAGAACTTACTAGCTTCGACGTCCGTGGGGGCCATGGGTCCGTGGGTCCGTGGGGTCCGTGGGGTCCGTGGGGTCCGTGGGGTCCGTGGGGTCCGTGGGGTCCGTCGTCCGGGGCTTCGGCGGCTGGGAGGCGGCCAGGAGCCGCGGCGGCTTGCGCGACACCCTATTGAAAGTCAAACGCGCGCCCCGGGGCTGACGGACCCCACGGACCTACGGACCCCACGGACCCACGGACCCCACGGACCCACGGACCCCATGGACCCACGGACCCCACGGACCTAACGGACCCACGGACCCACGAACCCAACGACGCCGCCCCCTAGAACCTGGAACCGAAGTGCGCCAGCAACGCGTCAGCACACTTCGAGCCCACGACCCGGACGAGATCTTCGCGGGTGGCGCGGCGAACGCCGGAAACGCTGCCGAAGGCGGTGAGCAGCGCCTTGCGCCGCCGGGGTCCGACGCCTGGGATCTCGTCGATCTCCGACCGCAGGTCCCGCCTGGTGCGCGACTGCCGGTGGAACGTCACCGCAAACCGATGCGCTTCGTCGCGGATCCGTTGAATCAGGAGCAGAGCCGGACTCTCTTTCGGCAGCGCGATGCCGTCCACCAGGTCGCGGGTGAACAGCGTCTCCTCCTTCTTCGCGATCCCGACCGCGACGAGATTGGCAAGCCCGAGCTCCTGCAGTGCCTGATACGCGGACGCGAGCTGCCCCTTGCCGCCGTCGATGAGGATCAGGTCCGGGAAGGGCCCGCCGTGCTCCAGCAGCTTGCGATAACGGCGAAGCACCACTTCGTGCATTGAGGCGAAATCGTCCAATATCAGCGCTCCGCTGCTCGCGGCGGCCGCAGGCGCTCCCGAGCCCCGGATCCTGAACTTCCGATATTCCCCTCGCTTCATGCGGCCGTCTTCACACACCACCATCGACGCCACGGTCTCGCTGCCCTGGATCGTGGAGATGTCGAAGCACTCGATCCGGCGCGGCAGCGCCGGCAGGCCGAGAACGGCGCGGAGCGTCTCCAGCGCGTCGTAGTTGGCGGCGACGTTCTCGTTGAAGCGCGCCTGATACGCGACGGCGGCGTTGCGGGCCGCCAGATCCAGCAGCCCGCGCTTCTCACCGCGCTTCGGCACGCAGATGCGGACGCGGCGCCCCGCCACACCCGACAGCCAGCCCTCGATCATCTCGGTGTCGGCGTCGCCGAACGCCACCGGCAGGTGGACCTCGGGCGGGGCGACGCGCTCCGCGTAGAACTGCTGCAGCGCAGCCTGAAGGACATCGCCTTCTTCGGAGGCCGGCTGAAAGGCAGGCTGAAGCCGCCCGCTGGCGGGATCGGCGGCAGTGACCGGTCCGGGCGGGCCGCCGCGAGGCGCCGCAGCCGCTGCGGCCTGCGGCCCCTCCGTCACCAGCGCCACACGCTCGACGACGCGGCCCCGGCGGACCTGGAAG
>DATFFM010000059.1:0-2649 GCA_035250005.1 Vicinamibacterales bacterium | reverse complement strand
GTGGTTCCCGACCGGCGGCCTCGTTCACCTGGATCTGCATACCGATAACGTCCTGGCGGACGAAAGGCGGCTCACCGGCATCATCGATTGGGAGAGCGCATGCGCCGGCGATCCGCGCTTCGATCTCGTCAGGTACGCCTTCGATCTCGACGGTCACGATCAGCCCGTCTGGGACCTCGTCGAAGCAACGGGCATCGAGCCGCGCGTGCTTCGGGCGTACGTTGCCCACCACGCGCTGCGCTGCACCAGCTGGGCGATCCAGTACCACCCCGAGGACGTGCCCCGTCAGCTCGATCGGGCGGAGCGCGTCCTCGACCGATACGGGGCATGAGAAGCGGCGGCGTGAGGCGAGCGGCATGGGGAAGCGTGCTCTTCTTCCTGGTCGCGCCGGCCGTCGTGGGGGGCGCGGTGCCGTGGTTTATCACCCGGCACACCGGCCTCGCCGTAGCGCCCATCGCAGTGGCCGGGCTTGTCGTGGTGGCGCTTGGGCTCGCCGCGCTGGTCGCGTGCTTCGTGCAGTTCGTCCGTGAAGGCCACGGCACGCCGGCGCCGATCACGCCGACGGAGAAGCTGGTTGTTGGTGGACTCTATCGCTGGGTGCGGAACCCGATGTACCTGGCGGTCGGCGCGATCATCCTCGGGCAGGCGGTCGCGTTCGCCAGCATCGGGGTGCTGATCTGGTTCGGGGTGTTCGTCGCAGCGGTGGTGTCGTTCGTAACCGTCTATGAGCAACCCATCCTGCGCAGCACGTACGGCCCCTCGTACGACGCGTACTGCCGCGCCGTGCCCGGGTGGTGGCCGCGGCTCACGCCGTGGGATGGCGAAAGCGGCAAAGACTCAGAGTCGGGCGCTGTGTAAGAGCGGGCGCCATAGCTCCGGTTCGGTGACCCGCTCAGCTACGGCGCCCTGAGTGCTGCAGGACGACCCGCGCCGCGTCTCGGCGCGCGGCCGGCCCTGGCCTTCAGGACTCGATCTGGATCGTGTCCATGACCCGTTCAACCCCGTCAACATCGGCCTCCGGTGTATCGCCAGGGTGATACGCCTCGGCGATGACCACGCGGACCCCGTCCACGTCCACGATGCGCAACAGGTTGACCTCGCCGGGCCCCATCCCCGTCGTTCGTTCTGCGGTAGCCCAGGTGGCGCCGCAGCCTTCGGTGTCCGGTGCGGTCAGGGTGAACTCGACGCCCGGGAAGCCGCTCACCGTGATGTTCTCCGGCGCAGTGGCCGTATAGCCTTCCAGGCCGGAGATGGCGGCCACCAGCGCGTCGACCGACGGCCCTACGGGCGGGTCCAACAGCTCCTCCCGGCCCTGGTCAGCGCACCCCGCGACGACATTGTCGACGATCTGGAACGTGACGGCCGCAGGCTGAACGTCCGGGATTGACCGATGGCAAACGGCCTGCTCAACCGCGGATTCCGAGCAGCTAAACCACTCGGCGGGCGGCTCGAAGGCCGGAATCTCGAGGGTGATCGCGACGGGGAATTCGGCAAGCGAATACGTTCCCGCGCGCAGGTCTTGGATCTCGCCGATCGGCAGGTCTTGTGGGCTTGCCGCCGTGCTGGGCGGTGGTGCGGCCTCGCTCGAAGGCGAAGCTGATGCGGCCGCGCTCGACGGCGAGGCGCTGGGACTTGTCCCGGGGTCGCCCGCGCACGCCGTCGTCAAGAGTGCGAGCGCAAGGGCGAGAGTGACGGCCGGGAGCGCCGACCGAACAGGACGCGGGCGAACCATGAGAGTGCCTCCGTATGCCGGGTGGTGGATCGTGGTGGTGCGGATGTTCATTCGGCGGAGCTGAGCGACTGCAGGACGCGCTCGGCGAGAGCAGGAAGCGCGTCCGGACTGCCCGACCATGTGATGACGACGAAGTGAGGCTCGGCGGAGATGGCCACCGCCGCGCGGCAGCTGCCATCGGTCGCGCCGCAGCCATTGGAGAAGAGCTCCCCGCCATCCAGCGGTTGCGGTTTCAGATCCGAGAGACCAAAGAGGAGCTCCGCCTGCTCCCTGGCGTGTTCGCTGGGCACCGGGTGCCGGGTGGACACGAGGACGAGTGCATCGGTCTCGACAGGGAACCAGCACATGTGCCAGTCGGCGCTCCAGCCCGGATGGCGCTCCATGTCGCCGGCGAGCGGTCCGATGACTTCGGCGATGTCAGCTGGAGCCAGGTACGAACACGCATCGTCGAATGGCGGCGCGCCGCTGACCTCTGCACTCGCCGCCGGCACGGGAGTTGAAGGAGCGAGGCCAGGATCCTCGGTCACGCAGTCTGTCTCGTGGGGGAGCAGTCCCGCCGCGGTGACGTAGATCAAACCGTCGTCGTCCGCGAATTGCCATTGCCCGGCCATCTCGGTGGCGAGATCACCCATGGCGGCGGTCAGGATGGACGCGATCTGCCTCGCTTCCTCCGCGTCGCGCACGACGCAGCGGCTGCCGTACGCGTCCGCGACGGCCGATTCGCCGAATGCGCGCAGCGATGAACCGTCCGGGAGCACGATGCCGTCCGCCGGCGGGGCCTCGCGCTCTCCCCGCGGTGAGAAGGCGAGCGAGAATCGCCATCGATCGGGCTCGTACGCGACCCAGTCCCCATCTGCCCAGCCAGACGCCGGGATGCCCATATCGGGCGCCAACAGCATGTCGAGAGTTCTCTTCGC
>DATFFM010000058.1:0-2359 GCA_035250005.1 Vicinamibacterales bacterium | reverse complement strand
ACATCATCGGCAAGCAGTCTCCCGACATCGCCCAGGGCGTCGATCGCGGCAAGCCCGAGGACCAGGGCGCGGGCGACCAGGGACTGATGTTCGGCTATGCGAGCGACGAGACCGGGGCGCTGATGCCGGCGCCGATCCACTACGCGCACAAGCTCGTCGAGCGCCAGTCGCGCGTACGCAAGGGCCGCCAGCCGAAGCTGCCGTGGCTGCGGCCCGACGCCAAGAGCCAGCTCACTTTCGCCTACGAGGACGACCGGCCGGTCGGCATCGTGGCCGTGGTGCTCTCGACGCAGCACGCGCCGGACGTGCGCCAGAAGGACCTGCGCGAGGCCGTGATGGAGGAGATCATCAAGCCGGTGCTGCCCGCGCGCTTCCTGAGCAGGCGCACGAAATATCACATCAACCCGACGGGCCGTTTCGTGATCGGCGGGCCGGTCGGGGACTGCGGCCTCACCGGCCGCAAGATCATCGTGGACAGCTACGGCGGCATGGCGCGGCACGGCGGCGGCGCGTACTCGGGCAAGGATCCGTCGAAGGTCGACCGCTCGGCCGCGTACGCGGCGCGATATGTCGCGAAGAACGTCGTCGCGGCGGGCCTCGCGCGCCGCTGCGAGGTCCAGGTGTCCTACGCGATCGGCGTCGCCAAGCCGACGTCGATCTCGGCGCATACCTTCGGCACCGGCCGGCTGCCGGATGTGCGTCTCGAAAAGCTGATCGCGGCACACTTCGACCTGCGCCCCTTTGGCATCATCCGCATGCTCGACCTGATCCATCCGATGTATCGCAAGACCGCGTCTTACGGACACTTCGGGCGCGAACCCGCCGAGATGGACTACGATTGGCGGGATGATTCCCGGGGCGGCAGCCGGCACGACCGGTTCACGGGCTTCACCTGGGAACGGACGGACCGGGCGGAGGTCCTGAGGAAGGCCGCGGGAATTTGAAGAAACAGGAGGGGACAGTCACTTTTAAAAGGGGACAGTCACATTTGGCGGCGAGGCAATGTACGCTCGCCAAGCGTTTCGCCAAACGTGACTGTCCCCTCTAAAACGTGACAGTCCCGGCGTCTCTCGAGGAGCGTTGCAACGGGCGATGGCCCGCCAGGCTCGAGGGGCGCGAATGTCAACGGCGCTCTCGCTCGCAAAGGAGAGAAATCACCATGAATGCCGTGATCGACACCCAGTTCAAAGACTACCGCGTCGCCGACATCGGCCAGGCCGAGTTCGGCCGGCGCGAGATCGCGATCGCCGAGACCGAGATGCCGGGACTCATGTCGGTGCGCGGGGAATTCGCGAAGTCGCAGCCGCTCGCCGGCGCGCGCATCGCCGGCTCCCTGCACATGACGATTCAGACCGCCGTGCTGATCGAGACGCTGGCCGCGCTCGGCGCCAGGCTGCGCTGGGCGTCCTGCAACATCTTCTCGACCCAGGATCATGCCGCCGCCGCGATCGCGGCGGCCGGCATCCCCGTGTTCGCGCACAAGGGCGAGACGCTCGAGGAGTACTGGGACTTCGCCCACCGCATCTTCGAGTGGCCGGGCGGCAAGCACGCCAACATGATCCTCGACGACGGTGGCGACGCGACGCTGCTCCTGCTGCTCGGCGCGCAGGCCGAGAGGGACCCGTCCGCCGTCGCGAAGCCCGCCAACGAGGAGGAAACGGCGCTGTTCGCGTCGATCAGGAAGCGCCTGGAGTCGCAGCCCGGATGGTACTCGACGCGCCTCGCCGAGATCCGCGGCGTCACCGAGGAGACGACCACGGGCGTCAAGCGCCTGTACCGCATGGCGAATGAAGGGCGCCTGCCGTTCCCGGCGATCAACGTCAACGACTCGGTCACGAAGTCGAAATTCGACAACCTCTACGGCTGCCGCGAGTCGCTCGTGGACGGCATCAAGCGCGCGACCGACGTCATGATCGCGGGCAAGATCGCGCTGGTCGCCGGCTATGGCGACGTCGGCAAGGGCTGCGCGCAGTCGCTCTCCGGCCTCGGCGCGACGGTGTGGATCACCGAGGTCGACCCGATCTGCGCGCTGCAGGCGGCGATGGAGGGCTACCGGGTCGTGACCATGGACGACGCCTGCGACAAGGCTGACATCTTCGTGACGGCGACCGGCAACGTGAACGTGATCAACCACGGCCACATGCGCCGCATGAAGCACCAGGCGATAGTCTGCAATATCGGCCACTTCGACAGCGAGATCGAAATCGCTGCGCTCCGCCAGTACCGCTGGGAGAACATCAAGCCCCAGGTGGATCACGTGATCTTCCCGGACGGCAAGCGCATCATCGTGCTGGCCGAGGGCCGGCTCGTGAACCTCGGCTGCGCGACGGGCCACCCCTCATTCGTGATGTCGAACTCC
>DATFFM010000057.1:0-44191 GCA_035250005.1 Vicinamibacterales bacterium | reverse complement strand
GCAGAAGCCCGGGCTGCGCCCGCCCAGGCCAACGCTGCCCAAGCGCGATATTGCCCGCATCATCGACGACGGGGACAAGTCGCTCGTCGACGTCCTGGACAGCCTCCTCAACCAGGGGGTCGTGCTGCGAGCCGATCTGGTTCTGGCCCTGGCGGACGTCGATCTCGTCTACGTGCAGCTGTCGGCCTTGCTCTGCGCGGCCGATCGGGTGCTGCCGCCCAGGGACGCCTGAGTGCCGCTGTACGTGCTCGCGCTGACCGACACGGCTTTCGAGAAGCAGACGGCCGGCCGCCCGATCCTGCACTCCCTGGACCTGGGCGGCTTCTACGCGATCTGCGAGCGCCGGCGGGCTGCGCCGGCTCTGGACGACGAACGCCTGCGCGAGCAGCACGGTCTCGTGCTCGAGATTGCGAGCGCTGTCCGCGCCATACTCCCCGTCCGCTTCGGCGCGTTGATGGACAAGCGCGAGCTCGTCACCTTCGCCCGCGATCACGACGCCGAGATCCGCCTCGGCCTCGATGATGTGCGCGATCGCGTGCAGATGACGATCCGGATCGTGGGCCGACGGCCGCCGGCACCGGCCGCTCGAACCGGGACGGGCCGCGAGTACCTGAACCAGAGACGCCGTGCGGTCTCTCCCGTGCTGCCGCCGGCCGCCCGCACGTTGTTGTCGGCGCTTCGTCCGCTGGTCGCGCGCGAGCGGCAGGAACCAGGCGCCGGCCGGCTGCTCGCCACCGTCTACCATCTCATTGACGCAGGCGATTCGCCGCGGTACCGGCGGATCGTGAAGCACCTGGCCACTCCGGCCATATTGGTGACGGGCCCCTGGCCGCCGTTCGCGTTCACGCCGCAGCTCGGATGATGGCCAAGAAGAGAAAAAAGACCTCCCGAGCGCCGAAGTCGGCACCGTCCCGCCGCACGGCGGCTATCGACGTGAAGGAGGTCGAGTCACTGCGCGCCGAGCTCGAGCGGCTACGGGCCGTGGGGGCGCCACCGCGCTGGAACGCGAATCCGGACGACGTGCGCAAATCGGTCGGGAAGCTCGTGCTGACGCTGGTCGAGGCGATACGGCAGCTGCTCGAGCGTCAGGCCATTCGCCGCATGGAAGCCAATACCCTCACGGAGGCCGAGACCGAGGCGATCGGCCTCGCCCTCATGCGCCTCGAGGAGACGATCCGCGAGATCGCCGGGCAGTTCGATCTGGCGCTCGAGGACCTGAATCTGGATCTTGGCCCGATCGGCAAGCTGGTATGACCAGCTCGCAGGCACTCCTGATCGTCAACCCGTCGTCGGGCCGTGAGCGCGGGGAGGAGTACACCGAGCTTCTGAGCGGCGCACTCCGGCGAAAGTACGGCGGGATCGCGGTCGTCCATACCGAAGGAGATGGCGACGCCGAGTCGGCAGCGACCACCGCCGCGTCAGCCGGCTGCCGCCGGCTTTTCGTCGCCGGAGGGGATGGCACGCTCAACGAGGCCGTGAACGGCGTGGCCACCGCCGGTGCGCTGGGTCGGGTCCGGTTCGGCGTCTTCCCTCTGGGCACCGGCAATGACTTCGCGGCTGCGCTCGGCATCCCGGATGACATCGGGCAGGCGCTGGAGGTGCTGCTCGAGGAGCGGGAGCTGCCTGTGGACGTCGGACGGGTCAACGGGCGCTGCTTCCTGAACACCTCCGGCGGCGGCTACATCGCCGAGGTCTCGGTGGCGGTGACGCCGCAGCTCAAGTCGATTGCCGGCCGGCTGGCGTATCTCATCGGCGGTGCGCAGGCGCTGCTGGAATACCAGCCCGTCCGCGCCACCGTCAGCGCAGATCCCGGCGGATTCCGCATCGGCCTTGGCCTTCAGTCATTCGCCGTCTGCAACTCGCGGCTGATCGGCGGCGGCAGACTCATCGCGCCAGAGGCAGTCATCGACGACGGCTTGCTGGATGTCTGCCTGATCGAAGCGATGGGCGCGGTCGAGTTCATCGGCCTGGCGCGAAAGGTCGCCGGCGGCGATCATGTCAACGATCCCCGCGTCCGCTACCTGCAGGCCTCGTCGATCACCATCGACCTCGAACGGGAGACGCGCCTCAACACCGACGGCGAAGTGCTGAGCGCCAGGCGCTGCGAGTACTCGGTGCTGCACCGCGCGGCCACGTTCGTGGCCGGTGATGCCCCCTTCGCCGCCGGCGCCGCCCGGCGCGCTACCGCCAGTTGAACGTGTAACATCCGGGGGCGACGAGCAGCCGTCCATCGCGGATGAAATGAAAATTGGACGGGGTCATCACGCCGGCGGCGTGGAACACGATCGTCCGCGCCTTGTCGCCGCTGGTGTCGTACACGTAGGTGTGCGGCGTCACCAGCGACACCCACAGGCGGCCCTGCGGGTCCACAGCGGCGGCCCTGACCGTCGGGGGCACGATCGGGAACTCGCCGGCTGCCGTCCTGCGCTTCGGCCAATGGCTCGGCAGCGTCAGGATGTGCCCGTCCAGCTCCATCCCCTCAATGTGCCGCTCGAAGAGCAGCTTGCCGCCGGCGTCGTACTTCCGGAACACCGGGATGCCGCCGAGAAAAACGAAATAGAACCCGCCCTTGTCGGGGATCGCGAGCGGAATGCCGGCATTCAACGCGAGATGGAGGTCCCGATCGCTCTCGTGGCCGGTGGCGCGCAACCCGCCGAAGGAGCGCAGCGTTCTGCCATCGACCCCATACTCCGAGATGAGTGCACCGGTATCTGGCTGGCTCACCAGAATCGTGCTGCCCGTGTAATCGAGGGAGCCGATCCCGCTCAGCACGAACTCGTCGAGGACGATGCGCGGGATGTTCCGTCCGGGAAGCGTAAACCCCGAGATCGTGCCGCCGAGATAGAAGAAGATCTGGATCCGTTCGATGCCGGTCGGCGCGTCGGCAATCACGAACGTGCCGTCGAGCGCCGAGTCGAACGCGAGCGGGCGCAGGATCCGCCCCGCCTCCACGCCGATCTCGATGATCTTCTTCGGGGCGGCGCTGCCAGCCACGTTGAAGACCGCGTGGGCACGGCGATCGAACACCAGGTAGTCGCCTTCCGGCGAGAGGTGGCACGCGGCAATGTCCTTGAAGGATCCCGCGACGTGGGCGGGCAGGGCCGCGGTCGAGCGCAGCCTTTCCGGCTGCGCT
The DNA here is from genome assembly GCA_035250005.1 of Vicinamibacterales bacterium. Taxonomy (GTDB): domain Bacteria; phylum Acidobacteriota; class Vicinamibacteria; order Vicinamibacterales; family 2-12-FULL-66-21; genus JACDCA01. The sequence goes on along the minus strand of DATFFM010000057.1, from coordinate 41,058 downwards.
CCGCGCAATGCTGAGGGGTGAATGCCGAGTGCTGAAGTAACGCTCAAGGCCGCAAGGACGATGGAAGCCAGAGCAGCCTTCAACATTGCCCCTTGCGTCAGCATTCAGCCAGCATTGCCAGCGGCGATCAGTAGCGGGCCGTCTGAAGGATCGCTTTCAGCACATCGGCCGACTGCGGGAGGATGACCTCTTCGAGGTCGGGGCAGTAGGCGACCGGCGTGTCGAGGGCCGCCACCCGCTTGACCGGCGCGTCGAGGTGCTCGAACAGCTCTTCGGCGATCCGCGCGGCGATCTCCGCGCCGAACCCGCATGTCAGCTGATCCTCGTGGGCCACGATGACGCGATTCGTTTTCGTGACGGCGGCGGCGATCCCGTCCCAGTCGTACGGCACGATGGTCCGGAGGTCGATGACCATCGCGCTCACGCCTTCCTTCTCGGCCTGCTGCGCCGCCAGGATCGACCGCTGGACGAGCGCGCCGTACGTGATCACGACGACATCGGTCCCGTCGCGCCGGACGGCGGACTTGCCGAACGGCACCATGTAGTCGGCGCCCGGGTATTCCCCCTTGTTGTAGGTCTGTCGATACAGGTGCTTGTGCTCCAGATACAGCACGGGATCGTCGCATCGGATCGCCGTCCGCAGCAGGCCGGCGGCGTCCTGCGCGTTGGAGGGAAAGACGACGCGAATGCCGGGGCAGTGGGCGAAGATGCTCTCGCCGCACTGGCTGTGGTAGGGGGCGCCGCCCCGCAGGTACCCCCCGATCGCCGTCCGGATCACCATCGGACACGAGAACGCGTTGCTGGAGCGATACCGCATCATCGACATCTCGTCGCGGAGCTGCATCATCGCCGGCCAGATGTAATCGAAGAACTGGATCTCGACGACCGGCTTGATGCCGCGGGTCGCCATGCCGACCGCGCGTCCGATGATGTTCGCCTCGGCCAGCGGGCTGTTGAACACCCGCGTGCCGCCGAATGCGCGCTGCAGACCGTGGGTGACCTTGAACACCCCGCCCTTGCCCGGCACCGATTCGAGCGCCGCCTCCCGGCTGGCGTCGGCGACGTCCTGCCCAAAGACGACCATCCGCGGGTTGCGCGCCATCTCGTCTTTCAGGGTGCGGTTGATCGCCGCCACCATCGTGTCGGGCTTCCCCTCGGGCACAGGATCGGTTGCGAACGCAGCCGACGCGGGATCGACGTCGGGTGAATAGACGTAGAGGGTGGCGGTCTCGGCGGCGGGCTTCTCCGCCTTCACCGCCGCGTCGGAGGCGGCCGTGACCTCCTGGTCGACTTCTCTCGCGAGCTCTTCGAGCTGCGCCTCGGTCGCGTGCCCCTCCGAGATGAGGAATGCCGCCATCCGCGAGACCGGATCCCGCCTGGCTTCCTCAGCCCGTTCGTCCTTCGTCTTGTAGAGCTTCTCGTCGTCCGAGAGCGAGTGCGAGTACGGACGGATGACTTTGGCGTGGATGAGGGCCGGGCCCTTGCGGGCGCGCGCGTACGCGATCGCATCGCCGGCCGCCCGGTAGCTGGCCACGAAGTCCGTGCCGTCGATGCTCTGCACCAGGAGCCCCGGAAACGACGAGACCAGCTTCGACAGGTCGCCGCCGGCCGTCTGCACTTCGACCGGCACCGAAATGGCGTAGCCGTTGTCTTCGACCATGTAGACGACCGGCAGCCGGCCGATGCAGGCCTGGTTCAGCGACTCCCAGAACTCCCCTTCGCTCGACGTGCCTTCGCCGATCGACAGGTACACGACTTCGTCCTTCTGGAACTTCGTGGCGCGATCCTCGATGCTGGTGATCTGCTCGTACAGGCGGCCCGCCTCCGCACAGCCGATCGCCTGAAGGCACTGTGTCCCGGTGGGGCTCGACTGGGACACGATGTTCAATGCCTTGTGGCCCCAATGGGACGGCATCTGCCGCCCGCCCGAATTCGGATCGTCCTTGGCGCCGACCGCGCTCAGGAGCATCTCGAGCGGTGTCATGCCGAGCGAGAGGCAGAGCGCGCGGTCGCGGTAGTAGGGGTAGAACCAGTCGTAACCGGCCTTCAACTGCATGCCGGCGGCGGTGAGGACCGCTTCATGGCCGGCGCCGCTGATCTGGAAGAAGATCAGGCTCTGGTTTTTGAGCTGGATCTCCTTGTCGTCGAGCTTCCGCGACAGGGTCATCGTGCGATAGGCACGCAGCAGCGCCTCGCGGGTCAGGCCGTGCGTTGCCGTGGCCGCCCGCTCCGCCCGTTCACTCCTGCCGTTGCTGACTGCCGTCGCTTTCATGCCTGCGGATTCCCTCGTAAGATATCGGCTTCCCGGAAAACACTACATTATATTCCGGCACTTTCGCCCGGACGTCCAGAAAGCAGGATTCGTGAGCCAGCCCGCCAACCTTCACCGATGGGACGAGATCGCGCTCGACAAGGTGACCGAAATGATCTCCCGCAAGCTCGTGACGGGTGAGCGCGAGATGCTCGCGCAGATCTACCTGAAAAAGGGGGCCCTCGTACCGATGCACTCGCACGAGAGCGAGCAGATGACCTACGTGCTCCAGGGTGCGTTGAAGTTCCTCATCGCCGGCGAGGAGATCACGGTGCGGGAGGGGGAGGTGCTGCACATCCCGTCCTGGGTCGAGCACCAGGCCGAAGCGCTCGACGACACGTTCGAGCTCGACCTGTTCAGCCCGATCCGGAAGGACTGGCTGGACGGAACCGACACGTACTTTCACCGCTGACGACGGGCCGAACCCATGCAACTCGATCTTGAAGGCAAGTGCGCGATCGTGTGCGCGGCCAGCAAGGGGCTGGGCCGCGCCACCGCGCTGTCGTTGGCGAGGGAAGGGGCGCGGGTCGCGGTCTGCGCACGATCCGAGCCGGCGCTGGCCGGCGCAGCCGCGGCGATCCGTGAAGCCACCGGTGCGTTCGTCGTTCCCATCGCCGCTGACGTCGCGATTGCCGACGACGTCGATCGGCTCGTCGAGCGCGCCGCGCAGGAGCTCGGCGCGATCGATATCCTGATTACGAATACGGGCGGGCCCAAGTCGGCGCCGTTCATGGCGATCTCCGACGCCGACTGGCGTGAGGCCATCGACTCGCTGTTGATGAGCGTGGTGCGGCTGTCACGCGCGGTGATCCCGCACATGCGGCGCCGCGGCGGCGGCCGCATCATCAACATCACGTCCATTTCGGCCAAACAGCCGGTCGAAGGGCTCGTGCTGTCGAACGCGCTGCGTGCCGGCATCACCGGTCTCGCCCGGACCATCGCCAACGAGCTCGCGCCCGAGAACATCCTGGTGAACTGCGTGGCCCCGGGCTACACCGCCACGGACCGGGTCGTCGAGCTCGCCGAAGCCGCCGCCAGGCGGGAGGGGATCACCGCCGAAGCGGTGCAGCAGCGGACCGTCGCACGCATCCCGATGCAGCGTATGGCGACCACCGAGGAGTTCGCCGACGTCGTCACGTTCCTGGCCTCGGGCCGCGCCTCCTACGTGACAGGGACGACTTTGCAGGTGGACGGGGGGTACGTCAGGAGTCTTCTGTAAAATGCTGAAGGCTGAACGCTGAACTGCCCTACCTTCAGCGTTCAGAGTTCAGAGTTCAGCGTTCAGCGTTCAGCGTTCCAAATCAGTGGATCCGGTCCGACCTCCCGCCTGAATACACGTCGAACTTCCGGCGCAGGCGGTTCATTTTCCACTTCAGATACCGGTATTTCAGCTCCGCGGTGAGACCGCCTCCTCCGCCGCGCCTGCTGTTGAGGTAGAGATAGGCCCACACCAGGCCACCGAGGTGCGCCGCATTCGACACCTGGCTGCCGGGGGCGAGCAGGAACGCCAGCGCCCCGAGGATCATGACGAAATACTTCGCCGGAATGGGAAAGAGCAGGAACATCAGGATCGGGCGGTCCGGGAAGTGCAGTGCGAAGGCCATCAGGAGGCCGTAGAGCGCCCCCGACGCGCCGATGGTCACGGCGGTGTAGGTGGCCTGCAGGGCGTCCACCGGAAGGAAGGACGCGGCCACCGCGGTCACGCCGGCCCCGAGACCGGTGATCCCGTAGAAGCGCGCGAAGAACTTCGTCCCCCACATCCGCTCGAGCTCCACCCCGAACATCCACACGCCCAGCATGTTGAAGAGGATGTGCCCGGGCCCCGCATGCAGGAACATGTAGGTCGCCGGCTGCCAGATCCAGCCGCGCTCGACGACGTTCTGCGGAATGAGGCCGAGGTAGAGAACGATCTCCTCGGTGAACTGCGTAACGATGAACAGCGCGATGTTGGTCCAGATGATGGCCTTGACGGCCGGGGTCATGGGCCCGGGACCGAAAGAGTAGGTCGTGGCGGCGGCGCGGCCGTAGCGGGACATCGCGGAAGGTTTGAAAGAAACTATCGTACCACGCGGGGTGGGTCCGAGGGCCCGCCGGTGCCGAGGGCCGAGGCTACCGGAGGGCGAATGCCACGGTTGGGCAGCGGCAGGGCGCAGGCCGCGGCAAGCAGCGGTACCAGCGACAGCCCGACGAGCGTTGATTCGATCCCGATCCTGTCGGCCACGTAGCCGGTGAGCGGGACGGTCATCCCCCCCGTGCCCCACGCAAAGCCCATCATCAACGACGACACGGTGGCGGCGCTCACCGGGGCGATCGCCTGGCCGAAGACCACGTTGACCGGCAGGGTCGACTGGAGAAAGAACCCGCCGGCCGCCAGTGCGAGCATGAACGGCACGCCGTCGAGCAGCGGAGCGGCAAACAGAAACGGAGACGACGCCACCAGTGACCACGCGATGACCTGCTTCGGCCCCCATCGGTCCGCCGCGGGGCCGCCGAAGAACCCGCCGACGCCGCTCGCGAACAGATAGCCGGCTACGACGGCTCCCGCCGCCCCGACGCTCATCCCCCGCCGCGTGAGCATGACCGGAAGGAACGTCGCAAACGCAATCGACGTCATCGTCCGCAGCACAACGATGATGTAGAGCAGGCTCAGCGGCCTGGCGTACGGGCGCAAGGCGTGCAGCCCCTGACCGCCGTGAGCCGGCCATTCGAATTTCGGCACGCGAGCGAGAAAAAACGCGATGACGGCGAGCCCCGGCAGCGCCAGGACCGGCGTCCAGTGCATCCCGAAGTGTTCCGCGAACGGCGCGAACATCAGGGGCCCGAACGAGAAACCCAGTGTCCCGCCCGAGATGTAAACCGACATGGCGAAGCCCGGTCGATCGCCGCCGAGGGTATGCGCGAGGGTTGCGGCGGGTGGATGGAACGCGGCGCCGCCGAGCCCGCCGACGATGAGGATTGCCGCCAGCATCAGCGGGGTGCCGGCCACCCCCACGAAACTGAGCACGGTGACCGACAGGACAGGCCCGGCCATGACGAGCAGCCGCGGCCGCCACCTGTCGGCGAGGTGCCCGAACCCGACCTGCGCGACCGAGGCCGACAACTGGAACAGCATCGTCATCGTGCCCGCCGCGGCGAGGCTGAGGTCGAGGCGGGTGATGAGCAGCGGGAGGAGCGGCGCAAGGATGTTGCCGTAGCCGTCGACCATCATGTGCGCCGACGCCATCAGCAGCACGGTGGGGTGCAGACGCCATCCAGACGTCATTCAGCGCCTGAACCGCTCGAGCACACGCCTCACGGCGTCGTTGAACTCTTCGATGCGCAGCAGGCGGGCGGCCGCAGCGAGCGCCGCCAGCCCGGCGCCGATGCCGCCGAAGACCCTGACGAACTTGGCGGCCTCTCCGCCGCGCGGCGTGATCTCGGTCAGCCCGGCGGCGGTGAAATGCGCCGCGGCCCCCATCGCCATCGCCGCCAGCGTGATCTTCGCCATCGCGACGGCCACGCGCCGTCCTTCGAGGCCGCCCACCCGGCCTCGCAGCAGCCAGAGAAGCACCACCGCGTTGAAGATTGCCGCGATCGCCGTACCGAGCGCGAGCCCCCGGTAGCCCATCACTCTGACGAGGACCAGGTTGATCGCGAGGTTGGCGCCGATCGACAGGACGCTCACGACGACCGGCGTTCGGCTGTCGCGCAGGGAATAGAACGTGGGCGAGGCGATCTTCACCGCCGAATAGCCGAGCAGCCCCGGCGCATAGAACAGCAGGGCCGCAGCGGTCGCGGTCGTGTCGTACGCATTGAACGCCTCCCGTTCGAAGATCAGTGCGACGATCGGCTCGGCCAGCACCATGAGGCCGATCGTCGCGGGCACGTTCAGCATCAGCATCATGCGCAGCCCGCGTGACACCGCCATCCGGATCGACCGCATGTCGTCAGCCGCCGCGTGACGCGCGATATCGGGCAGCGAGGCGGTCGCAATCGACACGCCGAAGATGCCGATCGGCAGGTACATGAGCCTGAAGGCGAACTGGAGCCACGAGACGGCCCCCTGTTCCTGCCCGGTCGCCAGGTGCGTGTTGACGAAGACGTTGATCTGCACCGCGGCCAGGCCGAGCGTCGCCGGCGCCATCAGCCGCAGGATCTCGAGCATCGCCGGATCCCTGAAGCTGACGATCGGCTGGTACCGGAACCCCTCGCGGCGCAGGGACGGCCATTGAATGAGGATCTGACCGAGGCCGCCGAGCAGCGTGCCGACGGCAATCGCCGCGATCGGCTCGAACCCGAAGCGCGGCATCAGCGGCGCGAGCAGCACGGCGCTCAGAATGGACGCCACGTTGAACATCGATGGGGAGAGCGACGGGACGAAGAACCGCCGCAGCGAGTTCAGCATCCCCATCATCGCCGCCGCCACCGCGAGCGTCGTGAGGAACGGGAGCATGATGCGGGTCAGCTGGCTGGTCAGGTCCAGGGCGCCCGGCCGGTCGGTGAACGTCTCCGATGCCAGCACCAGCGTGATCTCCCGGGAGAAGATGATCCCGAGCACGACCAGCACGCCGGTCACCACCAGCAGGGCATTCATGACCAGATTGCCGATGCGCCAGGCGGCTTCCCGGCCGCGCGCCTCCAGCGTGCGGGTGAACGTCGGGACGAACGCCGCCGTCATCGCGCCCTCGGCGAACAGATCGCGGAGCAGGTTGGGGATCCGGAACGCGACGTTGAACGCGTCCATCTGCATGCTGGCGCTGGCGCCGAAGTAGGCCGCGAGCACGGTGTCGCGAACCAGGCCGAGGAGTCGGCTCGTCAGCGTGGCGAGACCGATCAGGCCGGCGGATTTCGCGAGTCTCGAGCTCATGCGGGAACTTTACAAGCTTTACACATCGGCACTGCGGCGTCCGATTTCGCAGCAGACGGACAGTGGGTGTCGCGGAAGCGGGACGCGCGGGCACGCGCCGCAAAAAAAGAAGGCTCCTGCCTTGCGACAGGAGCCTGATGGAGGATGGATGAGAGGCTTGTGCGTGCCTTTCAATCGATTAGACGAACGATGCTTCACAAAGGTTTGCCGAATTTCAGCCGCCGGCCAGCTTGCGTTTGACGAGGTCGCTGACCGTCTTCCCATCCACCTGGGCGCCGGCCAGTCTGGCCATCGCGGCCTTCATCGCCTTCCCCATGTCTTTCGGCGAAACCGCCCCGGTCTCGCGTATGGCTTCGTCGACCGCGCGCTCGAGGGTGGCCGGGTCCACTGGCGGCGGCAGGTAGGCCTCCAGCACCGCGATTTCGGCCTGCTCCTGCTGCACGAGGTCGCCTCGCCCGCCCTTCTCGAACTGTTCGATCGAATCCCGCCGCTGCTTGATCATCGACGCCATCACCTGGAGCGACTCGGCATCGTCGAGCGGCCGGCCGCGTTCGACCTCGCGGTTCGTGAGCGCGGCCTTCGCCATGCGCAGCGTGCCCAGCTTCACCGGGTCCCGGCTGCGCATCGCGGCGGTGAGGTCTGCGCTGATCCTGTCGATGAATGCCATTGCGCCTCCTACGGCTGTTCCCGGACTTCAGTGTAGATCTGCCGGTAGTGCGCCGCCACGGCGCGGGGACGGAACTCGTCTTCGATGGCGTAGCGGGTCGGGCGGTGCGTCCGCCGCTTGTGGGTGAGGAACTCACCGATGGCGGACGCCAGTGCCAGCGGCTGCTCCCTGGGCACGATGGCTACGTCGGTGCCGAAGAGGTCGCTGAGCTCGAGCCCGCCGGGGTTGTCGCTCGACAATACCGGCGTGCCCGAGGCCAGCGCTTCGACCGCGACCGTCGGGAGCGCTTCGAGCAGCGACGGCAGCACGAAGAGATCCGCGGCGGCGCAATAGCGCGCGATCGCCGTATTGTCGATCATCCCGGCGAACGTCACATGCCGCTCCACCCCCGCCGACCGCGCGACGGATTTCAGCTCATCGAGCATCGGGCCGGCGCCGCAGATCACGAGCCGGGTGTCGGGGTGCAGCCGAATGACCTCGTTCATCGCCTCGATCAGGTATCGCTGCCCTGCCAGGGGATGCAGGCGCTTGACGTTCAGCAGCAGGTGCGCGTTCTGAATCCCGAGCGCCGCGCGGGCCTCGGTCTGGGCCTGCTCGTTGTGCCAGGTGAAGCTGTCGCTCACGGCGGGGTAGATCGTCCGGATCCGCCTGCGGCCGAGGCCGGCTTCCTGCGCACGCACCATCAGCCGGTCGCTGTAAAACGTGACGTACGAGGCGGCGTGGTAGGCGCGGGTGAACAGGTCCGGCCCGAACTTCTTCGGCGCGTAGTGCCAGATCTCGGTGCCGTACAGCGTGAGCACGACCGGCTTGCCCTCGCGGCGCGCGAGCAGCACCGCCAGCTCCGCCAGGAGCCCGTTGCTGTGCACGTGGACGATGTCGGCGCGCGCGATGCAGGGCGTCAGCACGCGCCACACGCGATAAGCGGCGATCGCGGAGGAGATCTTGAGGGCCCGGGTGAGCGGGCCGCCGGCCGTCCGCCGGACCCATGCGACCGGCCCCGCCAGGGGCGCGTGCCCGCCGGCGCGCGGCGGATGCGCGACGTACTCGACGTCGGCTCCGTCGGCGCGCAGCCAGTTGCCGAGTTGCCAGGGCAGGAGCGCATTGGCGGCCTGGTCCGGCGGCAGGTGCGGCGTGACGTGGAGGATCCGCATGCGCTACCGCGCGCCCGGGGCGAGGTAGGCCGCCCGGAATTCGGCGAAGGTTGCGGGGGCTGCATCGAGCTCGCGCGTCGCGAACGCCAGGAACCGATCGAGCCGCTGGCAGAACGCGTCCAGCTCCGCCTGCGTGCGGTTGTAGGGGCTGCCGCCGACGATCGCTTCGCTCGAGTGGAACAGCACGTTCAGCACAGGTTCGTTCCAGCGGGCGAGGTCCCGGGCCAGCGCGATCATGTCCTCGAGCGACGAGTACGACGGCCGGAGCCAGCGCATCCGTAGAAGGCGCAGCGCGCGCAGGACCCGTTTGGTCGTGTACGGCTTCGGCGCCCGGGCATACGCGTGCTGGAGCGCCGTCGGCAGGCGGCGGCTGAGCGCCGCCGACACCGGCACCTCCAGCACGCCGCTGCAGCCGGGTCGGCTGGCGTTGTCGTAGGACAGGAAGTACGGGGTGAGCGGCGCTTCGACGAATTCAGGCCCGCCCTTGTGAGATTCGGAGAAGAGGGGCGCCACGCTGGACTCGACCAGGTATCCGTGCCGCTCGAGCGCGGCAACGTGGTCGGCCGAGAACCCGAAACGGCCCGAGCGGTATGAGACCGGCGCCTCCCCGACCGCCGCCGCGATTGCCCGGGTGAGGCTTTCGAGCTGCGCATCGAACTGGGCGCGCGGCAGCGTCGACGCGAAGGGATGCCGCTTGACGTCTGCCTCGGTGCACGGGGGAGTTTCCCAGGCGTGATGGTGTGCCCCGATCTCGCAGTCGCCGCCGGCGCGCAGCCGCCTCAGTACGTCAGCCGACCGCGCATCGGTCGCGACCGGATGCGTGATCACGTAGGTCGGCCGCACTCCATGGCGCGCAAACAGCGCGTGCAGCCGCGGCAGCGCGTAGATATTCTCGAAGCGCTGGTTCCTCCGCGCCGCTTCATCCCACTGGTTGTCGCCTTCGGTATCGATCCCGACTAGCAGATGCATGGCACATCGCACGTCGCACGTCGCACGTCGCACATCGCAGGTCGCACGTGATTCATCGGTCCTGGTCCGAATCGCCGAGCGTGACGTGCCAGTCGTCGGTCTGGTCGTAGAACGACTCGTCCACACCCACGGCGTTGATCTTCACGACGAACTCCATCGTGGACTTCACGGCGAAATACCCGGAGCGCCGCAGGACCCTGCGGAAGCCGGCGTGCATCGCAAAGGTCCGGATCTTGTCGGAGTCGGCCTGCCGGGCCTCGCGATCGACCCAGCGCAGCAGCGCCGCGAGCCCGTTCTCGTCGTCGGGATCGGTCAGAAAGTCGACCAGCAGGGTCACCCGGCCGCGCGGCTCGGTGAAGTGCCGGTACACCGCATACCCGACATTGCGGTCGTCGCGCCTGAGCGCCGCGATCGAATACCGGACATGCGGGGCATTGACGTACTTCCAGTTCAGGTACGCCGCATCGCGCCGGACGGCGAGACCGAACTTCGGCGCCAGCTCCTCCCACAGCTTCGTGAAGCTCTCGTCGAAACGCTGGATCATGCGGACTTCGGCCGCGAGCGGCCGGCTCCGCGCGACGATCTTGACGATCGGCAGGGTGAGCGCGGAGACGAGCCGGTTCAGGCCCACCGGCCAGTTCGGCCTTCGGAGTGCGCGGCGCGTCAGCGGCTTGACGAAGCAGGGCACCGGCCCGACGTCGGGCCACCGCAGCTTCTGGAACAGCCGGTACGAGGAGTCGGACAGCCCGAGGCCAAGCGACGCGCCGACGTTGCGGTCCCACGTGCGGAACAGTACCTCCCCGAGCCCCTGCCGCTGACGCTCAGGCGCGACCATGACGTCCATCCCCCAGGAGCCCCGCAGTTCACGTCCGCCCAGCGAAAGCTTCACGGGCATCGTCGCGTACTGCCCGACGATCCCTGGTCCTTCACGCGCGATCCAGATCTCCGGCTCCTGCCCGGGGTTGTTGGGGTTGCGCCGGTATTGCCACTCCCATCGGAGACGGCTGGATTCGGCGGCATCGTGACCGAACACACGCCGATAGAGCCCCTCCACGGCGCGCTTGTCGTCGGCCCGGTATCGATCGATCTCCGCCAAATTCAGGCTCCCGCCTTCGCCAGCACGTACTCCATGGTGCTGATCATCGCGTCCCGGGTCAACGGGCTGTTGCGCAGCCATCGGCCGATCGGCCGCGGCATCCGCCGGACCGTGCCCGTCGCATGCAGCTCTTCACGGACGATGGCGAGACCGGCGTCGGCGATCTGACCCCTGAGGCGCCGAACCGTCACTAGCTCGAGCAGGTCGTCATGTTTCTTCTCACCGCGGCGCGCGGCCTTGATGAACGAGTTCTCGTTGGCGGGCTCCTTGAGCGTCCAGGGAGCATGGCGGGCGAGAAACTGGAAGGTGGCAAACGCGATCGGCCGGCCCGCGATGAGGTGCAGCGGTATCGGCACTTTCAGGCGCGGCAGGTGCGCGCCCGCAAAGGAGAGGTACGGGGCCGTCGACAAGTACATCCGGCCGCCCGGCGCGAGGACACGGGCGCATTCCCGGAGGTACAACGGGGCGTCGGCGACGTGTTCGATCACCGCGTGCGACAGCACCAGGTCGAACGACCCGTCCGGGAAGGGCAGGTACATCCCGTCGGCCAGCGCGAAGTGCAGATGGGCGAGCGACCGTTCACGTCCCAGTTTGACGCCCGCCTCCTGGAATCGTTCCGCGGGATCGATCCCGACGACGAAGCGGGCTTCCTCGGCGAGCGAGAGCGGCATCCCGCCGCCGCCGCAGCCGGCGTCCAGGATGCGGCCGGTGATCGCGACGCCGGCGCGGTCCAGGAACGCAATGACCTTGGCGCTCCGGTAGTACTCGAAGAGCGCGTAGTCGTACTCGGAACGGAACCGGAGGTCGGCGTGCGCCTTGATGGCGCGCTCGTCAATGGTCCGCACGACCGGTCGCTTGTCGGTTCGTGCCGGGGCCGGCGCCCCCGAATTTGTCGATGAGCGCGGCCCGGTCGCGGCCGGTGGCGGTCTCCGCCACGTCGAACGTCATGATGATGGTGCGGTTGGGATACGCGTCGAGCACGTCCCTGATGACGGAGCCCTCGTAGCCGACGCGCGGTGCGATATACGTCAAAATATATCGCACGTCGTCCCTGGTCGTCCGGTCGTCGTAATTGCCGAAGCCGCGGCCGACGAAGATGGGCCGGATCCGGTTCTCCAGCGACAGCCCGTTGGCGAGCTTCCCGTGGACGAGCGTGCCCGGAGGCAGCACCCGGCCGAGCTCGATCGAGGCCTGGTGGTTTTCATACGTCCGTCCCAGCGCCCACTGCCAGTACTGGGTCAGATCGCCCGCGATCGCGATCGCGGTGAGCGCCGCGGCTGCCCCCGCGGTGATGCGCTGCCGCGACAGCCACTCGCAGACCGACCGCCAGCGCCAGAAGATCAGCCCGCCGGCGATGACCGCCATCGCGGCCGAGAGACGGACGCCGCGACCGATCTCGCCGAGCAGCGCGAGCCGGACGAGGCTGCCCGCCACGAGGTAGGCGAGCAGGAGCACGAGCGGCAGTGCGATCCAGCGCGAGAACCGGCCGAGATCCCCGGTCGGTGCACCGATCGGCCCCGTCTTCCCCAGAACGAGAGCCGTCAGCGCGACGAGCGCCGGGATGAACATCACATATCGCCGTTCGTTCCCCGCGTCGTGAACGACGAGCTCCGCGAGACCGAGCAGCACCCAGAGCACCAGGAGCCGCTCTCCCGGACGAGCCGTTCGCCAGGTGAGGACAATGGTCGTGAGCCCCAGCGCCGCCACCGAGGTGACGAGCCACATCCGTGTGAAGTAGTCGTGGACGATCGGGAGCCACGACGCGCGGTCGATCAGGCTGCGGAGGGTGTAGGACGGCTTCCGGGTGACGGACATCTGCCAGTTGTAGAACTGATACTCGGACCAGTACGGCAGCACGAACGCGACCAGGATGACGGCGCCGGTCGCGGCGACGCCGGTCAGCGTCCAGCGGGCGGCGCGCACGGCCGACCGTGACGGCTTGGCAAATCCGACGACTCGACGCGGCCATTCCCATCGCGATTGCACCAGCGTGGCGACGGCGTCGAGCACCAGTGCCGCCACGAAGAATGCCGCCGAGGCTTTCGTGAACCAGGCGAACACCACCGCGGTTCCGGCGAGGAGTCCGAGGGCCGGGCGGCGTTCGGCGAAGGCGTAGGCCGCCCAGCTCGCCACGATGAATGCCGTCATCGTCGACTCCATCAGGGCCGCGCGGTTCCACATCACGTAGACGTAGTTGGTTGCCAGCAGTGACGCGCCGATGAGCGCGGCCCGGCGTCCGCCGAGCGCGGCCAGACCTGCCGCGAGCAGGGCGACCGCCAGCAGCCCGGAGGCCACCGGCACGGTGCGCGCCTGCCAGGTGCCGATGCCGAACGTGCGGAAGGCCGCGTACTCGAGCGCGGTGAAGGCGGGTGCGACGAAGACCGGATTCCACTCGTCGGCCCGCCACGCTCCCCACAGGACGCGGTTGCGGGCGTTGTGCACCCAGGCCCCCTCGTCGTGCCACATGATGCCGACGGCCGGGTGGGCAGGCGGATCGGCAGTGAGCCACGCGCAACGCAGGGCCGCAGCTGCCGCGAACGCGATCAACAGGGTTGCGACAAAGCTCCGCCCGACACGATCAGACATCACGAGGTGTGTGCGCAGTCTGAATTATAGTACACGCCGTGAATCCCCCCCTGGCCGCTGGTCCTCCGGCGGCCGATCTCACGATCGTTCTTCCGACCTATAACGAGCGCGACCGGATCGCCGAACTGGTCGCAGCGCTGTTTTCGGCGTGCGCGCCGCACGGCATTCAACTCGAGCTCGTGATCGTCGACGACAACTCGCCCGACGGGACCGGCGCGATCGCTGACGAACTCGCCCGCACCCATCGCATCCGGGTCATCCACCGCGCCGGCAAGCTGGGGCTCGGCACCGCGGTGGTTGCGGGATTCGAGGTGGCGTCCGCAGTGGTCGTGGGAGTGATGGACGCAGACTTCAGCCACCCTCCGGCTCTCGTCCCGCAGATGCTTCAGACGTTCACATCGGCCAGGGCGGACCTGGTCGTCGCAAGCCGCTATGTGCGCGGCGGTTCGACACCCGATTGGCCGCTGCAACGGCGGCTCCTTTCGCGCGCGGCCTGTCTTCTGGCCCGTCCGCTGTCGCCGATTCGCGATGCCGCATCCGGTTTCTTTCTGATCCGGCGCGACATTGCCCGCGGCACCACGATCAAGGCCGGCGGTTTCAAAATCTGCCTCGAGCTGATCGTACGGAGCGGCGCGACCCGGCTGATCGAAGTGCCCTATCGATTCGACGACCGCGAGCAGGGTGAGAGCAAAATGAGCCTGCGCGAAGCCGCCGGGTACCTGATTCAGCTTCGCGATCTATACGCGCTGCGTTTCGCCGGTGGAAGGCCGCGGCGATGGCAGTACCAGCAGGTGCATCCGATCGCGCCGGAGCGATGAGGCCGCGACCGTGAGTCGTCAGCGCAGCCATTCGACCCAGGTTGCAGCAGCCACATAGCCGGCCGCAAGCATCAGGCCGCCCGCTGCGAGTCGCGCCGTCCAGCCCGCGCGCCAGCCCCATGCGGCTCCCGCCCCCGCGAGAATCACCATCGCCGGGTAGGTGGCGAGCGTCACGCGACTGATGAACTCGGCGGCATATCGCTGGAACGAACGCTCGACCGGAGTCAGGACGACGCTGGCGACGAAGACCGCGTAGGTAAGCATCAATGCCCCTGTAGCGAGGGTCAAACGGTCCCGAAACCCGCGGCGCCAGAGCGGCACGACTCCCACGGCCGCCAACAGGAAAATGGGCCAGCCCACCGCGGCCACCGTCAACCTGAACGCGTCCTCGACCTTCGACGGCAACGCCACCGTCACCGGTTCCGCCCGCTCGGTGGCCGACGCTGCCGGAGACGCGCGGACGCGCGCGGCCGATCGGTACGCGTCTCCAAAATGCGCGTAATAGACCGCGACCGACAAGAGAGCGGCCACTACGACTGCTCCGAGGATGGCCAGTGCCGGCCGTCGCAGCTCGGGCCCGCCTCGCCACCAGTACAACGCGGCGAGGCCCACGAGAATCGCAGAGAGCGACGTAAACGTGCTGATGTGCGACAGGAGGGCCCACGCCGTGATCACCGTCAGCGCGCTCACCTGCAGCCAGTTCCGGGCCTGGAGCGGCCAGAGGACGGCTGCCGCCAGCGCCATCCACGCGACGGACTGGCCGAACGCGTTGGTCATGTTCGCGTTACCGACGATCTCGAACGTCCGCGGGACCAGGTGGAACAGGATGGCGGCGAGGGCTCCGGCCAGCCGGTCCTGCCAGATGCGCGAGACCAGCCGGTACACCAGCACCGCCCCGACCGCCTCCGCGGCGGTGACGACGATCCGGAGGAGGAGCACGTAGTCGTGGGTCACCAGCGACCACGGCGCCGAGAACACGTAGAGCCCGATCGCATACGGGAACTGCACGCCGCTCGGCATCGGCTGCGTGAAGTAGTACCGGCCGTCCAGCACCCACTGCAGGCGATGCGCATGAAACACGGCGTCGACGATCGGCTTGGACGGGTGGAGCAGCGCGAGCAGCTTCAAATACATCACCGCGGCCGTGCTCGCCGCGACCAGACGCGCCGCGCCGCTGACGCGGCGCCCGGTCGCCCGCTCGGCCGCGCGTACGGATGTCACCAGGAGCGCGGCGATCCAGAGCGCGAGCCACACGGCGCGCTCCGGGTACGGCGTGAACATTCCGAACTCCCACCCGAGCGGGATCGCCTGTGCGATCGCGAGCAGGCCGGCGGCGCCGATCGTTGCCAGCACGCCTGCGCCGATAAATGCGAATGCCGCACCGAACGCGGCTCCGCCCGCGGCGGCCGCGAGCATCACGGGTCGCGGAGGCCGGACGAATCCTGCTGAAACCGGCGCGCATGCCCACCGGTCGATCATGACGCCCAGTGTACGAGGGTCGGCAGGCCCGGGGATGAACGTGGTGGACGCGGTCAGCGTGACCGACGCGCGCGACGACCGCGTTCTTGCCGGCAGCGCGATCGCGACATCCTGATACTCGTTGGTCGTCTGCGTGGTCTTCGCGATCACACCGTCGACAGAGATGACGACTTGCGGTAGCGTGGACTCGTCGGCGCGTCCGCCGCGCAGCCGGATCGTGCAGGACCAGTCGACGCTCCGGTCGAGCTCCGACAGCGTCATGGTGGCAGTGCGACGCGTCCAGGCGAATGTCTCCCGGCCGACGCGCTCCGTGTCGTAGAGCCCGCTCACGATGCCGGAGGCGCCTCGGTCCATCTCCAGAGTGATCGCCGGATTGCGCGAGTAGCTGAATGCGAGGGCGGCCAGGCCGAGCAGAGCGCCGCACAATCCACCGATCACGCTGCGCCAGAGCAGGGATATCACTGTGAAACCGCGACCAGAGTATCGTAGTTGTCGTGCAGGACGTTCGATCGCCAACCGGCGCTCTGCGCGCAGCCCGACGCGGATCGGCACGCTGAGACCGGTTTTTCCGGCCGCGGTGGCGGCCGGCGCGTCGAATATGACGGAGTGTCCTTCGCTATGAAATTTCCGGTCTGCACCCTGGCCGCTGTCATCCTCACGACCGTGCTCACCACGTCCGTCCGTGCTCAGGCGCAGGGTCAGGCTCAGGCGACGCTGCCGTCCGCCGCCGTACCCAGGCAGGAAGCGGCGGCGCTTGCCCAGGGGTGGGTGCTGCTCGCCGAAGGTAAGTTCGACGAAGCGTCCCGCACGGCGAAAAGCATCTCCAGTCGCTTCCCCCGCAGCATCGCCGCGCTGGCGCTGACGATCGAGGCCGACATCGCCCGAGGCGGCGCGACGACCGCGCTCGATGGCTACGAGTCATGGCTCGGCGCGCGGTCGAACGAAGAACCGGCCGCGCTGCGCCGGGTCGCACGCGCGTTCCTCTACGAATGGTCCCGGCAGACGACCGATGCGGCGACACGCAGCCAGGCACTCCTCGCTCTGGCCCAGGATGGGGATGAAGAGGCGCGCTCGATGATCGCGGCCGGCGGCGCCGGTCCGGGAGTACGGGCACGGCTTGGCGATGACGCCGCCGTGGACACGTTCCTCGCGCGGATGGCCGCCACACCCGGCTCGAAGGTGAACGAGATCCAGATGCTTGCCGAGACGGGCAGCAAGCGGGCGGCCCCTTCTCTGGTGAAGCTGCTCGACGATCCACTGCCGGCAAACCGGGCAGCCGCGGCGGCTGCGCTTGGCAAGCTCGAGTATCGCCAGGCAGCTACGGCCCTCAGAACGCTCCTGCAGGACCCGCGCGGAATGATCCGGGTGGCCGCCGCCGGTGCCCTCTTCCAGATGGGCGATACGAGCGGCGCGGCGGTCCTCGAGGAGCTCGCCACGAGCGAACATGCCAGCGTGCGCCGAAGCGCGGCGCTGCTGATGGCGAGCCAGCCCACCGAGGCCTGGAAGGGGCTGGTCCGGGGCCTGGCGGCTGACGGAGACCCCGCCATCCGGCTCGACGCGGCGCGCCTGCTGGCCCCGCATGACCCGGATTTCGCCCGTTCGATCTTCGATCGGCTGGTCGGCGATTCGAACTTGGCCATCCGCGAGCAGGCGGCTCTGGCGCTCGCTGAGTCCCCGCTCTCGGGTTTCCGCGACCTCCGGCGCCTGCTCCGGACCGGCCCCGGGCCGGTCAAAGTGCGCGCCGCCGGCCGCATCCTCGACCTCACCCGATAGCCCGGTGGACCCCCGCCCCGCGGGTTGCGATTCCATGGACAGTCGTGCGATTCTCGTATACGATTTTCGCGCCCCCCTAATGGTCCGGCCAATCCGCGTCGATAGGAGATAGGAAGAAGGTAGTCCGGGACGGCGGTTCCGCGTCCGGCCCTCACTAAAACGTAACGGTGTTGAGGATTCCATGAACATGCCTGCAATTCGAGCCGCCTCACGGGTGGCGGCCTTGGCGGTCGCAGCCATGTCGCTGCTGAACCCGACTTCGACGTACGCCCAGTTGAGCGCGCAGCCGATCGTCAACCTGGGTGCCCTCGGCGCGCCGGTTCAGGGAATGGACTCGGGCTACGATCCCGCGCACGGCGTCTATCTGGTCGTGAGCGCCTACATCAACGCCTGGGGATGGTTCGTCAATGGCGCCGGGACCGTCGTGTCCGGCCCCTTCCTGATCAAGCAGGGGGGCGGCGGGGCCTTCGCGCCCAGGGTGAAATACAACGGCCAGGGCGGTTTT
This sequence comes from Vicinamibacterales bacterium, assembly GCA_035250005.1. GTDB lineage: Bacteria > Acidobacteriota > Vicinamibacteria > Vicinamibacterales > 2-12-FULL-66-21 > JACDCA01. Next base: position 22,857 of record DATFFM010000057.1, on the reverse strand, counting down.
CTGATGACCTACGCGGAAGAAGGGCCGTCGAATCAGAACATCCTCCACACCCGGGTGATTACCTATCCGGCCACCGTCGGCCCTGAGATGACCATTTCCGAGGGGACGGCCTACCCCTGGATCATCAGCGGCTCGACCGCCATCGGCTACTCTCCCAACAGCGGTGTGTTTTTTGTCGCATGGATGACAACCGGCCCGGGACTGCCGCTCGTCGGCCGAACCGTCAGCAGCAATGGCGCAGCGGCAGGGCCGATCGTGCGACTGTCGGCTGAAGTCGGGCTCTACCCTGGCGTCAGCTGGAATCCGTCGACCGACCGCTTCGGCGTTTCGTTCAGAGACGAGGGCAGCCTGGGGTACTCCGGTTTCGCGATCGTGACGCCATGGAGCTCCATTGATGCCATGCAGCGGTTTCTCCCGGTGTCAGGACAACAGGGGGCGACCGATATCGATTTCAATCCCGACACCGGTCTCTACGTGATGATCTGGTTCGCGCAACCATCAGGCGGCCCGTGGGAAGCCCGCGCGGCGGAGATGGACAGGTTTGGGAACGTCGTCACCAGCGGGTTGCTCTACAGCAAGTCAGCCGGCATCGGTTTCAGCTCTTTCTCGATGGCGTTCAGCCCGGCAGCCCGTACCTTTCTGGCCGCAACGCTTGAAACGGCCCCCGACGGCACGGATCCGGTGATCGGCTTCGAGCTCAATCGCCGGGGAGCCCGGACGTCGGCCATAACGCCGATCGGCCCCGGTGTGCTCGCTCGCAACATCCGGCTTTCCGCACACAACGGCGCGCCCTACTGGAACGTCGCCTTCAATCACAACACGCAGTCGGCGGTAAACCTCATCGCCTCCACCAGCTCCGTCCAGGGGGGCCCGGCAGGCGAACTGTCCCCGGGCGGAGGCGGCGCGCCGGCGCCATCTCCGAGCCCGACACCGACCACTTCCTGCACGACCGTCCAGCCGGCATCCGACTGGGTCTGCGTGAATGGCGACTGGCTGCCGCCCAGCTCGGCGCCTGCACCTGCACCTGCACCCGCGCCCGCGCCGGCCCCGACGACGAGCTGCACGACGGTCCAGCCGGCGTCGGACTGGGTCTGCGTCAACGGCGACTGGCTGCCGCCGGGCATTGCTCCGGCGCCGGCACCCGCCCCCGCCCCAGCCCCGAGCACGAGCACGAGCACGTGCTCATCGGTGAAGCCCGCGTCTGACTGGGTCTGTGTCAACGGCGACTGGCTGCCACCGTCGCTGGCTCCCGCGCCTGCCCCGGCGCCTACATCGTCGACGGGGGGCTGTACTACCGTCCAGCCTGGCGCGGACTGGGTCTGTGTCAACGGCGACTGGATCCCGCTGTCGATGGCCTGCCCGACGGTGCAACCCGGCCCGGGCTGGACCTGCCGCAATGGCGACTGGCTGCCGCCCGGCATGGTGGTCAACCGGCTGTCGGTTCCCGCCGGCCTCGGATTGCCGGGCGTAATCCCCTCGCACAAGGTTGGCGTGGTCGCCGCGCGGCTCATCGTCGACCGTCAAATGCATATAGGCAGGGCATAGATCGCGGCTCGCCCTCGGGTCGCACCCCCTCATGACGGGTGACGTCGATGGCCTGCAGGGCCGCCGGCGTCGCCCGTGATTTTTTTGTCCCCTTGCTGGCACGCATAAAGACTCTCTTCGGCAACCTGGCGATCTACGGGCTGGGCGACGTCGCGACGTCGATCGTCAGCCTGCTCCTGCTCCCGGTCTTCACCAGCTACCTCACTCCCGCGGACTACGGCGTCATCACGATGCTGCTGACGGTGGAAGCCGTGACGAAGGTGCTGTTCCGGTGGGGGGTGGACACTGCGTTCATGCGCCTGTACTACGACTGTGCCGATCCGCAGGCGCGGCAGCGGCTGGCCAGCACGATCTTTTTCTTTCTGCTCGCCGTCAACGGTGCGCTCCTGGGGATTGCGCTTCTCTCGCTGGACGTGCTGGCGCCGCTGCTTCTCGGAGAAGGAGGGGACGATCCGGGAGGGTCGCTGAGCCTGCTCGTGGGCTTGACGCTCGTCAACACCTTCGTGACGGGCTTCTACTTCATGCCGTTTCAGGTGCTGCGAATCGCGGGTCAGCCCCGGCAGTTCATAGCGCTCGCGTTCGCCCGGTCGGCGGGAACGATCGTCGCGCGCCTGCTGCTCGTCATCTCGGCCGGCATGGGCGTCTTCGGCATCGTCGTTGCCGACCTGCTCGTGACGGCGTTCTTCACGGCCGTCCTCATCAAGTGGTTTGCGCCGCTGATCCGTCCGGTTTTTTCACGCGCGGTGATCCGCGAGGCACTGGCCTTCGGCCTGCCGCGCGTGCCGCACAGCATCGCGCACCAGGTGATCGGGTTCGCCGATCGCTACCTGCTCAAGGCCTACGGCACCCTGGCCGATGTCGGCCTGTATTCGATCGGCGCGAGCTTCGGTCTTGCGCTGAAGTTCTTCCTGAGCGCCCTCGAATTGGCGTGGACGCCGTTCTTTCTCGGCGTGATGCGCGAACCGGACGCCGCCAGGATCTACAGCACCGTCTCCACTTACGTGATCGCGCTGCTCGTGCTGCTGGTCGGCGGGCTTTGCGCGGTCGCACCCGGAGTGGTGCAGCTCTTTACCACAGAGGGGTTCCAGGGCGCGGCGGTCGTGATTCCGTGGATCGCGCTCGGCGTGATGTTCCAGGGGCTGTACCTGGTGGGCTCGATCGGGCTGGTCATCACGAAGCGGACCAAGCTGTACCCGATCGCCACAGGAACCGCTGCGGCGGTGAGCGTGCTCGCCAACCTCCTGTTGATCCCGCGTTACGGAATCCTGGGGGCCGCCTGGGCGAACACGGTGTCCTATGCCACCCTCGCGCTCGTGACCGTCGGTTTCTCGCGGCGCGTTTACCCCATACCCTACGAATGGAACCGCCTGCTCCGGATCGCCCTCGCGGGCGGCACCGGGTACGTCGCCGCTGTGAGTACCGTGCCGTCCGGGATCCACGCACTCGCCCGTATCGGAGCCAGCGGCGTCATCATGGTTGCGGTCTACGGCCTGGTGCTGTACGTCGGTGGATTCTTCCACGCGGGGGAGCTGAAGCAGCTGCGCGAGGTCCGCGAGCGGGTCCTTCGGCGAAAGGCGGTGACGACATTCGATCCGGGTGCCAGCCAGGTCGAAATGGCTGGGGAGATCGTCGCCACGGCGTCAGAACCACCGGCGGACCCTGCCGGATACGAGGCCGCGGAGCAGCCCGCCCCGCCGGTCAGTCCAGATTTCCGATCCCCGCGTCGCTGACCGACCATCCCTCGTTGGGGACGCGGCATACCTTCCAGAGCCGCCGCAGGACCGACGCCAGCCGGCGGCGCCCGGGGAACGCCGGGAGCGGACCGTGGTGCTCGCCGGCTTCGCGCAGCCGGCGTTCGATGAGGGTCCGTTCGCCGGCGGAGAGCACGTCGCCGGCCGCGGCCCCGATCTCGAGCGCGTAGTCGACGTACCCGTACAGCAGCGCCACCGAAATCGCACGCAGGGCCTTGCTCTTGCGGATATCCGCGTGCAGCTGCGACAGGGTTCGCGCCAGAGCCGGCGCGCTCTTGAGATACAACGCGTCAGCCCAGATGATCTGGCCGTACGACCCGCCGGCCTTCCACCCGGCCGCCCGCTTCCAGTAACAGGGCTTCAGGTCGAACAGCAGATACCCCAACCCGCGCATGAACGTGTCGACGTCGGCGAAACAGGGCTGGCCTCTGTAGATGGGGGTGAACTCGACCTCCACCTCCACGCCCACGGCCGAGGCGCCGAGGGCGTGCGCGGCGCCCTGCAGCACGAACAGTTCGCTGCCCTGGGTATCGGCCTTGATGAAATCGACGTCCTCGATCTGCCGCGCCCGCAACTGAGTGTCGAGCGTATCGACCTCGACCTGCTCCACGCCCTCGATATCGAATCGGCCGGCTTCCGGGAACGCATCGAGGAAGGGACGATCCGGCTCGAAGATCGAGCTGAGGCCCCGATCGCGCGCGACGTACAGCGGCAGCGATCCGCGCTGGTTGTGGAGCGCAACGTTGAAGTATTCGCTCCGCGTGCCGGCGGTGCGCGCCGCTTCGACCAGGCGGTCGTATTCGCGTCGATCCGGCTCGAAACCGATCACGCGCAGGTGCCTCGCTGCCGCCGCCCAGTTGCGCTTGACGCCGCCCCTCGCCCCGACATCGACGAGCGCCAGGGGATGGCGCTGGTATTCGGGCTCGAATTGCGGGTCGATGAAAATGTTCATCTGGTGGTTCGCTTTCGGCAGGCGACGTGGTAGCCGCTCGTCATGATCCCCTGTTCGGGGGTCAGCCGGCGACTGTCACCGTACTCCTGGCTGATCAGAAACCCGAACGGCCGGACGAGGCGGGCGGTGACGAGCCAGACACCCCGCGACGCCGATGGCCCGAGCGTCCGCGCCTGCATCCCGAGCCGCTGCAGCAGCACCGCGATGGCGCCGATGCTGTCGGTTTCTTCCTGCAGCTCGAGGATGTCGAAGTTCCGCAGCAGATGCCGCAACCCGTACTTCGTGAACCGGAAGTAGTCGTTTGGAGCGTCGTGGATCGGAAACAGGAATCGGGTGGTGAGGAGGAGCGTGCCGCCAGGCTTGAGCACGCGGAACATCTCGTCGATGGCGCGTTGTGGTTCGCGCAGGTGCTCGAGGACCTCGGTGCACAGGACCACGTCGAACACGCCGTCGGCCACGCCCAGCGCCTGGGCATCCCCGATGATCTGGACACCCGGGCCGGGGCGAATCTCGAGCGCGATCCGGTTCGGAAAGAAACCCGCGTAGGGCCCGTTCTGCGCGCCGATGTCCAGCGTGCGGCCGGTACTGGCGTGCGCCTCGACGAAGCGATCGAGGGAGACACGGGTCAGCTTTGCCGTGAGCGCGCGGCCGATTCGTCTGGACAACGCCATCGGTCGGATCGGCCGGGGCTACGGGCGCCCGTCGGTGGCTCGAGTCCCGAGCACCATCCGTGCGCCGATCTGCCAGGCCACCTGCCACTTCGATGTCGCCAGCCTGGTCATGTCGCCGACGTGGCGGGCCAGGTATGTCGGGCGCAGGAAGAATCGCCGCTTCGCGCGGTTGATCGCGTCCATCATGACCTGGTGGTTCAGGCCGTTGCCTTCGAGCACGTAGTACGAGTACTCGAGCCTCGCCCAGTCGGAGTCGGCGCGAGGAGGCAGCAGGCCCTCGCGCACGACCTTCTCGTGCAGCGCCGTGCCGGGGTAGGGGACGGCCGGGTAGAAGTTGGCGAAGTCAGGATCCAGCTCGATCGCGTAGTTGATCGTCTGCTCGATGGTCGACAGCGTTTCCCCCGGGTAGCCGAAGATGAAAAAGGCGAATGACCTGATCCCCGCCTCGCGCATATTGCGGAACGCCGCCTGGATTTTCTTCCCCTCGAGCCGCTTCGCCATGTCCTTCCGCATTTCGTCGGATTCGGACTCGACGCCCAGCGCCAGCATCCAGCACCCGGCGCGCCTGAGCCGGTGCACGAAGGCCGGATCGGTCAGGTTGTCCGCACGCGCGTTGCCGAACCACTGAATCGGCAGCTTTCGCGCGATCAGCTCGTCGCAGAAGGCGGTAAAGCTCTTCACGTTGAGGGTGACGGTGTCACCCCAGAGGTAGAAGAATTCGGTGCCGTGTTCCCGATGGATGCGCTCGATCTCGTCCACCAGCGCCTTTGGCGTCCGCTCCCGGAACTTGTGGCCCTGGTGGATGGGCGCGACGCAGAAGTCGCAGCTGTACGGGCAGCCTCGGCTCGTTTCGACCATGACGTACGGCTTGTCCACGAGCGGCAGCGCATAGTCCTTCAGCGAGACCAGATCCCACGCCGGATACGGCATCGTCAGGAACCCGCTGAAGCTGCCGTGCGCCCGATGCGGCACGACGGCGCCGGCGGCCCCCTGTGGCCGGCATGTCAGGCTGGGGATCCCGGTCATCCCCTCGAGCGACTCCAGACCCGCGAGCTGCAGGACGGCGTCCTCCGGTTCGCCGACGAACATGCCGTCCACGTCCGGCACCCGGGCCATCGCCGCCGCCGGCACTGTCGAGGCGTGCGGGCCAAAGCAGAAGATGGGCGCACCATAGCGCGCCTTCAGCCGCGCCACCTGCGCGACGTCGGCATCCAGCGTGGGAGTGGTGCTCGGGAACACGATGAGCGAGGGAACGAACCCGTCCCGATCGAGGCGGCCCATCACGTCCTCGATCGAAAGACGCTGGGCGGTGGCGTCGACAAGCCTCACGTCGCAGCCCTTGTCACGCAGCAGCGCGGCGAGCAGGGCGAGCGTATAGGGCGGCTTGGTCGTGCCGAGCACGTCTTCACGTTCCTGGCAGCGCCCCTGACGGGTGAACGCAATACCGCCGACGAGCGGCGGGTTCAAGAGCAGTGTCTTTCGGCCGAGCATGGATCAGCGGAGGGCTTTCATTGGTGCGAATTGATTATTGTACCGCTTGATGAGGCTCCTGCGCCACACTTCGCCGCGCCTCCTCCCCCTGTATCGGTCAGGATTTTCGGAACTGCAGCAGATTGAGGAAGCACCAGCCCGGGACAGGCAACAGGCGGGTCAGCGCGCGATGAAGCGGCAGCAGGCGCGCCGGGGATCTGCGGATCATCCTCGTCAGAATCGGAACGGTCGGGAAGATGCCCTGCCTGTCGACCAGGCGAAATCCTGCGCGAGAGGCCATCTCCAGGTACTCGGCCACCGGACGGTCCCCCGGATGCTTCGTCTCGGACGCCGTCCGGATGAGGCGTCCGAGCAGCAGGAAGTGGACGCGCGACTGCAGGTGCGCCAGGTTGGGAATGGAGACGAAGATCTCTCCTCCGGGCCGGACGACGCGATGCAATTCGGCCATGGCCCTCGGCTGGTCGTCGAACGTCAGGTGCTCGAGCACGTCCAGGCACAAGGCGCGATCGAACGACGAATCCGGGTACGGCAGCGCGGTCAGCGAACCGTTGCGCACACGGTCGGACGAATAGTTCGGGTCGATCCCCTCGATTGCGAGACGCCCGGCATATTCATCGACCAGAACCCCTTCGCCGCATCCGGCATCGAGGACGCGGGTCCCCGCCGGCAGACGATCGAGCCACCCGCGTACGGCCTCGAGCTTGGCGATGTAGGTCGGATAGAACTCCCAATTCGGATCGGGAGACCGGTGGTAATCGCCGCGGGCGGAGTACTCGCCGCGGCGCACTACCGGCGGACTGTCGGTCATGTCGCTCGTGATTCTAGCAGGCGGCAGGCGTGCGCAATCGCGCAGAGGCGCCTAGTTCCGATCGCCGCCGCCACCGGGTGCACCACCGGGTCCGCCGCCTCGGCCGCCCGGGCCTGGCGGTTTCGGCGTGCCGAACGGCACCGGCTGTTGCGGAGCCGGCTGCGGCAGCGGGCCGGGCCGAGGCGCCGTGATCGGCGCGTTCGGCGCTCCGGGCTGCCCCGGCATCACCGGTTGGTTCGGACCGGGCACGGGCTGATTCCCTGGCGTCACAACCGGTTCGTCGTCCATGTCGGGAACCGGCGGCGTCACCGGACGCGGATTCGGGTTGAATATCGGCGGCGGTGCCGTGACCGGACCCGAGTTGGCCGGCGCCTGGCTGGTCGGCAGGATCATGATCCGGTCGAACACCGATGCGCTGGCAATCGGCGTCGGGCGTTCGGCTGCCATGTATCCGCTCGCGGCGCGCAGCAGGATATCGAGCGCCTTGCGTTCGGGCGTATCGACGATGTGCAGCGAGACGAGCGTCATGATCTTGTCGCCGTTGACGATCTTCGTCTGCCCCACGCGCGCCCACTCCGCCATGATGGTGGAGAGCGGAACGTCCTGGGCGATCAGGGTGACCAGACCGTTCTGAATGGTCAGCTTCAACTCGCCCGCAACAGCCGGGGTCGGCATGGTCAGGACGAGGGCGGAAAGCACGGAGAGCAGAAGGATCTTGCGCATTACTTGGGACTCCTGAAGCGGAAGTTCAGTATACGCCTCGTTAGAGGGACACGCGAGCCGTCCTGACGGAAAAGGTTCGAGGGGAACCTGTCAAAAAAGCTTGCTGACCCACAAAGGCGAGTCTTTACGGGGCAGGTCGCACGATCGGCACACGTCGGGGCCGCCGCTCTCAAGGTGCTCGCGACGCACGCTGCGGAAGAGGTCGTTGTTCCAGATGTCCTTTATGGACGAGGTGTTCATGTCGCCGAGGATCGTGTGGCCGTCGAAGTCGGCGCAGCAGAGCGAGACCCGGCCGTCCCAGAGCACGGTGAACGTCAGCCAGGGGCGGTAGCAGGGGTAGTTGACGTCGGACTCCTGATTGAGCGTCCCGCCCCAGTTGTGCAGATCGGTGATGTGGATCTTGTCGGCGATCCGGCGCCAGTGTTCGATGAAGGCCTGCTCGTCGGCGGAGTTGTTCTGCCGCACGAACGACAGGATCAGTTTTGGCCGGCGTCGGCCGAGCTCGGCACGGATCCGCACCAGCCGCTCGATGTTGGCGATCACCTTGTCGTACTTGAGACCGATGCGGGTCGATTCGAAGACCTCTTTGCCCGACGCGTCGACGCTGATGTTGATTGCGTCGAGCCCGGCCTCGATCATGCCGCGCGCGATCTCCTCGGTGATCAGCGACCCGTTGCTGATCATGCCGACTTCACTGATCCCCCGCTCCTTGGCGTAGCGGACCTTCTCGACCAGCTTGCGATCCACGAACGGCTCGCCGTAGTTGTGCACGCGCACGTGAGTGATCCCGAGCTCGACGCACTCGTCCACGATCTTCTTGAAGAGATCGAAGCTCATGATCCCCTGCCGGCGGTGCATTTCGTCGCGCGGGCAGAAGACGCACTTGGCGTTGCAGATGTTGGTGCTTTCGATCTGCACGATCTCCGGCAGGATCGGCGAGCGGTCGCGCCCGGCGGCCATCATCAGACGGCGCACGGGTTTGGCCTGGCTGCGGAGCGTCGCCTCGGCAGCCTTGCGCAGGCGCGCCTTGATTCCGAGAGGGTGTGACATCGTGCGTTACTGCTGCCGGAAATACTCGATCACGCGGTCCAGGATCTCTTCGAGCTCTACCGTGGGACGGTACCCCACGAGCGCGCCGATCTTGGTGATATCAGGGACGCGCCGCGGCATGTCCTCGAAGCCCGACTCGTACGCCTGATCGTAGGGGATCTTCACGATCTCGGACTGGCTGCCGGTCAGGGCCTTCACTTTTTCGGCGAGGTCGCCGATGGTGATCTCCCGGCCGTTGCCGATGTTGAATACCTGGCCGACCGCCCGGGGCTCGTCCACCAGGGCGATCAGCGCGCGAACGACGTCCCCCACATAGGTGAAGCTGCGCGACTGCGAACCGTCGCCGAAGACGGTGATCGGCTGGCCCGCGAGCGCCTGCCTGACGAAGTTCGGGATCACCATCCCGTACTGTCCCGTCTGCCTCGGCCCCACGGTATTGAACAGCCGGACGATGATGACCGGCAGCTTGCGTTCCTTCCAGTATGCCAGGGCCAGGAACTCATCGATCAGTTTGCTGCACGCATACGCCCAGCGGTGCTTCGTCGTGGGCCCGAGCACCAGGTCGGCGTCTTCGCTGAAGGGAACGGTCGTGCTCTTGCCGTAAACCTCCGACGTCGAGGCAATGACGACGAGCTTCTTCTTCTTGTTCGCGAGCTTCAGCACGACTTCGGTGCCGTGAACGTTGGTCTCGATCGTGTGGACCGGCTGCTCGACGATCAGTTTGACCCCGACCGCCGCCGCCAGATGCACGACGACATCGGCGCGGTCGATGAGCTCTGCGGCCATCGGCTCGTTTTCGACCGTGTCGATCGTGTACCGGAACCGCGGGTGCCCTTTCAGATGCGCGATGTTGTCGATGGATCCGGTCGACAGGTTGTCGAGCACGACCACCTCGTCGCCGCGCTCGAGCAGCGCCTCCGACAGGTGAGAGCCGATGAACCCGGCGCCGCCGGTGATCAACACACGCATAGATCAGCTGTCTTTTCCTCGACGTTCCGCCACCAGGTCGAGGATCGCCGCCGCCGACGTGGCGGCCGCGTCGCCCCCCCGATTCGTAACGCCGGTCTCGAGCGCCGCTCTCTGGCGCGCCGCTAGCTGCTGACGGAAACCCTGATCATACAGGATCCTCTGCAGAGCCGGCTCGATCGCGTCGTTCGAGGCCGCACCGGCGAGCACGCCGGCGTCCACGAGCGGCGTGAGGTTGTTGGGCAGGCCCACGACCAGCACGGGGATGCCGAGGACGGCGGCGTCGAGCGCCACGGTCGAATTGACGGTCACGAGCGTTTGGCAGAGCGCGAGCAGCGCCGCCAGCGGGAAGTCGGGCGGCACGACGACGATGTTCCCCGACCCTGCGGCATACGACCGATATGAGGCGACGGTTTCGGCGGGATGCGGTTTGATGACGAGCCGGCTCCCGGGAATCCGGCCAACCGCGGCAATCAATGCCGGAAGGACGTTGCGGGCCTCACGTTCCTTCGTCGTCAACAGCACGATCACATCGTCGGGCGCGGCACCGATCTGTGCGCGCGTCTGGGGCAGGTTCCCGCCCGAGACGCGGGTGATCGCGCTGACCAGCCGGTCACGCTGCGGGCTGCCGGTCGTGGCGAGCGATGCGTCGGGGTACCGTCCGTGCTCGCGCAGATGTCGCGCGGCGTAACCGTCGAAGAGCAGCGTGCGGCTGGGGTAGGGGAAGCCCTGATCGCCCGGTGCTGCCGGAACCATCTCGTCCGGTTCGTGGAGGTAGTTCAGCCAGTGCCGGTAGATGAATCCGTGCTGGAGGCCGACCGAAGGGAGCCGGCGCCGGCGGGCTTCGAGGATCAGGGCGCGGCCCCAGCCTCCGGCTTCCGCATACGTGAGCACGCTTTCGGGTGCCAGCGCATCGAGCGCCGCCGCCGCCTCGTCCATCGCACGCACCGACCACGGCCACTGGAGCCACGCGATGCCGGCCAGTTGTTCCCTGACCAGCGGCCAGACGTCGACATCGTGGATGGTCGCCGCCTCGCGCAGGGCGGGGCTTCTGACGAGCGCCTGAAGATTCTGGCGGCGGCTTCGCCACATCGTTCGCGAGGCGCCGAGCGCCCGGAGCGGGGCGAAGCGCTCGATCGGCGTCACGAGAGAGGCGCCGCCGTCACCAACGACCGGGTTCCACCATCGGCGGGCCCGGAAGTTTTCGGTTGGCCCGACTCCCACGTAGCGAACGCTCGCCCCCTGTTGCTCGAGCGCGTGCAGAACCGGCCCGATGTACGACTCCGCCGAACCGTCCTCGGCATCCGCGCGCCAGAACGCACGATGGACGAAAGCGGCGACGGCCGGCCGTCCGGCGGTGCTCCCCGGCGGCCCGGACGGACGCATGCGCGACATCAGCGCCGAGAGCGTGAGCACCCGCGCCCTGGCATCGAGCCGCGCCAGCCGGAGGGTCCATTCGATCGAGCGAGGCCGCCCGCTGGTGAACGGCAGATGCCGCGCGTCGGCGAATGCGGCGGCGACATGCCGAACCACTATCGAGCCCCGCTGGACGCCGATGGCGCGGGGACCTTCCCGCTCGACCAGCGCCTGCAGGGCCGTCAGCGCCCGGTGAATGTCGAGAACCACCCGCAGCTTGTGGAGGTAGAGCTCGGTGAACCACCACAGCGAATCACCCCGCACCGTGAACCGCTCGCGCATCGTCCGCCCATCGATGTGCACATGGCGAAGGGCCTTGATCCATCGGTAGGTCTCGCCGAGCGCCCGCTCCTCGGCCTGGGGATCCAGATACGCGTTCAACAAGACCCGCCGCCTGTGCCCGTCCGCGTCGGTCAACAGGATTACGGCGTCATTCATGCGACGGGTATCCTGACGGTTCGGTCCACCGTGTCGAGGAGGTCAAGGACTTCGCTGAGGACCAGGCTCTCCGGAACGAGCCTCAGGCAATCGGGGATGTGCCCCGCGCATCGGGCCGGGGGCAGGCGGATGCGGTTGCACGGCGCACAGGGCAAATCGATTCTGACCACGCGATCGAGCGCGCCGCGCGGAGCGTACCGCCGCGGATCCGACGGTCCGAAGACTGCCACGATTGGCGTTCGAACGGCATATGCCAGGTGCATTGGACCGGTGTCGCCCGTCACCATGACGTGACACCGCCTGAGCACGGCCGCGACGGTCAGCAGGCTGGCCACCTCCGAGATGTCGATTACGCTCGACGCGGGCAATGCCGCCTTCACCTGGTCGATGAGCGCCCGGTCACCAGGGGTCCCGGTCAACACGATCGTCGCGCCGTGCGTGGAGATCAACCCCTTGGCGACGGCGGCAAACCGATCTGGATCCCACTGCTTGACCAGGCGGCCGCCGCTCACGTGGATCCCGACGACCGGGGCGCGGGCCTCCCCAAGCAGCGCCGCAGCCGTACGGTCATGTTCGTTCGGAATCGACAGCAGCGGCGCGCCGCCGTCCGCGGATGCCACCGCCGATTTGCCGAACGCCGTCTTCACCAGCCGTTGCGCGTTGTCGCTGGTGTGCGCTCGCGGGTTGTACTCGAGCGCCTCGTCGAGCAGCGGGCCGCCGCCGGCGCTCCGGTATCCGGCCGTCCATGCCGCGCCCGAGACGGCGAGCAGCGCGTTGCTCCGGACGTCAGGCTCGAAATTGAGGGCGAGGTCGTAGCGTCGCTTGCGCCACGCGAGCGCGCGGCGCAGCATCCGGGCATGGCCCTCACCGGATCCGCCCCGCACCATCCAGCCGGCGTCCATCGTCTCCACGCGTGTCACGGCCGAGAGGCTCCGGGCCAGCTCGGCGTTCCAGCTGCCCACCACCAGATCGATCTCGGCATCCGGTGCGAGCGCGCGCACGTCGGCGACAGCCGGTATCGCCATGAGGAAATCGCCGATCCGTTCGAGGCGCAGCAGCAGAATGCGTCGGGGCGCTGCCGGCTTGCGGCGGCGGCGCAGCGGGTGCAGCAGGCGCGCCGCTCCGGCCAGCACGAGATCGGCGCTTGCCACGATCGCACGCTCGCGCCGGTCGTAGATCTGCAGGGGTGAAATCTTCACAACTCGCATTCGGCGCTTAGCAGCGCCTATTTTATCGTCACGCGGTCCACCATCACGCCGAGGTCGCGATCGTCCGCGACCCCGAGCACCTCGCGCGGGTTCCACACCGTGGAGACGAGGCGGAGCTCGACCGGGTCTCGCGCGCTGGCGGCACGCGCCGCGAGCTCGCCCGGTATTCCGAGCGTGTACGGGAGGAATCCTCCCGGCCTGAGCCCGATCTCACCCAGACGCTGGTTGTGAAAGTACACCTCGAGGCGGGCCGCAGCGGCGGCAGGCGGGCGGCCGCCGTCGTTGAGAATCAGCGTGAGCTCGCGGGCACCCGCGGGCACGACGGTGACCGCTACGTAGGAGGTTGGACGCGTCCACCGGAACGTCCGGCCGTCGCTGAGCTCCCTGGCGTGAAAGCGAAGGACGTGGAGATCGTCGTTGGCGCCGATGTCGAGATCGAACCAGCCCTCCGGGTCCGGCGGCCGGGCGCCGGCGAACTCGTAGACGCCGAATTCGAAGTCCTTCCGTGTGACCAGCCTCGGCAGCCGATCGGTGGTGGATTCGAACTCCGGCACCTCGAACCGCTCGCTCGCGACCGGGCGTACGTCGTAGCTGTGTGAGAGCAGATCGGTACCCCCTCCGCCGACGAAGAAGACCCGGTCGTAGTTTGCGCGAGCCCATTCCACGAACGCCGCCATCGACGCCTTGTCGGGGCGCGGGGACGCGAGCAGCAGTACGTTTCTCGCATAGATGTAGGCGAGCGGGGTCGCCAGCACGTGGACGTCTCCACCGGCGTCGCGGCTCTCCAGGATCACCAGATCTTCGGCACCGAACCGGCCGGCGAGCGCCTCGAGCTTCGGGATCAACCCCTCGTACTCCGTGTGCAGCAGGAGCGGCCTGCTCACGCGCAGGTAGGTGGAGGCCAGCAGGGCGACCAGCGTGCCTCCAACCGCCCATCTGACGAACCGCCAGCGCCGCCCGCTCGGCGTCGTCGCGAATGCTGCAGCGCAGACCAGCAGCAGCGCGCCCGGCAGGATCACCGGAAGAAAGCGCCGGGCCATCCAGAAGTGTTCGGGGACGACCCTGATCTTGTAGAACACCGATACCGAGAAGACCGCGATGGTGAGGAACAGCGCGGGATCCCGCCAGAAGCGGTTTCGGGCGAGCAGCCAGAAGCCCAGGACTGCCGCGAGCACGCCGGGCACGGTGAAGTACAGGTTGGCAAAGGTGCGGAGCGCATACGCGTCGTGTGCCGCCAGCCGTCCCCCGGGCTGGCGCAGGAACAGCGCGTAAAGGGCGGCCGCGGCCACCGCCGTGGCGAGGACGGTGGGCGCGCTCCGGCGGACGGCCGCGGCGATGCGCGGCATCCTGGCGCCGGCAACGATCACGAATGTGAAAACAGCCACCGCTGCCGCGAGCCCGACGTACTGCCAGGCCGCAAGGTTCGTGAGAAAGATTCCGTAGATATGCCAGTACGCCCGCATCGGTCCGGCCATGTAGGCGGCGGCCAGCACCGACGGGACCGCCAGGCTGATCCAGAAGGACCGCCGAGGGGCCTGCCCGGCGAACACCCCGAGGCCTCCGGCGGCCACCACCGCCGCGATCCCGAGAATCGCGTCGAGCCGCAGGAAGAGCAGCAAACCGAGCAGCCCGCCAGCCACGGGCGCGAAGAAGCGCAGTCCGTCGACGTGGGCGCGCGCGTTCGCCAGCACGGCGGCGAACAACAGCGCCTGCATGACGACCTCGGCGTTCGGATAGCGGGCAAACCACAGCTGCACGACGTGAAACGACAGCAGTGCTGCCGCGGCGCCGGCCGCGGCCGTCCCGAAGACGCGCCGGCCGGCGAAGTAGACGGCGATCAAACCGAAGATCCCCCACACCACCGTCGCGCGGCGTGCCCCGGTCAGGCCGTCTATGCCATATCCGATCGCGATCGAAGCCGGGAACAGGTGGGGGAACTGGCCGACCACCGCGCCGGTCGCAGGGTCCTGGATGTAGAACCCCATGAAACGTCCGCTGTAATAGTCGGTGCGCGGCTGCCCCTCGAGATCGAGGTATCGCGGCAGAAAGAGATCGCGGGCAAAGGGAGGGACCGCGGCGACGACCGGGTCTTTCACGACCAGCGCGCCGCGCTGCGCGATCTGGATCCCTTCGTTGACGTAGACGCCGGGATCCTTGCCGCCCATGATGTACTCGGCCGGCGGATGAAACCGCCAGGCGCCGAGCGCGATGATGATGACCGGCACGACGGCCGTGAACGTGACGCGCCTCGCTTCGGGCATGCGCAGCCGTCCGCGCCATGCCGCCGCCGCGGCGGCCGCCACCAGGGCGTCCATCATCACCAGCCGCGAAAAACTGTAGCGGTGCATGGCGGCCAGCGCGAGAACCGCGGCCAGCGAGATGGCGACGCTGAGGAGCACCGCCCAGAACGCCCGCTCTTCGAAATCGAGTTCGGCCCGTCGGCCGCGATCGAGAACCGGCGCGCGGAAGATCAGGGCGCCGGGCAGCCAGCCGATGATCAGCAGCATCACTGCCTGCAGCGCTATGCCCAATCGGTCCGCCTCACTAGAACTGGAAGTAGATGAACTCCGACCCGCCGAAATTGCCGAACAGCATCGTCAGGTAGAACGTCGCGGCGTAAACGGAGTATCGCACGACCGGCGGGAGCCTCGGCACGATCAGCAGGTCGTCGTACCGCGCTTCGATGGCATGGACGAGGAGCAGCGGCGTGGCATAGAGCGCGAGCGGCGCGAGCAGCTGGGTGACGTCCACCGCCGGCGCGCCGAACGAACCGGCGAGAGCCCGGGTGAGATCCGCGATTTGCCCCGCACTCCCCGCCCGGAAGATCAGCCAGCCATAGCAGGTCAGATGAAACATCACCGCCCATGACGTGACGCGGGCGACCACCGAAGGGCTGGAGGTCCAGGCATGAAATGCCGGGATGCGACCGGCCCATCGGTACACGATCAGCAGTGCGCCCTGGTACGCCCCCCATAGCACAAACGTCCAGGCGGCGCCGTGCCAGAGCCCTCCCAGCAGCATCGTGACGAACAGGTTCCGGTGCGTCGCCAGCGGCCCGCCGCGGTTGCCCCCCAGCGGAATGTAGAGATAGTCGCGCAGCCAGGTCGAAAGACTGATGTGCCAGTGGCGCCAGAACTCCTGCGGCGTACGTACCAGGTACGGGAACCGGAAGTTCTCGATCAGCTCGATGCCCATCAGCTTCGACGTGCCGCGGGCGATATTGGAGTAGCCGGCGAAGTCGCCGTAAATCTGGAAGGCGAACGCATAGACGCCGAGCAATACGTTGACCCCCGCGTGCGCCGTGCCCGGCTCGAAGATGCTGTTGGCCAGCGGCGCGAGGTTGTCGGCGATGAAGATCTTCTGAAAGAATCCCCACAGGATCAGCCAGAGCCCCTCGCGGATCTGTTCGCCGGTGATGTGCCGCGGCAGCTGGATCTGCGGAAGAAGCCGCGACGCGCGCAGAATCGGGCCCGCGACCAGGTGAGGGAAGTACGCGACGAACACGGCGAAATCCACGAAATTCCGAGTGGCTGCCACCTCCCGTCGATACACGTCGATGACGTAGCTCATCGTCACGAAGGTGTAGAACGAGATGCCGACCGGCAGCAGGACGCGCAGGGTCACGAAGTCGAGCGGCATCCCGAAGCCCGTGAACAGTGTCTGCAGGCTGTCGGCGAAGAAGTTGAAGTATTTGAAGAAGCCGAGCAGGGTCAGGTTGAACCCGAGGCTCAGGGTCACGTAGGCGCGTCGCCGCCGCGGCGACGTGCTGGATGCCAGCAGCCGCCCGGCGGTGTAGTCCACGACCGTCGACGCCGCGAGAAGCCCGAGAAATCGCCAGTCCCACGCGGCATAGAAGTAGTAGCTGGCGACGAGCAGCAGCCAGTTCTGGCCCCGATGCGGCAGCATCCGGTACAGCGCGTAGACCGCGATGAAGAACCAGACGAAGTGCAGCGAGTTGAAGACCATCGCCCGTCAGCGCACCAGCAGCGACTGCTCGCGCACGAAGCGGGCCAGCGTCTCACCCACCACCGCATGCCCGCGCGGCGTCAGGTGCACATTCTCCTGGAAGAACAGGTCCGGCCCGGGCAGCGCTGCGCGCAACGGCGGCAGGAGGTCGATCATCGGAAGCCGCAACTCGCCCAAAGCTTTCGCGAACCGCTCGGTGGCGGCATGCCGCACCAGCTCACCTCCGGCCTCCGCGATGATGGCGCGGTAACGCCCGTAATCACCGTCATCGAGCTGCAACCGCGCCGGCATCAGGATGATGCCGGTTCGCGCGCCCGCGCGCCCGGCTTCGGCCGCTATCCCCGCGACCGCGTCGCGGGTGAACGCGATCCCCCGTGCGATGCGCGGCGCCGGGTTCGCCGCGTAGGTCTGCAGCGGGGGCTCGGGCGGCCCCGCGGTGCCGCGGAAGCGGTCGGTCGCGGTGACGATCCGCAGCCGCAGGACCTGCAGGACCATGCTGCGCCTGACGAGGCGGCGCAGTGCCGTCACGATCGACTCGCGCAGACGTTCGGTGGCAGGTCTGCCCGACGCCAGCTTCACCTGCGACGTCAACGCTTCTTCGGCGTCGTTGCCGACGAACACCGCCACGAGCACGACGTCGGGCTGCAGTTGAGCGATCCTGGTTTGAAAGAACAGCAGCTCCTCAACCGGGCCATAGCCCTGGACCCCTGCGTTGATGACCCGGTAGGTCGAAGCGTCCCCCGGCGCCCGCCGTTCGTCGAGCCGGCGCTCCATCTGCTCGGTGAAGGTCGTCGGGAAGGATACCTGGACGGAGAGCACGAGCGAGTCGCCGAGCACGACGATCCGCTTTTCGCCCGGCGCCTTCGGGCCGATGTCTTCGTCGTCGCGTACCCCGGCGTTGTTGATCGAGATCTCGGTGTCGAACTCGGCGGTGGCGAAGCGCGTGCGTGTGCCCGGCCGCAGCCGGTAACCGATGACGGGGTCACCGGTGAACAGCCCCTGGAAGGCCGGCGCCGCTTCCGAACTGCCCCAGTGACGCAGGCCGGCCTCGAAGACGCCGAACCAGCCGAGCAGGATCAGGCCGAACAGCAGCAGGCGTCGCGCTCGAGGGCGCATGTCAGCCCCGCCGGAGCGCGTCGCCGACCCGCTCGACTGTGCCGCCGGCCAGCGATGGATAGAGCGGCAGGGAAAAGACCTGCGCGCACACCCGGTCCGCCACGGCGCACTGCGCCGGATGCTCGGTGGCCATCGCGGGCTGCCGGGGAATCGGTACGGGGTAGTGGACGAGCGAGTCGATCCCCGCGCTCTTCAGCTGCGCGCGGGCACGATCACGGTCGTCGCTCAGCACCGGGAAAAGGTGGTAGACGTGACCGGGGTCCAGCTCCGGCGGCACGGTGACGGCCGGCACGCCCTCGAGTGCCGAGCGGTATTGTCGCGCCAGCCCCCGCCGACGGTCGGTCCACGCCGGCAGATACTTCAACCGCGCCCGGAGCACGGCGGCCTGCAGTTCGTCGAGGCGCGTGTTCACGCCAAACTCGGCGTGGCGATAGCGATCGGTCTGCCCGCCGTTGCGCAATCTCTTCGCGCGCGCGGCGAGGCCCGCGTCCTGCAGTGTCAACGCGCCGCCGTCGCCCAGCGCCCCGAGGTTCTTGGTCGGATAAAAGCTGTACGCGGCCGCCGCTCCGAAGCTGCCGACGGGCTCACCCTCATACGTGGCCAGATGGGCCTGGCAGCAGTCTTCGACCACCGCGAGATCGTGCCGTGCCGCGACCTCCATGATCGGACGCATGTCCGCCGGCTGACCGTACAGGTGGACCGGCAGGATGGCGGCGGTCCTGTCCGTCACTGCCGCAGTGATCGCAGCGGGATCGATCGTGAGCCGGGCGCCGTCGATGTCGGCGAACACCGGCCGCGCGCCGGCCATCATGATCGCGAGCGCGCTGTACGCCGCCGAGAGTGGTGACGTGATCACCTCGTCACCCGGCCCGACTCCGAGGCAGCGGAGCGCGACGGCGATCGCGTCGGTCCCGGTGCCGACGCCCACCGCGTGGGCCGCCGACGCCGCGGCGGCGAATTCGGCCTCGAAGGCCTCGAGCTCGGGCCCGAGCACGAACCAGCCGCGCTCGATCACCCGGTCGATCGCCGCGCGCACCGCCCCTGCGTCTTCTCCCGGCGTCAGCTGGAGAAAGGGGATCACGATTCCGTCTCGAGATATTTCGGCAGGTGAGCCCGGTAGTAGTCGATCGTGCGCCGGAAGCCTTCCTGCAGCCCGACTTTCGGCGTCCAGCCGGTGACCGACTGGAACTTGGTCGAGTCCGAATAAAAGCTGCCGATGTCGATGGCCTTCTGTTCGGCCGGCCATTCGACGAAGCTGGCGGATCCGGTGCCGGCTGTGCCGATGAGAAGCCGGACGAGGTCGCGGTGGCTGATCGGCTCCGAGCCGCCGACGTTGAAGACGTCGCCGTTAACCGCCTCGCTCGCGCCCGCGCAGAGAAAGGCCTGCACGACATCGTCCACGTAGACGAAATCGCGGAGCTGCGATCCGTCGCCGTAGATCTGGATCTCCCGTCCCTCGACCGCGAGGCGGATGAACCACCCGATGAAGCCCTGCCGATTGTGTTTCACCAGCTGCCGGGGGCCGTAGACATTCGTCAGGCGGAGCGAACACGCGCGCACCCCGAAGACGCTGTTGTAGACCAGGTGGTAGTACTCCCCCGCCGCCTTGTTGATGCCGTTGATGTCGGTCGGCCGCACGAGATGCCCCTCGTCGACGGGCAGCGAGACCGGCTTGCCATAGACCTGCCGGGTGCCGGCGTACACCACCTTCGCGCCGGGATTGTGCCGCCGGCAGGCCTCGAGCAGCGTCAGTTGCGCGCGGCAGTTGATCTCGAGATCCGTTTCGGGATCCCGCATGCTGTCGATGTGGCTGACCTGGCCGGCGAGGTTGAAGATGATCTCGCGATCGCGCACGAGGTAGTTCATCGTGCTCGGCTGACGGACATCGGCCACGTTCACCCGCAGCCGTGACTCGAGCCCGTCGATGTTGAAGAGATTGCCGCCGTAGTCGGGGATGAGGGAATCGACGAGCAGGACGTCCGCACCGAGCTCCACCAGCGCGCGGGCCAGATTGCTGCCGATGAATCCCAGACCGCCGGTGATCATCACACGGCGTCCGTGATACGTGCTGTTCCGCGCTGGCATGGATGAGCGCTGATGTTAGCGGCCCGTGGAGTTGAAGGCAAGGGCGCGACGGTAGGCGGATTCGAGCTGCTCGGCCGTGCGCTCCCATCCGAAGCGGTCTTCGACCAGCGCGCGTGCCGCATGCCCGACGCGGTCGCGCAGCCCGCGATCGTGCCCGAACCGGGTGAGCGCCGCAGAGATGCCCGCCGCGTCACGTTCCGGCACGACCGCCGCCGTGACGCCATCCTCGACGACCGCGCCGATCCCGCCCGCCGCCGTGGTCACGAGCGGAGTTCCGCTGGCGAGCGCTTCCATGACCACGTTGGGCAGACCGTCCACGTTGCCGGCGTCGTCGCGGATGGAGGGGGTCACGATGACGTCGGCCGCGGCGAAGAGCGCCGCGACCTCGTCCTGCGCGAGGTTGCCGACGAACCGCACGCGTGGGTGCACACCGGCGGCCTGGGCCCGGTGCTCCAGCGCGCTCCGCAGCGAACCGTCGCCCGCGATCGCCAGCACGGCCCCCGGGACAGCCGCGACCGCGTCGATCAGATATTCGAAGCCTTTCTTGCTGACGAGCCGCCCGGCAGTGGCCACGAGCAGGCTGGCCTCCGAAACGCCGAGACGCTGGCGGTGCGCCTGCCGAGCGTGCGGGTCCGGATGGAATCGTCCGGTGTCTACCCCGTAGGGCACCACGCCCGTTCGTTCCGGATCCGCACCGAGCCTGATCCCCCGCGCCGCGAGATCGGCGCTGCAGGCGGTCACGAAACCTGCGCGCCGAAACACGGCTCGTGCCGCGCGGCGGGCAGGGAGCAGACGCTCGGCGACGTAGACATCGGAGCCGTGCAAACTGACGACCAGCGGCAACGATGGCGCCGCCATCGCTGCGGTGACGCCGCCCGGCACGACCCAGTGCCCGTGCATCACCGCGGCGTTGTAGCGGCGGGCGACGCGGCGGGCCGTCCACCAGCCGGCCGCCAGAGCCGGCGGTGCCGCCAGCCAGGCGGCGCTGCGGAGCGTGACGTCGGCGTGCATGGCCGCGGCGTAGCCGAACACGTTCAGCGACCGGAGCGGCGCGTACTTGTAGAAGTGCAGGTGGACGCCCCGCTCGACCGTCGGTCGCCGGATCAGCGGATGCCACGGCGCCACGACATGGACCTCGTGGCCGCGCGCCGCCACTGCGGCCGCGATCGGCTCCATGAACGTGCCCACGCTGTCGCCAGGGAACCGCGGATAGGACGTGGTCACCATGACGACCACCAGCGGCATCGTCATCCCCGCGGACGCAGCCGGAGGCGCCACGGCGTGATCAGCGATTCCACCAGCACCGCCTTCGACACCTTCGACTGCCCCTGGCGCCGCTCGACGAAGATGATCGGCACTTCGCCGATCCGGCTGCCGTTCTGCACCGCTCGGAAGAGCATCTCTACGAGGAACGCGTAGCCGGCCGACGCGACGCGGTCCAGGGGAATCTGCGCGAGCGCCTCGCGGCGCCAGCACCGGAAGCCGCTGGTGCAGTCCTTCGGCGACAGCCGCGTCACGCCCCGGATGTACCGGTTCGCGAACGCGCTGAGAAAGATCCGGTGCAGCGGCCAGTTCACGACGCTGACGCCGTGCAGATAGCGGGACCCGATGACCACGTCGAAGTCGGCTGCGGCGGCCGCGAGCGCGGGCAGGTACTCGGGATTGTGCGAGAGGTCGGCATCCATCTGGAAGATGAGCGAGGCATCGGTCTGCAGCGCCCGTCGCAGGCCGTCGACATACGACCGGCCCAGACCGCGCGGGCCGGCCCGGTGCATGACCTCGATCCGGCCCGGGTACGCCGCCGCGAGCTCCTCGGCCACCGCGCCGGTGCCGTCAGGGGAGGCGTCGTCCACGACCAGGAGCCTGAAGCCTTCGTGCGCGAGCACACCGCGCGTCACGAGCGGCAGATTGTCGCGTTCGTTGTAGGTCGGGACCACGACGATCGCATTCATGGCTTCCTGCGGACGCCTTCCGCCAGCCTGGTGGCGGCGCAGACGATGACGGTGGGATCGATCACGGGAATGCGGAACCGTTCCTGCGGAAAGAAGATCAAACAGGTCAGCACGACGGACAGCGCGAGCAGCAGCAGCGGCGTCGCGGCGCCCCCCCGGCGGATCAGCCTGAAGAGACCGATGAATGCCATGGGCGCGAGCAGCGCATAGGGAATCACCGAAGCCAACCGGTACCTGGTGGAGTGTAGCGTATACGACGGCCCGATCGGGACGAACGTGTAGAACGCTTTCTTGATCAGCAGGCCGAGCCACCACCCCGGATGATCGGCAATCTGCGCCAGCGCGTCACGGTAGTAGAGCGGTTCGAGCTGTGCGGACGTGAGGCCCGGATGGGCCTGCCGGAACGCGACCTCCGCCTGCTTGATCGCCGGGTTCGCGGCGAGATCACCTTCACCGATCGCGAGCGGATGGTTGCCGGTCCAGAAGGTCACGCCTCCTTCGGACGCCACCAGCACGAACCGGCCGTACTCCCGCGCATTGCGCAGCGTCCACGGCGACACGACGACGGCCGCCGAGATGCAGAAGGCCAGGGCGAGCGACCAGCGGCGGCGGCGGATGAACCAGAGTGCCGCGAGCGGCAGGAAGAAGAGCATCCCCGGCCGCACCAGGATCGCGGCGCCCGCCACCAGCCCGGCCCCGACGGTCAGCGCCGCGCCGCC
>DATFFM010000056.1:0-21768 GCA_035250005.1 Vicinamibacterales bacterium | reverse complement strand
GAGACGACGAGATGCTCCACGACGTCCGCCATGTGCTGCGCATGCTCGCCGCGCGGCCGGTCTTCACGCTGGTCGCGACGGGCGTGCTGGCGCTCGGCATCGGCGCCAGCACCTCGATCTTCAGCGTCGTCGACACGGTGCTGCTGCGGCCGCTGCCCTATCCCGACGCGGACCGCCTGGTGGCGATCTGGGAGCGCGACACCTCGTCTCCGGTGCCGCGCCGGGAAGTGGCGTCGGCGAACTTCCTCGACTGGCGCGATTCGGTGACGACCTTCGAGAAAATCGCCTCGGCGGCGCCGTCGAGCCTTGATTACACCGGCGGCCCGGAGCCGGAGGTGTTCTTCGGCACCAAGGTCAGCGAGGGGTTCTTCGAGATCCTCGGCCTGCAGCCGCTGCACGGACGGCTCCTCCGGCCAACCGACCATCAGCCCGGGCGGGATCGAGTGGCGGTGCTCGGCCACGACATCTGGACGCGCCGGTTCTCGGCCGACCCGTCGATTGTCGGCCGGTCGGTCACGTTCGACGGCAATCCCTTCGAGGTCGTCGGCGTGCTGCCCGCCTGGTTCGATCTGCCGCTGGCGGCGGCAGCGGAGCGGCGTGACGTCTGGCTGCCCGAGGTGCTCGAGGACTCGATGCGGCAGAACCGCCGGTCAGGCTACTGGGCGGTGATCGCGAAGCTTCGCGACGGGCACTCGCGCGAGACCGCTCAGGCGGAGCTGAACGCGATTTCGAGGCGCCTGGCGCAGGAGCATCCGAAGACGAATGCCACGATCGTGGCCCGCGTGGATCCGCTGACCGAGCACCTCCAGGCGGGTGTCCGGCCGGCGCTGCTGGCCATGCTCGGCGCCGTGGCACTCGTGCTGCTGATCGCCTGCGCCAACGTCGCGAACCTGATGCTGGCCCGCGGCGTGGAACGCGAGCGCGAGTTCGCCATTCGCGGCGCCCTCGGCGCGAGCCGCGGGCGCCTGGTGCGCCAGCTGCTCACCGAGAGCCTCGTCATCTCCATCGCCGGAACCGCCGCGGGGCTGCTGCTCGCCTGGTGGACGCTCGACGGTCTGACCGGCCTCGCGCCCGCCCAGGTCGCGAGGCTCTCGCACGTGTCAGCCGACTGGCGCGTCGTCGTCTTTGCCTGCGGTCTGGGCCTGGGCACCACGATCGGCTTCGGGTTCTTTCCCGCGGTCCAGTTCTCGCGGCATGCGGCCGGGGACGCCACGAAGGAGGGGCGTGCCGCCACGGGCACCCGGCGCGCCCGGGCGATGCGCGATGGCCTTGCCGTCGCCGAGGTCGCGCTCGCGATGGTGCTCGTCGTCGGTGCCGGTCTGCTGCTGCGCAGCTTCCAGGCGCTCATTCGAACCGACACCGGCTTCAGCGCGGATCAGGTCGCGGCCATCCAGGTCTTCGCGTGGGACCGGAACAACCGCGGTGCCGAACAGCGCGTCCAGTTCTTCCGCGAGTCGCTCGAGCGCATGCGCGCCATCCCCGGGGTCACCAGCGCCGGGGCGGTCTCGGCGATGCCGTTCATTCCGGCGAACATCAACATCGAGGTGGGCCTGTCGATCGAGGGGCGATCCGTGCCGGCGTCAGAAGGCCCGCTCGTCTTTCTGACGACCGCGACGGACGGCTATTTCGAGACGATGGGCATCCCCATTCTGCGGGGGCGGAGCTTCACCCCCTTCGATGACGCGCGAGCCGCACCGGTGGCGGTGATCAGCGAATCGCTGGCGCGGCGGCACTGGGGCGGCGCCGATCCGGTCGGGTCGTTCGTGCACGTCCGCTTCGGCGGCCGGGACCGTCGTGCGCAGATCATCGGCGTCAGCAGCGAGTTGCGGCACGATGCGCTCGATCAGCCGGCGCGCGAGGAGGTGTTCCTCTCGCAGGCACAGATCGGGTTCGGCTCGATGACGTACGTGCTCCGCACGCCGGGCGATCCGTCGTCGATCATCCCGGCCGCCAAGCGCGTCGTCTGGTCGCTCGATCCACTGCAGACGATCTATGACGAGGCGACGGTGCCCGACCTGCTCTCGGCGTCGGTCGCACCGCGCCGATTTGCGATGCTGCTGGCCGGCGTCTTTGCCGCGGTGGCGCTGGTCCTCGCGGCGGCCGGCGTCTACGGCGTGATGAGCTTCACGACCCTGCTCCGCACGCGCGAGATCGGCGTGCGTCTCGCGCTCGGCGCAACCTCCGGGTCGGTCGCATCTCTGGTGGTCGGCCATGCCGTGTTCATGGCCGGGGTGGGCGTTGCGATCGGGATCGCCGGCTCGTACGCCGCCGGACGCGCGATGCAGACGATGTTGTACGGCGTATCGCCGTTCGATCCGATCACAGTGACCGCGGCCGGGATGCTGCTGATCGCGGCGGCGGCAATGGCCTCGTACCTGCCGGCGCGGCGCGCGGGGAAAGTCGATCCGCTCGTCGCGCTGCGGCTCGATTGAGGCCGGCCCGACCTTCAAGTCGGGTGCCGCAACCGCTTCACCCCTCCCTGTACTGCAGCTGAAACAGCTTGTAGTAGATCCCGCGCTTCCCGAGCAGCTCCTGGTGCGTGCCGGTCTCGCGGAGCTGCCCGCGATGCAGGACGAGGATCTTGTCCATATCCTGGATCGTCGAGAGCCGGTGGGCGATCGCGATCGTGGTTCGGCCGGCCATCAGGGTGTGCAGCGCGTCGCGGATCAGGAGCTCCGTCTGCGTGTCGACGCTCGAGGTTGCCTCGTCGAGCACGAGGATGCGCGGATCGAAGGCCAGCGCCCGCGCAAACGACAGCAGCTGCTTCTGCCCCACCGACAGCGTCGCGCCGCGTTCGGCGACGGGGCTCGCGTATCCTGCCGGCAGCGCCTCGATGAACCCGTCGGCGTGGACGGCCGCGGCGGCCAGGCGAAGCGCCTCGTCATCGATCGCCGCCTCCCCGAGGCGGATGTTCGACGCGATCGTGCCCGAGAACAGATGGACGTCTTGCAGCACGAGGCTGAACAGGCGGCGCAGCTCCTGGAGCTCCATCTCGCGGATGTCGATGCCGTCCACCAGGATCCGGCCGGCGGTCACCTCGTAGAAGCGCAGCAGCAGGTTGATGATGGTGGACTTTCCGGCACCGGTCGCGCCGACGATCCCGACGCGCTCCCCCGGCTTCACCTCGAACGAGACGTCCTGGAGCACGAGATCGGTGCCGTAGGCGAACGAGACGTGGTCGAAGAGGATGTGGCCGCTCATGGGGGACGCGTCCCTGCCCTCCGCGGCCCTGGTCAAGGACGGTCGCCGGCCGGGTCTGGACACGATGTTCGCCGGCGTGTCGAGCAGCTTGAAAATCCGCTCCGAGGAGGCCATGGCGGCCTGAAGGATGTTGAATTTTTCCGAGAGGTCGCTGATCGGGCGGTAGAACCGCTGGGAATACAGGACGAAGGCGACGAACGAGCCGACCGACAGGGTGCCGCTGAGCGCCCAGTTGCCGCCGAACCAGATGATCATCGCGGTCGACAGCGCGCCGATGACCTCGATGGCGGGATAGAAGACCGCGTAGTAATGGATCGACTCGATATTGGCGTCGCGATGACCGCGGTTGACGGCATCGAAGGCCTCGAAGCTCCGGCGCTCGCGCCGGAACAGCTGCACCGTCGACATCCCGGTGATGTGTTCCTGCAGGAACGCGTTGATCCGGGCGATCCACGTCCGCACTCTCCGGTACGACTCGCGCACGTTTCGACGGAACCACTGGGTCACGAGCGCAATCAGCGGCAGCACGGTAAAGGCGATCGCCGCGAGCCGCCAGTCCATCCACGCCAGCGCCCCCATGATGCCGACGAGCAGGAAGATGTCCCCGAACACCGACACCACGCCGGCGGTGAACAACTCGTTCAGCACGTCGACGTCGGTCGTGACCCGCGTCATCAGGCGGCCGACCGGGTTGCGATCGTAGTACTGGACGTCGATCCGCTGCAGATGCCGGTAGATCTGCATCCGCAGGGCGAACATGATCCGCTGCCCGGTGTTCTGCAGCGTCCAGGTCTGCAGGAATTCGAGTGCGAAGCTCCCGACCAGCACGCCGAGAAACGCCAGCGCCAGCGCGTCGAGCCCGTCCATGCTCCCCTGCGCGATGTGATCGTCGATCGCGACCTTCATCAGATAGGGTTGCGCGAGCTGGAGCAGCGAGGCGCCGACGATCGCCGCCAGCGAGATCAGCACCTGCAGCCAATACGGCCGCAAGTAGGCCATCAAACGCCGCATCAGGCCGGCGTCGTACGCCTTGCCGAGAACTTCTTCTTCGTGAGCAGACATTCGGATGCTGAACTCTGAACCCTGGACGCTGAATGCTGAACGCTGAACCTTAGCTAGCCTCCAGCTCCTCCTCCAGGAGCTGCTTCCGGTACAGCGATGCATAAACGCCGTCCCGGGCCACGAGCGCGTCGTGGCTGCCCCGCTCGACGATCCGGCCCTGGTCGAGGACGAAGATCTGGTCCGCCTGGCGGACGGTCGACACGCGATGCGCGACGATGATCGAGGTGCGCTGGCGGATCACGTCGCGCAGCCGTCCGAGGATCTCGTCTTCGGTGTACGTATCCACCGCCGACAGCGCATCGTCCAGTACGAGGATCGGGGTGTCGGCGAAGACCGCGCGGGCGATGGCGGTGCGCTGCTTCTGGCCGCCCGACAGCGTGATACCGCGTTCGCCGATCACCGTGCCGTAGCCGTTCGGGAACGCTTCCACGTCCTTGTCGAGCCGCGCCACTGCGGCGGCCTCGTTCAGGTCCGTGGTCCCTCCGGACGTGGTTTCGGCAAAGCGGATGTTCTCCGCGATCGAATCCGAGAACAAGAAGGGTTCCTGAGGGACGAACCCGATAGCCCCGCGCAGCTTCTCGAGCGGGATGGCGCGAACGTCGACGCCGTCCAGAAAGACCCTCCCCGCCGGCGGTTCGTGCAGCCGCGGGAGCAGCGAGATCAGGGTCGACTTGCCGGATCCGGTGCCGCCGACGAACGCCGCCGTGGTGCCGGCGGGGATCCGCAGCGAGACAGCGTGGAGCACGGGTTGCTCCGAACCCGGATAGGCAAAGGTCAGGTCGCGGAACTCGATCATGCCGGTGACCGTCAGCGCCCGGCCCGCATCGGTGACATGCTCATCGGTGATCGAGGGTACGGCGTCCATGACCTCCAGCATCCGGGCCCAGGAGGCCATGCCGCGCTGCAGGATGTTCGTGACCCAGCCGAACGCGATCATCGGCCAGCTGAGCAGTGCCAGGTAGGAGTTGAAAGCGAAGAACTCGCCGAGTGTGATCCGGTCGCGAATAACGGCCTCGCCCCCTTTCCAGAGCACGAGCAATGCGCCCAGGCCGAGAAAGAAGGTCATGCTGGGATAGAAGAGCCCCTGGAGCCGGATCAGCCCCCGGTTGCGCGCGACGTACTCTTCGTTGGCGGCGCGGAACCGTTCGATTTCGTGCGTTTCCTGCCCGTACGCGCGCACGACGCGGACCCCGGCAAGGTTCTCCTGCACCACGGCGCTCAGATCCGACAGCTGCGCCTGAATCCTGTCGAACCGGCGGTGTATTGCACTGCCGAAGTAGCCGACACTGACCGATACAAAAGGGAGGGGGACGAGCGCGATCAGCGTCAGACGCACGTCGATCGACAGCATCACGGCGATCGCGACGACGAACACGAGAATCGTGCTGGCGGCATACATCACCGCCGGGCCGATCATCATGCGAACGGCGTTCAGGTCGTTGGTGGCCCGCGACATGAGGTCGCCGGTGCGCCGCGACTGGTAGTAGCCGAGCGGCATCAGCTGCAGCCGGGCGAAGAAGGCGTTGCGAATGTCGTACTCGATCTCGCGCGAGGCCCCGATGAGAATCCTGCGCATGAGGAAGCGGAACACCGCGCCGACGAGCGCGATCGCCAGAATCAGGGCGGCATACCAGACCAGCTTCGCCCGCGTGACGACGGCCGTGAGGTCATCGACCGCGAACTTGAGGACCCAGGGAGGCAGCAGCTGAATGGCACTGGTGACGAAGACGCAGAGCAGGCCGGTGAAAAACTGTCGCCGATAACGCAGAACGTAAGGCAGCAGACGACGGAACGCGGGACCCATCCTTCACGAGTATATGTGCTATTCTGAGTCGGCTTTTCCCAGCAGGCTGCCCGCTCCCTACCCAGGGGGGCTGTTCCCGTTTTTCATTCCGGGGCCGAGAAATCACATGCGCACACGTGTGCCGATGTTCGTTTTGTGTCTGACCTTCGTGCTGGCGGCGCTCCCTGCCGAGGCCCAGTACGCCGTGCGCGGCAGCTCCAATCGCGCGACCGGCGAGACCTATCGCGTCGAGATCGGCGGCTCTCTTTGGAACCCCACGCCGCAGATCGCGATCGCGAGCGAATCGATACCCGGCATCGTCGGGGACAAGATCGATTTCGTCGACGATCTCGGCATCGAGAAGACGCGGTTCAAGCAGCTGCGGATCGTGCTCCGGCCGGCGACGAAACACAAGCTGCGGTTCGAATACACGCCGATCAAGTACGAGCAGGAGGAGGGGGTGCTGCGCCGTGACGTCATTTTCAACGGGCTCCTCTACTCGCTGGCGCTGCCGGTCGAGACCACGCTCGACTGGAAGGCGTATCGCTTCACCTACGAATACGACCTGGTCTACCGCGACCGCGGGTTCTTCGGCATTCTGCTCGAAGCGAAGTACACCGACGTCCGTGCGGAGCTGACGAACATCATCAACAACGAGTTCGTCCACGCGCGCGCGCCGATCCCGGCAGTCGGCGCGATCGGCCGCGTCTATGTGGCGCCCAACATCTCGATCACCGGCGAGTTCAGCGGCTTCAGGCTGCCCGAGAGCATCGACGAGAACTACCGCGCGAGGTACTACGACTTCGACCTCTACGGCACGGTGAATTTTTCCGACAACTTCGGCGCGCAGGCGGGCTACCGGTCCTTCGATGTCTTCTACCATGTCGACGAGGACGAAGGGGAGCTGAAGCTGAAGGGTCTCTACTTCTCGGGGGTCGTCAGATTCTGAACTTCAAACTTCAAACCTCAAACCTCAAATAGCCCGCCTCCACGCCATCGAGTTCGAGGTTTGAAGTTTGAAGTTTGAAGTTTGAGGTTTGAAGTTTGAAGTTTGAAGTCCTGGAGGATCACCCTCCAATCCTGATCCAGACACCGAGAAACCGGTTGTCTCGGCTGTTCGGGTCCACTTCCGACGGCGTGAAACCCGCGGCGGTGGTGAGGCGGATCAGGGTCGCGCCGCGCCGATGGTCCAGCGGGAGCTGGACCCGGCGCTCCTCGCCGGCGCCAAGCCTGATCTCCTCGTGCCAGCCTTTCGTCTCGATCCGCAGCGTATTCGCGGCGGCACCGTTCCGCACCAGCACCACCTGCGCCGGGTGAGACTCGTCGGGCTGGATGACGATCTCGCTCGACCGCCCGCCACCCACCCAGAAGGCCTCAGGCTCGGGATAACTCTCCTCATCGAGGAAGAAAGTGGTCGTGCCTGCGTAACGGACGGCATGGCGGGCGTAGGCCTCCGTCAGCCGGTGCTCCGGGAGCACGAGGCGAAGCGGCTGGACTTCGAGGGCGCGCACGTGCCGGCGCGCGTCCTCATCGCTTCGAACGATCAGCGCCCGAACGTCCACTGGAAAGCGGACGACGAGCCCGGCGCCGGCAGCGTCCAGCGGCTCGGTGTGGATGGCAAACTGGTCGCGGCCGATCCCGATCATCAGCCACCCGTCGGCGCCGGCGCTCGCGATCGGCCGCACGCGATAGTCGCCGGCGGGGATCGCCGGCAACACAAACAGCGGGCGGTCGTTGCGCCCGGCGCCGCCCGGCACCGTGGCGCGATCGGGAGCGAGCCGCAGGGCCGCCGCCACATCCGCGCGCTGCAGGCGGCCGAATCGCGAGAGCCGCAGCGGCAATACCTGCCGTTCTTGCGATAGCGTCCTCAAAGCCTCGAGCTGCGAGGGGATCGTCAGGTGACCCGGAACACCCTCGGCGGCCCACAGGATCGCCGCCGCCGCTGAACCGGCCACGGCATAGGTGAATCCCGCCGCGATGACGAAATGCGAACGGCGCCGCAGCAACGGCCGCCCTTCGAAAGCTCGCAGGACGAGCCAGCCCGCCACCACCGCGCTGCCGCAGATTGCGATCCCGCGAAAGAGCGCCACTTCGCTCTCGCGCCGCCAGAGCGGGAGTACGCGCCCCAGGTCGACGGTTCCATTCAGCCATTCCAGCCACAGCGCGCGGGTCTCGCGCAGGTTGAAGGCCAGTGCGCCGTCCGCCGCACACACGAGCACCGCGGAGGCGAAGGCCGTACACACGAGAGCCCCTGCCGCAGTCACGCGGGTCGTGCGCCGGGTCATCGCCGTCCACGCCGCGGCCGCCGGGATCGCCATCCACGGCAGCACGGGGACGAAGAACCGCGCGGGCGCGCTCCGTCCCCCCCACCACATCGCCACGTACGTCACGACGATGAGGTAGGGGATCAGGACGAACAGCAGCTCCAGGGCATGGCGGCGCCAGGGGCGGCGCGCGGCCATGACTCCGATACCGATGAACGCGAAGATCAGCACGGGTGCGTACGCCATGAGACCGAAGCCCTGATCGAACAGGAGCCCCGCCAGGCCGTCCGGCACGAAGCGCAGCGACCCCTCTTCGCCGCCGTACGGCGCCGACGGATCCGGCGTGCCATAGATGGCGATGAAGTAGGCGAGCCAGGCGATGAAACTCATGGCCGGTATCGCGAGAAAGGCAAACGCCTTGGCGGCGGCATTCGGCAGGCGCGCCATCCGGAGGAGCACCAGCGCGCCAACGCCGGCGGCGAGCACCGCGAATCGGGTGTGCATCCACGGCAGCAGGGCCAGCGCCGCTCCATGCCAGAACCATGGGGCGACCCGGTCGTCCGGCTCCGCGGTCTCACGGTCGGAACGCCGCAGCGCCCACGCGCCGGTCAGCAGCAGCACCGCCCCGGGGCCGTCCGGGTAGATCGTGAAGCTGTGAAAGATCCAGCTCGCGGAGAACGTGACGGCCGCCCAGCCGAACCACGCCGCATCCTCGCGTCGCGTCACCGTCCAGGCCAGATGCCACGCCAGCGCCGACCCCAGCGCCGTGATGACGAGCAGCAGCACGACGGCGCCGTGGTAGCCCGCCACCGCGAACACAGGGGCCACGATCGCCGACACGCCCGGCGCATGGATCGAGTAGATCTGCCGGTCGCGCCCGCGGACCCGGAAGTCCGGCGGCAGCTCGCCGGCAAAGTAGCTCCGGTAGTCCCGCTGGCGGTGGTTGTTCTCGATCCTCACATCGCCGTCCTTCAACAGGCTCTGCGCGATCACCAGGTAGTGCGGTTCGTCGCCGCCAGGCACCTGCGGCGACACCTGCCACCAGGCGACCAGGCCGATGACGAACGCGAGCAGGCCGGCTGCGAGCCGCGGGCGATGGGGAGCCCGGATCCCGACGATGAATCCGGAAGCCATCGCACCCGCGAACGCGAGCCAGACGAGGATCGACAGAGGTCCGTTCCACAGCAGCAGCGCGGGGGGCAGTCTGAGCGGCAACCACGGCACGCCGACGAGCCCGAGCAGCAGGACGGGCGCGGCGCTCGCGCCGCGGCGGACCGCCCGGAACACCAATGCGCCGGCCGCCAGGCAGATGCCGATGGCGGCGACCGACACGGGCAGGAGCGCGATCCGCTCCGTCCCGAAGCCGGTGTAGGCCAGCGATCCCTGCGATAGCCACGCGGCACCGGCGGTGACCGCCGCGGCGATCAGAGCGATCAGCGCGGGGCCTGGAGACGAGGTGGGAGGCTGCAGAATGACCAGCATTCTACCGGACGAGATCCGGCCGCCGGCAGCCGTCCTACCGCACGACGGGTTGTGGGCGGCCGCCGCCGGAGCCGTAAAGCAGGCGGTAGTCTTCGGCGGTGCCGAGGATCCGCTTCACGTAGTTCTGCGTTTCCGGGAACGGGATGTCGTCGATGAACTCGTCCTCGTCGATCCCCGGGCGCTCCGACCGCCAGCGCACGACCCGGTTCTCGCCGGCGTTGTAGCTTGCGAGCGCGTAGTACGTCCCACCGAACTGCTGCACCAGCCGGGAGAAGTAATAGGTTCCGATCTTGAGGTTGGCCTCCGGGTTGGTGAGCGTCGAGGTCCGAAACCCGCGGATCCCGATCTGCCGGGCGATGCGGCGGCCGGTCGCGGGCACGATCTGCATCAGCCCCCAGGCGTTGGCGGCGGAACGGATTTCGGGGTCGAACGTGGACTCCTGCGCGATCAGAGCGGCGACGAGGTACGGGTCGAGGCCGCGGGCCTTGGCTTCGCGCTGAATGGACGTCCAGTAGGTCAGCGGAAAGATCACCTGGAGGATCTCGGCCGGGAGCTGCTGGCCGCCGGCCGACAGGAACTGCGGATAGGCTCGCCGCATCAGGCTGATGCCGCGGCGCAGCTCCCCTTTCCGGTGATAGGCCCACGCGATGGTGGCGTCGATCACGGGGGAATTGCCGGATGCCCGCTGCGCATGCCTCAACTCGCCGATCGCATCGTCGTAGAGACCCACGGCGAGCAGCAGGCGGATGGTGGCGTCGTTGGCGAGCGCCGGGGGCGAGGGGGCCGGCCGCTCGGCGGCTTGACTGGCGCGCTCCCCTTTCGGCAGCACGCCGACGCGCCGCAGGTGCCCTTCGGCCAGCCGGCCGTAATAGGAATTCGCGTAGTCGGTGTGTACCAGGCGCATGCGCGCCAGGCCTTGGGCGGCCGAGCCGTTTTTCGCATGGGCGCGGGCCGACCAATACAAGAAGGACGGCCGATAGTCCGATCGCGGAAACGTGGTCGCGGCGCTCTCGAAGACACGGATCGTCTCGGCGTGATCGCCGGTCTTGTAGGACCACCAGCCGTACTTCCAAGCGGCGCGCTCCGCCCGCGTCCCGTTCGGGAACTTCTCGTAGAGCTCGCGAAAGGTCGTCGCCGCGGCTTCGTCCTCGTTCTCGAGGATGTAATGAGTGCCGAGGTTGTTGAGTGCTTCCTCGGCCCAGGAACTGTCGGGGAACTCGGCGACGAGCGCGCGCGTCAACGCCACGTACTGCGAGTCGTCGCCGAGATCGCGGATCGCGCTGAGATAGAAGAACCGGGCTTCGGCCAGCCGCGACGCCTTCTGGAGGTAGGGCCGGAGCGCGTCACGCGCCGCCGCGTAGTTCCTCGAATAGAAATCGGATTCGGCAATGCGGAGATCGGCCAGCTCGCGGTCGTCCCCGGCGACGTGCGGGCGCACGGCCGCGAAGGCCGCTTTCGCTTCGGCGTAGCGGCGCGCCCCGAACAGCATCTGCGCCCGCCCGATGTCGGCCTCGTACCCTTTTCGCGTGATCTGATCCGCGAGCGCCTCCATCTCGGTTGCGGCCGTGGCACCGGCGGTTGTGAGCGGGTACTCGTAGTGCAGCCTCACGTAGGCGCTGGCCGCGGTCGCCCGGTCGCCCGCGGCCAGCGCCGTGCGACCGAGGCGCGCGAGCACCTCGTCGCTCACCGCCGACTTGTCGGCGGCCAACCGCTGGTAGATCGACATCGCCGCGGCGTGATCCATCGCGGCCTCAGCCGCTTCGCCGGCCGCGAGCGCCGACGCGATCGCAAGATAGCCCGACGGTTTTCGCCCGAGCAGCTGCTCGAACGTCCGTCGGGCCTGGTCGGTCTGCAGCTGGCGCAACTGGGCGAGCCCGGCGTAATACGCGGCGTAGCCGGCAAGCGGGGTCTTGCTCAGCGACGGCCGCGAGGCGAGCTGTAAGGCCGCCGCGTACTCGCCGCCTTCGTATCGCTCGACTGCTTCTGCGAGCGGCTCGTACTGCGCATACCCCCGCGAGGCACGATCCGACGCGGTCGGCACCAGCCAGAGGTCGGTCGGGTCGTCGGGCAGCGCAGCATGCGCTGTCGGTGTCAGCTTGCCTTGTGATTCCGCGACCACCGAGGGGAACGGCAGCAGGATGAGCGTCAGCGCGATGGCAGCGCTGCGGGCAGTTGAATCGTTCACGGGGTCTTTTCTGGGTTCAGCCGAGCAGCGAGGGGTCGCCGCCGGCAAGGGTTTCAACCAGCTCCTGGTGGAAGTGCCGGTCGCGGTCCGGCACCGTGGACGGCACGCGCTCTTCATAGAGCCGGCGCGCGCGCTCGACCTCCGGGGCGAGACGCCGCAGCAGGTCACGATGCGAGCGGCCGTCCCGGACGGCTGCCTCGTTGTACAACTTGATTTCTGAGACGACCAGCCGCGCATATCGCCGGGCGGACTGCGCATCCTCCTGACCGTTGCCCGACGGATGCTGCCGGCCGATCCACGCTCTCGCCTGCGCCGTCCGGAGCGCCGTCAGGTATCCGAGGTGTGCGGCCCCGTAACGCGCCACCGCCTCAAGGATTTCGGCCCATGGCTCGGTGCCGCCGTCCCCCTTGTCCCCGTACAGTACGCCGACAGCAGTGCCATCCAGCAAGAGCGGGGCTGCGACCGAGGCGCCATTGTTTCTCACCACGGTGCCGGTCTCCAGCGCTTTTTTCAGGATCGCGAGGACCTCGTCGGCAGTGGTCTCCCCCTCGACGCTTTCGAGGCCCTCGGCCGTCCATCGGTCCAGTCGAGACCCGTTTGCAATGAAGAGCGCCGCCCGCGGCGATTGCGCGGCACCGGCGCGGGCGATGGCCGTCAGGACGTCGGACGCCGTTGTCGCCACCTCGATCTCGCGGAACGCGTGCAGCAGGCTTCCGGGCTGGAGCTGCGCGGCGACCGCAACCGCAGACGCCACCCGCTTCTCTGCCTCGACATGGACGCGGGCTGCCCGCTGATCCGCCTCGGCACGCAACCGCGTGGCTTCCTCGGCGAGGTGACGCTCGGCCTCGTGGCGAACCTTCGTCACTTCGGCCGCCACACGCTGGTCGCTTTCGACGCGCAATCGGTTGGTTTCTTCGGCGAGGTGGCGGTCGGCATCGATCCGGACCTTCGTCACCTCGGCTCCGACGCGCTGTTCGACTTCGGCGTGGGCCGCAGCGAGGGCCGACTGATGCCGGTCTGCGAGCGCGCCGAGCTGCGCGTCCAGCTCGGCCTGAAAACGCGTCCGGACCGACTCGATGAGCTCGCGCAGAGAATCGTCGGGCATCCGGGCGATTATCCGGGGGGGCCGCCGGAGAGTCAAGCTGTGAAAAACGCCACAAGTCCAAGCCCGACAGCGGTTTGACTGACGCTCCCGCTAGCCGTACAATGGACAGTCGGCTGACCTTCTGACTGGCTGGCTTGCTTCAGCATTTCAGCGTTCAGCCTCCAGCATTCCTCAAGGGGGGCGACCTAGATTCGACGGAGATACGGTTTCGCAGGATGCGTGCCGAGGACCATCCACCTCGACAAAAGATGGAAAACCAAGTAACTGCGGACACGCAGCTCGCTCTCGCAGCTTAAAACCTGTGAGCGTCCACCCTGGTCAGCCTGCGGGTCGGGGACCGGATGTCATATAAGCAGGCTGGCTGTTGACGGCTACCTCGGACGTCAGCGGTGAGATTTTTCGGGGCGGGTTCCCGGCGGTTTTTCCGCCTCTCCACGCCGGGAGCGACACTTCAGAGGCGGATACGCATCGTAGATTCCTGCGGGGATGTATTTTCGGACGCGGGTGCGAATCCCGCCGCCTCCAACCTTCGCTCGCCTGCATCCGTGAGCGAGCTACGGTTGGCAAGCCAACCTTCGCGTCAGCGAAGGTCGGGCTTACCAACATGGCGAGCTCACGCCAACGACAGGCGAAGGTTGCCCACCGTAGCGGCATTCAGCATCAGTTCGCAGCCGCGAAGATGGCCGGGCTGCCCTCCGATCGCCTCGAGATGCCGCAACCACAGTTGTCAGTACGGGCGGGCTACGCCAGCTCCCCTACGCAGATCAGCCATGTCTGGGCCTACGCGAACGGCGACTTGTTTGCACCTGTTCCCCGCACATTGGCAAAGCGCTTCGTATACATCCTGCAGAGTGACCGTGACGTAACCCGGTACTACACGGGGCTGACGTCAAACCTGTCTGCACGGCTGCTCGCTCACAACGCGGGCCAGTGTGCACACACAGCGTCCGGCCGGCCATGGAGAGTAATCGTCTCTATCGAGTTCTCCGAAGAGAGCACAGCGGCACGTTTCGAGCGCTATCTGAAGTCGGGCTCCGGGGGCGCGTTTTCAAAACGGCATTTCAGATGAATCCCGCGATCCCGCCGTCGGGACGCTGATCGGCAACTCCCGCCTTTCAGCCCGGGCCGGCGCGGCGGGTGCACTAGAATTGATACCTCGTGTCGATCCGCCTTGCGCGTGGCGTTGCCGTCGCGCTGCTCATCGCCCTCCTCCATGCAGCGTCTGCCGCGCAGGCCCCCCAGACGCCCGCGCCGTATACCGTCGTCTCGCGCGACGGCCGGCGACCGCTGCCGGCGCGCGTGTTCAACGGGCAGGAGATGTTTGCCGTCGAGGATCTGGCCCGGCTGTTTACCCTCACGGTCAGGGAAGACGCCATTGCCGGCGGTCTCACGATTACGGTTCGCGGACAGTCGATCCTGCTTTCGCCAAACCAGGAGATCGCGTCGGTCGCGGGGCGCCTGGTGTCGCTCCCGGCACCGCCGGCCCGTGAAGGGTCGGCCTGGTTCGTGCCGGTGGACTTCATCTCTCGCGCGCTGGCTCCGGTTGCCGGCACGCCGATGGAGCTGCGCAAACCCTCGCGGCTGGTCATCGTCGGCGACGTCCGCATGCCGCGCGTCGCCGGCCGGATCGAGCCGCTCGGCGCGCTCGCACGTCTGACGTTCGACGTCGCTCCGACTACGCCGCACACGG
This sequence comes from Vicinamibacterales bacterium, assembly GCA_035250005.1. GTDB lineage: Bacteria > Acidobacteriota > Vicinamibacteria > Vicinamibacterales > 2-12-FULL-66-21 > JACDCA01. The sequence continues at coordinate 6,996 of DATFFM010000056.1, read as the reverse complement.
TGACGCAGGAGGCCAACCGGCTGCTGCTGCGCTTCGAGGCCGATGCGCTCGACGCATCACTCCCGGCCTCGTCGGCTCCGGAGCTCATTTCGGCGGTGCGGCCGGAAGGGCCGGCGGCGATCGCGATCGAGCTCGGCCCGCGGTTCGCCTCCTTCCGCGCCTCGGACCTGCCGGGGGATCGTGGCGGGCTGCGGATCGTGATCGAGGTAATCGCGAAAACGACCGAAGGCGCCGCCCCGCCCCCACCCACGCCTGCCCCCGCCGACGCACCGCCGCTGCTCGACATCGTCCCGGCCGGCACGTTGCGGACGGTTGTGATCGACCCGGGGCACGGCGGCGCCGAGCCGGGCGCGCGCGGGCCGTCCGGCAACGTCGAAAAAACCGTGACGATGGAGACGGCGCGGCGCCTGAAGGCCGCGCTCGAAGGCCGCCTCGGCGTGCGCGTCATCCTCACGCGCGACCGGGACACGGCCGTCGGTCTCGACGAGCGCGCTGCCGTAGCGAACAACAACAAGGCGGATCTATTCATCAGCCTGCACGCGAACGCCTCGGTTCGTCCGTCTGTGACCGGCGCCGAAGTGTTCTACCTGAGCCTCGAGGACTACGGCGACGACGCGCGACGGGCGGCGAGCGCTTCGCGCGCGGCGCTCCCCGTCTTCGGCGGCGGCGTGCGCGACATCGAGGTGGTGCCGTGGATGATGGCGCAGGCGCGCCACATCGAACGCTCGGGCGCGTTTGCGCGCACGGTGGAAGCGGCGCTCCGCGGGCGGGTGACGATGAGCCCCCGCGCGTTGATGCAGGCTCCCTTCAGGGTCCTGGTCGGCGCGAACATGCCGGCCGTGCTGGTCGAGATGGGGTTCATCACGAACCCGGCGCAGGAGACGCAGCTGGCCTCGGATGCCTACCAGAACGAGATCGTGCAGGCGATGGTGGATGCCGTCATCCAGTTCCGCGACAGCCGCGGCGCGCCGGTGCCCTCCGCGCCGGGTGACCGGCAATGACGCGCCGTGCGATCCTGTCGGTCGTCGGCTTCATTGCGACCTCCATCTTCCTCTGGTGGCTGCTGTTCGTGGCCGTACCAAGGTGGTTCCGCGGAGGGGTCGCGCCGGCGGCTCCGGCGGGCGCCCCGGCTCCGGTGGCCGGCGCGCAGCCCAGGATCACCGCGACGCTCTTCTTCATCTCGGAGGACGGGATGGCGCTGGCGCCGGTGCAGCGTGAAGTGCCATTCGCGGAGCCGGCGGTCGAGCAGGCGCGGCAGGTGGTCGAGGCGCAGATCGCGCGGCCGGCACCGCCCCTGGCCTCCGCCATTCCTCCGGAGACAAAGCTCCGCGCCATTTATCTCAGCGAGCGCGGCGACCTGTTCGTCGATCTGACCGCCGAGGTCGGCACACGCCATACCGGCGGCGCACTCGACGAGTTGTTCACCGTTTACGCGATCGTCAACTCGGTCACCGTGACCCTCCCGGCCATCTCCCGCGTGCAGATCCTGATCGACGGCAAGGAAGTCGATACGCTCGCGGGCCACGTGGATCTTCGCAACCCGCTCTCGAAGAACCTCGCGTGGGTCAAGTCAGTCAATCCATCATGACCAATCGAATCGACGGGCGGCTGCCCGCGCAGCTCCGCCCCACCCGCATGATCTCGTCGTTCACGATGCATGCCGAGGGATCGGTGCTCATCGAAGCGGGCAACACCCGCGTCATCTGCACCGCGAGCGTCGAGGACCGCGTGCCGCCGTTCCTCCGCAACACCGGGAAAGGCTGGGTGACGGCGGAGTACGGAATGCTGCCGCGCGCGACCTCCACCCGCACGCAGCGCGAAGCCAGCGCGGGCAAGGTCGGCGGGCGCACGCAGGAGATCCAGCGGCTGATCGGGCGCTCCCTGCGATCGGTGACGCGGCTGCCCGAGCTCGGCGAACGGACGGTGTGGGTCGACTGCGACGTGATCCAGGCCGACGGCGGGACGCGCACGGCAGCCATCACCGGCGGATTCGTGGCGCTCGTGCTGGCGCTGAAGCACATGCGCGCGAAAGGGATGATCAAGGCGCTGCCCGTGATCGATTTCGTCGCCGCCACCAGCGTCGGCGTCGTCAACGGCACCCCGATGCTGGACCTGGCGTACGACGAAGATTCGAAGGCCGACGTGGACATGAACGTCGTGAAGACCGGCGACGGACGATTCATCGAGGTTCAGGGGACGGCGGAAGGCCCCCCCTTCGAGCGCTCGGCGCTCGACTCGCTGCTCGGCCTGGCCGACACCGGTATTCAGGAGCTCGTCGCGCTCCAGCGTTCGATCGTCGGCGACCTGCGGTGACCCTCTCCGCCGGTGCCACCGCGCAACCGCCGCAGCGCTGGATCCTCGTGGCCACGACCAATGCCGGCAAGATGCGGGAGATCGACGGGATCCTCGCCGGCCTCCCGCTGACGGTCGTCGATCTGTCGGCGTTTCCGAACATCGCCGAGCCCGAAGAAACAGGTACCACCTTCGCCGACAACGCGCGGCTGAAAGCGCTGTACTACCACCACGCAACCAGTGTGCCGAGCGTCGCCGATGATTCCGGCCTCGAGATCGCCGCGCTCGACGGCCTCCCCGGCATCCACTCGGCAAGATGGGAAGGCACGGACTACGCTGTCAAGTTCCGGAAGATCTATGAGTTGCTCGACGAGCGCAACGCGCGCAGGAGCCCGGCGCGTTTCGTGTGCCGGGTCGCACTCGCCGATTACGGGCGCATCATCTTCGAATCGGAGGGGGTCATCGAAGGGCAGATCGCGGATGAACCTCGGGGCGACAAGGGTTTCGGCTACGACCCGATCTTCTACTATCCGCCTCTGGGGCGAACGACAGCCGAGCTCGATCGCGACCTGAAGGCGACCGTCAGCCATCGCGGAAAGGCGTTCGCCGAGTTACGGAGGTTTCTGCAGGGGACCTGACGGGCCCGCCATTTCCAACCTTATGCCGGTCATCGCCGTCCAAGTCTGCCGAAAGGACGGCCCATGAAGCTTCTCGTACTTGCAGCCGCGCTACTCTCCCTGACCCCGGCGGCCTCTTCCCAGACCACCTCAGCCCGGACCGGGGAGTGGACGGCTCGCCTCTCCGATACCTGGACGCGCAACGACGGCGAGCCCTGGGTCTCGTTCCAGCTCGAGCGCGACGACCGGCGATGGGGGATCTCGATCCGGCTGGCGGAGCTCGAAGGGTTCGGCGCGAAAGACCGCACCTACACGGGCGGCGCGCGGTTCACGCTGAAGCGCGACTCCGGAACGATCGACTTCGACGGCCGTTTCACCGATGGCCGCGGCCGCGGCACCTATCGCTTCACTCCGAGCCAGGACTACGTCGCCGGCCTGCGCCAGATGGGCTACTCCGATCTCGACGACGACGACCTGTTCCGTCTGACGACGCAGGACGTGAGCCGGACGTTCATCGCGAGCATCAGGGCGGAAGGCTATAAGGATGTCTCGCTCGACGAGCTGGTCCGGATGCGGATCCACGGCGTCGACGCCGATTACGTCAAGGCATTCCGGCAGGGCGGGTACGACCGGTTATCCGTCGACGATCTCGTTCGCACCCGGATCCACGGCGCAACGCCGCGATTCGTGCAGGACGTGAAGGGCGCGGGCTTCGAGAAGCTGAGTGTCGACGACCTGGTGCGCATGCGGATTCACGGTGTGACCCCGGAGTTCATCAGGCAGATCCGCGACGTCGGGTACAAGGACCTCACCGTCGAACAGCTCGTGCGTCTTCGCATCCACGGCGTGAGCGCCGCGTTCGTGAAAGAGATCCGCGGGCTTGGCTATACGAACCTCACGCTCGAAGACTTCGTGCGCATGCGGATTCACGGCGTGACCGCATCGTTCATCCGCGAATTGAAGGAGCTGGGCTACGGGGCTCTCGCCGCAGACCGCCTGGTGCAGTTCCGGATCCACGGCGTGAGCCCGGATTTCATCCGTGATGCCCGCGAGGCCGGGTTCAAGGACCTCGACGCCGAGGAGCTCGTGGACCTGAGCATCCACGGACGCCGGTGGATGAAGAAGCGCAAGGGCTAGAGCCCGGTTCAGCCGAACAGGAACTCGAGCGCTTCCGGAAACCTGGCGGCCCACGCGGCCTCCGAATGCGACGCGCCCGGTGCGACGCGAACCCGCAGGCGGCGCTCGCCGAGACCGGACTGCCTGAGGATCTTCTCCAGCTTCAGCACGTTGCTCAACGTCTCGCTGTTCCAGTCTTCCCGTCCGGTCTCTGACGTCCCGACGCCCAGGTAGATCCGCGACGGCCAGCGGCCCGCCTTACGCGCGAGCCGCAGTAGATGATTGCGGCCGACGTACAGCGACGGGCTTTCGACGAGCAGCCGTCCAAACAGGCCGGGCTTGACCAGCGCCGTATAGAGCGCCGCCACCGCGCCGTACGACGATCCGCCGAACCCCGTCGCCGCCGTGCTCCGCATCACCGGGTAGGTCCGGTTGATGAACGGCATGACCTCTCGGGTGACGAACTCCGCGTACTCGCGGCCAAGCGGGCGGTTGGCCATCGGGTTCCGCTCGTCGTCGACCGGCAGATATTCGCGCGCCCGCCGCTCCGAGCCATGGTCGATGCCGACGATCAGCATCGGCGGGATCCGCCGGCGGCGCACCAGGTCCGCCGCCGTCTCCCCCACCCGCCAGGTCGCGCCCGCGAACGCACGCGAAGGGTCGAACAGGTTCTGGCCGTCGTTCAGGTACAGCACGGAATACCGATACGTGCGCAGCCGGCGTTTGAAGCCCGGCGGCAGCCACACCGTGATGCGCCGCGTCGCGCCGAGATAGATGCTCGGGATGTCGTGGGTGATCAGCAAACGTCAAGGTCCAAACGCCAGACTCCAAACTCCAAACGTCAAACTGGAGTCGAAGGGCCTCACCGGATTGGTTGAGCAGTATAGATGACGCCCGTCTGGATTGCTGACGTATGGGAACCCGGCGTCACGGCTTTGGCACGGCGGTCACGAAGGACACTAAGAGCACCAAGGAGAGCACCAAGAATTCTTGTCAGGGAGCCGAAGCCGCCGCTTGGATAGAACCCGCAAGCTGAAACAACGTCCCTGGCCGTCGTGGCCTCCCTTTGTGGGCGTTGTGCCCTTGGTGGCCGTCGCGACCGACGCCGTCCACCCGTCCATCTGGCTGCCTCGCCTGACGTCACGGCTTTGGCACGGCGGTCACGAAGGACACTAAGAGCACCAAGGCGAGCACCAAGAATTCTTGTCAGGGAGCCGAAGCCGCCGCTTGGATAGAACCCGCGAGCTGAAACAACGTCCCTGGCCGTCGTGGCCTCATCTGTGGCGTGTGTACTATTTGGTTGCCGGCGGATCCAGCAACACACGAATACCCACGTCCTTGCCGCGCAGCAGGCGGCGGCCCCATCCACGCTCCTCCACTTCCCTGAGCTGGGAAGTGAGATCGCCGCCATCGTCCTTGCCGTCGGCACCGAGGCTGTAGATGGTGAAGGAGCTCGCGTCGGTCTTGTAGCGCAGCGGCTGCCCGGACGCAGGATCCACCGGCAGCGCCGTGAAGTACGTGCCGTGAAGAGCCTGAAGCGTCGCCGGCAACTGCCCCCCGTGTTCGATTCGATAGAGCGCAACGGCAATCGCCGTCAGCGAGGCACGGTCCAGCGCCAGGCTGTCGAACGTGCGCGGCACCATCAGGGTGAAGAAAAAGCTGGATCGCGCCGGGAGCCACCAGCGGACCTCGCCGGCTGAAAAGGGCACGGTCGGGCGGCGCGGGCTGGAGAACCTACCATAGATCGCAGCCATGTCCGTCCCCTTCCGGGGCCACGGGTTGCGCGAGGCTTCCACGAGCTCGTTCCAGCCTCGAAGCGTCTCGACGAAGCGGCGTGTGAACCAGGGCCGCCACAACGTCTGGACGGCGCCGCGCGATCGTGCGCCATAGGCCTGCACGGTATGCGCGTCTCCGCCGTAAAACTGTCCAAGCACGGCATCGATGAAGGATGCGCGATCGCCCTGGACCGCCTTCTCGAGGGCATCCGGCCGATCCTGCGCCTGCAGCTCATCGAACAGCCGACGCAACCCGGCGGGGGACGGTGCGGAGAAACTCAATATGGCGGCCACATCGTCGTTCGGACGGACCCAGGGGAGTGGGTCAGTCAGGATCGGCCGCGATCTGATCGATGCAACGGCTGATTGAACCGCCTCGTCGCCCCGCCCCGACAGGCTCAGATACGCGGTTCGGATCGACTGCAGGCGGAGCAGCGCCATCAGCTCCGAGGCCTGGTAGTTGTAGCTCGTCCCCGCGGGAAACCCGTTGAACGGAAGCTGTGTCGCACGATCCGAGAGCTCGAGGGGGGTTGCGCCTCTCGAGATCCTGACACTCAACTGCTCGCGGAGCGCGGCCGCATCGAAGTTAGGTGGCGTCCGACCCGCCATGTGCTCACGCAACGGCGCCAGACCCTCCCAATCCCCCCCGAGAGCCGGACGCGCGAGCACGGCGGCAGCCATAAAATGGCGGGCCGCCAGTTCTTCATCGTCCGAGAGCTTGCGGTACCCGCGACCGGCCTGTCCCTCCGAAATCGGTTCACCTGCCGCACGAATGGCGTCGATCTCCCGCATCAGGCGACGGATCTCGACGTAATCCCACAGCGCGTGGGCGGCAATCGGCAGGAGCACTATGACGGTTACGACAGCAGCGCGCCGGAAAGCCGGACGCACGCGCCGAGCCTCCGGGTTTCTGATCATCGGCTTTCCACCGTCGACGGCAACGCGGCTCGCGCCTCCCTGAGGCGCTCCTGCAATGAAGCGGCTTCGGCGATTGCGCGGGCTTCCGCGGTTCCGCCAAGCAGACTGGTGAGCTCCTCGACCGCGGCCCCGTTCGCGTCCACCGGCGGTGCGTAAGCGCTGCCCAGCTGCGCGCCGGCCCCTGCGCGCAGCGTCAGCGTCAGCACCAGGAGCGCCGCCGCCGCGGCCGCCCACGGCCATGCCCGGACGGCCCGATACTCGCCGGTGATCCGCGCCCG